>JASBRS010000061.1 GCA_030149325.1 Deinococci bacterium
CTCGCGCGCCTGGCCGCGGTCGGCGCCGAGCGCGTGCCGCCCGCGGTGGGCGCCGCGGTGCCGACGTGAGCTCCGCCGGACCGAAGGCCCCCGGCCAGGCCGCCGCCGAAGGGCGGCCGCGGCGCTGGCCGGGAGGCCGACGCGTCCCGCGGGCCCGCTCCTCGGGCCGGAGGTGAGCATGTTCGATCCCGCCGTCGAGACCCTCCCGCGCCCCCAGCTGCGCGCCCTCCAGGACGGGCGCGCACGCCGACTTGCGGCGTACGTCTACGAGCGCGTGCCCTTCTACCGGCAGCGCATGGACGAAGCGGGCCTCCACCCCGGCGCCGTGCGCGGCGTCGCGGACCTGACGCGCCTGCCCCTGACGCGCAAGGAGGACCTGCGCGCCTCCTACCCGATGGGGATGTTCGCCGTCCCGCAGGAGCAGGTGCTGCGCATCCACGCCTCCAGCGGGACCCGCGGCCGACCCACTCTGGTCGGCTACACCCGGCGCGACCTCGAGACCTTCGCCGAGGTCAACGCCCGCAGCCTGGCCGCCGGCGGCGCGCGGCCCGGCATGGTGTTCCACAACGCCTACGGCTACGGGCTGTTCACCGGCGGGCTCGGGCTCCACGCCGGCGCCGAGCGCCTGGGCATGACGGTGGTGCCCGCCTCCGGCGGCATGACCGAACGCCAGGTCATGCTCATCCTCGACCTCCAGCCCCAGATCATCGCCTGCACACCGTCGTACGCGCAGACGCTGGCCGAGGCCTTCCGCAGCCGCGGCGTGCCCCCCGACCAGATCAGCCTCGAGTACGGCGTCCTCGGCGCCGAGCCCTGGACCGAGACGATCCGGCAGGACGTCGAGCGGGGCCTCGGCATCCGCGCCACCAACATCTACGGGCTCTCCGAGGTCATCGGACCGGGCGTCGCCAACGAGGCCGTCGAGGAGCAGGACGGCAGCTACCTGTGGGAGGACCACTTCTACCCGGAGATCGTCGACCGCGACAGCGGCGAGCCGTTGCCCGACGGCGAGGAGGGGGTGCTGGTGATCACCACGCTGACCAAGGAGGCGTTGCCGCTGCTGCGCTACTGGACGGGGGACATCACCTCGCTGACGCGCGAGCCCGGACCCGGCGGCCGCACCCACGCGCGCATCGGCCGCATCAAGGGGCGGGCCGACGACATGCTGATCGTGCGCGGGGTCAACGTCTACCCCACCCAGATCGAAGCGGCCCTGGCCGGCCTGGCCGAGGCCTCGCCCCACTACCAGCTGCTGGTGCGGAGGACGCGCACGCTCGACGAGCTCGAGCTCCGTCTGGAGCTCACCGAGGAGGCCTTCCGCGCCGTCGGCGAGGGCGTCCTCGCCGACGGCGACCAGCGTGGGAAGCGCGCCGTACGCGTGCTGCGCGACGCCGTCCAGCACCGCATCCGCGAGCACCTCGGCATCGCCGTCGAGGTATCGCTGCTGGCGCCGGGGACGGTCCCGCGCTCGGCCGGTGGCAAGCTGCACCGGGTCGTCGACGAACGGACGCTGTAGCGACGTGCGAGCCATCCCCGAGGGCAGCGAAGCGCGCCACGACATCGTCGTGACCGACGCCATGACCGTCGACTTCGAGCAGGCCGACCCGCGGCTGGGCCGCCTGCACCCCGTGTACGCCACCTACTGGCTCACCAAGCACGCGGAGCTGGCCGGACGCAAGCTCATCCTGCCCTACCTCGAGGACGGCGAGGAGGGGATCGGCTACCAGGTGGGGCTCACGCACCTGGCGTCCGCCCTCCCCGGCATGCGGGTCGAGGTGACGGCGCGGCTCCGCAGCCAGGAGGGCAACCGCGTGGTGGCCGACGTGCGCGCCGTCAACGAGCTGGGCGACGTGGTCGGCGAGGGCACCACCACCCAGGTGATCCTGTCGCAGGTCCGGCTCGAGCGCAGCTTCGAGCGCCTGCGCGAGCGCTGGCGGCTCACCCGGGCCCAGGCCGACGAGGCGGGCGGGTGAGCCCGGCCCGCGCCGGAGGGAGACCATGGTCAAGCTGATCGCGCTGTACCGCCGCCCCGACGATCCCGACGCCTTCTTCGAGCACTACCGCGAGGTCCACACGCCCCTGGTGCGGGCGCTGCCCGGCCTCGAACGCCTGGTGGTCGATCGCGTCACCGCCGACGCCTTCGGGGGCGAGCCGGCCTACGCGCTCATCGCCGAGATGCACTTCGCCGACCGAACGGCCCTCAAGGAGGCGATGCGCTCCGAGGCCAACCAGCGCGTCGCCGAGGACCTTCGGGCGTTCGCCGGCGACCTGGCCACGGTGCTGATCGCCGACGCCGAGGAGGTGGGCTAGGGTGGCGGCGACAGGTACGGACGGCGCCGGACATCCCATCGACGAACGCCTCGACGGCGGGGTCGGGCCGATCCGCCTCAACCGGCCGGAGCGGCGCAACGCCCTCGAGCGGCACGCCTTCGCGCTGCTCTTCGGCACCGAGGACCGCCGGGAGGGCCTGCGCGCCTTCCTGGAGAAGCGCACCCCCACCTGGAAGGGACGATGACGGCCGCGGCCTCCGCCATCGCGCTGGTGCTGTTCGACATCGACGGCACCCTGGTCGCGCCCGGTGGGACCGGCCGGCGCGCCATGCTGGAGGCCGGCACCGCGCTCTTCGGCGACGCCTTCCGCGTCGACGAGCTCGACCCCTCGGGGAAGCTCGATCCCGTCATCTTCGAGGAGCTCGCCGAGCGGCATCCCGAGCTCGACCTGCGCGGCCGCGCCGGCGAGTTCCACCAGTACTACCTGGCGGCCATGCGCCGTCAGGCCGATCGCATGCGCCCGCTGCCCGGCGCACGCAGCACCCTCGAACGGCTGGCGACCGAGCCGCGGGTGGCCCTCGGCATCCTCACCGGCAACGTCGCCGCGGTGGCCACCCTGAAGCTGGAGGCCACCGGGATGACGCAGCCGGGACGGACCGACCCCTTCGCGGTACGCGTCCACGGCGACGACGCTCCGCGCCGCGCCGACCTGGTGCCGCTGGCGCAGCGGCGCTACCGCCTGCGGCACGGGGCCACCGCGGTGCCGCGGCCCGTGCTGGTGGGCGACACCCCGCGCGACGTGGAGGCCGCCCACGCGCACGGGGCGCCGGTGCTGGCCGTCGCCACCGGACGCTGGAGCGCCGACGCGCTCCGCGCCGCCGGAGCCGACCGCGTGGTGCAGGACCTGCGTGACCCCACGCCGCTGCTCGAGCTGATCGCCACGACCCTCTCCCCGACCCCCGAGACCCGCCCCGGCGCCGCCCGAACGCGCCGGGAGACCAGGAGCTGACGATGCTGGACGCCACCGAGAGCTACCTGCAACGCGACAAGCGCCTCTACATCGGCGGGGCCTGGATCGCCGCCGACCGCACCTTCGCGACCCTGAACCCGGCCAACGGCGAGGTGCTGGCGGAGGTCCCCTTCGGCGGCCACGCCGAGGTGGACGCCGCCGTGGAGGCGGCGCGCAGCGCCTTCGACGGCTGGCGCCGACTGCCCCCGCTGGAGCGCTCACGCTGGCTAACGCGCGTCTCCGACGCCATCGAGGCGCACGTCGACGAGCTGGCCGAGATCGAGACGCTCGACAACGGCAAGCCGCTCAAGGAGTCGCGGCGCGGCGACGTGCCGCTGGCGGCCAACCACTTCCGCTACTTCGCCGGCCTGGCCCCGACCATCGGGGGCCGCACCGTTCCGGTGTCGGCGCGCAGCGTCTTCAACTACACGCTGCGCGACCCGGTGGGGGTGGTGGCCGCCATCGTGCCCTGGAACTTCCCGCTCTTGATCGCCGCGTGGAAGCTGGCGCCCGCCCTGGCTGCCGGGTGCACGGTGGTGCTGAAACCGGCCGAGGAGACGCCGCTGAGCGCCCTGCGCCTGGCGGAGATCCTCGACGACCTGGGCTTCCCGAAGGGCGTCGTGAACGTCGTCACCGGCGATGGCAGCACCGGCAAGGCCCTGGTGGAGCACGCCGGCGTCGACAAGATCACCTTCACCGGCTCGACGGCCGTGGGCAAGCAGATCATGGCCGAGGCGGCGACGCGCATGGCGCGGGTATCGCTGGAGCTCGGCGGCAAGTCGGCCAGCATCGTGTTCGACGACGCCGACATGAAGACGGCGCTGTTCGGCCTGGGCCTCGGCATCTTCTACAACCAGGGGCAGCTCTGCACCGCCGGCAGCCGCATGCTGGTGCAGCGCGGCATCGTCGACGAGGTGGTCGAGAAGCTGGCGGCGCAGGCGGCCAAGGTGCGCCTCGGTCCCGGCCTCGACGAGGGCACCAGCATGGGGCCGCTGATCAGCGAGGAGCAGCGCCAGCGCGTGCTCGGCTACGTCGAGCAGGGCAAGGCCTCGGGCAGCACGCTGGTGGCCGGGGGCGGGGCCCGCGATCCGGGCTTCTTCCTCGAGCCCACGCTGTTCCTCACCGAGAACACCCGGCAGGCCATCGTCCAGGAGGAGATCTTCGGCCCCGTCGGCGCCATCATCCCCTTCGACGACGAGGACGAGGCCGTGCAGCTCGCCAACGACTCGCGCTACGGCCTGGCCGGCGGCATCTTCACGCGCGACCTGGCGCGGGCGCACCGAGTGGCCGCGGAGCTCCGCACCGGCACCCTGTGGATCAACACCTACAACGTCTTCGACGCAGCCTCGCCCTTCGGCGGCTACAAGGAGTCGGGCTTCGGGCGCGAGATGGGCGAGGAGGCGATCGAGCTCTACACCGAGGTGAAGTCGGTGTGGGTCAGCACGCGCTGAGCCGATGCGGCGGCCGACCGATCGAGGCTGTAGAGTCCAGGGGTGACCGTCGGAGCGCTCGGCGCCGCCTCCAAGCGCAGCTTCTGGCATCGCCTGGTCCGCCTCAACCTGGGCCTTGCGGCGCTGGGCCTGGGCATCGCGTTCATGCTCGACGCCGGCATCGGCTTGGGGCCGTGGACCGTCTTCCACCAGGGCGTCAGCCTCGTCACCGGCCTGAGCTTCGGCCGTGCCCTGCAAGGCGTGGGGCTGGTCGTGCTGCTCCTCAGCGTGGTGCTGACGCGCACGCGGCCGGGCCTGGGGACGGCCCTCAACATGCTGCTGGTCGGGCCGTGGGTCGACGCCTTCCGGGCCCTGCCCGGCTTCCCGCAGGCGCACGGCTACGTCGGCGGCATCCCGGAGTTCCTGCTCGGCCTCACGCTGCAGGGGCTCGGTACCGGCCTCTACATCGCCGCTCGCTTCGGGGCCGGGCCGCGCGACGGTCTCGTCCTGGGGCTCGCTCGGATGCTGCGCCTCAGCGTGCGCCTCACGCGCACCGGGCTCGAGCTGGTGGTGCTGGCGACCGGCTGGGCGATGGGCGGCCAGGTCGGGCTCGGCACGGTGCTGTTCGCGTTGGGCATCGGGCCGCTGATGCAGCTCTTCCTGCGGGCGTTCGCGACACGAGCCTCCGAGGCCGACCCTGCTCCGTCAGGCCTCGGGGTCGAGCCCATCCGCCGGGAGTGACTCCAGGTGGACGGCGAGCTCGGCAACGTCCGAGAAGTAGCGCGTCTCCCTCGTCGCCACGTTCAGCAGTGCCGCGCGGAAGGCGGGCGAGCGACCGTGCTCCTGCTCGGTCCAGATGCGGAGTACGTAGGTTCGATGGTCGTCTTTCGACGTCACAGTCGACGCTCCGATGCGGGGGTCGGACCGTAGGAACGGTCCGACCCCGAGCGAGAGCCGTGCGTACGTCAGGGCAGGCAGCCTTGCGTAGGCGTGGTGTTGACGGACAGGTACTGGTCGTTGGAGGTCGAGGGCTGGGCGCTCACGTCCCAACAGATCGCCTTGTCCGGGCTGTTCTGGAAGATGCTGTTGTTGATCTGGACCCCGGAGACCCGGGTGAAGACCTCGCCTGATCCGGAGCTGTCCGCATGTTCCACAACGACGTAGTTGAGGATGTCGCTACCACTGGAGAGATCTATCCCGTTCCAGGTGCTGCCGGGCGCTCCCGTCGTGAACGTGATCATCGAAGCCGAGGATCCGCCGTCCGCGTTCAGCGTTCCGCTCGAGCTCACCGTGAACGTCGTGTTCATGGCGACCTGGACCTGGGTCCCCTGGGCGATCGTGAGGGCCGCATCGACCGAAGGTGTGCCGTCGACGTAGTAGGGGTCGGCGAGATGCTTCCACGTCTGAGCGTGGGAAAGGGATGAATCGAAGACCTCGACCCGCTCGTCGCCGTTGTTGAGGTAGGTGCTCGTCGGGTCGAGCGCACCGGCGCCGTCCATCGTCACGCTGACCGGGTAGCTCACGTTGTTGCTGTAGGTGTTGGCCTGCAAGGAGAGGTCCGGATAGACGGTGGAGGCGTCGAACGCCAGCCCCATCGAGGCGCTATGGTCGATCACGCTGTGCTTGAGGGTGAAGGGGACGCCGCTGGCAACATCGATCGCTGCGCCCAGCCAGCTCCCGCTGCCGCCGGCGTGGCTGACGGTCGCGTACTCGAGATCCCCGCTCGATCCGGCGTGGAGGTTGATGCCTCCCCAGGTAGCGGGCACGCTGGAGCCGGGCGAGACGGCACCCTCGAAGGTGATCCCGGCCGCAGGCGTACCGACGGCCGTGAGGGCCACGGTCCCCCCGGTCGAAGCGTTGACGTCCATGTACGTACCCTGCGTGAACTGCAGGTCCGAGCCCGGCGCGAGCGTCAAGGACGCGTTGACCGACACGAACCCATCCACGCGATAGGGCGCCTTGAGGTTCCCCCAGGTCTGGGCGAGATCCACCGATCCCCCGAAGACCTCGACGGCGTTGTCGGCGTTGTTCGTGTACTGACTCGCAGGGTCCAGGGCGCCGACGGCGTTCGCCGACAGACTCACAGGGAAGCCGTCCAGGTGATCGAAGGTGTTGGCCTGGAGCGTCAGGTCGGCGATCGAGCCACCGGCGTCGACAGCGAGCCCCATCCCGAGGCCGTAGTCGAGGATGGAGTTCCGCAACGTGAACGGGATGCCTGAAGCCACCCACAGGGCCGTGCCGTTGCCGGCGTTGGTGCTCCCGGTGTTGCGGATCTCGACGTACTCGAGGTCGTTGTTCGCGCTGCTGGAGTAGACGTAGATGCCCGCCCAGAAGCCCTTCACGTCGTTGGCGCCCTTGAAGACGATCTCACCGCCCGAAGCGGCGGTACCGACCGCGGTGAGCCAACCTCCGGGGTTGACGTTCATCAAGCTGTCCTGCTTGAAGATGATCGTAACGCCGGGCATCAGGGTCAGCGGCGCGTTGACGTCGACGTTGCCGGCGGGAGCGTAGCAGCCCGGGGCTAGCGAGGTCGCGGTATCGATGCTGGCGGGCAGCGCGGCGCACAGACCGCCCCCGCCTCCGCCGGCACCTGGGGACACGGGCGAGCATGCGGGCAGAGCGGCGAACACCGCCAGGCTGGTGATCAGAAGCAGAGCGAGCCTCTTCTTCATGGCGACTCCTTTCGTACGTAGACGGTCGGAGCCTAGCGAGACCGGCGTTATTGGAGCGTTATCGGAGCGTTGTCGGTCGCCTCCGCCCCTTCGGCCGCCCGCGAACGCCCTCTCCGACGCCATGCGCCCGGCTGTGGCAGCCGCAGGTCGAGGAAGGCGGGTGGGAGCTATCATGGGCCGCAACGCGCGCCGAGGACGGGGACCACGACGTCCCCCGCGCGGCGCGCCGGGGCCGGTCGAGACGTGCGGGGATCGGCCCTTCCTGTGGAGGCGGGGAGCATGGCGACACTTCATCTCCTGGGCACCGGGGCCGCGTTCTCCGATGCCGCTCGGACCACGACGATGCTGGCCGTCAGCGGACCGGCCTCCACCGTGGTGATCGATTGCGGCGGCGACGTGGTGCGCTGGCTCCTGGCCCACGAGCTCGACCTCGACCGGATCGAAGCGCTGGTGGTGACCCACGAGCACGCCGATCACGTGTCGGGATTCCCGCTCATGATGGAACGCCTGTGGCTGGCCGGCCGACGACGGCCCCTGGACGTCTACGGCATCGCTCCCGCCGTCGAACAGGTGAGGCGCCTCCACGACGCCTTCGACACCTCCGAATGGCCCGGTTACCCCGAGGTCCGATACCACGAGGTGCCGCTCGAGGAGGGGGCGCCCGTCTTCCGCAGCGACGACTGGGAGATCACCGCCACGCCCGGTTGCCATGCCGTGCCCGTGACGGGTCTGCGCATCGTGGACCTCCACGGCGGCGGCAGTGTGGCCTACTCCGCCGACACCGAGCCGTGCTCCACCATCGAGCACCTCGCGGCCGGGGCCGACGTCCTGGTCCACGAGGCGACGGGCTCGGGCCCGGGGCACACCGGTGTGCTCGACGCCGCGCAGATCGCGTCGCGGGCGGGGGTCCGCCACCTCAGGCTGGTGCACATCGCGCCGAACGGCGACCTCGAGGGCGCCGTGATCGAAGCGCGCCGGGTGTTCGCCGACATCACCATCGGCGCCGACGGCGACATCCTGCCGTTCTAGCGCGCGAGGCGCGAGCGGCCGAGCCGGGCGCTCGGTTGGAGGATCGGGACGCAGGGGACCGGAACGACGAGACCAGAACGACGAAAGGCGCTCCCTGCGAGCGCCTATAAAGCAATCCTACCCCGGTATGCGGTATTCGTCAAGATGTTGCGGGAGAACCGTCCCTGACGCGAACGGAACGGGTCGAAGCAGGTCCGATACGAGGCCGGCCGGCGCCTCAGAGGGGGGTGTCGAGCCCCTGCGCTGCGCGGAACCTGCGGTAGAGCTGCAGCGTGGCCAGGGCCGTACGCGCGGTCGACGCCAGGTCGTACGACGCCAGGGCGTCCTCGGGCGTCAGGTACGCCATCCCCTGCCCCTCGGTGAGGGTCAGGGCCTCGACGGGAACGTCGATGCCCGCGAGGTAGAGGTGGAACTCGTCCCGATCACTCCTGAGCACCAGGAACGGGTGGTAGCGACTCGGCCGGAAGCCGATCTCCTCCTCGAGCTCGCGCAGCATCGCCGTCTCGGGATCCTCGCCGGGCTCGATGGCGCCGCCGAACAGCGACCACTTGCCGGGGCTGTTGATGGCGGGATCGTCGTCGCGGTGCTGCAGCAGCACGGTGCCGTCCGCACGCCAGAGCACCGCGCCGGCGATCCCACGCAGAGCCGCGTCGGTCGCAGCCGCAGCGCTCACAGCGCCTCGAGGTACGTGTAGCCCACCAGCTCGGCGTCGTAGAGCTCGAGCAACTCCTCGCACTCGGCCGCGGCGAGCTCGCCGGCGGCCGCGCGGTCCTGCGCCATGCGCGCCAGCACGCCGTGCAGCAGCGGCGTCTCGTAGCCCATGTTCTCGATCACGCGGCGCGCCTTCTGGCCGTTGATGAAGCGCTCGAGCCGGTACCCGTCGCCCTCGAGCCGCACGTGCGCCTCGTTGACCCTCCCGAAGAGGTTGTGGGCGTTGGCCAGCACGTCCTGGTAGGCGCCGGTGAGGAAGGCGCCCAGGTAGTAGGGCTCGCCCGGGCGCAGCTCGTGCACCGGCAACGTGCTCTTGACGTCGCGCAGGTCGATGAACTTGTCGATCTTGCCGTCGGAATCGCAACTGATGTCGACGAGCGTGGCGTTGCGCTCCGGCGGCTCGTCGAGGCGGTGCAGCGGCATGATGGGGAAGAGCTGGTGGATCGCCCAGTGGTCGGGCAGGCTCTGGAAGACGCTGAAGTTCACGACGTACTTGTCGGCGAGGTGGCGCGGCAGCGCCTCGAACTCCTCGGGCACGTACTCGAGGTTCTCCACCACCTTGGCGACCCGGACCATGATGCGGTTGAAGAGCTGCTCGAAGTGGGCGCGCTCCAGCAGGCTCAGGTAACCCAGGTCGAACAGGCTGTGCATGGTGTCCTTGTTGCTGACGGCCTCGTTGTAGACCTCGCGGTAGGTCTTGACGGTGATGTCCTCGAGGAGGTCGCGCATGTCGCGGACCAGGGTGGGCACCTCCCCCTCGAGCTCGGGCAGCTCGACGGCGCCGCGGGTGGGTCCGATGGCGTCGATGACGGGGAGCACCAGGACGGCGTGGTGGGCGGTGAGGGCACGGCCCGACTCGGTCACCAGCGTGGGCTGCGGCACGCCCCACTCCTGGCACGCCTCCATGACGGTGTAGACGACGGTGTCGGCATACTCCCGCAGGCCGTAGTTGGCGGACACGTAGAAGGTGGTCTTGCTGCCGTCGTAGTCGACGGCCAGGCCGCCGCCCACGTCGAGGAAGCGCACCCCCACGCCCATCTCGGCCAGCTCCACGTAGGCCTGCGCGGCCTCCCGCACCGCCGCCCGGATCTTGCGGATGTCGGTGAGCTGGCTGCCGACGTGGCAGTGGAGCAGCTCCAGGGCGTCCCCGAGGCCCTCCGCCTTCAGGCGCTGCGCGACGTTGAGCAGCTCGGCAGCGGTCAGGCCGAACTTGGCGTCGTCGCCGCCCGAGGCCTCCCACTGGCCGCTGCCGCGCGCGTGGAGCTTGAAGCGGGCGCCCAGCGCGGGACGGACGCCCATCTCGCGGCTGATGCGCAGCACGCGGTCGAGCTCGCTGTACTTCTCGAGGGTGATGATGACGTTGCGCCCCAGCTTGCGGCCCCACAGGGCCAGCCGGATGAAGTCGTCGTCCTTGAAGCCGTTACAGCACACCAGCGCCTCGGGGTGCCCCTCCTGCGCCAGCGCCAGGGCCAGCTCGGCCTTGCTGCCGGCCTCGAGGCCCGTGCGGTAGTGCTCGCCGTAGGTGGCGATGGTCTCCACCACCACGCGCCTCTGGTTGACCTTGATGGGGAACACGCCCTGGTAGCGCCCCTGGTAGCCGGCCTCGGCGATGGCGTCGGCGAAGGCGGCGTTGATGCGGTCGATGCGATCCTCGAGGACGTCGGGGAAGCGCAGGATGACGGGGAGTGCATGCCCCTTGTCGCGAAGATCGTCGATGATGCGCTTGAGCGATACGGAGCCGGACTCCTTCACCGAGACCGTCAGCTCGCCCCCCTGGGAGATGTCGAAGTAGCCGTTCGACCAGGTCCTCACGCCGTAGAGCTCGTCGGCGTCCGACACCTTGAAGATCGGCTCGGTCGGCGTGGTGGGTTTGGCGGGCTTGGCGGGGTGGTTCAATCCGGCCTCCAGGCGTCGACTGCCCCGGCGCCCAAGCCCGGGGCGGTCGGGCGCCGGTTCCGGCCGCCCCGCGACCGCCTCGCAGCGAGCGTCGAGCGCGCGTACTGTAGCACGTCGGCGGCGGCCTCGGAAGTCGTGTCGACACGCCGCGCGGGCACCGCCCGGCGCGCTCCGGGCCGGGCGCGGCCGACGTCGGTCTGCTAGCATCGGAGGCCTGGAGGCCGCTCCTCCCCGACGCCCACGGGGTCGGGCCACGGAGCGGTCGCCCCGTCGGCCCGACCCACGCCACGCCCCGACCGGGGAGGAGAGCATGTCCACGACCGCCGATCCCACCCCCGCCGACCTCGGCTTCGCCATGCCCCCCGAGTGGGCGCCGCACGCCGCGACCTGGACCAGTTGGCCCTTCGACGACGTGCTCTGGGAGGGGGAGCTGGAGGGCGTCCGTCGCGACATGACGGGGCTCGTCGCCAAGGTGGCGCGCTTCGAGCCGGTGATCGTCAACGTGCGCGACGACGAGGCGGAGGCCGACGCCAGGCGCCGTCTGACCGACGTCGGCGCGCCGCTGCACCGCATCGCCTTCCATCGCGTCCCGCTCAACGACGCCTGGTTCCGCGACAACGGTCCGATCTTCGTGACCGACGCCGACGGCCGCGTGGCCCTCACCGACTGGCGCTTCAACGCCTGGGGCGGCAAGTACGCACCCTGGGACGACGACGATCGCGCCCCGCGTGCGGTGGCCGAGCGCCTGGGCATGCGGCGCTTCGAGGTCCCCTACGTGATGGAGGGGGGCTCGCTGGAGGTGAACGGCGAGGGCGTGTGCCTGACCACGGGCTCGTGCCTGCTGTCCCCCGAGCGCAATCCCGGCCTCGGGAAGGCGGCGCTGGAAGCGCTTCTGCGCGACCACCTGGGCGTGCGCCAGGTGGTGTGGCTGGAGGGCTCGCTGGAGGGCGACCACACCGACGGCCACATCGACACCCTGGTGCGCTTCACCGACGACCGCACCGTGGTGTGCGCCTTCGAGCCCGACCCGAACGACGCCAACCACGCGCCCACGCGCCGCAACCTCGAGATCCTGCGTGCGCTCCGCACCGCCGACGGCAGGCCCTACCGGGTGGTGCCGTTGCCGCTGCCGCGGCGACGCCGGGAGCACGCCGGCACGCGCCTGCCCCCCAGCTACGCCAACTTCTACATCGGCAACGGCTTCGTGGTGGTGCCCCTCTATGATGACGACAACGACGCGGACGCCCTGGCGACGCTGTCGCCGCTGTTCCCCGGGCGCGAGGTGCTTGGCTCGAGCGCCGCGTACCTCGTGACCGGCGGCGGGGCGTTCCACTGCGTCACGCAGCAGCAGCCGGCCGGCGAGGTCGCCGAGCCGTGATCCGGCCGGCCGAGCGGAGGCGAGCATGACCGAACCCACGGGGACGACGGTGCGGCTGGCGGTGGTCCAGATGGCCTGCAGCGACCGTCCGGGCGACAACCTGGACAAGGCCGAAGGCTTCGTGCGCCGGGCGGCGCAGGCCGGCGCCGACGTGGTGCTGCTGCAGGAGCTGTTCGAGAACCTCTACTTCCCTCAGCTCGAGCGCGAGGAGCTGTTCGAGCTCGCCCACCCCGCCGACGACCATCCCTTCCTCGAGCGCTTCGCGGGGCTGGCGCGGGAGCTGGGGGTGGTGCTGCCGGTGTCGTTCTTCGAGCGTGCCGGGCAGGCCTACTTCAACAGCCTGGCGATGATCGACGCCGACGGCACCCGGCTCGGCGTCTACCGCAAGAGCCACATCCCGGACGGTCCGGGCTACGAGGAGAAGTTCTACTTCAACCCGGGCGACAGCGGCTTCAAGACCTGGCGCACGCGCGCCGGCGCCATCGGCGTGGGGGTGTGCTGGGACCAGTGGTTCCCCGAGGCGGCGCGGGCGATGGCGCTGCAGGGTGCCGACCTGCTGCTCTACCCCACGGCCATCGGTTCGGAACCGGACGAGGTCGGTGGCCTCGACACGCAGCCGCTGTGGCGCCGCGCCATGCTGGGCCACGCCGTGTGCAACGCCACCTACCTGGCGGCGGCGAACCGCGTCGGGCGGGAGGGGGACGCGAACTTCTACGGCAGCTCCTTCATCAGCGACTACCGCGGCGAGCTGCTGGCCGAAGCCGATCGGGAGAGCGAGACGGTGCTGTACGCCGACCTCGATCTGGCGGCGGCACGCCGTCACCGGGCGGGGTTCGGCTTCTTCCGCGACCGCCGCCCCGAGCTGTACGGAGCCCTGCTCACCCTCGACGGACGCGAGCCCTGACGCGAGGCGGTCGCCACCGCCGTCCCGAGCTGTACGGAGCCCTGCTCACCCTCGACGGACGCGAGCCCTAGCGCGAACCGATCGCCCCGGCGCCTCAGACCTCGACGACCGCGACGCCGTCGGGCGGCTCCGTGCCGCGGTAGAGCGCTTCGATGACCCCGGCGTAGGCCTCCAGCACGGTGTGGCGCCGGACGCTGAGCTTCGGGGTCACCGCCCCGCTCTCCATGGTGAGCTCGTCGAGCACCAGCGCGAAGCGCTTGACGCTCGACCACGGGGGCATGTCGCCGTTGGCGGCGGCCACCAGGTCGCGGTAGCGCCCCTGCACGGCGGGTTGGGTCAGCGCCCAGGCTTCCGGTTCGCGTCCGAGCAGCTCGGCGAGGGCCGGGCGGGCCACGAAGAGCAGCGCGGCACAGTACTTCTCCCCTTCGCCGATCACCAGCGCGGTGTCGACGAGGGGGCTGGCCTCGAGCTGCTGTTCGAGCGGCTGCGGCATGACGTACTTGCCGGTCGACAGCTTGAACAGGTGCTTGATCCGCCCGGTGATGCGGAGGAAACCGTCGTCGTCGAGCTCGCCCAGGTCCCCGGTGTGGAACCAGCCGTCGTCGTCGATGACCTCGGCCGTGAGGTCGTCGCGGCGGTAGTACCCGGTCATGACGTGGGGGCCTCGGGTGAGCACCTCACCGTCGGCGGCCACGGCCACCTCGACGCCGGCGAGCGCCGGACCGACCGTTCCCGGGCGGTTGTCCTCGGGGCGGTTGTACGCCACCACGGGGCTGGTCTCGGTGAGCCCGTAGCCCTGGAGCACGTCGATACCGGCGGCCTTGAGGACCCGCACCAGCTCGCCGCGCAGGGCCGCCCCACCGACGATGACGGTGCGCAGCCGCCCGCCCAGCGCCTCGCGCCAGCGGGCGTACACCAGGCGATCGGCCAGGCGGTGTGCGACGGCGGCGGCACCGGTGGGGGGATGCTGCAGGTCGTAGGCGCGGGCGAGCCCCAGGGCCCAGGCGAACAGCCGCGCCTTGACGCCGGTCAGCGCCAGCCCCGCGGCCTGGATGCGCTCGTACGCCTTCTCCAGCACCCGCGGCACCGACGCGAAGAAGGTGGGGTGCAAGGCCCGCAGGTCCTCGCCGACGCGCGACGGGTCGCTGAAGTACACGCTCGAGCCGTACCACATCACGCCGTACTGCAGGGTGCGCGCGAAGATGTGGGTGAGTGGCAGGAACGACAGCACGATCTCGTCGGGGCCGGTGCGGTAGGTGCTCAGCGCGGTGAAGGCCGCGATGACGTTGGAGCTGAGGTTCTGGTGGGTGAGGACGACGCCCTTGGGCAGGCCGGTGGTACCGGAGGTGTAGATGAGGGTGGCGACGTCGTCGGCGCCGACCGCCCGCTTCATCTCGGCGGCCGCTTCGGGGGACGCCTCGAGCGCGCGCGCGCCCGCCTCCTCCAGCGCCTGGTAGGTGGTGCCGCGGACCCGGCCGGGGAGGTCGGCCGCGGCGGCTTCGCCCTGCCACAGCGCCACCAGCTCGACCGCCTCGGCATCGTGCAGGACGTCGCGCAGGCCGTCGAGCAGGGCCGGTTCCGAGACCAGCAGGGCACGGGAGCCCGACTCGCTCAGGATGTGACGGATGGCCGTTTCGGCGTGCGTGAGGTAGATCGGGACCGTGACCAAACCGGCGATCAGGCAGGCCATGTCGCCCACCACGAACGACACGTCGCTGTGCACGAAGAACGCGACGCGGTCGCCGCGCTCGAGGCCCGCCGCACGCAGCCCCAGCGCCATACGCTCGGCCTGGCGCAGGAAGTCCTCGTTGGACGTCGACCGCCAGCCGTCCTCGACGCGCTGGTTCAGTGCGCAGGGGTTGGGGCGCGTTTCGACGGCCTCGTCGAGGAGCTCGGGGAGGGTGCGGCCCAGCACCACCCGCCCGGAATCCGGCGGCGACTTGACGATGCGTAGGGCCATGCCGTTCGCTCCTCGCGTGGCGGGACTCGGCGGGTGCGGCGCGATGGGGGCGGTCGCGGACGGGCCGGACCCGTCCGTTCCCCCGCCGGCGAAACCTTGTACCGAGTCCAAACTAGCACGGTCCCCGGGCCCTCGCCGGCGCTGTGTACCCGTCGCGGTACCCCGCCCCTCGCGGCGTCCAGCCATGGCTCCATGCTAGCGACGGTCCGTTCGCGGCGCGGCGACGCTCGTACCGTGACCTCGAGCCCGGGCCAGACCGCCGACATCGCACGGTGGAGGCGTACGGTACGATCCCATCGCATGGGAGGGGAACCGACATGAAGGGACTCATCCTCGCCGCCGGCCTGGGGACACGCCTGCGGCCGATCACCAGCCTCCGGCCGAAGCCCACCATCAGCGTCGCCAACAAGCCGCTGATCCACTACGCGGTCGACGATCTGGTCGAAGCGGGCGTCACCGACATCGGGGTGGTCGTCAGCTACCTGACGATCGAGAGCATCAAGGAGACGCTGGCGGGCTACCGCGGCGCGAGCTTCACCTACCTGCTCCAGAACCCGCCCCGGGGGCTCGCCCACGCCGTCAAGGTGTCGCGCGAGTTCCTCGGCGACGATCCGTTCGTCATGCTCCTCTCGGACAACCTCTTCGAGCACGGCATCACCAGCTTCGTGAAGGCGTTCGAGCCGGAGCGCGGCATGAACGCGGTGTGCGCGCTGGTCCCGGTCCCGCGCGAGGATGCGCGCTCGCTCGGCGTCGCGGTGGTCGAGGGCGGCCGCATCACGCGGCTGGTGGAGAAGCCCGAGGACCCGCCGAGCACCCTGGCGGTGGCGGGCGTGTACGTCTTCGATGCCACCATCCACGCCATGATCGAGGACCTCGAGCCCGGCGCCAAGGGCGAGTACCAGATCACCGACGCCATCCAGATGCTCATCACCCGCGGGCACACCGTCGTTCCGGTGCAGGTCGAGGGGTGGTGGAAGGACACCGGCAAGCCCGAGGACATCCTCGACGCCAACCGCCTGCAGCTCATGCAGCTCCGCAGCGCCGTCCGCGGCGAGGTGACCGACAGCAACCTGGTCGGTGAGGTGGTGGTCGAGGAGGGCGCGGTGGTGCGCAACACCACCATCTTCGGACCGGCCATCGTGGGGCGCGGAGCGCAGGTCGAGAACGCCTACGTCGGACCCTTCACCTCGATCGGCGACGACGTGGTGCTGGTGAACGCCGAGCTGGAGTTCGCGGTGGTGGGCGCCCGCACCCGTATCCGCGGCGTGGGGCCGCGCATCCAGGGCAGCCTGATCGGGGAGGACGTCCACCTCGAGGGCCACCGCGGCCGCCCCAGCAGCCACCGCCTGGTGGTGGGGGACGAGAGCCGCATCCTGTTGCAGGAGTCCTGAACCTCAGCCGCCCGACGCCGTCAGCCGGACGTCGAAGAGGAACGTCTCGGGAGGATGGATCTTCACGCGCGCGAAGTCCGGGTGTGCCGGGTTGAGCAGCAGGCTGTGCTCGTAGGGAACCACGGCGCTGGGAACGCGCAGCGCCAGGCTGGCGCCCTGCCGGAGCCACTGGGTGCCGATGGGGGCCGAGACCTGCGTCGAAGCAGGGTCGTTCCAGCCCGGCGGCAGCGCCTCGGTCGGCAGGTCGAGGGTGGAGGCGCGCGGGAGCTCGACGCGCACCAGGCGGTAGGCCTCGGCCAGCAACTGCGGCCTCAGGGCGTGAACCAGGACCTCGAGCGTGGCGATGGCGACGCCCTCGCCCAGGTACACCGCTCGCACCCCCGGCAGGTTCCAGCGACCACCGACGCGGCGCGCCCCCTCGCCGTCGAAGGCGGTGGCCACGTGGCGGGCCTTGGTGATGCGGAAGCCGGTGAGGGTCGCCACCCGACGACGCCCTAGCCGAACACGCCGTGCTCGAGCCGGACCAGCACGTCCTCGGCAGCGCGAGCCCCGGGAGCATCCCGGGCAGCCTCGAGCGGCGAGCGGCCGCCGAGCGCGGGCAGCGGCGTGCCGAGCCAGCCGGCGGCGGCGTCGGGACCCTCCAGCACCTCGACCGCGCTGGCGTAGAGCTGCAGGTAGCGCCACAGGCGGTCGGACTCGGCGGGCTCGAAGCGCCCGGCCCGGCGGCGGCGGTAGAGGGTGCTGGGGCTGAGCCGCAACAGCGCGCCGAAGTCCTCGCGCGTGAGGCCGAGCTTGGCCGCAAGCTCCTCGAAGACCCGGAAGGGCAAGCCGCGCTCGACCCGCCGGCTGAGCGTGGTGGGGCGGACGTCCTTGCTCCGGAGCAGCGCCGCGACCACGCGCTGGGCCACACCGACGGGCGCCCCGGGGAGGTCCTCGTTCGGTTGCGGCGTCCAACTGGCGAGCGCCATGCGGCCCGCCTCCTTCCATCTCGTCCTCCCATGGTAGCAGCCTGACAGTCGGCCTGGGCCCGCGCGGGCGCCTTCGAGGGCCCGATCGGTCCCGCCGGGCCCCCGCGCGGGCCGGACCGTCCGCTTCTCGTGCTCATTGTCACTCTATTTCCTAACGTTTGGCCACTTTCCTTTGTACGCTGTGCACGATTCCCCCGCCTTCACAGCATTCTGTCTTTCCACACGTTGACTCCGTGCAACTCCTTGCTTGACAGTGTGTATTCGTACAACTATGCTTGGCCATGCCGTCCCACCTTGACGGCGGCAGGTGACGCGACCCCGGTGAAGCAGCGACCCTCGCGAGGCCCTTGGGGCCGCACCGGCTCAGCGGAACCCGTGGAGGTGACTATGAAGCGCCGTACCCCGACAGCCCCGCTATCCGCCGGCGGACCCGTGAACGCCACGGCTCCGTCGGCGGCCCGCACGCGTACGTCTCCGCGCCGCGACGCGCAGCGCCGGGCGGAGGCGCGTGACCAGCGTGGGCTCGTCGCCGCGCGGCGGGCCGTCCCCGTCGTCGTCGCCGCCCTCGTCGCCAGCCTCGCCGCGGCGCAGGGCACCGACGTGACCGACAAGATCACCGTCGCCGTCGACACCCTATGGGTGCTGATCACCGCGGCCCTGGTGTTCTTCATGCAGGCGGGCTTCGCGCTCGTCGAAGCGGGCCTTCAGAGCGCGAAGAACGTGGTCAACATCCTGATGAAGAACGCGTCGGACTTCATGGTGGCCTCGATCGCCTTCTGGGCCTTCGGCTTCGCCTTCATGTTCGGCAACGGCACCGGCCTGCTGGGCCTGCACGGCTGGTTCCTGGCCGGCCCCGACACCAGCCCGCTGACCGGCGACGCCTACAAGGGCATCTTCGAGTCGCTGTCGTGGACCGGCGTCCCGCTCTTCGCCAAGTTCTTCTTCCAGCTCGTCTTCGCCGGCACCGCCGCGACCATCGTCTCCGGGGCCATCGGGGGCCGCGTCAAGTTCCCGGCGTACCTGGTGTTCTCGGTGGTGATGACGACGTTCATCTACGCCATCCTCGGCCACTGGGTCTGGGGCGGCGGCTGGCTGGCCCAGATGGGCTTCCGCGACTTCGCCGGTTCGACCGTGGTGCACGCCGTCGGGGGCTTCGCCGCCCTCGGTGCCGCCGCCGTGCTGGGGCCGCGCATCGGCCGCTACCAGAACGGCCGCGTCACCGCCATGCCCGGCCACAACATGACCTTCGTGGCCCTGGGCGTGTTCATCCTGTGGCTCGGCTGGTTCGGCTTCAACCCCGGCTCGACCATGGGCATCGTCGGCGATCCCGGCCTCGTCGCTCGCATCTTCCTCACCACCAACATCGCCGCGGCCGCTGCCGGCGTCGCCTCGATGATCGTGTCGTGGATGCGCTTCGGAAAGCCCGACTTCTCGATGACCATGAACGGCCTCCTGGCCGGCCTGGTGGCCATCACCGCCCCGTGCGCCTTCGTCAGCCCCGAGTCGGCCATCGTCATCGGCCTGGTGGCCGGCGTCATCGTCGTCCTGGCCATCCCCGTGTTCGACGCGATGGGCGTCGACGACCCGGTCGGCGCGGTGTCGGTGCACGGCGTGGCCGGCATGTGGGGCACCATCTCCCTCGGCCTGTTCGGCCTGCCGGCGTTGGGCGCCAACGGCCTCTTCGCGGGCGGCGGCATCTCCTTCCTGCTGGTGCAGATCCTCGGCACGGTCGTCATCAGCGCGCTGGCCTTCGGTTCGGTGGCGCTGCTGTGGATGCTCCTCAAGGCCACCATCGGCATCCGCGTGCACGCCCACGAGGAGATCGGCGGCCTCGACGTCGCCGAGCACGGCGCCGAGGCCTACGTGAACGCCGACGCCCTGCGCGAACCCATCATCGTCGGAGCGGGCGACTGAGGCCCCGGCGCCTCGAAGGAGCGTGCAGACCATGAAACTGATCACCGCGTTCGTCCGACCCGATCGACTCGCCGCCGTCAAGGAGGCCCTGTTCAAGGCGGGCGTCCAGGGCATCACCCTCAGCCGCGTGAGCGGGCACGGGGGCCAGGCGGCCATCCACGAGCAGTACCGAGGGAGCACCTTCCTGGTGGAGTTCCACGAGAAGGTCCAGCTCACCATCGCGGTGTCCGACAGCTTCGTCGGACCGACGATCGACGCCATCGTGCGCTCCGCGCGCACCGGCGAAGTGGGGGACGGCAAGATCTTCGTGCAGCCGCTGGAGCGGGTGGTCCGCATCCGCACCGGCGAGGAGGACGGAGACGCCCTGACGCCGGTGGGAGCGCCGGCCGCCGCCCCCGCCTGATCCCGACCTCTGACGTAGCGGCGGGGGGCCGCTCCGCGAGAGGAACCACGGTGCGCGCTCGATGGACGGTCGGCGCGCACCGTCCCTTGACTTCCATCCCGCCGACGCGCTGACTAGGTACAGCGCGCACGGATGGACCCCTGGCACCGCACGATGCGTTCGATTTCGAGCGCATCGTGCGGCTATGCTTTGACGACTTGTCACCTCCGTGCTAGCCTCGTGCATCGCGCGGGAGGGGCCCGCGGGGAGGTGCACATGACACGCCGTCCATCCCTGGTCGTAGCGGGAGCGCTGGCCGCCGGACCCACCACGCTGGTCCGAGCGCAGTCCGCGGCGATCCCGCCGGCCCCGGCGGGAGACATCGCCTGGATGCTCACCTCGACCGCCCTGGTCCTGCTCATGGTGGTGGGTCTGGCGTTCTTCTACGGCGGCCTGGTGAGGCGCAAGAACGTGCTCAACACCATGATGATGAGCTTCGTGGCGCTGGGCGTGGTGGGGCTGACCTTCACCGCCGTCGGCTACTCCCTGGCCTTCGCGCCCGGCTCCACCTGGCTCGGCGGCCTGGACTACGTCTTCCTGAACGGCCTGAACACCTCCACCGCCGCCGGCCTGCCGTCGCTGCTGGCGTTCTGCTTCCAGGCCACCTTCGCCATGATCTCCGCGGCGCTGATCTCCGGCGCCGTGGTCGAGCGCATGCGCTTCGGCGCCTACATGCTCGTCATCGCGCTGTGGAGCATCGTCGTCTACGCACCCCTGGCGAAGTGGGTGTGGGGCGGCGGCTTCCTGCAACAGCTCGGCGCCCTCGACTTCGCCGGCGGGACCGTGGTGCACATCAACGCCGGCGTCGCCGCCGCCGTGCTGGCGCTGGTGCTCGGGCGCCGCCGCGATTACGGCCGCAAGGCGATGCTGCCCCACCAGGTGCCCTACACCCTGCTCGGTGCCGGCCTGCTGTGGTTCGGCTGGTTCGGCTTCAACGCCGGCAGCGCCCAGGCTGCGAACGGGCTCGCGGTGCTGGCCTTCGCCAACACCCTGCTGGCGCCCGCCGCGACCCTGGTGGTCTGGGCCCTCCTCGACCTCGCCCGCGACGGCCGCGTCACCGCGGTCGGCCTCGCCACCGGCCTGGTGGTGGGGCTGGTCGCCGTCACCCCCGCCGCCGGCTACGTCTCCCCGGGCGGTGCGCTGGCGATCGGCGCGCTGGCCGCCGTGCCCAGCTACCTGCTGATGCTGTGGCGGGCGCGCAGCCGGCTCGACGACTCCCTCGACGTGTTCGCCGCCCACGGCGTCGGCGGCATCAGCGGCGCCCTGCTGACCGGGCTGTTCGCCAGCCGCGCCTGGGGCGCCCCGGTCCAGGGCGGGCTCGAGCAACTCGGCGTGCAGGCGCTGGCGGTGCTGTGCGCCCTGACCTTCAGCGCCGTCGGCACGCTCGGGGTCGCGCTGCTGGTGGGGCGGCTGGTCCCGCTGCGCGCCGACGCCGCCGCCGAGGCCCAGGGGCTCGACGTCGGCATGCACGGCGAGGAGGCCTACACCGACGGTGAGGGCGCCCTGCTGCTGCCGGCCACCCGCCTCGAGCCGCGCGCGCCGGCCGTCGGCGTGCCAGCCGGGAGCGAGGCATGAAGCTCATCACCGCGGTGGTGCGCAAGGAGCGGCTCAACGACGTCCTGTCCGCCCTCTTCGAGGCCTCGATCTACGGCGTCACGGTGACGCCGGTGCGCGGCCACGGCGGCGAGCGCGAACCGGTGCAGACCTACCGCGGCCTCACCGTGAAGATGGAGCTGGTCGAGAAGGTGCGCCTCGACATCGGGGTCACCGAGGCGTTCGTCGACCCCGCCGTCGACGCCATCGTCCGCGGCGCCCGCACCGGCGAGGTCGGCGACGGCAAGATCTTCGTGATCCCCGTCGACCGGGTGGTGCGCATCCGCACCGGCGAGACCGACGCCGCGGCGGTGACGCCGCTCGAGCCCGCCTGAGCCCGGCCGGCCGGCGCCGTCCGTGACGACGACGGCATCGGGGGCAGGCGCCACGTCACGGACGCGGCTCCGCGGGGCCCCCTAGAGTCGGGACATGGGACCACGTGCGAGGGGGCAGACATCCACCGTGTCGCGGCCGTGGCTCGTCACCGTCACCGCCGTGCTCCTGGGCCTAGGAACCGCCGGCCACGCCCAACTCCTGGGTGACGCCGGACCCTACTTCGTGTGGCCCGACCGCTGGGTCGGGACCGTGTCGGGGAGCGAGGTCCTGCAGCGCGAGATGAACGCCCAGGGGGCCTACGTCAAGATGGCGAGCACCTCCACGGCCGACGCTCAGGTGCTGTTCAACAAGACGCGGGTCGACGGCGCCGTGGTCCGCTGGTGGGGCGAGGGCCTCGAGGCCCACGTGACCTACCGTTCCGGGATGTTCCTCAACGCCGGCGCCAGCAGCCAGGTCGTCGATTCCTCGGAGGGCGAGGGCGAGGTCGGGCTCGACGGCGAGCCGAACAGCAACGGGCTGTCGATCGACGTTGCCAACGGCAGCTACACGCTGGCGGTGCACAGCTGCACGAGAGCGCGGTGCGACGAGTTCCCCGTCACGCGCAAGACCACCATCGCCATGCCCGGGATGGCGCGCGCCTTCGGCGATTCCGGTCCGGATCGACAGGGGGTAGGCATCACCGCGGAGATGCCGCTCCCACAACCGGGCGGCGGGCTCCAGGCGACGTACGCTCCGCCGGCGCGGCCGGTGGCCGGCAGCACGCAGACGCTCCGCCTGGAACACGACCTCACGCCCGAGTACGAGCTGGTGGTATGGGCGGCCGCCTACCGCGCCGGATACGTCGAGGCCCGGCAGGCCCAGCTCGATACCTTCAAGGACTACGCCGCCAAGAACTGCAGCGGTGGCAGCTCGCTGTTCGAGTTCGATCCGGTGTGCCGCGCGGCCGCCCGCGCCCAGGACCAGCTCGACGAGAACGCCAACCTGGCGACCAAGGACTTCGCACGGGTGACGTCCTCCCTCGTCCTCCGCAAGTGCCCCGGCTTCACGACGGCGCTGAACCGCCACCTGGGTCGCAGCCGCGATGTCGTGCTGGAGGGCCCGATCGCGACCTACCGAGCGGTGCGCGAGGTGCTGTTCGAGACCGTTGTCGAGGACCCGCACGTGAGCTACGACCGGCAGCCCGACTTCATGCGCTGCCTCTACGACTACGACACCTACGAAGCCATGGTCACGTTGCGTCTGCCGGGGACGTCGCCCATCCCCTGAGGACGACCCCGGGTCAGTCCCCGAGGCCCTCGAGCACCCAGCCGCTGCGTGCCGGCAGCCGAGCGCCGCCCGAACCCAGCAGCACCTCGCCACCGCCCAGGAGGTCTCGGTAGCGCCCGCGCAGCCCGGCCGTCGACGGCACCGGCGCGGCCTTCTCGCCGGCGTTGACCATCACCACCAGGCGTTCGGCCTCGTGATCGCGGGCGAACACCACCACCTCGCCCTTGGCCGCCAGCACGCTGGTGTCGCCGCGCCTGAGCGGCGCGCGCTCGCGGCGAAGTCCGGTGAGCTGCGTCAGGTAGCCGAGCAGCGCCTCGTCCCACGTCTCCGGCGCCTGCCACGGCATCGTCCCGCGGCTGGCGGGGTCGTGGCCGCCCGTCAGCCCCAGCTCGTCGCCGTAGTAGATGCAGGGCGCTCCCGGCAGCGTGAACAGCAGCAGGTAGGCCAGCCGCAGCGCGGCGAGGTCCCCGTTCAGGATGGTCAGCGCCCGCGGCGTGTCGTGCGAGTCGAGCAGGTTCATCTGCGCGTGCACGACGGCCTTCGGGTAGCGCGTCAGGAGGTCGCCGAGGTCGTCCGCGAAGGTGGGGGCGTCGACCCTGTCGAGCTTGCGGATACCGCTGCGGGCCACCTCGTTGTCGGCGAAGGAGCGCCCCACGAAGCCGTAGATGGCGCGCGCCAGGGGGTAGTTCATGACCGCGTCGAACTGGTCGCCCTGGAGCCAGCGATCGGCCTCCTCCCAGATCTCGCCGACGATGTAGCAGTCGTCGCGGGCGGCGCGGCAGCGGCGCCGGAACTCCTGCCAGAAGGCCTCGTCGTCGATCTCGTTGGGCACGTCGAGGCGCCAGCCGTCGATGCCGAAGCGCAACCAGTGCTCGCCCACCCCCCACAGGAACTCGCGCACGGCGGGGGTGGCGGTGTCGAACTTGGGCAGCGCCGGCAGGTTCCACCAGGCGTCGTAGCCGATGTCGCCGCCGTCGTAGGCGTTGAGCGGGAAGCGGTGCACCGTGAACCAGTCGAGGTAGGCGCTGTTCTCGCCGTTCTCGAGGATGTCGTTGAACTGCAGGAAGCCGCGCGAGGCGTGGTTGAACACGCCGTCGAGCACCACCCGCAGGCCGCGCTCGTGGGCAGCCTCCAGCAGCTCCCGCAGAGCGTCGTCGCCACCCAGCATGGGGTCGACGCGGTGGTAGTCGTGCGTGTGGTAGCGGTGGTTGGACGCCGACTGGAAGATGGGGTTGAGGTAGATGGCCGTCACGCCGAGGCGTTCGAGGTGGTCGAGGTGCTCGACCACGCCCAGCAGGTCGCCGCCCTTGTAGCCGTGGACGGTGGGCGGGTCCGGCCAGGGCTCGAGCCCCGAGGCCTTGGCGACGCGCGCGCTGCGCGCGAAGCGATCCGGGAAGATCTGGTAGAAGACGGCGTCCTGCACCCAGTCGGGAACGTCGAGAGGAAGCTCTGGCATCCCGCCCATCCTACGTCGCGCGGCCGCGCCGGAGCGCGGCCCTCCCCGCACGCCCGCCCGCCCCGCGCCTACTCCGGCCGCAGCAGCGGGAACAGGATGACGTCGCGGATACTCGGGGTGTCCGCCAGCAGCATCGCCAGCCGGTCGATGCCGAGGCCCAGCCCGCCGGTGGGCGGCATGCCGTACTCCAACGCGGTCAGGAAGTCCTCGTCGAGCATCTGCGCCTCCTCGTCGCCGGCCTCGCGCAGCGCCTGCTGCAGCTCGAAGCGCCGCCGTTGATCGAGGGGGTCGTTGAGCTCGCTGAAGGCGTTGCCCAGCTCCATGCCCACCGCCACCGGCTCGAAGCGCTCGACCAGGCCGGGGCGCTCGCGATGGCGCTTGGCCAGCGGGCTGATGGCCTCGGGGTGGTCCATCACGAACACCGGGCCGACCAGCTCGGGCTCGACGTAGATGTCGTAGAGCTTGTCGTAGACGTGGTTGATCGGCTGCTCGGCCAGGGCCGGCTCGCCGGGCGCGGGCGCATGGTGTTCGGCGACCCAGGCGCGCAGCCGCGCCTCGTCGAGCGGGTCGAAGTCGAGGCCGGCGCGCTCGCGCAGCGCCCCGGTGTAGTCCACGCGCGGCCACGGCGGCGTGAAGTCGAGCTCGCGGCCCTGGTAGGTCAGCTTGGTGGAGCCGGTGAGCTCGCGGACCAGCGAGCCGTACATTGTCTCGACGAGCTCCAGGATGTCGAGGTAGTCGCGGCCCGCCCAATACAGCTCGAGCATCGTGTACTCGGGGTTGTGCTTGAAGCTGATGCCCTCGTTGCGGAAGTTGCGACCGATCTCGTACACCGCGTCGAAGCCGCCCACGATCAGGCGCTTGAGGTAGAGCTCGAGGGAGATGCGTAGGTGGAAGTCGTAGTTGAGCGCGTTGTGGTGGGTCACGAAGGGGCGCGCCTCGGCGCCGCCCGGCACCGCCTGCAGCACCGGCGTCTCGACCTCGAGGAAGCCCAGGTCGTCGAGGTAGCGGCGGATGTAGGCGATCGCCCGGCTGCGCAGCACGAAGGCGCGCTTCACCTCGGGGTTCACCATCAGGTCGAGGTAGCGCTGGCGGTAGCGCGCCTCCTTGTCGGTGATGCCGTGGTACTTGTCGGGCAGCGGCCGCAGGCTCTTCACCAGCGGCCGGAAGGCGTGCACGTCCACCGTCAGCTCCCCCGTCTTGGTCACGAACAGCGGTCCCGTGACCTCGACCCAGTCGCCGAGGTCGAGCTTCTTGACGGCGTTGTAGGCCTCCAGGGCGTCGCGCTGGAAGTACGCCTGCAGCGTGCCGCTGGCGTCCTGCAGCGTCGCGAAGGTCACCTTGCCCATGTTGCGCACCGTCATGGCGCGCCCCGCCACGGTGACGACCTCGTCGGCGAAGACCTCGCCCGGCTCGGCGCCGTCGTGGGCAGCCCGGAGGTCGGCGGCCCGGTGGCTAGCGCGGTAGCCGTAGGGGTAGGCCTCGAAGCCTCGCTCCTCGAGGCTACGTAGGTTCTGGAGACGTTGCTGGCGTTGCTCCTGGAGCGACTTCTGCGACATGACGCCTGATTGTACGGGGTCGGCCGGCCGCGCGGGCGACGCAGTGGCTCGGGCCTAGTCCGGGAGGACCAGGTCGAGGTCGATGCCCTCCGGGACCGGATGCCCCAGGATGCGACCTAGACTGGCCACTTGACCCTTGTGATGGAACTCGTGTGTGATCGGGTGGAGGACCAGCCACCTCAGCGAGAGCGGCCGCTCGCGCCACGTCACGTTCCGGTCGAGGTCGCCGGCCAATGCCTCCAGAACGACGTCGTCGACCCTCCGAAAGAGCGCCCGAACGTCGTCAAGTTCCCGCACGGGGCGCGGCAGCTCGAAGGCCTCAAGACCCTGCGCGACCCCGCCCGTCCAGTAGAGATAGCACTCGGCCTCGTGGGCCAGGAGCCCCAGCATGCTGTCGGGAAAGGCCGGGTGGGTTCGACGTTGCACCGCCACCGGCACGTCGGAAGCATAGCGGAACACGACCTCACGGGTCCGCCGGACCCAAGCGTAGAGCTCGGCAAGATCACCCGTGGGGTCGGCATCGGCCGCCGGCACTGCTCCGCTAACTCGTGCCGATCACGCGATCGACATCAGCGTGTACTCGGTGGTGCGGTCGTTGATGGTGACCTTGAAGGTCTCGCCGGGCTTGCGGCCGAGCACGGCCTTGCCCAGCGGCGACTCGTCGGAGATCCGGGGGATGTCCCCCTCCAACACGCCCGCCTCGACGGGCGAGACCACCTGGATCTCGAACGCCTCCTTGGAGGCGCTGTCCTGCAGGGTCACCACCGCCCCCAGGTCGACGCGGTCCATCTTGTGGGCCGCGATGATCTCGGCCCGGCCGAGCTGGTCCTCGAGGTTGTCGATGCGCTCCTCGATGCGGCCCTTCTCGCGCTTCGCCTCTTCCAGTCCCGAGTCGTCGTAGTCGTCCGATGACCCGGTCAGCTCCCGGAGGATGCGCGTGGCCTCCTCCAGGCGCTCCCGCTCCTGCTCGAGCGTGGCCTGAAGGCGCTCGTACCCCTCCTGTGTGACACGTACTCTAGCCACCGTGAACCTCCATGTTGCCCGATGCCGTCGATAGGATCCGGCACGCTCCCGGCGCGAAGGCATGCCGAAGCGGTTCCCATGCTGGCCCGCTTCGGCCATGCGGCGCCGGTCGGTGCCGCCCCCTCGCAGCCGGCCCGCCGCCTACGTCGGCGTCGGCCCGGTTCCTCCTGCCGGACAGTGTACGGCATCGCGGCGCTCGCCTGGGCGCAGCGCGGCACCGCCGCACGACACGACGCCGGGCCGGCAGGCCGCCGACCTCAACGCTCGATGATCAACCCCTTCGGGGTCATCACGTACTCCACGCGGCCCAGGATGTAGTCGAGCAGGATGGCGAGCAGCGCGGCCGACAGGGCGCCGAGCAGCACCCACGGCTGGATCGCCTGGTTCAGGCCCGAGGCGATGGGGTTGCCGAAGCCGCCGGACCCCACGTAGGCGCCCAGCGCGGCCGTGCCGACGTTGATCACGACGCTGGTGCGGACGCCGGCCAGGATGATGCGGCTGGCGTTGGGGACCTCGATCTGCCACAGGATCTGGCTGGGCGTCATGCCCATGCCGCGCGCGGCATCGATCATGGCGGGGTCCACCCCCTCCAGCCCGACGATGGTGTTGCGCACCACCGGCAGCAGGCCGTAGAGGATGAGCGCCACGATGGCGGGCCAGAAGCCGAAGCCGATGATCGGCGCCATGATGGCCACGATCGCCAGGGTGGGCACCGTCTGGCCGGAGTTCACCACGTCGGAGACGAGCGGGAGGAACTCCCGGAACTCCGCGCGCGTGACCAGGATGCCGAGCGCCAGGCCGATGGCCACGGTGAGGATCGAGGAGATGATGACGAGCGTCAGGTGCTGGCCGGCGAGGCTGATGACGGTGTTGGAGTTGTAGAGCAGGTCGGGGCTGCTGGGGAAGATGCCGTGCAGCATCCAGTCCCAGAAGGGCTCGTGCCCGTAGAACGACCAGATCACCAGGAAGATGCCGGCGGCGCGCACCAGCGGCCGGACCAGCTTCTCGTCGACGCCGGCGTAGCGCAGGCCCAACAGGCCCTCGATCACCACCATCAACAGCGCGAACCAGCCCAGCGACACGCGCCAGGGGGCGCCGGCGCTGCCGGCGGCGGGATTGGGGCTGTCGCTGACGTCGGCCGGGAGCAGCCCGAAGCCGAGCACCCGC
This sequence comes from Deinococci bacterium, assembly GCA_030149325.1. Lineage (GTDB taxonomy): Bacteria > Deinococcota > Deinococci > Deinococcales > Trueperaceae > JASBRS01. The sequence goes on from JASBRS010000061.1 coordinate 28,372, forward strand.
AGGTCGTCGCTGCCGTGCATCTCCAGCAGCGTCGAGGGCGAGAAGCGGAACACCGGGAGCCACAGGTCGGGCACGATGCTGGCCTCGGTGACGCCGGCAGCGCGGAGCTGCGGGTCGTGGATGGTCTCGCGCACGCTCAGCGCCGCGAACAGCAGGACCGCGAACACCAGCCACACCAGCGCCGCCGGGGTGAAGAAGCGGCGCAGCCCGCTCACGACGCCTGCTCCCCTTCGACCCAGCCCTGGTCGGCCAGCTCCTGCAGCGCCCGCAGCGTGATGCTGCCGACCAGCGCGCCGCGCTCGTCGACCACCGGGGTGATGCGGAAGCCGCGCGCCACCATCGCCGACAGCGCCTCACGCGCGGTGGCGCTCTGGCGCACGCCGATCTCGCGGAAGTCACCCTCGTTCATGGCGTCGAGCAGCGAGTCGGGGTTCTCGCGCAGCCCCTCGCGGTCGACCCAGCCCTTGAGCACGCCGTCCTCGTCGACGACGAAGGCGCTCTTGACGGCCGCCGCCTCGATGGCGCGGCGGGCGTCGTCGGTGCTCGCCCGCAGGCTGACGTTGGGGGTGTCGCGCGTCATCAGCTCGCGCACGCGCAGCAGGCCGAGGCGCTTGAGCTGGCGGTCGGCCCCCACGAAGTCGCGTACGAAGCGGTTCTTGGGCTTGGCCAGCAGGGTGTCCGGGGTGTCGTACTGCACCAGCGAGCCGTCCTTCAGGATGGCGATGCGGTCGCCCATCTTGATGGCCTCGTCGATGTCGTGGGTAACGAAGATGATGGTCTTGCTGATGCGCTTCTGGATCTCCAGGAACTCGTCCTGGAGGACCTCGCGGGTGATCGGGTCGATGGCGCCGAAGGGCTCGTCCATCAGCATGATGGGCGGATCGGCCCCGAGCGCCCGGGCCACCCCCACACGCTGCTGCTGGCCGCCCGAGAGCTGCCGCGGGTACTTGTCGCGGTTGACGTCGGGATCGAGACCGACCAGCTCGAGCAGCTCGTCGACGCGCTTGCGGATGCGGTCCTCCTCCCAGCCGAGCAGCCTGGGCACGACGGCGATGTTCTGCAGCACCGTCATGTGCGGGAACAGACCGATCTGCTGGATGGCGTAGCCGATCTTGCGCCGGAGCTCCTCGGCCGGGTAGTCGCGGTTGTCGCGCCCCTCGACCAGGATGCGGCCCTCGGTGATCGAGAGCAGGCGGTTGACCATGCGCATCGAGGTGGTCTTGCCACACCCCGAGGGGCCGATGAAGACGGTGATCTCCCCGTCGTGGACGGTGAGCGACAGGCCGTTGACGGCCCGGAAGCCGTCCGGGAACTGCTTGACGACGTTCTGGAACTCGATCAAGGCTGCCTCCTAGGAGTTCTGGGCATGGCGGATGCCGGGCGAGGTGAGGAGCCCCTCGGCGAAGCGCAGGAGCGCGTCGAGCACCATCGCCAGCGCGATGGCCGGCAGGGCGCCCAACAGGATCAGGTCGATGGAGGTGTTGACGATGCCCTGGATGACGAAGTCACCCAGCCCGCCCGCACCGATGACGGTGGCCACCGTGCCGATGCCCACCAGCGCCACACCGGCGTTGCGCACCCCCGCCATGATGACGGGGAAGGCGAGCGGCAGCTCGATCTGGAAGAAGATCTGCGCCGGCGTCATGCCCATGCCGCGGCCGGAGTCGATGATGGCGTTGTCCACGTTCTTCAGGCCGGCGTAGGTGTTGCGCACCAGCGGCAGCAGGGAGTACAGCGTCAGCGCCACCAGCGCGGGCGCCACGCCGATGCCGGAGACGCCGAGATCGCGCACCGTCAGGGCGGAGAGGCTGGGGACGGCGCCCAGGAACTGGTCGGTGGCCGCCGCGCGCACCATCAGGACCACGAACAGCACGCCGGTGGCGGCGTAGGCCAGCAGGTACGCCCAGCGCACCAGGCTCCGGACCACGCCGTCACGCACGAACACCCAGCGCCGCAGCACCCACAACCCCAGGCCGGCCAGCACCAGCGCCAGGATGCCGTTGTCGAGGCCGGACATGGCCCCGCCTCCGAAGCCGATGCGGGCGGCGCGGTAGACGAAGCTCACGAAGACGCCGGTGAACAGCGTCAGGGGCACCGCCGCCACCAGGGCCGCGACGATCAGCGAGGCGGTCTGCAGGCGGCTCGGGAGCCGGCCGGCCAGCGCGCGATAGCCCAGCCCGACCGCGATCGCCAGCACCGCCGAGACGGCGAAGAACAGCGCCACGGGCAGGAAGTGGGCGTCGCCGAGGCGAGCCAGCGGCACCAGCAGGACGCCGAACAGCGCCAGGCTGGGGATCGTCTGGATGATGCCGACGGCGTAGAGGATGACGTTGGATACGCGCTCGTCACGCGATGCCCAGAGCCCCAGCCCGACCCCGACGATGAACCCGACGACCAGCGACACGAGCACGAACATCAGGTGCTCGACGAACTTCTGCTGCAGCGCCGCGCCGTTGGTGTGGAACTCGACCATCACCGAGTACACGTTGAAGGCGCCGGTCGCCAGCAGCACCGCGATCACGGCCACGCCGGCCCAGGCTCCGATGGCTCGGATCCAGGCCTGGACGCCGCTGCGTTCGAGGTCGCGCAGGCCCGCGAAGAGCGTCACGTAGCCGCCGGCGAGGCCCAGGGCCAGGCCGCCGGTGGGGAGCACGCGCGGGTTGCGGACGAAGGCGTTCTCGCCCAGGTACTGCGTGGCGTTGGCCAGCAGGTGGGTGGCGGCCATGGCCGGCAGCAGCAGCGTCAGCAGCAACAGCAGGTTGCCCAGCGCTACCAGCAGCCAACCGCGCGTGGTGACGTCCTTGCGGAACGCCACCATGAACGGCACCAGGGCCAGGGCGAAGAGCAGGATGTAGCGATAGTCGCCCTGGAGTTGCAGCAGGTTGAAGGGGACGCCGGCCGCGAGGCGGTTGGGCTTGAGGGCGACGATCGGCAGGAAGAAGAAGCCGAGTGCCGCTACGGAGCTCCCCAGCATGGCGATGCGATTCGGGATGACGCTCACCTCCCGGGTTCGGGGGGACCTCGCCGCGCCGTCACGGCGCGCAGGTCAACGGCCCGAAGGCCGCCCCGCCGACGTCGCCGGTCGTGGGCAGCCGGATCGTGGCCGGGGCGTTGCGTACGGATACTCCCACAAGATAGAGGTGTGTGGGAGCCCCGAAGGGCCCCCACACCTGGCTCCACGCGTTACTGGATGAAGCCGTACTGCTTCAGGAAGTCCTTGGCCACCTGGTCGGCGTTCTGGCCGTCGACCTCGACCTTGGCGTTGAGGTTCTGCAGTTCCTCGGTGGTGAACTTCGCCCAGATGGGGTTGAGGATGCCCACGATCTCCGGGTACTTGCGGATGACCGCGCCGCGGAACACCGGGGTCGGCGCGAACACCGGCTGGGCGCCGTCGGGGTCCTTCAGGACCACGAAGTTGTAGGCCTTGAGGGCGCCGTCGGTGCCGTACGCCATGGCGATGTTGACGCCGTTCGAGCCGTTGGCCAGGGCCTGCTCGGTCTGCGCGGGCGTGGCGCCGGCGATGACCAGGAGCTGGCTCTCCTTGAACTTGAAGCCGTAGGTCTTCTCGAACGAGGCGATGCCGTCGGGGCGCTGCGCGAACTCGTCGCCGGTGGCGAGCTTCACCTGGCCGCCGCCGTTGATGTACTTGGCGAGGTCGGCCACCGTCGCCAGGTCGTGCTCCTTGGCGAACTTGGCGGTCACGGCCAGGGCGTAGGTGTTGTTGGCGGGGGCGGGCTCGAGCCACACCAGGTCGTGCAGCGCAGCATCCAGCGAGCTCACGATGGAGTACGACTGGTAGGCGTTGCCGGACGCGCCCGCAGGGATCGACTTGTTGGCCCAGGGGACGTCGCGGTACCAGTTGCTGATGGCCGTACCGGTGTAGTTCGGGTAGACGTCGATCTCACCGGCCTCGAGGGCCTTGCGCACCACGGCGGTGCCGCCCAGGTTGGTCTTGTCGACCACCTGGTAGCCGTTGGCCTTGAGGGCCTCGACGATGACCTTGCCGAGCACGATCTGCTCCGTGAACTGCTTGGAGCCGACCCGGATGGGGGCGTCGTTCTTGTAGGTCTGGGCGAAGGCGAGGCCACCAGCGAGCATCGCGGCGGCGAGGATGATTGCGGTCAGTCTCTTCACGGGTACCTCCTGCGTGACGGGCGCTTACGAACGGAAAGAGCGGATCTTCCGACCGGAACTCGGACAAGTTTGACGCTTGGGCCAAGCTGACCGCCAACGAGTCTAGCACGACACCTCCGGCCAGCGCAAAATTCGTGAGCGCAAGACACTCAATCCGGTGTCCCAGCCGGGAATTCCCCGAGGTGGGAACGACCTCGCAGAAGCCTCACCCCTCGCGCCCGTAGACTGAGGCATGGTGCGTCGCCGCCTGCTGATCCTGTCGCTGGCGGCCGCCTGCGCCGTACTGCTGGGAACGCTGTCCCTCACGCCCCGACACGACCCAGGCGCCCTCACCCTGGCGGCCGTCTACGACCCCTACGCCGCCGCTCCGCTGCGCCCCTACGGGACGCTGCGGGACGCGGTGCGCTCGGGCGACGTGCTGACGCTGCAACACATCGCCGCCGAGTCCGATGGCTTCCTGGCCTACCGCGCCTCGCTCGAGCTGGCCCGCTGGCGTACCATCGACGCCGCCACCCGCCTCGCCTACATGCGGCGCGCCCTGGCGTTGCGCATCGACGACCCGCTCGCCCGCGACGCCACCCGCAGCCTCGACCTCGAGGCCGGCCGCATCGCCGAGGACGCCGGCCAGGTCGTCGCCGCGGTCGCCTACTACCGCGCCGCCCTGCCGCAGCAGGCGGCCATCGACGGCCTGATGCGGCTCGAGCCCGACCGGCGGCGCATCGCCTCCGACCTGCTCGACGCCCGCGCCTACCAGCAGGCGCTCGACACCCTCGGCGACCTGCCCGACGCCGAGGTCCGCGCCCGCGCCGAGTCCGCGCTCGGCCACAGCGACCTCGCGCTCCCCGCCTACCGCCAGTGGGTGGCGCAGGCCCCGAACGACGTCAGCGCCGTGAGCGGTCTGGCCTGGACGCTGTTCCGCCTCGACGAGCTCGACGCGGCCGAACGCCTGTTCGAGGGGCTGTCCGGCACCAACGCCCTGTACGGACGCGCCCTCATCGCCAACCGGCGCGGCGACATCGACACCGCCGTGGCGCTGCTCGAGCGCACCGGCAGGGCCGACTACCTGTGGCTGGCCACCTCCCTGCTCGAGGGCAAGCAGCGCTACGCCGACGCCATCCCGCTCTACCTGACGATCGCCCGCGGCGGCACCTCCTACGCCGACGATGCCGCCTACCGCGCCTACGTGCTGGCCGACCGGCTCGGCCGCCCCGAGGTCGCCGCCCAGGCGCGCGCGCTGATCCCAGCCGACAGCTTCTTCGCGCTGCTGCTCGGCGGGCGTCTCGACGTGCCGCAGGCCTCCGCGACCGGCGCCGTCGCGCCCCCCGACGCCGCCACCGGCGCCTCCCTGCGGCTGGCGCGCGCGCTCGCGGGCGTCCACGACCCCGACGCCGCGGTCGGCGAGCTGCTCTTCGAGCTCCGGAGCCTGGGCGCCACCACCGACGCTCGCGCGCCGCTGGCGACGACGCGCGAGCCCGACATCGTGGCCATCGCCCAGATGCTGCAGTCGCTGCACGAGTACCGGCAGAGCGTCTACGCCGCACGGGCGCTGATCTCCGCCGGCAGCCGCTCGCTGGAGGTGTGGCGGCTGGCCTACCCCACCGCGTACGCGCAGGACGTCGAGCGCCAGGCCGCGAGCGCCGGCGTAGCGCCCGTCCTGGTCTGGTCGGTGATGCGCAAGGAGTCGGCGTTCAGCCCCATCGCGGTGTCGCGCTCCGACGCCATGGGCCTCATGCAGGTCACGCCGCCCACCTGGGACTGGCTGGGGACCCTGCAGGGCGACCCCTCCCCCGCCGATCCCTTCGACCCCGGCGCCAACATCCGCTACGGCACCTACTACCTGGGCTTCCTGCTGCGGCACTTCGACGGCGACCTGGCGCTGGCGGTGTCGTCGTACAACCGCGGCCAGGGCTACATCGGGCGGCTGTTCGTGGGCCCGACCGTCCACGGCGACCTGAACGACCTCTACCGCGCCATCGACTCCTACGAGACCCGTGAGTACATGCAGGCCGTCCTGGTCGACGTCGCCGTGTACCGGGCGCTCTACCCTCAGTACGCCTCGGCCAGGCCCTAGACGACGCCCCGGCACGCGGGGCGCGCCGGGGCGGGCTCGGACCTGGGTCCGGGATCGGGTCGGGTCGGGACCTCAGTGCAGGATGCAGCCGTTGAGGTCGGTGAGCACCACGGCCTCGTCGTTGAGGTGGGTGTCGATGCCGATGGCGTCGTCGCCCATCTCGCCCTCGAGGAAGTACAGCATCTGCTTCGAGGTATCGACCTTGATGTCGTCCTGGTCGGGCTTCTCGTTGACCTCATTGTCCGACTGACCGGTGCGCTCGATGTCGACCGTGATGGTGCCGTCGGCGTTGTTCTGGGTGGTGATGTCGAAGCCGTCCAGCGCCTGGCTGGTCGCGGCGGGCTCGGGGTTGGGCATGGGGGCGATCTGGTACGACACCTGCCAGTACTGCGTGTCCTGCAGGCGGCGGCAGGTCGACGACGAGGACGACGTCCCGGAGCTCCCGTTCGAGCTCGAGCCCCCCTGGGCGAAGGCGGCCGGGATCAGCAGGCCCGCAGCGAGGAGGGTGGCGACCGCGGCCGCGGCGATGCGGACGGGCGCCTGACGACGAGACTCGTGGGTACGGCGATGGTTCACGGTGGAGCTCCTAGCTCGTCGGCCCGCAGGCCGACCTGGGATCGGGTTCCGATGCGCCCCGGTCCCCGCGCCCGGCCACCGGGGCCGCGCAGGTCGGAGAGGGGCGACGCGGACGGAGGAGGATCAGGGGGCGCTCCCGCTCGAGGACGCCTGGTTGGACGACGCGCTCCCGAGCGCCGAGAGCCCGACGGACGACGAGCCGGAGCTCGTGCCGGCGGAGGTCGCGCAGGGGGTGGACGTCGGGGTGCACTGACCGGACGGCGCGGAGCCGCCCAGGCCGAGGCCGCCGGAGGTCGCGGACGAGCCCGACGAGCCGCCCAGCGTCGAGAGGCCGTTCATGCCACCGAGGTTGTTCAGCGCCGCCGCCGAGGCGCCGTGGGTGGGCACCGCGGTCGACGCCAGCACCCCCACCAGGGCGGCCAGCAGCACGCCGTAGGAGAGGGCGGGCACGACGTAGCCGCGCAGCGAGCGTCCGGCCAGCCAGCGGTCGACGCCGGGGAGCTCGCGCGTGCTCGGCGCCAGCGCCAGGGCGAAGGAGCCGCACGCCAGACCCACGTCGCGTACGAACACGCTGTCGACGGAGCCGTTCATGGCCAGGGCACCGAGGATGGCGGCCAGGATCAGGCCGCCCAGCAGGGCGGCGGGGCGCTGGAACATCCCGACGACCATCAACGCCCCCACGACCAGCAGCGCGGTGGCGTGCAGGAACATCAGCGGCGTCAGCACCGGCGTGAAGATCTTGGGCACGAAGACGGCCCAGGCACCCGGGTTGTGGAGCTCCGCGGCGCCGAACCACACCAGGACGCCGCCCAGGCCCAGCCGCAGCAGCAGCAAGCCGTAGACGTCACCGAGGCGCAGCGCGGCGCCCGATCGGGGCTCCGTGCCCTGCTCGCGCGCGGTCACCGCGCGCTCCACGGATGTGGGAGAGTGGGTTCGTGGGCAGGCATGCTTCGGAGTATGGCCACGCCCCGTTAACGGACGGTTAGACCTGGATGGGGTGTCGCGGCGCGGCTAGGCTTCGGCGTCCGCCCGCCCCGCCAGCACCTCGAAGGCGCGCCGCACGATGTCGTGGATGAACACGTCGTCGGGGTCGCGCCGCTCCAGCAGCAGCGGCAGCTCGTCGGGCGCCAGCCAGCGCGCGGCGGTGTGCTTGCCGGGCTCGAGCCGCGGCGCCTCCAGCTCCCCCTCGGCCGTCACCAGCAGGTCGATCTCGCGTTTCGCCTCGCCGCCGGCCTCCCAGTCGAGCACCTCGACCACCTCGCCCAGGCCCGTCAGGCGCCAGCCGGTCTCCTCCCGGAGCTCGCGCGCCAGCGCCTCCCGTACGCCCTCGCCGGGCTCGGCGTGGCCGCCGACGACGTCCCAGCAACCGGGGTAGAGGGCGCGCTGCTCGCTGCGGCGCTGCACGAAGATGCGCCCCGCGCCGTCGTGCACCAGCGCCCCCACCACCAACCGGCGCCCGTCGCGGCGCGCTCCGGCCTCGAAGGCTCGGAGCTGCGCCGCGCTGGGTACCTGGCCGGGGGCGGGGGCGCTCACGTCCGCCGGATCAGCGCTCGGGATCGTACGGCTGCCCATCGGCAGCGGGCGCCGTGGTGCGACCCACGAAGCCGGTCAGCGCCAGGATGGTGACGATGTAGGGGAGCATCAGCAGGATGTTCTTGCTGATGGCAGCGGTGCCCTGGAGCTGGAAGCTGAGCGACGTCGCGAAGCCGAACAGCAGCGCCGCCAGGAACGAGCCCCAGGGACGCCAGGCGCCGAAGATGACGGCGGCCAGGGCGATGAAGCCGCGGCCCGTGGTCATGCCCGGGCTGAAGCTGTTGAGGATGCCGATCGACAGGTCGGCGCCGCCCAGGCCGGCGACCGCTCCGGCCGCCACCACCGCCCAGAACTTCACGCGCAGCACCGGCACGCCGGCCGCGTCGGCGGCGCGAGGGTACTCGCCCACGGCCCGCCAGCGCAGGCCGATGGGGGTGCGGAACAGCACCCAGTTGCTCACGCCCAGCACCAGGAAGAACAGGTAGACGAGCGCCTCGTGGTGCCCCAGCACCGGTCCGAGCACGGGGATGTCGCGCAGCAGCGGCACGTGCCAGATCGGCAGCGACGGGGTGTCGGACGGGGTGCCCATCTGCCCGTAGATGCTGTTGAAGAGGAACCCCGTCAAGCCCGCCGCCAGGATGTCGATGGCGAGGCCGGCGATGATGTGGTCGGCCCGGAGGTAGACGGTGGCCCAGGCGAAGAGCATGGCGGTGAGGGCGCCGGCCAGGATGGCGGCGATCAGCCCGATCCAGGCGCTGTGGAACAGCGACGCGAAGGCCACCGCGGCGAAGGCGCCGATGAGCATCTTGCCCTCGAGCGCGATGTTCACGACGCCGGCCCGCTCGGAGAACACGCCCCCGAGGGCGGCGAAGGCGATCGGGATGGCGAGCGTGAGCGCCGACGACCACAGCTCGGGGTTGAGGAGTACGTTCACGTGCCCGACCTCCCCATCACTCCGCCGCCGCCGCGCGCGGCTCGGCAGCGGGCGCGCTCCGGCGTCGGCGGAAGTAGCGGAGCAGGCCCTCCGCGGCGATGAAGAAGATGATGATGCCCTGGATCACGCCTGCCAGGTTGAACGGAACGTTCGCGACGATCTGCATCTGGCTGGCCCCGGTATCGAGGGCGCCGAACAGGATGGCCGCCAGCAGCACCCCGAAGGGACCGTTGCGCGCCAGCAGAGCCACCACGATGGCGGTGTAGCCGTAGCTGGGATCGAAGCCGTCGAACAGCCTGCGGTCGACGCCCAGCACCTGGATGCTGCCGGCGAAGCCGGCCAGGCCGCCGCTGATGGCCAGCGCGGTGAGGACGGCCGCCACCGGGTTGACCCCGGCGTAGCGGGCCGCCCGCAGGTTGTAGCCCGCCAGCCGCAAGGAGAAGCCGAGGCTGGTGCGCTGGAGCACGAACCACGCCAGCACCGCGATCACGGGGACCAGCAGGATCGCCCAGGTGAGCTGGGTGCCCGGCACCAGCGTGGCGATGATGGCGCTGGGTTGCATCGGCGGCGACTGAGGGGTGTACCCCGGAGCCTGCATCGGCCCGCCCTCGAGCAGGTAGTGCCCGAAGTCGGTCGCGATGTAGGTCATCATCAGCGTGGTGATGACCTCGTGCGCGCCGCGGTAGGCCTTGGCCAGGCCGGGGATGACGGCGCCCCACAGCGCGCCCGCCGCCACCGCCGCCAGCATCGCCAGCGGGATGTGGAGGACGGCCGGGAGCTTGACCGCGTAGCCGACCCAGGCGGCGGCGATGCCGCCCAGCCAGTACTGCCCGCCGGCGCTGATGTTGAACAGGCCGCTGCGGAAGCTGAACGCCACGGCGATGCCGGTGATGGCCAGCGGCAGGGTGACCACCAGCGTGCTGGCGATCGAGTAGACGTCGCCGAAGGAGCCGCTGAGCAGCGCCCGGTAGGCGGTGATGGGATCGTTGCCGAAGGCGAACGTCAGGATGCCGCCCACCACGAACGCGATGACGATCGCGATGCCCGGCCAGATGGTGCGCGCGCTCATGCCGCCTCCTCCGCGTCCTGGTGGCCGAGCATCATCAGCCCGACCTTCTCGCGGGTGGCCTCCGCGCGGGTCAGCTCACCCATGGCGCGGCCGCGGTAGAGCACCACCACGCGATCGGCCAGCCCCAACACCTCGTCGAGGTCGAGCGAGATCAGCAGCACGCCGCGCTTGTGGCCGCGCAGCTCGAGCAACTGCTGGTGCACGAACTCGGCCGCGCCGATGTCGAGGCCACGGGTGGGCTGGCTGGCGATCAGCACCTTGGGCTCGCCCAGGATCTCGCGGGCGAGAACCACCTTCTGCTGGTTCCCGCCGGAGAGGGCGCTCGCCTTGGCGCGCGGCGCCGGAGGGCGCACGTCGAAGCGCTCGACCGCGGCGGTGGCCCGTTCGAGCCAGTACCCCAGATCGAGCAGCCCGCCGCGCCCGAAGGGCGGACGGTAGTACTGGCGCAGCGCCAGGTTCTCCGCCACGTTCAGCGGGAGCACCAGGCCCTCGTCCTGGCGGTCGCTGGGGATGAGTCCGAGACCGGACTCCACCCGCTTGCGGACCGATAGGTTGTGGATCGGACGGCCGTCGAGGACGACCTCGCCCTGGGCCGGGAGGAGCCCCGCCAGGGCGCCGATGAGCGGCTCCTGGCCGTTGCCCTCGACGCCGGCGACGGCGACGATCTCGCCCTCCCGGACCTCTAGGTCGAGCGGCTCGAGCCCCTCGGCGCGCAGGCCGCGGACCTCCAGCAGCGCCGCGCCGGGCTCGACCTCGGGGTGCGGGATCTGCAGGTCGACGTCGCGGCCCACCATCAGGCGCGCGAGCTCGCGTGGCGTGGCGCCGGCCGTCGGCCGCGTGTCCACGCTCTTCCCGCGCCGCACCACCGTGACGCGCTGGGCGATCTGGCTGACCTCGGCCAGCTTGTGACTGATGAAGATAACGGAGACGCCGCGCTCGGTGAACTGCGGGATGACGCGGAACAGCTCGCGGACCTCCTGCGGCGTGAGCAGCGCCGTCGGCTCGTCGAGGATGAGCAAGCGGGCGTCGCGATAGAAGGCCTTGAGGATCTCCACGCGCTGCCGCATCCCCACCGACAGGTCGGCGACGCGGGCGCGGGGCGGGACCTCGAGACCGAAGGCCTCCGACAGCTCCTCGAGACGGGCGACCACGCGCTCGAGGTCGAGGGCGCCGCGGCGGCGCGGCTCGGCGCCCAGGGCCACGTTCTCGGCGACGGTCAGGGCAGGGATCAGCATGAAGTGCTGGTGCACCATGCCGACGCCGGCGGCGACCGCGTCGTTGGGCGACGCCGGCGCGTAGGGCTGCCCCCACAGGCGGATGTCGCCGCTGTCGGGGCGGAGCAGCCCGTAGAGCACGTTCATGAAGGTGCTCTTGCCGGCGCCGTTCTCGCCGAGGATGGCGTGGACCTCGCCGCGGGCGAGGTCGAAGTCGACGCCGTCGAGGGCGCGGACCCCAGGGAACGTCTTGGTCAGTCCGTGGACCTCGAGGACGGTCTCGTGGGGGCGCTCGGCTGGGGTGGGGGGCGGCTCACGCATGGCGTGCCGCCGCGGTGGGGCCGCGGCGGGCCCCGGCGGCAACGCGGGCCGCCACGGATCGAGGACTCTGCATGTGGAACGGCGGAGCCGCGGCTCGGGTGCGCGGCTCCGCCTGGGTCCTTTCCTGTTCGAACGACCGGCCCGCGCCTACTGCGGGATCTTGTCGCTGACCTGGATCTTGCCCGACTTGATGTCCGCCATGATCTGCTCGATCTTGGCCTTCATGCTGGCGGGCACGCCGTCGAGGATGGCCCCGACGCCGACACCGTCGTTCTGCAGGTCGAAGATCTGGGTGCCGGCCTTGAAGTCGCCGTTCTTGACGTTCTTGATGGTGTCGAACACCGCCACGTCGACGCGCTTCTCGGCGCTGGTCAGCACGTGGGCGGGCGCCAGGTAGGCCTGGTCGACGTCGACGCCGATGGCGTAGTAGCCGCCGTCCTTGGCCGCCTGGATGACGCCCAGACCGGTGCCACCGGCCACCTGGAAGATGATGTCGGCGCCCTTGCTGTGCTGCGCCTGGGCAAGCGACTTGCCCGACGCCGGGTCATCGAAGTTGCCGGTGTAGCCGAGGATGATGTTGATGGCCGGGTCCTGGGCCTTGGCGCCCTGGTAGTAGCCGGCGATGTAGCGGTCGACCGGCGGGATCTGCATGCCGCCGACCACCCCGATGGTGTCGTTGTGCTTGAGGCCCGGCAGGTTCACCGACGAGTCGGCCTCGATCATGCCCGCCAGGGCGCCGACCAGGTAGCCCGCCTGCTGCTCCGAGAAGAGCGCGTTGGTGACGTTGGCGCGGTCGGTGACCTCGCTGTCGATCAGCAGGAACTTGGTGTCGGGGAACTCCTTCGAGACCTGCTCGACGGCGTCGTGCATGAGGAAGCCGACCGCGATCACCAGGTCGTACTTCTGCTGGGCGAAGCGCGTCAGGTTGGGCACGTAGTCGCCCTGGGCCTTCGACTGCACCACGCTGATGTCGACGCCGAGCTGCTTCTCGGCCTGCTGCAGGCCCTGGTAGGCCATCTGGTTGAAGCTGCGGTCGTTCAGACCGCCGGTGTCCGTCACCAGGCCGACCTTCAGCGCGAACGCGGCGGACGCCATGCCCATGACGACGGCGGCCAGCGCGAAGACCATCACGATGCGTTTCACAGGTAGTACCTCCCGGAGTGGGATACGTCGGGCTCGAGTCCCGTATCGCAACATTCCACGATACGGCTTCGGCGAGCGGAAATCCAGGCCCAACCTCGACCGATCGACGGCAGGGCCGAACGTGCCGCCCGCGTGACCACGAAGGGCAGAACCGCGGTCGCTACCTCGAGCCGGAGGCTTCGGCGTCCGCGCAGGCCCGGGCGACCCCTGGGCGCCACCCTCGCCCCAGCGGCGCTCGTTCCCCCGCCTGGCGCGGAGCGCCGATCCCGCCTCGTCGTCGGCACGTCCCGCTCCTTCCACGGGCCCTAACGACCGTTCGTTCGGTATGGCATACTGGTGCATCCGGGACGAACGTCCCCGGATCCCAGGAGGTGGTCCGCGATGGTCGCCGTCCTCCTCCCCTACGCCCGGAGCATCGGACGCGGCGAGTACGCGATCCGGCTTCTCGTGTGCCTTCTGATCTCGGTCCCGCTGCTGCTGTGGCGATGGCAGGTGGTCCACGGCGGCCACGTCCCCGAGACGCTGGCGTTCCTGGGCGTCCTGCTGGTGGCGCTGTTCGTGATCCAGGCCCAGACCATCCCGCGGCTGCGCGACGCCGACGCCTCGATGCTGCTCTCGTTCCTGGTCTACGTCCCCTACCTCAACGCGGCCTTCGCCCTGGCCCTCCTGCTGCTGCCGCACCGCGCCGCCAGCTCGCCCGCGCAAGAGCAGCGCGCGCCCGGCCCTGCCGCCTGAGTCGCGCGTCGTCCGGCCGGTTCCCCGGACCCGCCAAGACGAAGAGCCCCCACCGGTCGGTGGGGGCTCTCGGCCGCGCCGCGCACGGCGCTCGATGGAGCGGGAGACGGGATTCGAACCCGCGACATCAACCTTGGCAAGGTTGCACTCTACCAACTGAGCTACTCCCGCTCGAAAGGTGGCGCGTATAGTACCAAACGGATTTTGGCCATGTCAACAAGGTTGGCTAAAAAATTGTTTCAAGGGGCGCGTAGTGCGGTTGTGTCGTTGGAATCGTGGTTGTTGCGTGTGTTTGGTGCGTTGATAGTTGGGGATGCTTGTCGCCATTTTTCGAAGGTTATGCGCGCCTTTGGCGCGTAGATAGGCGGGACGCCTGACGTACTTTCTTGGAGGTCTTGCGCGCCTGCGGCGCGTAGACAGGCGAGACGTCTGTCCTACTTTCTTGGAGGTCTTGCGCGCCTTTGGCGCGTAGACAGGCGAGACGTCTGTTCTAC
>JASBRS010000062.1 GCA_030149325.1 Deinococci bacterium
GCTCGCCACCAGGGCGAGCGCGGCCGCCAGCCGCCAGCGCCGAGGCATCACAGGGCGTCCGGTACCAGCACCGCGGCCGCCAGCACGACCGGCGCGGTCTCGGCGCGCAGGATGCGCGCCCCCAGACGGATCGGCCGCGCCCCCCGGGCGCGCAGGGCGGCGACCTCGTCGTCCGCCAGCCCCCCCTCGGGGCCGGTGACCAGCGTCAGCCGCTCGGGCGGGCCCCCGGTGAGCGCCACGCGCAGCGTGGACTCGGCGTCCGGACACGCCACCAGGGCGCGGCCGTCGAACGTCAGCTCGCCCAGGGCGACGGGATCCACCACCTCGGGCACGAGGCTCCGGCGCGACTGCTTGGCGGCCTCCTCGGCCACCCGGCGCAGCCTCACCAACTTGGTCGGGGCCAGCGACACGGCGTCCGCGCGCCGCGCCACGTACGGTCGGAAGCGGACGACGCCCAGCTCGGTCCCCTTGCGCACCACCTCGGCCAGCTTGTCCCCCTTGAGCAGCGCCACCGCCAGGGTGAGCTCGATGGCGGCCTCGGCCGTTCCGCGGACGGGCGCGTCCAGCTCGATCTCCACGCCCTGCGGCCCGGCGGTCACCACCCGCCCGCTCGCCTCCAGCCCGCGGCCGTCGAAGGCCTCGATCGAGCTTCCCTTGCGGACCCGCAGGACGTCGCGAAGATGGTGCGCCTCCGCGCCGGTCACCGTCGTGCGCCCCGCGGCGAGCTCGGGGAGCAGCACCCGGTGCGTCCTCACCGCGGGACCTCCACCTCGACCAGCACCCACTCCCCTTCGTGCCGCAGGCGGGGCACGGCGCCCGCCGGAAGCGCCCGCTCCACCAGGTGCGAGAGGCGCGCCAGCACCCCCGTCAGCAGCAGCCTCCCGCCGGGGACGACGCGCTCCAGGTAGGCCGCCATCAGCGTCACGTGGACCTCGGCGTAGAGGTTCGCCACCACCACGTCGAAGGTGCGGGGCAAGGCGGGGTGGTCGAGGCTGCCCTCCAGGAAGCGGGCCCGCGAGCGGTTGAGCGCCGCGTTCGCGCGGGCGACCGGCACGGTGGCGGCATCGACGTCGACGCCCAGCGCCGAGGCGGCACCGAGGCGATCCGCTGCGATCGCCAGGATCCCCGAGCCCGCCCCGACGTCCAGCACGCTCCGCCCCACCAGGTCGAGGTCGGACAGCGCCGCCAGCGCCAGGCGGGTGGTCTCGTGGTGACCGGTCCCGAAGGCGGTCGCCGGATCGAGCCACACCACCTGCTCGCCGGCCTGCAGGGCCGGATGACGGTGCGTCGGCGCGATCACCAGCGGCCCGACCCGCACTGCCTCGAGCCCCTCGCGGTAGGCGCGCACGTAGTCGACCTCGTCGACGCTCTCCCAGGCCCCCTCGAGGTCCAGCGGCAGCTCCTCCGGGAAGTACGCCAGCGTCTCGGGGCCCTGCTCCCCTGCGGTCTCCATCGCCCCGGTCGCCCCCAACGCGAACAGCCGCGCCAGGACCGGGCTCTCGTGGTCGAGCGCGCCCGGCATGCGGAAGGCCTTCAAGCGCGACCCCTCACAGCGCCGCCTCCACTTCGCTCACGCGCGCGTCGCGGGTGACGATCTGGAACCCGAGGCGCCCCCCCTCACGCAGGTAGAACTCGATGTCGGCCGTCCTCGTGGACGCACCCAGGCTGCGGCGGTCGTAGGCGCGCGCCGCCGTCATGATCATCGTCTCGGCCAGGCAGGCGGGCACGTGGCCTTCGCCGAAACGGATGTCGATCTCCGAGCGCATGGCGCCGGGCGGCCGCACCACCCCGCCCGGCACGAGCTGCACCCCCGGCACCTCGCGGACGCTCTCGTGGACGTCGGCGGGACGGCCCAGGTCGAACACCCAGGCACCGGGGCGGATGTGTTCGGGGAACAGCACCGGCCGCGGATCGGAGGTGGCGGTGAACACCAGATCGGCGCCGGCCACCGCCGCCAGATCGGTGGTCGCCAGGACCTCGGTGTCGGGGAACTTGCGGCGCAGCGTCTCCGCGCTCCGGCGGACGCGCTCGGCGTCGCGGCCCACCAGCACCACCTCGCCGACCTCGCCCGCGATCATCCGCGCCACCCCGAACGCCACCACCCCGTTGGCGCCGACCACCGCCGCGGTCGACCGCGCCAGCGAACCGCCCTCGGCCTCGAAGCGCGCCAGCAACCCCGGCACCGCCGCACGGACGCTGGCCGCCGTGTAGGCCCCGCCGTTGGTCACGGCGATCTCCGGGACGGCGCGCTGCACCTCCGCCCCCTTGTCGCCCACCGTCGACCAGAAGGCCCCCAGGCCCACCGCCTCGGCGCCCAACTGATGCGCCAGGCGCGCGCCCTGGATGGCCATACGCAACGCCACCTCGGGGTGGCTGCCGAACTGGTCGGGGAGCAGCGGCCCCCCGATCAACAGCACCCGCAGCCTCCGCCCGTCGGGGAGCCGGATGCCCTCGATCACGCCCTGGCTCTGCGGTCGCATGCGCAGCAGCAGCCGCCGCAGCCAGGCCTCGGGCAGCAAGCCGCGCGCCGCCAGGTGACGCAGCCAGCGCTGGCTGGGGGGCTGCCACAGGTCGTCGATCGTCATGGGATGCAGCAGGAAGGCGCACAGCAGGGCGTCGGGCTCCAGCCCCCGCACCGCCGGCGGGTCGCCGAGCCTGGCCTCGGTGCCGTCGCGGACGCGCGCGATCGCCGCCTTCTGGCGCCACCCCGCGGCCGCGGCGAGCACCGCCACCGCCAGCGCCGTGAGCGTGGTGGTGGCGCCCGACACCCAGGCGATGGCCACGCCCCCGACCAGGGTCACGAGGCCCGCCACCGTGGCCAGCGCCACGTAGCGCCGAGCCGCCAGCACCGCGGCGTAGGCCCACACGGGCGCGGCCAGCACCAGCCACGGCAGCGCACCGGCCGCCTGGAGCCCGGCGAGCAGCCCCACCAGCACGCCGTTGCCGCGGCCGCGCGGCGGGTGGCGCCGTCCCGGCAGCGGCAGCGGGTAGAGGTGGCCGAGCATCACGCCCAGCGCCCCCAGCACCGCCACGGGGGCCGCCGCCACCGCCAAGGCGCCCTTCAGCACGTCGAGCACGAAGGCGGCCAGGGCGACCGGCGCACCCACCAGGCGGTAGACGTTCTCCACCCCGATGAGGTGGGGATTGACCTCGGCCGGCTCCATCCCGGAGGCCCACCGCACCAGCCACGAGCCGAGCGGCAGGGAACCGATCAGCCAGGCCACGGCGAAGCCCAGGGTCGCGCTCGCGATCATCGTCATGCGCTCCCATTCTAGGCTGCCGTCGGTCGCCGCCGCCCCTGGCGATGCGACGCGGGCACCCCGCACGACGACGTGCGAGCCCCCTCGCCCGCTCCCGGCCCGCCGCGCGACCGGCGGAGGTTACGATGTCGGACGTGGAGAGCCGCACCCCGCCCCACAACCTCGAGGCCGAACAGAGCGTCCTGGGCAGCATCCTACTGGACAACGAGACGTATGCCGCGCTCGAGGGGATGCTCGTCCCCGACCACTTCTACAAGGAGGGGCACCGGAAGATCTTCCGCGCCATCGAGCGGCTGTTCCGGCGCGGCGACCCCATGGACCTGGTGACGCTCACCGAGGAGCTGAGGCAGTCGGGCGAGCTCGAGAGCGTCGGCAGCGTGCCGTACCTCATCGGCCTCGCCGACGCCGTGCCTACGGCGGCGTACGCCGACAGCTACGCCCGCATCGTGCTCGAGAAGGCCACCCTGCGGGAGCTCATCGGCGCCAGCGGTCGCATCATGCAGCTCGCCTACGACCAGGCCGGGCCCCTCGACGAGGTGCTCGACCAGGCCGAGCAGCACATCTTCGACCTGGCGACGAAGAAGCGGCGCACCCACTTCGAGGGCATGACCAGCCTCGTCACCGAGACCTTCGCGCACATCAACGAGCTGTTCGCCAATCCCGACCCGGTCTCCGGGCTGCGGACGGGGTTCCGCGAGCTCGACAGCATGACCGCGGGCTTGCAGCCGTCCAGCCTCAACGTCCTGGCCGCTCGCCCCTCCATGGGCAAGACGGCGTTCGCGCTCACCATCGGCCTCAATGCCGCCCTGCGCGGCGACATCAGCGTGGGCATCTTCTCCCTGGAGATGTCGGCGGTGCAACTGGTGACGCGCATGCTCTGCTCGGAGGCGCGCGTCGACATGAGCCGCGTGCGCAACGGGCAGCTCTCGGATCGCGACTTCCAGCGCCTCGCCGACACCGCCGGCCGCATGTCGGAGGCCCGCATCTTCATCGACGACAACCCCGACCTGACGGTGATGGAGTTGCGCTCGCGGGCGCGCCGGCTGATGGCCGAGCACGACCTGGGGCTGCTCGTCGTCGACTACCTGCAGCTGATGTCGGCGGGCAGCCGGAGCACCAGCGAGAACCGCCAGCAGGAGATCTCGGCCATCTCGCGCGGGCTCAAGGCGCTGGCGCGCGAACTCGACATCCCGGTGCTGGTGCTGTCGCAGCTCTCGCGCGCGGTCGAGGGCCGACCCAACAAGCGGCCCATGCTCTCCGACCTGCGCGAGTCCGGGGCGATCGAACAGGACGCCGACCTGGTCATGTTCATCTACCGCGACGAGTACTACGACCCGCAGTCCGAGAAGCACGGCATCGCCGAGATCATCATCGGCAAGCAGCGCAACGGCCCCACCGGCACGCTCGAGCTGCAGTTCCACAACGCCCACGTGCGCTTCAACGACCTCGCCCGTTCGACCCCCTGAGCGCGTCGGGGCCGGCCTCCTGCAGGAGCATGAAGCTCCATGAAGGCGGCCGTGCCGGCGGTGAGCCTGGCCTCATGGAGCGGGGGTACACTGAGGCATGGGCCGGTTCCCGCTGCGGGGGTTCCTGATCGCTGTCGGGGTGATCGCGTTGGTCGTGTTCGTCGCCACCCAATCGGGGGCGCGCAACCACAGCAACGTCGTGAGCTACTCGACGTTCCAGCAGCAGCTCGAGAACGGCCAGGTCCGGAGCATCCGCATCCGCAACACCCAGCTCCAGGTCACCCCCAAGAGCGGCGACGCCTACGTCACCTACCTGCCCACGCCTCCCTCGGACCTGAGTCCCTTCACCAACCGCGGCGTCGACGTGCAGGCCCTGCCCCCGGCGACCAACTGGGGCAACGTCGTCGTCTACGCGGTGCCCATCCTGCTGATGGTGGCGCTGCTCTTCTACCTTCTGCGAGGGGCCCGCGGCGGAGGCGACGGGGCGGTCTCGTTCGGCAAGAGCCGCGCGCGCCTGGTCACCGAGGAGAACACCAACGTGCTGTTCCGCGACGTCGCCGGCGTCGAGGAGGCCAAGAACGACCTCACCGAGGTCGTGGAGTTCCTGAAGAACCCCGCCAAGTTCCATGCGCTCGGCGCCCGCATCCCGCACGGCGTGCTGATGGTGGGCCCGCCGGGCTCCGGCAAGACCCACCTGGCGAAGGCGGTCGCCGGCGAGGCGAAGGTACCGTTCTTCTCCATCAGCGGCTCCGACTTCGTCGAGATGTTCGTCGGCGTCGGCGCGGCGCGCGTGCGCGACCTCTTCGAGACGGCCAAGAAGAACGCCCCGTGCATCGTCTTCATCGACGAGATCGACGCCGTGGGGCGGCGCCGCGGCCTGTCGGTGAACGGCGGCAACGACGAGCGCGAGCAGACGCTGAACGCGCTGCTGGTCGAGATGGACGGCTTCGAGACCCAACACGACATCATCATCATGGCCGCCACCAACCGCCCCGACGTGCTCGACCCGGCGCTGCTGCGCCCCGGTCGCTTCGACCGACAGGTGGTGGTCGACGCGCCCGACGTGCGCGGGCGCGAGATGATCCTCGGCATCCATGCGCGCGGCAAGCCGCTGTCCTCGACGGTCGACCTGCACCGGGTGGCGGTACGGACGCCAGGCTTCGTGGGAGCCGACCTCGAGAACCTGCTCAACGAGGCCGCCCTGGTGGCCGCCCGCAACGACCGGCGCGAGATCACCATGGTCGACATCGACGAGGCCGCCGACCGCGTGGTCATGGGTCCGGAACGTCGCAGCCGCGTCATCAACGACCGCGAGAAGCGCGTCACCGCCTTCCACGAGGCGGGGCACGCCCTCGCCGCCGACCTGCTGGAGCACGCCGACCCGGTTCACAAGATCACCATCGTGCCGCGCGGCCGCGCCCTCGGCTACGTCATGCAGTTCCCCGAGGAGGACCGCATGTCGGCCAGCCGCAACATGCTGCTCGACCGCGTGGCGGTCGCCCTGGCGGGGCGCGCCACCGAGCAGCTCGTCTTCGACGACGTGACCACCGGCGCCCAGAACGACTTCGAGCAGGCCACGCAGATCGCGCGCCGCATGGTCACCCGTTGGGGCATGAGCCCCACGGTCGGGCACGTGGCGCTGTCGAGCTCGGCCGACTCCTACCTCGGCGAGGTCGAGGGGGCGCGCAGCTACAGCGAGGAAACCGCCCGCCTCGTCGACATCGAGGTGAAGGCCATCGTCGAGGAGCAGTACGCGCGGATCAGCGACCTCATCACCGCCCATCGCGACGAGCTGCAGCGGGTCGTCGACGTCCTCCTCGAACGCGAGACGCTGCACGCCGACGAGTTCGCGATGTTGCTCCGCGGCGAGGAGCTGCCTCCGGAGCCCCCGCCGCTCTCCACCGAAGCGCCCCGTAGCAAGGGACCGGCAGCGGCCGGGAAGGGCTCGGCCGACGCCCCACAGGAGCCGAGGCTGCCTCCGGGGATGCTGCCCAAGCCCGGCTGAATCGCCGTCCTGGATGGGGCGAAAATCCCGACAAGCTCGCGAAAATTTCACTCGGGGCCGTGAGGGCACCGTGATAGACTCCGCTTGATTTACGAGGAGGAGACGCTATGCCCTCAATGCGCGAGCGCCTGGCGCGCATGCTCAGCCCCAGGATCGAGGCGGTCGGCCTAGAGGTGGGCACCAGTGCGCTCAAGGTGGTGGAGTTGCGGCCAGGGAATCCGCCGAACCTGGTTGCGATGGGTGTCCGCCCCATGCCGCCTGGTCTCATCCAGGACGACCAGGTGGTCGACGCGCATGGGCTGGCCGAAGAGATCAAAGCCCTCTTGGACGAAGCGGGGATCCGCAAGCGCTTCACGGTGGCGGCCGTGAGCAACCGGCAAGCGATCACCCGAAACATCCACGTCCCCAAGATGACCATGCAGGAGCTCGACGAGGCGATCAAGTGGGAGGCGGAACGCTACATCCCCTTCCCGATCGACGAGGTCGTGCTCGACTACTACGTCCTCGACAATCCCGAGGACATCGAGGAGGGCGGCCAGCTCGAGGTGGTCATCGCGGCCGCGCGCCTCGATCAGGTGACGAACCAGGTGGAGTACCTCAAGCAGGCGGGGCTCGAGCCCCTGGTGCTCGACGTCAAGCCCTTCACCCTGCTGCGCTCGCTCAAGGGCTCGCTGCTCGGCGAGCACCTCACCAAGACCACGTTGTCCGGCACCACCTACACCGAGGCGAACGAGATCGGCGTGGTGCTCGAGATCGCGGCCTCCAACACCACGATCACGCTGGTCCGCGGCGAGCGCGTGCTGATGAACCGCAACATCGGCGTCAGCGGCGACGACTTCACCGCCGCCATCCAGCGCTCCTTCGGCCTCGACTTCGACAGCGCCGAGGACGTCAAGCTGGACTACGGCACCGCCACCATCCCGACCGAGGACGAGGAGGAGCTGCTGAACTTCGACGCCAAGCGCGAGCAGTTCAGCCCCAGCCGCGTCTACGAGTCGCTCAGGCCGGTGCTTGTCGACCTCACCACCGAGATCCGGCGGAGCCTCGAGTTCTTCCGGGTCCAGACCGGAGACGCCACCATCAGCCGCATGGTGGTCACCGGGGGCGGCGCCAAGTTGCGCGGGCTCCCCGAGGCCATCGGCGATGCGCTGGGCTTCCGGGTGGAGCTCGGCGACCCCTGGCTCACCGTCCACTACGACGAGAACCGCTTCGACAGCCAGTTCCTGCAGAAGATGGGTCCCGAGTTCTCCGTTCCCCTGGGTCTGGCCTTGAGAGGGGTGGCGGGCGTTGATTAACGTCAACCTTCTTCCCAAGAACCTGCGGCGCGTACGCGAGCCCGGCTACTGGCGCCTGCTCGCCATCGTGTTCCCGCTGCTGGTGCTCGGCATCGCCTTCGTCTTCCAGATGTTCGCCTACCAGACCGAGCAGAACCTGCGTACCGAGAAGCAGGCCCGCAGCGACCAGCTGGCGCTCCTGCAGCCCTACCTGCGCGAGCAGCAGAGCCTGCTCCAGCGCCAGCGCGAGCTGAACCAGCTCATCTCCGTCGAGAAGGCCGTCCACCAGAACCGCATCCTGTGGACGGGTGAGATCGCCGGCCTGCTGGAGACGCTGCCGCCGCGCGGTACCGGTGCGCAGCCCAACATCGACTTCAAGAGCCTCACCATGAGCGCCCTCAACCCGCCGCAGAGCAACCCCGACAAGTACGAGGGCAAGAGCGTGATCGCCGAGATGAACGTCAGCGGCGACGTCGCCGGACCCGACGTGCTGGCCCAGTTCATCCGCGCGCTCGAGAACTCCAAGAGCTATGGGGTCTCGTTCCACAACGCGGCGCGTCAGAACGAATCCGACCTCTACACCTACACCCTGACGGTAGGGGCCCTCGCCGGGAGCCAGCCATGAACCTCGGCAACTTCAGCCTCCGCAACCTCCGTCAGCGCGACATCGCCATCCTGGCCATCGTCGTGACCATCGCCCTGGGTCTGCTCTGGTACTTCTACATGTACCGCCCCACCCAGGACCGCATCTCGACGTTGCAGTCCGACATCGCGCAGCTCGAGACGCAGATCCAGCGCGGCGAGCAGGCCCGGCGCAACCTGCCGACCCTGCGAGCCGCCGTGGCCCAGCTCGAGGAGGACCGCCGCAACTTCCTGGCGCAGCTCCCCAAGGAGAGCGACATCTCCGGCCTGATCGACCAGCTTCGCGCATCGGCCAGTGACAGCCACGTGCTGGTCAACAGCTTCAGCCAGGGCGGCGGTCAGGACAAGGTGCAGGACGTGCGGCCGATCGGCTTCTCGGTAGCGACCACCGGCACCTTCGGTGAGACGATGGACTTCCTCGGCAAGCTCGAGGAGCTCCAGCGCTTCACCAAGATCCACCAGGTCGGGCTCAACGTGAAGGGCAACGGCAGCGACAACCCCGACCTCAACGCCACCTTCAACTTCACGGTCTACGTCTACACGGGCAAGGATCCCGGAGGGGCGGCGGGACAGTGACGCTCTCGAGGACCGCACGCATCCTGATCGCCGTGTTGCTGCTGGCGGCAGCCGCGTTCTTCTGGGTGAACTTCTTCAGCCAGGAGCAGCCCTCCAGCGCGCCGACCACGGCCGCGGCCCCCGCCACGAGCCCCACGACGACGGCCACGGCGCCGTCGACGCCGAAGACCACGCCCTCGGGCACCGCTGCGAACGGCAGCACCTCGGCACCGGCGGCGGGGTCGACGACGACGGCCGCCCCGGCCTCCCCCAGCGGAGCGTCCGGCACCGTCGTGGCACCCAGCCGACCGGCCGTCGCCACCCGCGACCTGCAGGTGGCCGAGCTGCCCTTCCTGGTGACCGAGCCGCCTGCCACGGGCAGCGCGGCCAGCAGCAGCGGCACGGCGGCCACCGGGTCGACGGCCGGGGGCGCGCAGCAGACGGCGTCCGCCCAGCGCATGACGGTCAACCCCTTCTCGCCGATCGTGGTGCAGGCGGCGGCCGCTCCGGCGCCGCAGCCGGCCTCGCAGCCCCCCGCCTCGCAACAGGTCACCACGGCCGCGGCCCCCGCCCAGGCGGCCCCGCCGAAGCTGGCCGAGGCCCCGGCGCCGCAGCCGGTGGCACCGCCGCCCCCGCAGGCGAGCGGGCTGCCGCGCGCGCTGCCGTCGGGCATGCTGCCGACGACGCCCGGCGTGCTGCAGTCGACGCGCGCTCAGGCGACCTCGGCGGCGCCGAAGGATCTCGGCTCGGTCGCCGCCGTACAGGTGCCCGAGAACGGGACCTCCTCGGCCGGCGGGCTGGCAGCCGTGTCGCAGTCGGGCACGCTCGCCGGCGGCCCCTCGGTCCCGAACGTGCTCGGCCCCGGTCAGGCGACGCAGGCGAGCTCCAATCCGAGCAACCCCGGCAACGGCAACGCGCCACTCCAGGCGGGCAACGACTCGCTGAGCCGCTACCTGCGTGACAACAACGTCCGCTTCACCGGGACCGTCCTCGGGCCCGTCAGCGTGGGCGTGTTCCGCTCCGATCAGTACAAGACCCCCGTGGTGGTCCCGCTCGGACAGGATCTGCCCGACACCAAGATCACCCTGACCGACCTCCGTGGGCACGAAGCCGTGTTCACCTTGAACGACGCGACGCAGAGCCTCTCCTTGGATCTCAGGCGGTGATCATGAAACGTATCCTGGTCCTCCTCACGTTCCTCGCTCTGGCGGGCCTCGCCCTGGCTCAGACGCAGCCTGCGCCCCTGCCGAACGACCCCAAGTTCGATCAGCCGGTCGAGCTCACGACGGGGGTCAACGGTGAGTCGTTGCGGGCGATGGTCTCCGCCCTGGCCCAGTCGGTCGGCCTCACGGCCATCGTCAACGACGTGCCCGACAAGACCATCACCTACGACATCGGCTCGCCGAAGCCGTTCCGTCAGGTCTGGAACATCGTGTTGACGCTCAACGACCTCGACTACGCCCTGCTGCCCAACGACGTGGTGGTGGTCGGGCCGACCGCGGTCGTGGCCAAGGTGCAGCCGAAGCCGGCCGAGCCGGCGACGACGCAGGCCCAGACTCCCCCGCCGCCGGAGAGCGTGCAGCGCTTCTACAAGGTCAACAGCGACCCCACGCAGGTCGTCGCGATCCTCCAGCGTGCCGTCCCCGGGCTGAACGTGCAGGCCCTGCCCGGCGTCAAGAGCATCGTGGTGGTCGCGCCGCAGACGACGCAGGACAAGGTGCAGTCGCTGCTGCAGCAGTTCGACACGGTGGCCCAGACCGAACCGCTCGAGCAGCGCACCTACCAGCTCTCCAACGCCAACGCCGAGGACCTCGCCAAG
Organism: Deinococci bacterium; assembly: GCA_030149325.1. GTDB lineage: Bacteria > Deinococcota > Deinococci > Deinococcales > Trueperaceae > JASBRS01. The sequence continues at coordinate 11,022 of JASBRS010000062.1, forward strand.
ACGCTCCAGGACAGTGGCGTGGTGACGGCCGCGCCCACGAGCGCCAACGGCACGACGAGCTCCACCACCAGCACGCAGGACTTCAAGGTGGTCGCCGACAAGCGCACCAACAGCCTCATCGTGACGGCCACGGCCCCGGTGCAGGCGCGCATCGCCGAGCTGATCCCCAAGCTCGACATCCCGCAGAAGCAGGTCAACATCCAGGTACGTATCCAGGAGGTCACCAACTCGACCGCCTACGACCTGGGCCTCGACCTGACCAGCGCCAAGTTCGGCAACCTGGCGGCTTCGATCCTCGACACCGGGCTGAAATTCGTGTTCGACATGAACACCGTCTCCCCCCTCAACATCAACGCGGTGCTCAATGCGCTGGAGAAGCAGGGGCTGTCGCGCACGGTGGATGACAGCAACATCACGGTGCTGGACAACGAGACGGGCACCATCCAGTCGGGCGGCACCATCTTCATCAGCATCCCCGGCGCCAACCAGAACATCGAGCGCACCATCCCCTACGGCGTCCAGGTCGACGTCACGCCGCGCATCGCCAACGACGGCCGGGTGACGCTGGTCATCAGCGCCAAGGTGGAGGACGTGCTGTCGACGACCAACGACCCGAGCTTCCTGAACCTCTCGACCCGCGCCGTGACCTCCACGGTCACGCTGGCCCCCGGTCAGACCGCCCTCCTCGGCGGGCTGCTCCAGAACAGCCTGACGGTCGACAAGAAGAAGCTCCCCATCATCGGCGCCATCCCGATCATCGGCGACCTGCTCGGCAGCACCTCGAGCACGAACAAGAGCTCGGACTTGCTGCTGGTCGTCAACGCGCAGACCATCGAGTAGCCGACTCCGCACCACCGAGATCCCGAAGGGCCCGCCCGGCGACGCTGCCGGGCGGGCCCTTCGCTGGCCTCCGGCCCGGCGCGAACGCCCTCCGGGACGGGGCGGAAGCGTGATACATTACCTGAATGCTGAGGTACCTGTCCGCCGGCGAGTCGCACGGCCCGAACCTGAGCGTGATCCTCGAGGGCCTCCCCGCCGGGCTCGCCCTGCAGGCGGAGCGCGACATCGATCCCTGGCTGCGGCGCCGGCAGGGCGGCTACGGCCGCGGGCGCCGGCAGCTCATCGAGTCCGACCGCGCGGAGCTGCTCGGCGGCGTGCGCGCCGGCCGGACCACCGGCGCGCCGCTGGCGCTGCGCATCGAGAACCGCGACTGGCAGAACTGGCGCGAGGTCATGGACCCGGCGCCGGGCAACGAGCCGCGCAAGCGCGCGGTCACACAGCCGCGCCCCGGTCACGCCGACCTGGCCGGCGGCATCAAGTACGGTCACAAGGACCTGCGCGACGTTCTGGAGCGCGCCTCGGCCCGTGAGACGGCCAGCCGGGTGGCGGCCGGAGCGGTGGCGCTGCGGCTGTTGGAGGCGTTGGGCGTCCAGGGGGCCACGAGGGTGGTCAGCCTGGGCGGCATCGACTGCGACGGCGGCATGGACTGGGAGCGTCTCGAGGCGCTCGACGAGAGCCCGCTGCGCTGCTTCGATCGCGGTGCCGAGGACGCTGTCATCGACCGCATCGACCGCGCCAAGACCGAAGGCGACACCCTCGGCGGCGTGGTGGAGACGCGCTTCCGCAACCTCCCCATCGGCCTGGGGAGCCACGTCCAGTGGGACCGCAAGCTCGACGGGCGGCTGGCGCAGGCGGTCATGAGCATCCCGGCGATCAAGGGCGTCGAGATCGGCGACGGCTGGCGCGCCGCGTCGCTGCCGGGCAGTCAGGTCCACGACGCCATCTTCCTCCGCGATCCCGACGGCTACGTGCGTGACAGCAACCGCTCCGGCGGGCTCGAGGGCGGCATCACCACGGGCTCGGAGCTGGTGGTACGTGCCGCCATGAAGCCGATCGCGACGCTCATGCAGCCGCTTCCCACCGTCGACGTCGTGACCCACGAGGTGGCCGACGCCTCGCGCGAGCGCTCCGACCACACCGCGGTCCCGGCGGCCTCGATCGTGGTCCTCGCCATGGCCGCGTTGACGCTGGCGTCGGCCGTCCTGGAGAAGTTCGGCGGCGATACCGTCCGCGAGCTCACCGAGCGCCTGGAGGCTCACCGACAGTACGTGGCGTCGTACTGAGGCCGTGCCATGGCCCGCCGCTACCATCCCCCCGAGCGACCGGTCACCTGGGTGGCCATGGCCGGGTTCATGGGCACCGGCAAGAGCCGCATCGGCTGGGAGCTGTCGAGGCGCCTCAGCCTCACCTTCATCGACATCGACCGCGTGATCGAACGCATCAGCAACCTGCGGATCGCCGACATCTTCGAGCTCTACGGCGAGGAGGTCTTCCGCGAGTACGAGACCGAGGTGGTGCGCCGCTGCGTCCGCCTCGACGAGGTGGTGGTCTCGACCGGGGGCGGCACCGTCACGCGTGAGATCAACCGACAGTTGCTGCGGGAGCGCGGGCCGGTGGTGGTGCTGAGCGCCACGCCGGAGACCATCTTCCGGCGCACGCGCCGTCACCGCCGACCGTTGCTCGAGCTCGGCGACCCGGAGGAGCGCATCCGGCAGTTGATGGCGGCGCGTGAGGAGGCCTACCGCGCCGTCGCGAGCTTCACGGTGTCGACCGACGGACGGGACTCGGAGGACGTGGTCGACGACATCGTAGAGAGGTTGGAGACGTGGGCGAGCGAGCACCCAGCCACCTGATCCGCGTCGAGGTCCGTCCCCCCTACCCCGTCACGGTCGGGGAGGGCCTGCTGGCGCAGGTCGCGGCGACCGTCGAGGAGCAGCGCGTGGCCATCGTCAGCGACGCGGTCGTGGCCGGGCGCTACCTCGCCGACCTGGAGGCAACGCTGTCCGGTGCCGGCAAGGTGGTATCGGCCCACGTGGTTCCGGCGGGCGAGGCCAGCAAGTCCGCGCGCCACTGGCTCGAGCTCCAGCGCGCCTTCGCCAGGGGCGGGCTCGACCGCGCCTCGGCCGTGGTCGCGCTCGGAGGCGGGGTGGTGGGCGACCTCGCCGGCTTCGCCGCCGCGACCTACCTGCGCGGCGTCGCCTGGTATCAGCTCCCGACCTCCCTGCTGGCCATGGTCGACGCCAGCGTGGGCGGCAAGACGGCTATCGACCTGCCCGAGGGCAAGAACCTGACGGGCGCCTTCTGGCAGCCGCGCGCCGTGATCGCCGACGTCGCCACCCTGGCGACGCTCCCGGAGACCGAGCTGCGGCAGGGTGCGGTCGAGCTGTTCAAGCACGGGCTCCTGGCCGACCGCTCGCTCCTCGACGATTTCGACGCGACGTTCGGCAGCTCTCCTCGCTCACCGGGTGCGCTGGCCGACGCCATCGCCCGCTCCGTCGCCGTCAAGGCAGCGATCGTGGCCGCCGACGAACGCGAGGGCGGCGTGCGCGCGCACCTCAACCTCGGACACACCCTGGCCCACGCCCTGGAGGCCGTCAGCGGCCACCGCCTGACGCACGGCGACGCCGTGGCCTACGGCCTGCACTTCGCCGCCCTGCTCGGACGGCAGCGCGGCCACGAGGACGTGACCGGCGCCACCTCGCGGCTGCTGGCGTGGGTCCGTCCGGCCCCCCTGGGGGTCACCGAACTCGCCGCGCTCCTCCCCACCATGGCGCGCGACAAGAAGAACCTGCGCGGACGGCGACGCTTCGTGCTGCTGCGTGCCGTCGGCGAGCCCTGCATCGTCGACGATGTCAGCGAGCCCGAGCTGGAGCGCGCCTGGGGGGCGCTGCTGGAGGAGGTAGGCGCATGATCCTGGTCCTGAACGGTCCCAACCTGAACCTGCTGGGGAGGCGCGAGCCCGAGGTCTACGGCCGCGCGACCCTGGCCGACCTCGAACGGGCGTGCCACGACGCCGGTCGCGAGCTCGGCGTGGAGGTGGTGTGCCGCCAGAGCAACCACGAGGGGCAGCTCATCGACTGGCTCCACGGTGCCGCCGCCGAGGGCGCCACCGGGGTGGTGCTCAACCCGGGCGGCTACACCCACACCTCGGTGGCGCTGCGCGACGCCATCGCCGGCATCGCCGTGCCGGTGATCGAGGTGCACCTGTCCAACGTGCACGCGCGCGAGCGCTTCCGGCATCGCAGCCTGGTGGCCGGCGTGTGCCTGGGGAGCGTCCTGGGGCTCGGCGTCGACGGCTACCGGTTGGCCGTACGCCACCTGGCGACCGCCTCGGGCTAGGCGCCCCAGGGGACGCCCTCGGCGTCGCCCCCCCATGTGGTGGTACCGGCGCCCACCGCCTAGGTCTAGGCTGCGGACGTGCGTGGACTCGCTGGCTTCACCCTCATCGAGCTGTTGATCGTCCTGGCGATCACCGGCGTGCTGGTCGCCATCGCCGCCGTCTCGATCCACCCCGACCGGATGGCCGTCAACCAGGCCGCCACCGGACTGGTCAACTCGGTGGCGCAGGCGCGCTTCGAAGCCCTCAAGGAGAACACCAACGCCGGGATCCAGTTCTCCACCAGCGGCTCCGGCAGCTACACCATCTGCCTCGACCAGAACCTCGACGGAGCCTGCGATTCGGGCTCGAACATCGCCACCGTCACCTTCGGCACCCGCGAACACCCGAAGGTCGAGCTCACCAACGCCACCTCGGCCACGGTGATGTTCGACCGGCGCGGCGTCGCGTTGTCGTCCGGGGCCGTCGTCACGCTCTCCAATCCCAGCGGCTCCTACACCCGCAACGTCGCGATCCTCGCGACCGGAAAGGCGGAGGTGCAATGACAGGACGTCGGGCCCGGGAGGGTCTGTCCGTGATCGAGATGCTCATCGCCCTGGCGATCATCGGCATCGCCTTCGGGGCCCTGGCCCTGGTGCAGGTGAGCAACCTGCGCGCGAGCTCGCGCTCGCGCCTGACGACCGACGTCAAGGCCGTCGCCAACCAGGTTCTGGAGAAGCAGATGGGCCAGGTGCTGCGCGTCGACCAGGTCACCGCGCCGGGCAACAGCGACTGCGCCGTCGCCACCGCCGACGAGATCGACACCAGCGGCGGCACCACCACCTACAAGTGCTTCTGGTTCACCGACTACTACTGGCAGTGCCCCTCGCTCTCCGGCGGAGCCGGGTGGGCGAGCTACTACCAGGGCACCCGCACGGCGCTGCGCACGGTGACGTGCAGCCGGTCCTACACCTCCACCACCGCGAACGGCGACGTAGCGGTCACCGTCAACATCCAGGGCGGCAACGGGGTGCCCGGCGAGGGCCTGCTGAACGTGTCCGTCACGGCGAAGCACGCCCTCGGACCCAGCATCACGCTGGGCGACACCGTCACCTGCTACGACGTCTACCCGTCGCCGGCCGTGAACACGCCGGCGCCCTGCCCGGAGCCTGGCCATGGCCGTCCCTGACCCCCGCAGACACGCCCGAGTCCGTGCCCGCCGACGCGGCGAGGCCGGCTTCTCGATCACCGAGGTGCTGATCGCCGCCGCCGTGCTGGTGGTCGTGTTGGGCATCGTGGCGATCTACTTCGGCCAGCAGGCGACCCTCACCAAGCGCACGCAGGCCCGCAGCGACACCCAGGACCGAGCCCGCCTGGTGATGCAGCTCCTCACCCAGGACCTGTCGTTGACCGGCGGCAAGACCTACATCCGCTCCGACGGCAGCATGGACCTGACGGCCAGCCTCGCGAAGTGCCCCGACTACACCGACCCTACCAGCGGCCACCTCATCTCCCCCTGCCTGCTCGTCGTCAACAACGGTGTCCAGGACAGCCTGTCGATGATGTACGTCAACAGCCTGCGGTCGACCACCGACGCCTGCCGCACGGTCGCCTACCGGTTCAACGGCAACACCCTCGAGCGCTACGACGCCTCGTTCTCGTGCACCACCGGAACCAGCCTGGTCGACCCGAGCAGCACCAGCCTGACGTTCAATCCCGTCGCCGACGACATCCTCGCGGTCGACGTGGCCCTCACCTGTTCGAGCTCCACGGCGACCGGGACGACGCTGGCCCAGTACCCGGACGAGGCGTCGTGCCCCTACGGCAGCGCCTATCCGCGCTCGGCCACCGTCACCGTCGTCGCCGAGTCGAAGATCCCCGTTCCCGGCACCGCCTCGCGTGTCATCGACACCTCCACCGACGGGATCACCGGGGAGACGGGCAAGGTCACCTGCCCCACCGATCGCTTCTGCTACGAGATCACGCAGCAGGTCCTGCTGCCCAACCTGAAGGAGGGTTAGGAGTCGCCATGGCTCATCAGACCGGCAATCGCGGCGTCGCGCTCGTAACCGCGCTCGCCATCCTCGTGGTCGTGGCGCTCCTGGTGCTCGGGGTGTCGTTCAGCACCCGCATCGAGTTGTTCGTGACGCGCAACGACACCACCTCGACGCAGGCCAACTACGTCGCCCAGGCCGGGCTGCAGGCCTACAAGGTGCAGCTCTTCCAGTACTACCGTTGGCTGGAGAGCACCGGGGTCACGCAGGTGAACCCTGCGCGTACGGCCTGCTTCAACCGTCTCTCGTATGGGCTCGAGCTCGATCGCAACGTCTCCAACATCCAGAACGGCACCTTCCAGTACACCTGGAGCAGCTCCAACAGCATCGGACCGTTCACCGGAACCGTGCTCGACGCCTCCGGGACCTCCACGGTGGGGACCTACAGCGTCACCCTCTACCGCGACCCCAACAACAACAACCGCTACTCGATCACCTCCGTGGGCACCTCGAACGGGGCGAAGTCGACGGCACGCGCGACGTTCACCATCCAGAACTCCGGGGTACTGGAGCAGGCGATCTTCGCCGGCACCGGCCAGGCCAACAAGTCCCTGAACGGCGGGGCCACCATCCGCGGGGGGATCTACGTGGTCGGCGCGCCCAGCACCACGGCGATCGACGCCAACGGCAACTTCTCCCTCCTGAACAGCTACGACCTGGTGACCGACTACGGGTCGGCCAACGGCACCCAGATCGCGCAGTACGTCACCTCCCAGAACCAGGTCGCGAACAACCTGTGCGCGACGCTCCGGGTCGAGCAGGGCAACATCGCCCTCGGTGGCAGCACCGTGCTCGGTCAGCCCACCAACAAGCTGCTGGGCGTCTACGTCGGCAGCGGCACCGCCGACATCTCCTACCAGGGCAACTTCCTGAACACCTGCACCCAGACCAAGGGTGTCTGCACCGACGACCTGGGCAAGTTCAACCTCTCCAACCCGCCGACCTTCCCGACCTTCGACGGCCCTCCCAACAGCCAGGAGTGCACCCAGTCCACGTGGCGAGCGTGCATCCATGCGGACGCCGTTAGCCACGGGTTCCAGGCCATCAACGGCGCGGTAACGACGCCACCCGGGGGCGCTCCGAACAACGGCGACTGGATCAACAACTGTGTAACCCCGATGGCGACGCGCGACCTGGTCCTCGGGGCGGGCACCTTCATCAACTGCACGTACAACTACAACGGCCGGACCTACGGCTTCAAGTTCGACGGCACCGTCACCCCGGCGCAGTTCGAGGTCTACGGTAGCGTCGACCTCTCCGGCTACAACGTCAGCATCGAGACCAGCACCGAGTACACGGCCGCCTCCTACGGCGGGACCAACGCCACCAACAACGCCTCCTTCGTGGTCGAGGATCCCTCGTGCGGCCAGGGGCCCGTGGCCTGCACCTACGGCAATGTCAACCTCGACGCCGATCTGGTGCCCAACGCCAGCGGCGGCAGCGCCGACCAGTTCCCCAACAACGTCCTCGGGATCATCGCCGAGCACGACATGTACCAGCGCGGCCAGTACGTGATGGCGCCCGTGTACGCCGGCAACACCTTCCGGATCATCAAGGACAACGTGCTGTTCGGCTCGGTCATCTCGAACATGTTCTGCACCACCAGCGCCGGCAGCAAGACCGATTGCACGGCGGGCCAGAAGTCCGAGGTCGTCTACATCAACACCGCCAACAACAAGCCGGCGCTACTCAAGCAGATCAGCCCCAAGGCCGGCATCCCCACCTTCGCCGTCGACAGCTACGAGCTGAAGTAGGCGCCTCTCTCCTCCGGCGTCGCGGCGGGCCCTCCGGGGCCCGCCGCTCGTCGTGCTCGGGGCGGGGGTCGGGGGGCCGTCGCCTCAGCCGCGCAGGAACTCGGTGGGCTGGTCGTCGATGGCGGGCAGGTCGTCGAGCGAGCGCAGTCCGAACTCCAGCAGGAAGCGCTCGGTGGTGGCGTAGAGCAGCGGCTTCCCCACCACGTCCTTGCGCCCCACGACCTTGATCAGCTCGCGCTCCTGGAGCGTCTCCAACGTCGACGAGCACGACGCCCCGCGCGCGGCCTCGAGCTCACCCCGCGTGACGGGCTGATGGTAGGCCACCAGGGCCAGCGTCTCGAGCGCCGCGTTCGACAGGTTCGGGAGCGGCGCCGGCGACAGCATCCCGGCCAGGCTGGTGACGAGCGATGGGTCGACGACCAGGCGGTAGCCGCCCGCGACCTCCTCGACCACCAGGCCCAGCTCGGCCTCCTGGAGGGCGGCGTCGAGCGACCGTACCTCGCGAGCGACGGCGTCGGCGCTCACGTCGAGCAGGCGCTCGAGCTCGCGACGGGCCACCGGCCGACCGGCGGCCAGCAGGGCGGCGCACAGGAGGGAGCGAGGACGCACCCCGTATGCTCGCAAGGCCGGCGCGGCGCTGTCAAGCCACGGCCTGCCGCCCCCCACGACCGACCCGCGCTCCCCTACGCCGCGAGCCGTACCGTCACGGCCGCACCAGCACCAGCGGGGTGCCGGCGGCGAGGCCCTCGGCCGCGAGCACCCGGACGACCTCGCTCCGGCCCACCGTGGCCCGCGCCGTGACCCACACGACGCCGTCGGCGTCGGCGACGACCTCGGCCTGCGCGTCGATGCCGGCGGCCGGCCAGGGCCCGAGCCGCGCCCCCGATCGCAGCGTCGAGGGGGACAGCAGCGGCACGGCGGCGGCCGCCAGGGCGAGCGCGCCGTCGGCGCGTCCCTCCGCCACGGCCTGCTCCTGGGCGTGGCGCGCGACCAGGGTGTCGAGCGTGGTGGTGAACGCCAGCGTGAGCGCGAGGAGGGCGAGCACCAGCACCACCACCAGGGTGAGGACCAAAGCGACCCCGCCTTCGCGCCCTCGAGGGAACGACGGCACACCGGTCCTCATGGCGGCGCCGCCACCTCGGCCTCCGGCCGCGCCGGCAAGGGAGCGACCAGCCGCCGTTGGCGGCCGGACGGTGTCGACAGCGTCACCAGCAGCAGCCACGGCTCGAAGCTCGACCTCGCCCGCAGCGCGGCGCGGTCATGAGCCCCGGTCGCATCCACCCAACCGTCGACGCGGAGACCGGCGATCCCCTCCACCAGCGGCTGGCGCACACCCGCCGCCACGGCACGGTAGAGCTGCGGGAGCCCGCGGCCGTCCACCGCCACGTCGAAGCGAAGGTCCCGCACCACCGGCCCGGAGGCCAGCGTGTCGTCGACGTAGCGAACGCGCAGGGCGTCGGGGCCGTCGGCGCCTCCGGCGAGCGTCACCACCAGCGGAGCCCGTGTGGGATCCAGGGCTGGCGCTGCGCTGCCGGCCAGCGGCCGGTAGCCGCTCCGGCGCAGCTGGCCGGCCAGCAGGTCCCGCCCCAGGTCGAGCGCCGCCAGCTCGTCCGAGGCCGCCCCCGCCGAGTCCACCGCCCCGCGGCTGCCGGCCAGCACCACCGCCGCCGCCACCACGACCAGCGAGGCCAGGGCGCCGGCCAGCAGCACCTCCAGCAGGCTCAGCCCCGCGTGCCTGCGCGCTCGTGCAGCGTTCACGGCCGCCCCCCGGCAGGCGCCCGCTCGAGCGGCCACCAGACGGCGCTGGCACCCTCGAGGACGCGTCCGTCGGGGGCCGTGATGGTCACCCGCACGGTCTCGAGGTCGCACGCCGCGCCGCAGCTGCGATCGACGCTGCAGCTCCAGCCGTCCGCGATCGGGCGGCTGCCGCACGCCCCCAGCCGCACCGACCTCTGCAGGGCGAGCTCGTCGCGCAGCCAGTCGGCCGCCTCGCGGCCCAGCCCGGCCGTCCGCTCGGCGCGGGCGGCCCCCGCCGCCAGGCGCGCCAGCGCCAGCACGGCCAGTGCCAGCACCGCCGCAGCCACCAGCACCTCCACGAGCGTCAGCCCGCGCGCGCTCACGGGCGTGGCTCGATCCGTACCCGGCCGAGGCTCGAGACCACCACGCCGACGCGCGTCCGGGCGTCGGCGACGACCATCGTGCCGCTGATGACGCCACCGCCGCTGCACGATCGTGCCCCTCCCGTCGGCAGCCAGGCGATGCCGGAGCGAAAGGGCGTCTCGACGCGCACCGGCCCGTAGCGCCGGAGGTCCAGGCCCGGGCCGGGGCGCCCGCCGCAGGCGGCCGCAGCCCCGGCGGTGGCCGCACGACGCGTGAGGAGCCCGCGGGAGCCGTCGGGCAGGACCGCCACGGCGCGGCCCGTCCACATCGCCTCCAACCGCGTGGTGAGCAGCAGGGCGCGAGCGGCGGAGGCGGCGCGGAGAGCCGCGGCGGGCCGGACCCACGCCGCCCCCACCGTGGCGAGCACGCCGATCACGGCGACCGCCACCAGGACCTCGAGCAGCGTGAACCCCCAGGGGCGACCACGGACGGAGGGCGAGGAGCGCGCCATGGCCCAGGCTAGGGCCGGCGGACGTGGGCGGGTCCGGCCGGGTCGGTCGCCGACCGAGGGGCTCTCGGCTCGGGACCTAGACCAGCCCGAGCTCGGTCGCCCGCCGCACCGCACTCACCCGGTCGCGCACGTCGAGCTTGCGGAACGCGCCCAGGAGATAGTCCTTGACGGTCTCGGGGCTCAGCCCCAGCTCCTTGGCGATGGCCTTGTTGGAGAGCCCCCGGGCCATCAGCCTCAGCACCTGCCCCTCCCGCGGCGTCAGCTCGGGCAGCTCGACCCTCGGCATCCAGTCGCGCTCGGACTGGGCCAGGATGGCGCGCAGCAGGCGCGCCAGCTCACGCGGCTCGGTCTCCTTGGAGAGGAAGGCCGTGGCGCCGGCGTCGCGGGCGGCCTGGACGATGGCGGGCTCCTCGAAGGTCGTCAACATCACGACGACCGGGACCTCCTCCTCCGCGGTCACCCGCCGGCAGGCCTCGATCCCGTCCATGTCGGGCATCTTGACGTCCATCAGCACCACGTCGACGTCTCCCTGAGCGCACCGCTCGGCCGCCTGACGCCCGCTCTCGGCCTCACCGACCACCTCGAAGCCCTCGGCCCCGAGCGCCAGCGACAACCCCATCCGGAACAGCGGGTGGTCGTCGGCGATCAGCACGCGCACGCTCTCCCCCATCACGCGCCTCCGCCCAGGTAGGCCAGGAGGACGGTGCCGCGCTCTCCGGTGCTCTCGGTGACCAGGCGCCCGCCGTGCGCCTCCAGCACCCGCCGCGCGATGAACAGCCCCAGCCCGCCGCTACCGGCGGTGTACTGGCGCCCCGCGATCTCGACCGGCTGCCCGTTGAACGGCTGCGCCAGACGCTCCAGCGGTTCGGGGAGGCCCGGCCCGTCGTCGCGGATGCGCACCATGCCCGGGAACACCTCCACGTCGATGCGGCCGCGCGCGTAGCGCACGGCGTTGCTGAGGAGGTTGTAGAGCGCGCGCTCGAGCTCCTTGGGATCGACCTTGGCGCGCGCGGCCCCGGACACCGAGACTTCGACGCCGCGCTCCCGCGCCAGCGGCCGCAGCCGGTCGAGCACAGCCGCCACCAGCGAGCCCACCTCGACGTCCTCGCGCTTCAGCGGGACGCTCTCGAGCTCCAGGCGGTGGGCGTCGACCAGCTTCTGCACCAACGCGATCAGCGCCTGGTTCTCGGTGGACAGCCGGCTGACCACGTCGATGCGCTGCTCGCGCGTGAGGTGCTCGTTGTCGCGGACCACCGCCAGCAGGTGGCTTGCGGCGACCAGCGGCGTCTTCAGGTCGTGCATCAGCGCCGCCATGAACGAGCTGCGCCGTTCCTGCTCCTGATGTACCTCCGCGAGCATCTCGTTGAAGGCGCGCTTCACCGCCAGCACCTCGCGCGGCTCGCGTCCGCTCACACTCAGGCGCGCACCGCGTGCCGCGCGCGGCAGCGCCTCGACGTCCTCCGCCACGCTCGACAGCGGCGCCAGCAGTTGGGCCGACAGGACGTACCCCACGAAGGCGGAGATCCCCACCACCGCCACCAGCCAGGCCGCGATGAAGACGCCCACCGTCGAGGTGAGCGTGCCCGTACGACTGTAGGCCGGGACGAGGACGATCACCACCAGCACCAGGTTGGGCAGGCCCGACAGCACCGCGATCACCCAGGCGAGCTGGCTGCGCAGGCTCGGACCCCTGGAGCGGCGGCGTGCCGTGCTCACTCCTCCGATCCGAGGACGGCCAGGAACGCCTCCTGCGGGACCTCGACGGTGCCCAGCTGCTTCATGCGGGCCTTGCCCTTCTTCTGCTTCTCCAGCAGCTTCTTCTTGCGGGTGATGTCGCCGCCGTAGCACTTGGCGGTGACGTCCTTCCGGAACGCCCGCACCGTCGCCCGCGCCAGGATCTTGCCGCCCACCGCCGCCTGGATGGGCACGGCGAACATCTGCCGCGGGATGACCTGCGCCATGCGGTCGACGATGCGCCGCCCGACCTCGTAGGCGCGGTCGCGGTGGGCGATCACCGACAGCGCGTCCACGCGCTCCTCGTTGACCAGGACGTCCACCTTGACGAGAGCGCCCTCGCGGTGCTCGAGGAAGTCGTAGTCCATGCTGGCGTAGCCGCGCGTGAGGCTCTTGAGGCGGTCGTGGAAGTCGTAGAGGATCTCGCCGAACGGCACCTCGTAGCGCAGCTCCACGCGCTTGCCGTGGTACAGCATGTCCTTCATCTCGCCGCGCTTCTCCTGAACCAGACCCATGACGTTGCCCACGTACTCCTCGGGCACGTAGATGCCGAGCCGCACGTAGGGCTCGCGGATCGAGGCGATGCGATCGGGGTCGGGGAGCGCCGACGGGTTCTGGATCAGCTCGGTGACGCCGTCGGTGGTGGTGACCTCGTAGACCACGGCGGGGGCGGTCGCGATGAGGCCGAGATCGTACTCGCGCTCGAGCCGGGCCTGCACGATGTCGGCGTGCAGCAGCCCCAGGAAGCCGCAGCGGAAGCCGAAGCCCAGCGCCTCGCTGGTCTCGGGTTCGAAGGTGAAGGCGGCGTCGTTGAGGCTCAGTTTCTCCAGCGCCTCGCGCAGCCGCGGGTAGTCCTCGCTGTCGGTCGGGTAGAGGCCGGAGAAGACCACCGGCTGCGCCGGCTTGAAGCCGGGCTCCGGGCGGTCGGTCGGGTTGTCGGCCAGCGTGACGGTGTCGCCGATCTGGGTGTCGGCGATGTCCTTGATGCTGGCGGTGAGCCACCCCACCTCCCCCGGTCCCAACGCCTCGGAGACCGCGAACCCGGGCTCGAAGAAGCCGACCCGGTCCACCTCGAACTCGCGTCCGGTGCTCACCACCCGGATGCGATCGCCGGGCACGATGCGGCCGTCCAGCACGCGCAGGAAGGGGATGACCCCCTGGTAGCTGTCGTACACCGCGTCGAAGATGAGCGCGCGCAGCGGGGCCTCGGCGTCGCCGCGCGGGGGCGGGAGGTGCTCGACGATGGCTTCCAGCACCGCTTCGACGTTCTCGCCCGTCTTCGCCGACACCTTGACGGCGTGGTCGGCAGGGATGCCGACGACCTCCTCGAGGTCGGCGATGGCCCCGTCGGCGTCGGCGTTGGGCAGGTCGATCTTGTTGATGACGGGGAGCACCTCGAGGCCGTTCTCCACCGCCAGGTAGGCGTTCTGGATGGTCTGCGCCTCCACCCCCTGGCTGGCGTCGACCACCAGCAGCACGCCCTCGCAGGCGCGCAGGGCACGCGACACCTCGTAGCCGAAATCGACGTGCCCGGGGGTGTCGATGAGGTTGAGCATGTAGGTGCGGCCGTTGCGGGCGCGGTAGAAGACGCGCACGGGGCTGGCCTTGATGGTGATGCCACGCTCGCGCTCGAGGTCCAGCGTGTCCAGCATCTGGTCGCGCCGGTTGCGCTCGGCGACGCTCTGCGTCAGCTCGAGGATCCGGTCCGCCAGCGTCGACTTGCCGTGGTCGACGTGGGCGATGATCGAGAAGTTGCGGATCTCCACGCTGGCATCATACCGGACCCCGTGCACCGGAAAAGCAGCGCCAGAGCGCGTCTCCGTCACTCCCGACGGGTCTCGAAGAAGCGCCGCAGCAGCTCGGCGCCCTCGCGCGCGAGCACCCCGCCGCGCACCTGCGGACGCCGCTTCCAGGGCCCCGCACGCAGGTCGACCACCCCGCCGAGCGCGCCCTCCCGCAGGTTGTCGGCCCCGAACACCACGCGCGCCACGCGCGTCTGCAGGACGGCTCCGAGACACATCGGGCAGGGCTCGAGGGTGACGTAGAGGGTGGCCCCCTCGAGGCGCCAGTCGCCCTCGGCGGCGGCCGCGGAACGCAGCGCCAGGAGCTCGGCGTGAGCGCTGGGATCACGGTCCGCCTCGGTGCGGTTGGCCCCCTCCCCGACGATGCGGCCGCCCAGGGTCACGACCGCCCCGACCGGCAGCTCGCCCGCCTCGCCGGCGGTCCGCGCCAGCGCCAGCGCCCGTCGCATCGCCGCCTCGTCGGCGTCGGCGTCGGCGTCGGCCTCGGCACGTCCGGGCTCCAGCACGCCCGGGGCGGCCGCCACCCCCTCGATCCACAGCACCTCGCTCCCGCTCGCCAGCAGGCGCACCGCGTCGCGCTCCTCGCGCGGCACCTTGCGGTCGATCAGCACCTCCCCCACCCGCTTGCTGCCGCCGGGCAGGCGGATGCGGTCGCCGGGGCGGCGCCCCCGGAGCTCGAGGTCGACGTGGCGGTCCAGGACCTCCGGCGCCACGCCGTCGGGGAGGTCGGCCGCGGCACGGATCGGCACGGTCGCCGCGGGATGGGGACGCTCGACGATCTCCACCCGGTCGTAGGCCACCCGCAGCACGCGGGCGTCGTCGAGGTCGACGCGCCACGGCGTGGGCTCCGCCAGGGCGCGGCGCGCCTCTTCGATGCGGCGGGCATCCACCCGCGCCCCGGCGCGCGCCAGCAGCCCGGCCAGCGCCGCCCGTTGCAGGCCCGCGGGTGCGAGCGCGAGAGCGGCGCGCCGGTACGGACCGTCGCCGAAACGGAGGCGGACGACGTCGTCGAGGGCGGCGCGGGCGTCACGTTGCAGCGCGCCGGTACGCGCCAGGCGCTCGGCTGCGCCGGGCGCGCGGCGCTCCAGCAGCGGCAGCACCTCGGCGCGCAGCCACGCGCGGGTACGGCTGGTGTCGCGGTTGCTGGCGTCGTCGCGCGCCTCGATCCCCTCCGCCTCGAGGCTGGCGCGCAGGTCGCGGCGCCGGACCTCGAGCAGGGGCCGAACCACCCGGCCGCGTCGGGCCGGCATGCCGACGGCGAAGGCGGTGCCGCGCAGGAGCTGCCCCAGCACCGTCTCCGCCTGGTCGTCGAGCGTGTGGGCGGTCACCACCACGTCGGCTCCGAGCTGGCGCGCCGCCTCGTGGAGGAAGGCGTAGCGCAGGCGGCGCGCCGCGTCCTCCAGGTTCCAACCGCGCTGACGCGCCACCGACGCCACGTCGGCGCCGCCGAGGCGCAGCGGTACGTCGAGCCGCTGGCACAGCGTGCGCACGTAGGCGGCGTCCGCCGGGGAGTCGTCGCGCAGGCCGTGGTCGTAGTGAGCGGCGACCACGTCGATGCCCTCCGCGAGCAGCAGGTGGAGGGCCGCCACGCTGTCGGGACCCCCCGACACGGCCACGAGCACCCTCCCCGCCTCCGGGGCGAGCGCGCGCAGCCGCTCGGCCATGCGATGCTGGACCCTCACGCCCCGCATTATGCCCCGCCCCAGGCGGCCGCTCGCACCCCCGAACGTATACTGCGGCATGACCGTCACGCTCGTCGTGCTCGACTCCGTCGGCGTCGGGGCTCTGCCCGACGCCGCTCGCTTCGGCGACGAAGGAGCCCACACCCTCGACCACACCCTTCGGGCCGTCCCCACCGAGCTCCCCCATCTCGCCGCCCTGGGACTCGGCGCCATCGAGGGCGTGCACGCCCTCCCGGCGGCCGCGCCCGCGCAGGCGAGCTTCGGCCGCCTGGCCGAGCGCTCGCTCGGCAAGGACACCACCACCGGCCACTGGGAGTTCATGGGCGTCGTCCTCGACCACCCCTTCCGGACCTTCGAGCGTTTCCCGGATTCCGTGATGGCGGCCTTCGATGCCGCCACCGGCCGGGGCCACCTCGGCAACCGTGCGGCGTCCGGTACCGTCATCCTCGACGAGCTAGGAGCGGAGCACCTGGCGACCGGCGCCCCCATCGTCTACACCAGCGCCGACAGCGTGTTCCAGGTGGCCGCCCACGTCGACGTGGTGCCGCTCGAGCAGCTCTACGCCTGGTGCGAGGCCGCGCGCGCCCTCCTCACCGGAGAGCACGCCGTGGCGCGGGTGATCGCCCGGCCGTTCCGCGGCGCCCCCGGCGCCTTCGAGCGCCTCGGTGGAGCCCGTCACGACTACTCCCTCGAGCCGCCCGCCCCTACCGTGCTGGACGCCCTCGTCGCCGCAGGACGCGAGGTGGTGGGGATCGGCAAGATCCCCGACATCTACGCCCACCGCGGCTTCACCGCCGAGGTCGCCAGCGGCTCCAACCTCGAGGGGATCGAGCGCACGCTCGAAGCGATGCGCCGCCGGCCCGAGGGGCTGGTGTTCGCCAACCTGGTGGAGTTCGATTCGCTCTACGGCCACCGCCGCGACCCCGCGGGCTACGCGCGGGCGCTCGCCGCGGTCGACGCCCGCGTCCCCGAGCTGCTGGCCGCCGTCGGTGAGGACGACGTGCTGGTGTTCGTGAGCGACCATGGCAACGACCCGACCTGGCCGGGCACCGACCATACCCGCGAGCACGGGCTGCTGCTCGCCTACACCCCCGGACGAGCGGGGCGCGACCTGGGGACCCGCTCGAGCTTCACCGACGTCGGCGCGACCGTCGCCGACCTGCTGGGCGTGGCCTGGAGCGGGCCCGGAACGAGCTTCGCGGCCGCCCTCCGCTAGGCCCAACGACGACGGCCGCCCCCTCGGGGGCGGCCGTACCACGTACTTCGGGTCGAGGCGTCCGCCTAGTCCTGCACCAGCTCGATGTAGGCTTCCTGGGCGTTGTCGCCGCGCCGGTTGAGCAGCTTGTAGATGCGGGTGTAACCGCCCGGGCGATCGGCGTAGCGGGGGGCGATCTCGTCCATGAGCTTGCGCTGGACCTGGCGATCGTGGATCTCCCGCGCGATCAGCCGCCGCGCGTGCAGGTCGCCGCCGCGGGCGGTGGTGATGAGCTTCTCCACGAACGGCTGCAGGCTCTTGGCCTTGGTGAGGGTGGTCTTGATGCGGCCGTGCCGGAGCAGGGCCGTCGCCTGGCTTCGGGCGAGGGCGCTGCGATGGCTGCTGGAGCGACCCAGCTTGTAACCGCGCTGCAGATGACGCATGGCTTACTCCTTCAGCTTCAGTCCGCGCGCCGCCAGGCGCTCCTTGATCTCTTCGAGGGACTTCTCCCCCACGCCGCCGACCTTCTTCAGGTCGCGCTCGGACAGTGCCAGCAGGGCGTTGACGGAGTCGATGCCCTCCTCCTGCAGCGAGTGCAGGACACGGCTCGACAGCTCGAGGCTCTCGAGGCTCATGACCACCTGCTCGGGGGGCGCGGCGACCTCCTCCACCGGCTTGGTGGGGATGGTCATGACCGGCACCTTCTCCTCGCTGCCCTCGGCGCTCTCGCCGCTGAACACGTTGAGCTGGTTGCGCAGGATGTCGACGGCGTGGTCGAGCGCGTCGCGCGGATCGGCGCTGCCGTCGGTCCACACGCGGATCACGAGACGGTCGAGGTCGGTCTTCTGACCGACGCGGGTGTCCTCGACGCGGTACGCCACCCGCCGCACGGGCGTGAACACGGCGTCGACGGGGATCGAGTTGATGCGGTCCTTGGTGCCGTGGATCTCGGCGGGGACGTAGCCCACGCCACGCTCCACACGGACCTCCATCACCAGCCGACCGCCCTTGGTCAGCGTGGCGATGTGCAGCTCGGGGTTCATCAGCTCCGCGTTGGCGGGTACGTCGAACTGCGCGGCCGTCACCTCGCCGGGCTTCTCCGCCCGCAGCGTCAGCGTCACGGGGTCCTCGTCGTGGAGCTTCACGACCAGCTCCTTGAGGTTGAGGATGATCTGCATGACATCCTCTTTGACCCCATCGATGGTCGAGAACTCGTGCAGCACGTCCTCGATGTAGACGCTAGTGACCGCCGTGCCGGGGATCGACGACAGCAGGATCCGCCTCAGCGGGTTGCCCAGCGTGACGCCGTAGCCGCGCGGCAGGGGTTCGACCACGAATTCGCCGTATCGGTCGGTGGTCTTCGACTTGAACTCTGGGATGATCTGCACCGTGCTCTCTCCTCAGGCCTCAGCGCGAGTAGTACTCGATGACCTGCAGCTCGTTGACCGGCACCGTCAGGTCCTCGCGGGCCGGACGGTGGAGGAAGCGGCCCTTGAGCGTCTCGCTGTCGAACTCGAGCCACGGGTTGAGCTTCCCACGCCGGCGCTCCTCGACGTTGGCGCGGATGTGCGCGTTCTTCTTGGCGTTCGGCGCCACCTCGATCTCGTCGCCGGGCGACAGCCGGTACGAGGGCACGTCGATGCGCTTGCCGTTGACGTGGATGTGGCCGTGGGCCACGAACTGGCGCGCCTGCCGCCGGGTGGCGGCGATGCCGAGGCGGTACACCACGTTGTCGAGCCGCGACTCGAGCAGTTGCAGGAACACCTCACCGGTGGCGCCGACCTTCTTCGAGGCCTCGGCGAACAGGTTGGCGAACTGCTTCTCGCTCATGTTGTAGTAGAAGCGCAGCTTCTGCTTCTCGCGGAGGCGCACGCCGTAGTCGCTGATCTTGCGGCGGCGACGCTGGCCGTGCTGGCCCGGAGGGTAGGGGTGCCGCTCCATGTAGCGCTGCACCTTGGGGGACTCCACCAGGTTGACCCCCTCGCGACGGCAGATCTTGACGATCGGTCCTCTGTAACGTCCCATGGTTCTCCTAGCTCTCGTCTACGCCGTCACTGGCGCTTCCGCTTGCGCGGGCGGCAGCCGTTGTGGGGGGACGGGGTGTCGTCGATGATGGTGCGGACGTTGACCCCGGTGGACTGGATGGAGCGGATCGCCTGCTCGCGGCCGGAGCCGGTGCCCCGGATGATGATGTCGAGCTGCGACAGCCCCATGTTCTGGGCCTTGCGGGTGGCGTCCGCTGCGGCGAGTTGCGCCGCGTACGGCGTGCCCTTCTTCGAGCCCTTGTAGCCGATGGATCCCGACGACGACCACGTCACGGTGTTGCCGTCCATGTCGGTGATGGTGACGATGGTGTTGTTGTAGCTGGCGTGGATGAACGCCTTGCCCTCGCTGAGGCTGCGCTTGACGCGCTTCTTGGTCCTGGTCTTGGTCGCCTTGGCCACGTCGATCCCTTACTTCCTCGGCGCCCGCTTCTTGCCGGCGACCGTGCGCCGCGGGCCCTTGCGGGTACGGGCGTTGGTCTTGGTGGACTGGCCCCGCACCGGTAGCCCGCGACGGTGCCGCAGGCCGCGGTAGCAGCCGATGTCCATCAAGCGCTTGATGTTGAGCTGCACCTCGCGCCGGAGGTCGCCCTCGACCTTGTAGCCGCGGTCGACGGCCTCACGCAGACGGCCGACCTCGGCCTCGGTGAGGTCCTTGACGCGGGTATCGGGGTCGATCTCGACCTTCGCGAGGATCTCGCGCGAGCGCGTCGCGCCGATCCCGTAGATGTAGGGAAGCGCCGCTTCGATGCGCTTCTCACGCGGCAAGTCGATGCCAGCGATACGAGCCATGCCTCACCCCTGCCTTTGCTTGTGCTTCGGATTCGAAGAGCAGATGACGTAGACCTTGCCGTGCCGGCGGATCACCTTGCACTTGTCACACATGGGTTTCACGGACGCCCGGACTTTCATGGTCAACTCCTACCCGATTCTCCTACTTGCGGTAGACGATGCGACCCTTCTCGGGGTCGTACGTGCTGATCTCCACGACGACACGGTCGCCGGGAAGGATGCGGATGTAGTGACGGCGCATCTTGCCCCCTACGTGGGCAAGGATCTCGGGGCCGGCATCGAGTTGGACGAGGAACGTCGTGTTCGGACGAGCCTCGAGCACCACCCCCTCGGTGCGGATGCTGTCCTGGGTCGTTTCCTCTTCCCGGGGCGCCCGCGGCTTGCCTCTGCCGCCACGCCGTCCTGGCCGACCTCCTGATCGCCTACGCGCCATGCACACCTCCTCCGGTGCCTGTCTCTTGCGTCAACACGCGCGGGCCATCTTCGGTGATGGCCACGGTGTGTTCGAAATGTGCCGCCAGGCTCCCGTCTGCGGTGGAAGCCGTCCAGCCGTCGTTCGCGATGCTCACCGTGGTCCGCTTCTGCGAGACCATCGGCTCGATCGCGAGCACGAGGCCGGGACGGAGCACAGGGCCCGTGCCGGCACGTCCGTAGTTGGGTACCTCCGGGCCCTCGTGGAACTCACGGCCGATGCCGTGCCCCACGAACTCCCGGATCACCCAGAAGCCTTCGGACTCGACCACGCCCTGGATGGCCGCGGAAACGTCGCCGAGCCGATTGCCTGCCAACGCCGCCTCGATGCCGGCGGTCAACGACCGCTCGGTGGCCTCGAGGAGGCGCTGGGCCTCGACCGAGATCGCGCCGACGGCGAACGTACGCGCCATGTCGGCGGCGTAACCCCGGTAGAAGGTCCCGATGTCGATCGACACGATGTCGCCCTCCGACAGACGCAGGTCATCCGGGATGCCGTGGACGACCACTTCGTTGACGGAGGTGCACAGTGTCGCCGGGAAGCCGCGATAGCCCTTGAAAGCGGGCTTCCCACCACGCGAGAGGATAGCATCTTCGGCGACGGCGTTCAACTCGAGCGTGCTCACGCCCGGCCTCACCGCCGCTGCCACGGCCTCGAGCGCCTCGCGGTTGATCACGGCGGCCTCCGCCATGATCTCGATCTCGCTGGGCCGCTTGAGGATCACGGCAGCACCTCGTCGATGCGTGCCGACACCTCGTCCACGGAGCCCATGCCGTCGATGCGGTGGAGCTTCCCCTGCTCGCCGTAGTAGTCGATCAAGGGCTGGGTCTGACGGCGGTAGACGTCCATGCGGTTGCGCACCACGTCCTCGCTGTCGTCGCTCCGGCCCTCCTCGGCGGCACGGCCGCTGAGGCGCCGAACCAGCTCGTCCTCCTCGACCTCCAGCGCCACCGCTGCCGTCAGGGCGACGCCCTGAGCGCGCAGCAGCTCGTCGAGGGCGGCCGCCTGACCGGGCGTCCGCGGGAAGCCGTCGAGCAGCACCCGCACCGGCTTCATGGCGGCGAGCTCGCTCTCCACCATGGCGATGATCAGGTCGTCCGGTACCAGCTCGCCGGCCCGCATGATGCCCTCGGCCTTGCGACCGAGGTCGGTGCCCTTGGCCACGTGCGACCTGAGCATGTCGCCGGTGGACAGCTTGCGCAGGGCGCGCGTGCCGGCCAGTTTGGCCGCCTGCGTGCCCTTGCCGGCACCCGGTGGTCCCATCAGCAGCACCACCTCGGCCCCGGTGCGTTCGGAAGCCACCTAGAAGCGCCTCCCGCGACCGCGGATGCGGCCCTTGCTGACGAAGCCCTCGTAGTGCCGCATCATCAGTTGCGACTCGAGCTGCCGCAGGGTGTCGAGCGCGACGCCGACCATGATCAGCAGGCCGGTGCCGGAGAACACGAACGAGAGCTGACCGGTGCCGGTCAGCCAGGCGAACACCTGGGGCAGGGCGTTGACCGCGCCCAGGAAGAGCGCGCCCCACAGGGTGATGCGGTTGGTGATGCGCGTCAGGTGGTCGGTGGTGGGCTGGCCCGGCCGGACGCCGGGCACGAAGCCACCGTACTCGCGCAGGTTGTCGCTGATGCGCCGCGGATCGAAGGTGATCTGCGTGTAGAAGTAGGTGAAGCCGATGATCAGCAGCGTGCTCACCGTCAATCCCTGCCAGTGCTGCGGGTTGAACCAGGAGCCGATGGCCTGAAGCCAGGCGATGTTGGGGAACGACCCGATGAGGGTCTGCGGCAGGATGAGGATCGCTACCGCGAAGATGATCGGGATCACGCCGGCGGCGTTGAGCCTGAGCGGGATGTAGGTGGTCTGGCCGCCCATCACCTTGCGGCCGACCACCTTTCGTGCGTACTGCACTGGGATGCGCCGCTCCGCCTGCTGCACCAGCACCATGCCGGCGATCGCCACGATCAGCAGCGCCAGGTAGAAGATCAGACCGAAGACGTTCGCCTGCCCCTTGCCGATGAGCGCGAACTCCTGCGCCAGGGCGTTCGGGAAGGCCGCCACGATGCCGGCGTAGATGATCAGCGAGATGCCGTTGCCGACGCCGTACTCGGTGATCTTCTCACCCAGCCACATCACCACCGAGATGCCCGCAACCTGGGTCACCAGCACCACGAACCAGAAGAACGGCCCGTTGGCCCAGCCGATGCGCAGCGCACCGCTGGGACCCAGCAGTGCGATCGCCAGGAACAGGGCCTGGACCGCACCCAGGGCGGTCGCGCCGTAGCGCGTGTACTGGGTGATCTTGCGCCGGCCCTCCTCGCCCTCCTTGCTGAGCTTCTCGAGGGGCGGGTAGGTCGACTGCAGCAGCTGGATGATGATGCTCGCCGTGATGTAGGGGATGACCCCCAGCGCGGCGATGGAGAACACGTGGAAGTTGCCGCCCGAGATGAAGTTGAGCAGACCGAAGATCGAGCCCTGCCCGAAGCCGCCCGCCTTCAGCCTTGCGATGTCGATGCCGGGCGTAGGGATGTACACCATGAGCCGGAACACGGTGAGCAGGCCCACCGTGACCAGCAGCTTGGCGCGCAGGTCCGCAATGACCAGGGCATTGCGAAAGGCTTGGAGCATGCCTAGCTCTCCTCGGCCGCGTCGTGCGCCGTGACGTCGCCACCGGCGGCCCGGACCGCCTCGGCCGCCGCACGCGACACCGCGTCGACCTCCACCGTCAGCTTCTTGACCTCGAGCTCACCGTCGCCGAGCAGCTTGATGGGCTTGTCGGCCTTGCGCACGAGCCCGCGCGCCGCGAGGCTGGCGCCGTCGACCCGGTCGCCCTCGGCGAAGCCGTTGAGGTCGGCGAGGTTGACGACCTGGTAGGGCTCGCGGTCGCGGTTGAAGCCGCGCTTGGGCAGGCGCATGATCAGGCGCGAACGACCGCCCTCCCAGCCGTGCCCGCCGCTGAAGCCGCTGCGGCTCTTCTGGCCCTTCTGGCCCCGGCCCGCGGTCTTGCCGCGACCGCTCCCGAGACCGCGTCCCACCCGGCGACGCGTCTTCTTGGAGCCGCGCGCGGGCTTGAGTTCGTTGAGCTTCACTTCTGCTCCCGCCCTTCGATGTCGAGCAAGTAGGCGACCTTGTCGATCATGCCGCGAATGCTCGGGTTGTCGACGACCTCGCGGGTGTCCCCGGTCTTCCGGAGGCCGAGCGCCCGCACCGTGGCGCGCTGGTCCTTCGGCACGCCGATCAGGCTGCGTCTCAGCCGGAGCTTCATTCCGCCGCCTCCCGCTCGCGCTTCGATTCCTCGAAGGTCTTGAGCTGCTTGAGGCCTTCCATCACGGCGTACGCGACGTTGGTCTGGTTGCGCGAACCCAGCTCCTTGGTGAGCAGGTTGCGGTAGCCCGCCAGCTCGACGATGGCGCGCGGCACGCTGCCGGCGATGACGCCGGTGCCGGCGCCCGCCGGCTTGAGCATGACGCGGCTGGTGCCGTGCTGCCCCAGGACCTCGTGCGGGATGGTGCCGGGCTCCTCGATGGGCACGTCGACGACGTTGCGTCGTGCGACGTACTGCCCCTTCTGGACCGCCAGCGGCACTTCCTTGGCCTTGCCCAGGCCCACGCCGACGCGGCCCTGGCGATCGCCGACGACGACCATGGCGCCGAAACGGAAGCGTCGGCCGCCCTTGTAGGTCTTCGCCGTGCGACGGATGAAGATGACCTTGTCTTCGAAGTCGGTGTCTGCCATCAGGACACGTGGCCTTTCCGTGGAGAGTGCTGGAGGCGAGGCATCAGAACTCGAGCCCCCCCTCGCGCGCGCCTTCGGCCAGAGCCTTGACGCGTCCGTGGTACCTGTAGGGCCCGCGATCGAAGACGACCCGGCTGACGCCGGCCGCGACCGCGCGCTTCGCCAGCTCCTGGCCGACGGCCTTGGCCTGGTCGGTCTTGGAGCCCTTGGGAGCGAGCGATCGGCTGTTGGCCTCGGCCACCGTGACGCCGCTCCTGTCGTCGATCACCTGGGCGTAGATGTAGCGTGCGCTGCGGAACACCGAGAGCCGGAGCCGGCCGGTGTCCACCGGACGCCGGATGCTGCGGCGGGTCCGGAAGGCGCGACGCTGCGTGCGTGTCAGTCCGTTCATGATGCGCTACCTCGCTGGAGCCGCCGGCTAGCGGGCTGCCGCCTTGCCGGCCTTGAGCTTCACGTGTTCGCCCGCGTACCGCACACCCTTGCCGTGGTAGTGGTCGGGCGGACGGACGGCGCGGATGTTGGCGGCCACCTGGCCGACCAACTGCTTGTCGATCCCGCTCACCGAGATCTTGGTGGGCTCGGGCGCCTCGATGGTGATGCCCTGGGGCGGCGTGATGACCACCGGATGGGAGTACCCGACGGTCAGCTCCAGATCGCTGCCCTTCATCTGGCAGCGGAAGCCCACGCCCTGGATCTCGAGGCTCTTCTTGAAGCCCTCGCTGACGCCGGCCACCGCGTTGGCGATGAGGCTGCGCGCCAGCCCGTGCTGGGCTCGGTCGTTGCGATGGTCGCTGGGGCGCTCCAGGGTGACGACGCCGTCCTCCAGCTCGACGCGGATGCGCGGGCTGATGACGACCTCGAGCTGGCCCTTGGGGCCCTTGACCTTGATCAGGCCCTCGGCCACCTGGAGCTCGACGCCCTTCGGGAGGGTGATGGGAGCTCGGCCTACGCGCGACATCTCACCACACCTCGCAGACGATCTCGCCGCCCAGGTTCTTGCGACGGGCCTCGGCGTCGATCATCAGGCCCTGGGAGGTGGAGACCACGGCCAGGCCGAGGCCACCCCGCACCACCGGCACGTGCTTGGCCTTGGCGTAGGCGCGGCGACCCGGCGACGAAGCGCGGGTGATCTGGTGGATGACCGGCGCGCGCTTGGGGCCGTACTTCAGGCCGATGCGCAGCACCGGGTGGCCGTTCGCCTCGCCGTCCTCGACGGACTTGAGGTAGCCCTCGCGGACGAGGAGCTGGGCCAACGACTTCTTGAACTTGCTCGCCGGCACGTCAACGCTGGCCATGTGGACGGCCTGGGCGTTGCGGATGCGGGTGAGCATGTCGGCAATGGGATCCGTTTGCATCGTTGTTGGGTCCTCCGTGGAGCCGGTTTCAGCGCAAGCCGCGCTGACCTTCGCTCCTCAAGTAGTGCTTCTCGCTTGTCGCTCCGACGCTCACCAGCTGGCCTTGACGACGCCCGGCAGGTAGCCCTTGTGGGCCATCTCGCGGACGCAGATCCGGCACAGCCCGAAGTCACGCAGGTAGGCACGCGAACGGCCGCAGCGGCTGCAGCGGTTCACATGACGGCTGACGTACTTCGGATTGCGAGCGGACTTGGCGATCTGAGCCTTGGTTGCCACGTGTCCTCCCTACTTCCTGAACGGCATGCCGAGGGATTCGAGCAGGCTGCGGGCCTCCTCGTCCGTCGGGGCCGTGGTGACGATGGTGATATCCATGCCACGGGTGGCGTCGACCTGGTCGTAGCTGATCTCGGGGAACACCAGCTGCTCCTTCACGCCCAGGCTGTAGTTGCCGCGGCCGTCGAAGCTGTTGGCGCTGATCCCACGGAAGTCGCGCACGCGCGGCAGGGCCACGTTGATGAGCTTGTCGAGGAACGCCCACATGCGCACGCCGCGGAGCGTCACCTTGAGGCCCACCGACATGCCGGCGCGCACCTTGAAGTTCGACACCGACTTCTTGGCCTTGGTGATGACCGGCCGCTGGAGCGCGATCTGGCTGAGCTCCTTGGCCGCGCGCTCGAGCACCTTCGAGTCCTCGCGCGCCTCGCCCAGGCCCATGTTGATCACGATCTTCTCGACCCGCGGGATCGCCATGGGGTTGGCGTAGCCGTGGCGCTCGACGAGCTGCGGCTTGATGTCCTCGTAACGCTGCTTGATGGGTAGATTCACGGTCTCCATGCTGTTCCTACTCGTCCAACCTGGCGCCGGACTTGCGCGCGACGCGGTACTTGTTCCCCGCATCGTCGACCTCGAAGCCCACGCGCGTCAGCTCGCCGGACTGCGGGTCGAGGAGCTGCACGTTGCTCAGGTGGATGGGCGCCTCCTGCTCGAGGAAGCCCCCGCGGGGGTTGTCCTGGGTGGGGCGCTGCGCCTTCTTGATGACGTTGACGTTCTTGACCAGGATGCGACTGGAGTCGCGGAACACGGTGAGCACCTCGCCCTCGGCGCCCTTGTGCTTGCCCGCGATGACGCGGACCTGGTCCCCCTTGCGGATGCGGATCTTCGGCCTGGACATGCTAGAGCACCTCCGGCGCGAGCGACACGATGCGCATGAAGCGCTTCTCGCGGAGCTCCCGCGCCACGGGCCCGAACACGCGCGTACCGCGCGGCTCGTTCTGGTTGTTGATGATCACGGCGGCGTTGCTGTCGAAGCGGATGGAGGAGCCGTCCTTGCGGTTGATCTCCTTCTTGGTCCGCACGATGACGGCCTTCACCACATCGCCCTTCTTGATCTGGGCGTGCGGGATGGCGTCTTTGACCGCTGCCACGACCACGTCGCCGACGGAGCCGACGAACTGCTGACCCGTCCCCAGCACACGGATGCACTGGATGCGGCGGGCGCCGGAGTTATCGGCCACGTCGAGGAAGGTCTCCTGCTGGATCATGACGGAACGCTCCTGCCCCTAGCCGCGGGCCTTCTCGAGCAGGCGCGTCACCACGAAGCGCTTGCGTCGGCTGATCGGGCGGCTGGAGGTGATCTCCACCAGGTCGCCCACCTTGTACTCGTTCTGCTCGTCGTGCGCCAGGTAGCGCTTCGACAACGTGACGACCTTGCCGTAGAGCGGGTGCTTGAGCCGCCGCTCCACGTTCACCGTCACCGTCTTGTCGGCGCTGTCGCTCACGACGCGTCCCTGCATGGCTCTCTTCATCGCGTCTTCTCCTCGGCCTTCTCGCCGGCAACGGTCATGAGTCGAGCGATCTCACGCTTCGCCGTGCGGATGCGCCTGGGGTTCGAGGCGTGGCCGACGGCGGCCTGGATCCGCAGGTCGAGCAGCTCCTGACGGAGCTTGTCCACCTCGAGGTGGATCTCGTCCAGCGTCAGGTTGCGGATCTCATTGGGCTTCATCGTAGATCTCCCGTTGGACCATCTTGACCTTGATGGGGAGCTTGTGGCTGGCCAGGCGGAAGGCCTCCTTGGCCTGCTCCTCGGTGACGTTGGCGACCTCGAACAGCACCCGGCCCGGCTTGACCACCGAGACCCAGTACTCCACGGCGCCCTTGCCCTTCCCCATGCGGACTTCCTGGGGCTTCTTGGTGACGGGCTTGTCCGGGAAGATGCGGATGTAGATCTTGCCGCCGCGCTTGAAGTAGCGGCTCATGGTCACGCGGCACGCCTCGATCTGGTTCGACTTGATCCAGGCCGGCTCCATCGCCACCAGGG
>JASBRS010000063.1 GCA_030149325.1 Deinococci bacterium
CGAGGCAAACAACGAGAAGCCGGTACTAGAACCATAGTAACGCCCTAGTACCGACTCCACAGACGTAATGCCAATATCTGCAACCAGCGCCAACGCGATGCCACGAAGTGCAAATACCGCCAGTTCACGTGCAACTCGACAAGGCTACTGGCTCAGCTGTCCGATGATCGAGAACATCGGCAGGAACATGCCGGCCACGATGAAGCCTACGACGATGCCGAGGAACACGATGAGGGCGGGCTCGAGCGCCGCCGTCAGGCTGTCGACGGCCTCGTCGACCTCGCGCTCGTAGAAGCTCGCTACCTTCTGCAGCATGCTGTCGACGGCCCCGGTCTCCTCGCCGATGGACAGCATCGAGCTGACCAGCGGCGGGAACACCAGGGGGTACTTGGCGAGCGTCTGGCTGATCTGCTCGCCTCGCTGGACGGCGTCCTTGGTCTCGGTGAGGATGTCCTCGACGATGATGTTGCCGGCCGTGCCCTTGGTGATCTCGATCGACTCGATGATGTTGACGCCCGAGTGGAGCAGCAGGCCGAAGGTGTTGGAGAAGTTGGCGATCGACGTCTTCTGGACCAGCGGGCCGAAGATGGGCAGGCGCAGCAGCAGCCGGTCGATGACGTGGCGTCCGTTGTTGGTCCGGTAGTAGGCGCCGATTCCGAAGATCAGGGCGATGATGACCCCGAACAGGATGTACCACTGGAAGCGTAGGAAGTTCGAGATGGCGATCAGGATCTGGGTGATCGCCGGCAGCTTGCCGCCGAGCTGGTTGAGGATGCTGGCGAACTGCGGCACGATGCCGGTGAGCAGGAAGTACGACACGCCCAGGGCGATGACCAGCACCACCGTGGGGTAGGTGAGCGCCGTGCGGATCTTGCCGCGCAGCTCCGCCTGCTTCTCCTGGTAGGAGGCGATGCGCTCGAGGATGCCGTCGAGGTTGCCAGAGACCTCGCCCGCACGCACCAGGTAGACGTAGAGGTTGTTGAACAGGCGGGGGAACTTGGCCAGCGCGTTGGAGAGCGGCTGGCCGGTCTCGACGTCCTCGCGCACCTTGCGCAGGGCGTCCTTGAGCCCCTCCTTGGGCGACTGGCGCTGCAGGATGGCGAGCGACTGCACCACCGGCAGACCGGCGTTGATGACCGTCGCGAACTGCCGCGAGAAGATGGTGATGTCACGGATGTTGGGTTTGCTACCGAAGTCGAGCCACTTGGGGAGCTTGAGCTCGGCGTTGAGGCCCGACTTGGGGGCCTTGATCTCGCTGATGAAGTAACCCTTGTCGCGAAGCGCGGACGCCACGTCGCGCTGCGACGCTGCCTCCATGGTGGCCGCGATGACCTTGCCGGAGCGGTCGCGGGCCTTGTACTCGAATACGGGCATCCTGCCTCCTTCGCGTGCCTTCGGGCGGCGCCCTACGGGTCGCCCGCAGTCTACCGAGGGCGGCCCCGGAGCGACTGGCGAATTGCTCACTCTCGGCGTCTTCAACGCAAAGAGCGACGCCCGGGGGCCGTCCAGCACGGTGGCCCCCGGGCGGTCCGGTGGCCGGGCGCGCGCTGCCGGGCGTCGGCGCTGGGGGCTAGGATGGGCGCATGCCACGCGAGAGCCGTGCCAAGAAGCGGGAGCGGGCGGCGCGGGTGCTCGCCGGCTTGCGCGAGCTCTACCCCGACG
Source organism: Deinococci bacterium (assembly GCA_030149325.1). Taxonomy (GTDB): domain Bacteria; phylum Deinococcota; class Deinococci; order Deinococcales; family Trueperaceae; genus JASBRS01. The sequence goes on from JASBRS010000063.1 coordinate 1,663, forward strand.
CCCGCACCGAGCTCGACTTCCGCTCGCCGTTCGAGTTGCTGGTGGCGACGGTGCTCTCCGCCCAGGCGACCGACGTGAGCGTGAACAAGGCCACGCCGGCGCTGTTCGAGCGCTTCCCCGACGCGGCGGCCCTGGCGGCGGCCGACCCGGAGACCGTCGAGCCCTACATCCAGACCATCGGCCTGTTCCGTTCGAAGGCGAAGAACCTGGTCGCGGCCGCACGCCGCCTGCTGGAGCACCACGACGGCGACGTCCCCGACAGCCTGCAGGAGCTCACGGCCCTGCCCGGCGTGGGCCGCAAGACCGCCAACGTGGTGCTCGCCAACGCCTTCGGCGTCCCCACCATCGCCGTCGACACGCACGTCGGGCGGCTGGCGCGACGCTTCGGCTTCAGCCGGGCGAACGACCCGGACAAGGTCGAGGCCGACCTGCAGAAGCTGTTCGAGCCCGACGATTGGGTGTACGTCCACCACGGTCTGATCCTGCACGGCCGCCGCGTGTGCAAGGCGCGCAAGCCCGATTGTGGGCGCTGCCCGCTGTGCCCGGATTGTCCCTCGTGCACCGAGCCTGGGCCGCTGTAGGTTGCCCGTCGGCCGGCGCCGACGTCGTCTGCTAGGGTGGGCGCCATGGTCGACCTCGTCATCGTCGGCGCCGGACCCATCGGTATCGAGGCCGCCATCCTCGCCAAGCGTGCCGGGTTGGACTACCGGTTGGTCGAGAAGGGCTGCATCGTCAACGCCATCGCCGGCTACCCCACCTACATGACCTTCTTCACCACCTCGGAGCGTCTCGAGGTCGGCGGGCACCCGCTGGTCACCGCCACCGACAAGCCGACCCGCAAGGAGGCCCTCGACTACTACCGCAAGGTGGTGCAGAACGAGGCGCTGGCCCTGCAGGCCTTCACCGAGGTCACCGCCGTCGAGCGCAGCGCCGAGGGCTTCGCCGTCCACCTCCGCTCGCACGGTCCCGCGGGCGGCGACAGCGTCGTGCACGCCCGCACCGTGGCGCTGGCCACCGGCTACTTCGACCACCCCAAGCGCCTGGGCGTCCCGGGCGAGGACCTGCCGAACGTCAGCCACTACTTCACCGAGGCCCACCCCTTCTTCGAGCGCAACGTCACCATCGTCGGCGCCGGCAGCTCGGCGGCCGACGCCGCGCTCGACCTGTACCGCGGCGGCGCCCGCGTGACGATGCTGCACCGGGGTAGCGACTTCCGCCACAGCCTCAAGTACTGGATCCGCCCCAACCTCGAGAACCGCGTCAAGGAGGGCTCCATCACCGCCCACTTCGAGACGGTGGTCCGCGAGATCCTCCCCGACCGGGTGGTGGCCGAGCGCCACGGCGAGCGCCTCGAGATCCCTACCGATCAGACCTTCCTGCTCACCGGCTACTTCGCGTCCCCCGCCCTGCTGCGTTCGGCCGGCGTCTCCGTCGACGACGCCACTCTGGCCGCCCGGCTCGATCCCGACAGCTTCGAGAGCGACGTCCCCGGCCTGTTCGTGATCGGCTCGGCCGGCTTCGGCACGCGCACCAGCGACGTCTTCATCGAGAACGGCATCGTGCACGCCCGCAAGGCCATGGCCGCCATCGTCGCGAGGCTCCGCGAAGTCGCCCCGGCCGTCTGACCCTCGTCCTCACCGCGCGGCCTGACCGGCGGCTCGCTGCGACGTCCGTCGCCGACGCCGCTGGGAGCGCCCGTAGACTGGGACGAGGAGGCACGTGCTCATGAGGAATCGGAACCACGTCATCGGCATCGTCCTGATCGTCGCCGGCGTGCTCGTGCTCGTCGGCCGCATGGCGGATCTGGGCGGCTTCGCCTGGCCCTTGCTGGTCCTCCTTCCGGGGGCCGCGCTGCTGGTGTGGGCGTTCCTGGGCGGGGAGCAGGCGACGGGTCTGGCCATCCCCGGCAGCATCGTCACCACCATCGGGCTCATCCTGTTCGTGCAGGAGCTCACCGGCTACTACCAGTCGTGGGCCTACGCCTGGGGCCTCATCGTGTCCGGCGTCGGCTTCGGCATCTTCCTCCACGGCGCCCTGAGCCACGACGAGGACCGGGAACGCGACGGCATGCGCGTCGTCACCGTCGGTCTGGCGCTGTTCGCCGGTTTCGGAGCGTTCTTCGAGTTCTTCGTCTTCGACAACTGGGCGGGCAGCTGGGTGGGGCGTTGGCTGCTGCCGATCGCGCTCATCGCCGCGGGCCTGGTGCTGTGGCTGCGGCGCGGTGAGGGCCGGTCGCAGCCATGAAGGCGCGCACCGCACGCCGCGACGCGGTACCGCTCTTGCTGATCGCGGGGGGCCTGTTGTGGTTGCTGGCGGAGACCGGGATCGTCCCCCTGCGGGTGTGGGGGGCGATCTGGTTCTACGGTCCGCTGCTCCTGGTCGGCGTCGGCCTCGACCTGCTCCGCGTGCGTCGCCCCTGGGCGGTGCCGTACACCGCCATCGCCGTCGCCATCGTCGTCCTGGCGGCGCTCGTCGTCCCGCGATCCGGGGCCCTGCAGGAAGCCACCGCCTTCCAGGAGCCCCTGGGCGCGACCCGCAGCGCCGCTGTCCAGCTGGCGCTCTCGAGCTCGCCGACCCGCGTCTATGCCGTCCAGGACGGTACCAGCCTGATCGATGCGCGCGTCTCCGGGCGGCCGACCGCGAGCTTCGACGTTCGAGGTGGCGTCGACAAGACGATCACCGTCCGCGCCACTTCGACGGGCTCATGGTTCGCCGCGCCGTTCGGCTCCCACCGCTGGGACCTCGGCCTCACGCCCAGCGTGCCGCTCGCGCTCGCGATCGACGGCGGGTCGGGGCCGGCCACCCTCGAGCTGGCCGACCTTCGGATCTCCGAGCTGCAGCTCGACGGCGGTTCGGGCGGCGTCTCCTTGACCCTTCCCGGGGACGCCGGCGGCTACCGCGCGAGCCTACGAGGCGGGAGCGGGCCCACGCGCGTCGACGTGGGCCGCGGCGCTTCGCTCGACCTGACCCTCGACATGGGGTCCGGAAGCACCGACCTGACGCTCCCGAGCGATGTCGATGCGCGCGTGGGCGTGCGCGGCGGCAGCGGCCCCATCACCATCGATGTGCCGTCCGACGCGAGGGTCCGGTTGAACGTCCTCGACGACGGCTCCGGACCGTTGAGGGTGGCGTCCTTCCTGGTGCGGCGGAGCGGCTCGGGCGACACCGGGACGTGGGAGTCCGCATCGGCGACGGGAACCCCGGCCGCCATCGTGATCACCGTGACGAGCGCGGGGTCGGGGCCCATCAGCATCCGCTAGGGGCGACGCTCGGCCCGGCAGCGCCGGCGGTATGCTGGCCGGCATGGCACTCGACCTGGCCTTCCTCAAGGAGCTGACCTCGGCAGCCGGCACGTCCGGCTTCGAGTCCCGACCGGCGGCGGTGTGGCGCGCCCGCGCCGAGGCCGCCGGGGCCGAGGTCGACTCGGACGCCTACGGCAACGTCTTCGCCACCTTCCGGCCGGGGGGCAGCCCCCGCGTGATGCTGGCCGGGCACATCGACGAGATCGGCCTCCTCGTCAGCTACGTCGACGACGACGGCTTCCTGTACGTGCGTCCGGTCGGCGGCTGGGACCCGATGCAGCTCGTCGGGCAGCGCGTGCGCGTCCTCGGGCACGGCGGCGACGTGGTGGGTCTGGTGGGCAAGAAGGCCATCCACCTGATGAGCGTCGACGACCGCCGCAAGGTCCCCAAGATCGACGACCTGTGGGTCGACATCGGCGCCACAGACCGCGAGGAGGCCGAGCGCTGGGTCCGCGCCGGCGATACCGCCGTCATCGAGCAGCCCTTCGTCGAGCTGCTGAACGGCCGCGTCGCCAGCCGGGCCATCGACGATCGGGTCGGTGCCTTCATCGCCCTCGAGGCGGCCCGGCGCGCGGGCGGGGAGGCCGAGGTGGTGGCGGTCGCCACCGTCCAGGAGGAGATCGGGGGCGTGGGCGCACGCGCCGCGGCGTATCGTCTCCGCCCCGACCTGGCCATCGCCATCGACGTCACCCACGCCATCGACACCCCCGGCCTGGAGAAGAAGATCCACGGCGAGGTCCCGCTGGGCGGCGGACCGGCCCTGGCCGCCGGCAGCTACGTCCACCGCACCGTGGTGGAGGGCCTGCGCAACGCCGCCGAGGCGGCCGGCATCCCGGTCAGCACCGAGGTGTCGCCGCGCGAGACGGCGACCGACGCCGACCACATCGCGGCCTCCCGCGCGGGCACGCCGAGCGCGGTGGTGTCGATCCCCAACCGCTACATGCACTCGCCCAACGAGATGGTGGACCTCACCGACGTGGAACGGACCATCGAGCTGCTGGCGCACTACATCACCGGCCTCGAGCCCGACGCCCGCTTCCTCCACGACTGAGGCGCCGCGCTAGCGGCCGCCGTCGAACCCGCGTGCCGACCAGGCCAGGTAGACGGCGGCCGCCACCGCGGCCGCGACGTTGAGCGAGCGGGTCCCGGGCACCATCGGCAGGCGCACCGGCAAGGTCTCCGCCACCACCGCATCGGGGAGCCCGCGCGACTCCGAACCGAACAGCAGCACGGCATCGTCGTGGCGCGCCAGGGTCCGCCATCCCGGCCCGCCTTCGGCCGCGACGGACGCCGCGCGGGTGGTGAAGCCCGCCACGCGGCCGGCCTCGAAGGAACCCGCCAGCTCGCTGCGGAACGCCGACCAGCCGGCGTGGACGCGCACGTCGAGCGCCTCCCAGAAGTCCATGCCGGCCCTGCGCAGGGCGCGGTCGTCGAGTCGGAAGCCCAGCGGGCGGATCAGGTGGAGGGTGCAGCCCGCGGCCTGGCAGGTGCGGCCGATCTGGCCCACGTTGCCGGCGATCTCCGGCTCGAGCAACGCCACCTGGATCACGCCGCCAGTCTGACACGTGCGCAACGGCGCCCCGCCGACGCCCTGCCAGCCGCTACACTGACGTGAGCGCGATGCGACTCATCGTCACCCACGAGCAGCCGGACTTCGACGCGCTGGCCAGCCTGGCGCTCGCCCGCCTGCTCTTCCCCAACGCCCTGGCCACCGTCCAGGGGTCGTTGAGTCCCGGCCTGACGAGCTTCCTCCGGCTCTACCGGGACCAGCTCGAGCTGGTCGATCCCAACGCCATCGACCTCGACGCCGTGACCGAGCTGGTGGTGGTGGACACCGCCGACGCCGGCCGCATCCGCCCCTTCGACAGCCTGGTGGGGAGGGTGCCCATCACCCTCTACGACCACCATCCGGCACCCGCTCGCGCCATCCCCGCGGCGCGCGGCCTGCGCGAGCCGGTGGGCGCCACCGCCACGCTGCTGACGCGCGAGCTGATGGCCACGGGCATCGACATCCCGGCGCCCATCGCCAGCCTGGCGCTGCTCGGCATCCACGAGGACACCGGCAACCTCAGCTACGACCTCACGCGCCCCGACGACTACCGGGCGGCCGCGCACCTGCTGGCGAGCGGCGCCAGCCTGCAACTGGTGCGGCGCTTCACCGTCGACGCCTTCTCGCCCGAGCACCTGGCCTTCCGCCGCACCATGCTGGAGGCGGCGAGACCGGTCGCCGTAGCGGGACGGCGCGTCAGCGTGGCGGCGTTAGAGGTGCCCGACTACGTGCCCGGGGTGTCGGGGCTGGCCAACGAGCTGCTGGAGCTGCACGGCGCCGACGCCGCCGTCGTGGCCGTGCGGATGGAGGGCAAGACGCTGGTGTTCGCGCGCGCCACCGAGCGCTTCGACGTGGCGGCCGCCCTGGCCGAAGCGCTCGGCGGAGCGGGCCACCCCGGAGCCGCCTTCGCCAAGGCCGACATGCCTCCGGCGGACGCGGCCGAGCGCGTTCTGGACGCCCTCGAGCGGCACGCAACCCCCGTCCTCACCGCCGCCGAGCTGATGAGCGCGCCGGTCAAGACGGTCCGCGACAGCGCCACCGTGGCCGACGCCCAGCAGCTCCTGCTGCGCTACGGCCACAACGGCATGCCGGTGCTGAACGACCGCGGAGCGCTAGTGGGGGTGGTGTCCAGGCGCGACCTGGAGCGGGCGCTGCGCCACGGCCTCGGGCGCAGTCGGGTGTCGGGGTTCATGAGCCGCAACGTCATCACGGCCGGCCGCAGCACCGTCCTGGCGGAGCTGGAGGAGCTCGTGCTGGGGCACAACATCGGCCGCATCCCCATCCTCGACGGCTCGGAGCTCATCGGGATCGTCACCCGCACCGACCTCATCGCCGCACGCCATCACCGCCCCAGCGGCGACGATCCGGCCGCTACCGTCCTCGGCCGCCTGCCGCCCAGCGCCCAGGAGGCCCTGCGGACGGCCCGCGAGGTGGCGGGGGATGCCTCGCTCTACCTGGTGGGTGGAACCGTGCGCGACGCCCTGCTCGGCGCCGGCTTCAAGGATCTCGACCTCAGCGTCGAGGGGGGCACCGCCGAGCGCCTCGGCGCCCGCCTGCAGACGCGCCTCGGGGGCACGCTGGCCTGCCACGTGCCGTTCGGTACCTGCACGCTGTCGCTCGACGACGGCCTGGTCATCGACCTGGCGACCGCCCGCGAGGAGGTCTACGACCATCCGGGTGCCCTCCCCAGTGTGACCCCCAGCACGGTGCGCAAGGACCTGTCGCGGCGCGACTTCACGGTGAACGCGCTGGCGTTGCGCTTCCACCCGGAGCCCGCCACGCTCATCGACCCCTACGGCGGCGCCGACGATCTGCGCGCCAAGCAACTGCGGGTACTCCACCCGCTGTCGTTCATCGAGGACCCCACGCGGGTGCTGCGAGGCGCTCGCCTGGCGGGCCGGCTGGGCTTCCACTTCGAGCCGGTCACGGCGGGCTGGGCGCGCGACGCCATCGACCCCGCCATCGTGGGGAACGTCAGCCGGGCCCGGCTCCGGGGGGAGCTCGAGCTCACCCTGGCCGAGCCCAGGGTGGCGCCCGCCCTGCGCTGCCTCGACGGCGTCGGCGGCCTCGACGGGTTGTTCGGCCTGCACGCCGACGAGGCCGTGCTCGAGGCCGTCGACGAGCAGCGCCGCCACCGCGATGTGCCCGACGAGACCTACCTGCTGGCGCTGTTGCTCGCGACCGACACTGCCGACGCCGACGCCCACCTGGAGAGCTTCCACTGGCCGCGCCGCTACGGCCAGGCGCGCGACCGCCTGCGCACCCTGCTCGCCGCCGAGGTGGTCCGCGACGAGGACCTGGAGGGGCTCGACGAGGCCTCGCGGGTGCTGCTGCGCTGCCTGAGCGATGAGCTCGGAGCCCGCCTGACACGCCTCGAGGAGGCCCCTCCCCGACGCCGATTGCGCGGCAGGGACGTGTTAGACTTGGGCTTGGCGCCTGGACCGGCCGTGGGACGCGTCCTCGACGAGGTCGCGCGGGCTCGGGCCGATCTCAAGGTTCGGACCTTCGAAGACGAGGTCGAGATGGCGAGGCAGCTGGTCAGGGAGCTGCAGCCGTAGCGGCGCGGTCGGGAGCATCGCATGATCCTCAGGTACTACAACGACCCCACCGTCCTGATCATCAGCGCCGTGGTCATGATCCTGGCGCTGATGCTGCACAACGTGGTGCAGAGCTTCGTGGCCGCACGCTTCGGCGATGCGACGCCGCGCTACTCGGGGTTCATGTCGTTCGACCCGCAGCGCCACCTCGATCCGTTCGGGGTGCTGTTCCTGTTCCTGCTGGGCTTCGGCTGGCCCAACGCGGTCCCGGTGAACAGCCGCAACTACCGCGGACGCGGGCGCCAGGAGGCGTGGGTGTGGCTGTCGGGGATCGGCGCCTACCTGGCCGTGGGCTTCGTCAGCCTGGCGGTCTCCGTCCTCTTCGTGAGCATGAACCAGCTGCATCTGGCGCTGGCGTTCCAGGCGGCGGCCGCCTACGCCGTCGTGCACGCCGTGATCAACCTCTTCCCCGTCCTGCCGCTGGACATGGCGCACGCAGCGCTGGCCTGGGGCAACCCCAGCGTCCGCCGCGTCATCCAGCAGATCGCCGGCTTCGGCGTGCTCGGCTTCATGGTGTTCTTCTTCGTGCTGAGCATGCTCGGCATCATCTCCGGGCTCGTCCGGGTGTTCATGCAGATCTTCCTGTCCATCATCGCGGGCGTCACCGGGCTCTGACCCAACACCCCAACCAGGCGCACGGGGCGCGCACGCCGGCGCCCCGCCTCCCGCACGCGCCGAGGCGCGGTCGAGGGCTCGGCACGGGGCGTGACGGCTCGTGGCGAGTCGGTGCGGACGTACGCGTGAAGGGCGTCGAGGTCTAGCCGCGGACCTTGGCCGCTTCCTGCGGCTGGCGCACGTCGATCGCCATCTGCACCACGGGAGCGTAGGTCTCGAAGGTCTCGATGAGACGGCCCGAGGGGTCGAACTTGCGGATGAGGTGCCCGCCGCGGCGCGCCGTGTAGAGGTGGCCCGCGTCGTCGACGCCGAGGTCGAGGATGGTGTCGGTGACCTCCCCCTGCCGCGTCTCCAGTGCGAACGACACCCCCACCTTGCCCTCGGCCGTGACCTTCCGGACCTTGCCGGCCGCGGCGTCGCTGATGTAGAGGTTGCCGGCGTTGTCGAGAGCGACGCCGTCGAGCAGGCGCATGCCGGCCTGCTCGGCACCCAGCTTGAAGGCCCAGCGGGTCTGGTAGCTGCCGTCCGCGGCGAGGCGCTGCACCTGGCGGTTGCCGTAGTCCAGCACGTACACCGAGCCCTCGGGCCCGAGCGTCAGCACGCGCGGGTCGTTGAAGGTGCCGTGCCCCTTGCCGCGCCCGCCGAAGCTGTCGAGGAAGCTGCCGTCGTTGCTGAAGCGCTGCACCAGATGGGTCTCGGAGTCGAGCACGTAGACACTGTCGTCGGGGGCGACGGCCACCGAGATCGGGTACAGGAACTCCCCAGGCTTCATGCCGTAGGCGCCGAACGAGGTCAGCGTGGTGCCGTCCGGGGCGAGCTTGTGGATCATGCGATGATCCTCCTGCCCCAGGCGGTACTCGAAGATGGCGGCGAAGAAGTTGCCGTGGCTGTCGACGGCCACCGACAGCGGCGCCGCCGAGAAGGCGCCGGCACCGACGCCGATGTCGCCCAGCGAGGTGTGCAGGTTGCCGTCGGGATCGAGGATCCGCAGCACCCCCTGGCGGGCGCTCACCGTCAGCACGATGCGGCTGGGGAGGTTCAGCGGCTCGTCATCGTCGAAGTCGGCGCGCTCCAGGGTGTCGTAGACCTCCTCCAACGCCGGCCGCTCGTCGGCGTCCTTGGCGATCATGCGCATGACCAGCTGATCGAGGACCTTGGGGACCTTGAGGTTGATCTGCCGCGGAGGCGGCGGCGTCTGGAAGATCTGCTGGTGCACGATCGCCTCGTAGCCGCCCTTGAACGCCGTCTGTCCGGTCAACATCTCGTAGAAGACCAGACCGAGGCTGTAGATGTCGCTGCGGTGATCGATCTTGAGGCCGCGCGCCTGCTCGGGCGACATGTACACCGGGGTCCCGACGCGCGCTCCGGTCATCGTCAGGCGCGACAGCACCTTGCCGCCGGCGATGCCGAAGTCCATCAGCTTGACCGCCTCCGGCTGGAGGCGCTTCTGCCCGTCGGCCTCGCGCACGCCACCGCGCAGGATCATGATGTTGCCCGGCTTGATGTCGCGGTGGATGATGCCCGCCGAGTGGATGTGCTGCAGGGCCCGCACCACGCGCTTCATGATGTCGACGTCGAGATCGAGGCTGAGCTCGTCGCCCTCGATGTAGCCCTCGAGGCTGCGCCCGTCGACGTACTCCATGACCATGTAGTGCTGGACGCCGATGCTTCCGTGCTCGTAGGTACGCACGATGTTGACGTGGTTCAGGCGCTGCGCGACCTCCGCCTCGCGGTGGAAGCGGCGGATGAACTTGGCGTCGGCGACGTACTGCTCCATGGGGATCTTGAGCGCCACGATCTGGTTGTCCGACTTGCGCTTGGCGCGGTACACGCTGGCCATCCCGCCCGAGCCGACCTTCTCCAGCAGTTCGTAGCCGGGGATGTCCATGGCATCGAAGCTGCTCTGCACGCGCCGCTTGGCGCGGCCGCCGGCCGCCGCCTGGGTGCGGTGGCGCCGCCGTTTGGGTGGAGCGACTCGGCTGCTGCGGAGCGCCGCCGTCCCCCCCGGCACCAGCAGACCCAGCGCCAGAGCGTAGATCACCAGCGGCGATACGCTGCGCGCGAGGCCGCCCACCACCACCGCGCCCGCCCCTACCAGGAACGACAGCGCCAGCAGCACCAGCACCAGCCAGGTCGGCGCCCGCAACAGCAGCACCGTGACGACCAGGGCGATGACGGCGAGGACGATGAGCATCAGGCGACCTCGGCGATCACGAGGGTGATGTTGTCGGGGCCGCCGCGATCGTTGGCCAGCGAGATGAGGTACTCGACACTGAGCTGCCGGTTCGCGGTGCGGCGCACTTCGGTCAGGATCTCCTCGGGCTTCACCAGGCCGTGGAGCCCATCGGTGGAGATCACGAACACGTCGCCGGGTTCGACCCCCACCTCGATCACGTCGGGCGCGACCTGCGGGCGCGTGCCGAGGGCGCGCGTGATGAGGTTGCGCCACTCGTGCTGCTCGGCCTCGTCCTCGCTCATGAGGCCCTTCTCGAGCTGCTCCTCGACCCACGAGTGGTCCTTGGTGAGCTGGTAGATCTTGTTGCCCCGGATCATGTAGGCGCGGGAGTCGCCGACGTGGCCCACGAACGCGCGGCGGCGCATCACGGCCACGCAGGTCAGCGTCGTGCCCATGCCGCGCCGGCCCTGGTTCTTGATGGCCGCGGCGTAGACCCGCCGGTTGGCCAGGCGCATCGCCTTCTCGGTGAGCTTGTCGATCCCCACCACCGGGTTGCCCAGGCGGATCTCGTCGACGTAGCGGCTGAACGACTCGTCCAGGACCTCCATGGCCAGCTTGCTCGCGACCTCGCCGGCAGCCGCCCCGCCCATGCCGTCGGCGACGGCGAGCAACGTCAGCTCCCCGTCCGGCAACGGGAACTGCCAGACGCGGTGGTAGTCCTCGTTGAGAGGGCGGACGCGGCCGACGTCCGAACCGTGTCCCACGTTCTGTCCGAGCCGCACGGCGTCAGTCTACCGCGCGCGCACCAGGGCTCGGACGAACATTCCCACAAGCGCCGACCTGGAGGCCACCGCGCTCAGTTCCCCTTCGACCTGGGGCGGCGCACCGTCTCCAGGTAGGGGTAGTCCTCGAGGAGCTGCCGGTAGTCGCGGAACAGCCGCAGGCCCTCGTCGGGACCGGCCGGGAGCTCGCGGATGCGCAGGTAGGCGGCGGCCCCGCTCGGGAACACGAAGGTGGGCGTGCCGAACACGTCGCGGGCCGCGGCAGCGTGGTGTTCGTGGGCCAGCACGGTGCGGCACTCGGGGTTGGCGAGGTCGTTGGCGAAGCGCGGCAGGTGCAGGCCCGAGACTTCGGCGACGTCGTCGATGGTGGCTCGGTTGAGGGGGCGGTGGTCGCGGTGCCGCGCACGCAGGAGGTTGAGCCGGAACGCGGCGAACGCCTCCTCCCCTTGCTTCCGAGCCGCCTGCGACGCCAGGAACGGCAGCAGGCCCTTGCTCCCCATGTCGTCGTCGTCGTCGAGGCGCTCGTTCCAGATCTGCCAGCCCTCGCTGGGGTCGCAGTTGTACTGGTAGTAGCTGAAGTGCCGCCACTCGAAGCTCAGGTCGAGCGGCGCGGCCACCCACTCGACGACCTCCGCCGCTCTCCAGGAGAAGGGGCAGACGTAGTCGAAGTAGACGGTGACCCGCTCGGACATGGGGCCATTACAAACCCCGCCACCCCGCCGCGAGGTAGCGCCCGTGACAGCCGTCCTGGCCGCGTTCCGGCTCGGCTACCCTGCCGCCGCCGTGGCCGCAGCTCCGCCGTGTGGACGCCGCGCGCGCCTCAGTTGGAGATGTCCGGGTCCCCCCGGGGAGGTTCCGGGATCTCGCCGAAGCGGGCCTCGTAGCGCCGGATGTTGTCCTCCAGGCTGCGGAGCAACGCCTTGGCGTGCCGCGGGCTGGTGATGACGCGGGTGGCCACCAAAGGCGACTGCTGCGGGTAGACGAGCGCGAAGTCGAGGATGAACTCGTCGGGGGTATGGGCGATGACCGCCAGATTGGCGTAGTGGCCACCCGCCACGTCCTGGGGGATCTCCATCTTGAACTCGGTCACGCCCTCAGCCTACCCGGAGGTCGGGCCTCCGGACCGCGAGGATCCGGCGCCGCTGCCGCTCGCCAGCGCCGTCGCCAGCCCCCCGAGGCGGCGCTTGAGTTGGAAGCGCACGCGCCCCAGGTCGTTCACGCTCGCCAGCCCCACCACCGCGACGAACGCGCCGTCGCCGTCGTCCGCGATGGGTGCGAGCAGCACGGGCCCCTGGGCGTACTCGACCAGGGCCTGCTGCACCGGGCCCTCCCCGAGCAGCCCTCCGAGGGCATGGCTCGAGGCCAGCGCCGTCGGGACCAGCTCCTGCAACGCCGCCAGCTCGTGATCGCCCAGCGCCAGGCCCTCCACCAGGCTGCCGTCGGCGCCGGCCACCGCCACGCTGGTCACGCCGCGCACGCCCAGCAGGCCGCGAAGCTCCTCTCTCAGGGCGTCGCCGTCGACGGTCATGCGCTCTCGCCCAGCGCGGCTCGCAGGTCGGCGAGGATGCCGCGTGCCGCGCTCAAGGCCGCCTCGCTCTCACCGCCGGCCAGCACCAGCGCCAGCACGTGTTCCTCGAGGGGGAGGCAACACAGACGATAGCCGTGGGCCGTGACCGTGACGTCCTCGGCCTCGCCGAGCATGAGGCGCTCGGCCGCCTTGCGGCTGCTCTCGGCCAGGGCGGCCGCCTCGGCCGCCAGGACGTCGGAGCGCACGCCGTGCCCCACCATCTCGACGGGCAGGCCGTCGCGGGTGAGCAGCAGCGCGACCACCACGCCGTCCCGCTCCGACAGGGGCGCCAGCACCTCGCGCACGTCGGCGGGAGCGCTCACGTGACCGTTCCCTGGATGCGCTTGCCGGCATCGCCGGTGAGGAGACGAGCACGACCGAGGTTGCCGTGGCGGTTCATCACCAGCACGCAGAACAGCTCGTCGTCGAGCAGGCGCGCGTACACGATGCGGCGCTCGCTGGTGACGATCACCTCATTGAGCGAGCCGGCGCCGAGGTGCTCGCTCACCGTGCCCTTGAGACCGGTGATGGCGTTGGTCAGGTCGGCGACCACCGCCGCGAGCTCGGTGCTCTCGCGGGGCGACTGCTCGATGACCAGGCCGTCCATGCCGGCGACCGCGGCCGCCAGACTGCCATCGACGCCGTGCACCAACTGCGCCAGGATCTCCTCTAAGTCCTGCACAGGCGGGAGTCTAGCACGTCTCCGGCGCCGCTCCCGTGCGGCCTTTCATAGTCCCTGAGCGCCGGCGACAAGGCCCGGAGGCGTGCCGGCGCTCTGGTATCGTGGCGTGATGACACCGTTGCACGTTCGCGCCCACCAGGACGACGTCGCTCCGTTCGTCCTGCTCCCGGGCGACCCGGACCGCGCGCGTCGCATCGCCGAGCGCTTCTTCGACGCACCCCGGCCCATCACCAGCTACCGCCAGCTCCTCGGCTTCAGCGGCAGCTACCAGGGGATGCCCGTCACCGTGCAGACCACCGGCATGGGCTGCCCGAGCCTCGCGATCGTGGTCGAAGAGCTCATCCAGCTCGGCGCCCGTACGCTGGTCCGGGTCGGCACCTGCGGCGCCGTCGCCTCGGGCATCGCCGCCGGCGACCTGGTGGTCGCGGTCTCCGCGGTCCCGCGCGACGGCACCAGCGCCATGTACCTGGGCGGCGAGCCCTACGCGCCCACCGCCGACTTCACGGTGACGCGCGCGTTGGTCGAGGCCGCCGAGCGGGCGGGCAGGAGCGTGCGCGCCGGCCTCATCCAGACCGAGGACGCCTTCTACGCCACCACCCCGGACGACGTGCCGAAGCTGGCAGCGCGGGGGGTCCTGGCCGTCGAGATGGAGTCGTCGGCGCTGTTCACCCTGGGCGCGCTCCGCGGGGTGCGCACGGGGACCGCGCTGGTCGCCAGCAACGCCATCGGGGACGAGCAGTTCGTCGACCCCGAGGTGCTGGCCCGGGCCGTCGACGACATGGTCGCGACGGCACTCGAAGCGGGGCTGGCCCTGCACGGCGCCGGCCAGGGCTGAGCGGTCGCAGCGTGGCGCGCGCCTCCGGGCGCCCGCCCGAGTGCACGCGCGGCCGCAGGGAGAGACACGACGGAACGCGTCCGTTCGGTCCCGCTCGGGGCCGGCGGACGACGGGAAGGGACGAGCATGAAGGTAGCCGTGATCGGAGCGGGGACGATGGGGAGCGGCATCGCGCAGACCTGCGCGGTCGCCGGTCACGAGGTCGTGATGGCGGACGTCGCGCCGGGTGCGCTGGAGCGGGCGGACGCCGCCATCGGCTCCAGCCTGGGTCGCCTGGTACGCAAGGAGGTGCTCGCCCAGGCCGACGCCGACGAGGCGCGGAGCCGGATCGAGATGCGCGACCGCCTCGAGGGCCTCGAGGACGCCGGGGTCGTGATCGAGGCGGTGTACGAGGCGATCGACGTCAAGCGTGAGGTGTGGCAGCGGCTGACCGAGGTCACCAGCGAGGGGGCGTTGCTGGCCACCAACACCTCGAGCCTGTCGGTCACCCAGGTGGCCGCCTTCAGCGGCCGGCCGGAGCGCTTCTGTGGGATGCACTTCTTCAACCCGGTGCCGATGATGGCGCTGGTCGAGGTGGTGCGGGGCCTCCGCTCCGCCGACGAGACCGTCGAGCAGGCGCGCGCCTTCGCGGAGGGCATCGGCAAGACGCCGATCGTGTGCGAGGACAAGCCCGGCTTCATCGTCAACCGCCTGCTCATCCCCTACCTCAACGATGCCGTGCACGCGCTCGCGGAGGGCGTCGCGTCGGCGGAGGACATCGACCGCGCCATGAAGCTCGGCGCCAACATGCCCATCGGGCCCCTGGCGCTCTCCGACCTGGTCGGCCTCGACGTCGGCCTGGCCGCCACCGAGGCGCTGTTCGCCGAGTTCGGCGATCCCAAGTTCCGGCCCGCGCCGCTGATGCGCCAGATGGTCCGCGCCGGGAAGCTCGGCCGCAAGAGCGGCGAGGGCTTCTTCCGCTACGATTGAGGAACGGCCACGCGCCCGCCGGGGCGCAGGAGGATCGCATGAGCGACCAGGAACCCTTCGACGACATCACCTTCGAACACCTTCACTACGAGGTCGACGACGGCGTCGCCGTGATCACCGTCGACCGCCAGGACGCGCTCAATGCGCTCAACGACGAGGTCCTTACCGAGCTCGCCATCGCCTTCGAGATGGCGGAGGCCGACCTCGAGGTGCGCGCGCTTGTCATCACCGGCGCGGGCAGGGCGTTCGTGGCGGGCGCCGACATCGCCGCGCTGCAGCGGCTCGGCGACACCTTCGCCGGCCGCGAGGCCTCGCTCGCCGGGCAGGACCTCACCAACACGCTGGCCGCGCTGCCCATCCCCACCATCGCCGCCATCAACGGCTTCGCGCTGGGGGGCGGGCTCGAGCTGGCGCTGGCCGCCGATCTGCGGGTGGCCGCCCCCGGCGCCCGCCTGGGGCTGCCGGAGGTGGGTTTGGGGCTGATCCCGGGCTACGGCGGCACGCAGCGCCTGCCGCGCCTGATCGGTCAGGGGCGCGCGCTCGACCTCATCTTCACCGGCCGCCACGTCGACGCCGAGGAGGCGCTCGCCATGGGGCTGGTGAACCGGGTGGTCGACGACGCCCTGGAGGGCGCCAAGGAGCTGGCGCGCCTGACCCTGCGCAAGGCGCCGATCGCGCTCGGCCTGGCCAAGGAAGCGGTGGTCCGCGGGCTCGACGTCACCCTCAACCAGGGGCTCGAGATCGAGGCCGACCTGTTCGGCATGGCGGCCACCACCGAGGACATGCAGGAGGGCACGCGCGCGTTCCTGGAGAAGCGCGACCCGGAGTTCAGCGGGCAGTAACCGCGCCGGCGGCGCGGCTGGGGGTCAGCCGGGGTAGAGGCGCTCGAGGTGCTCGAGCGCCCGCCGGTCGATGCGGTCCCGGTTCCGCAAGCGCTCCTCGAGGTTCTCGACGCCGGCCAGGTCGCTGAGCGCCCGGGCGGCTGCGTCGTTCCAGCCGTCGGCGGCGCGGTGCCGTCCGGTGCGATCCAGGAGCGCCAGGACGCGTCCGAGGACGTCGCCCTGCAGCGCCAGCAGGTCGCGCTCGGACGGGCGCTCGAAGTAGAGGCGATGGAGCTCCAGTAGAGCGTCGAGGCGGCCCACCGGCGCGGTGTCGTCGTCCACGCGCAGGTCGATGTAGCGGTCGTTGAAGCCGCCGTAGCCGCCGCCGTCGCGAACCACCAGCAGCGCCGCCCCCTGCCGCCCGCGTCGGTCGCCGCCGGCCTCGTCGCCGGCCCGGAGGGCCCGCAGCAGACGCTCGGCGAGCGCGCCCTCGCTCCCGCGGAACGCCTCCGCCATCGCCTGCACCACCTCGGGTCCCGCGAGCAGGTTGCCCTGCGCGGCGAAGTCGGGGCCGCTCACGCCGCCGGCCCACGGGTGGCAGGCGTCGCCGGTGAAGCTCACGCTCCGCCCCGCAGCGTCCACCAGGCCGTACTGACGCGTGGCGTGCTGGTCGTCGGTCGCCGCGAACGCCTCGTGGATGAGATCGACCGGGACGCCGGCGCGGAGCGCGGCCAGGGCCCTGGGCCCGTAGCTGGTGTTGGCGTAGCTCTGCGTCGCCACCGCTCCCACGTCGGCCTCCGCGAAGGGCACCACAGCGCCCACGGCCAGGAACTTCGAGGCAACCGCGATCCCCAGATCGCCGGTGTCCGCGCACCGCCCCACGATCGAGAAGGTACTCACGCTTCGCATGGCTGCCAAGCCTACCACTCGCCTGCGGGCGGCCGGCGTACGCACGTCGTGGACGCGTCCCGCGGTAGACTCGCCGGCATGGACACGCTGCGACAGCTCTCCGAGATGGCCGGCATCCCCGGCCGCGAAGACCACGTTCGTCACTTCATCGCCGAGCGCATCGCGCCGTCGGTCGATCGCCTCGAGACCGACGCCCTCGGCAACCTCCACGCCGTCCGGTCGTGCGGACGCGAGGGCGCCCCGAAGCTGATGATCGCAGCCCACATGGACGAGATCGGCTTCGTGGTGCGGTTCGTCGACGACCGCGGCTTCCTGCGCCTGCAACCGCTGGGCGGTTTCGATCCCCGGAACCTGTTCGCCCGGCAGGTGACGGTGCACGCCTCGCAGGCCGAGCGCGAGCTCGTCGGCGTGCTCAACCCCGCCGGCAAGCCGGTCCACCTCTCGACGGCCGAGGAGCGCGGCAAGGTCCCCGCCCTCGACGCCTTCTTCGTCGACCTGGGGCTCGAGGCCGAGCGCGTCAAGGCGATGGTGCGGGTCGGCGACATGGTCACCCTGCGCCAGCCCTTCGCCGACCTGGGCAGCGTCGTGACGGGCAAGGCGCTCGACGACCGCGCCGGCTGCTGGATCCTGATGGAGACCCTCGAGCGCCTCGAGGACGCGGCGATGGACGTCCACGCGGTGTTCACGGTGCAGGAGGAGGTGGGGGTGCGCGGCGCGACCACCAGCGCCTTCAAGGTGGCGCCCGACCTGGCGGTCGCCCTCGACACCACGCTCGCGGTCGACACCCCCGAGAGCCGCGACGACCTGCGCGTGACGCAGCTCGGCAAGGGCACCGCCATCAAGGTCATGGACAGCATGAGCATCAGCACGCGCTGGCTCGTCGACGCCCTCGTCGAGCTCGCCGAGCGGCGCGCCGTCCCCTACCAGCTCGAGGTGCTCCCGCTGGGCGGCACCGATGCCGCCGCGATGCAGCGCTCCCGCGAGGGCGCGCCGTCGATCACCATCTCGACGCCGTCGCGCTACGTGCACACGGTCACGGAGATGGTCGCGAAGGCCGACCTCGAAGCGGCCGTGGCGCTGCTGCGCGCGATGATCGAGGAGGGCGTGACGCCCCCCGCTTGAGGCCTCCGCGGGGCTCCTGCGGCGCGATGCCGACGCGAGGCCGGATACGGCCGCTCAGCCCACGGTGCTAGACTGACGCCGTGATCGTCGGCATCATCAGCGACGTCCACGCCAACATCATCGCTCTCGAGGCGGTCCTCGAAGAGCTCAAGATGCGCGGCGCGGAGACGGTGATCTGTCTCGGCGACCTGGTCGGCTACGGTCCGGCGCCCAACGAGACCATCGACCTGGTGCGCCGAGAGAGCGTGCTGTGCACCCTGGGGGCCGCCGACGAGCGCATCGCCTACGATTTCGCCCGCCGCAAGCTACCGCGGCGCGGTGTCGCCGACGAGATCCTGGAGTGGACGCGCGAGGTCATCGAGCCGCGGCACGTCCACTTCCTGCAGACGCTCCCCGTGCAGCAGCGCATCCATACCCCGATCGGGCGCCTGCGCTTCTTCCACGGCAGCCCCGACGATCCCTCGGAGGTCCTCAACCTCGACCTGGACCCCATGACGCTCGCGCGCATGCTCGAGCGCCACCGCTGCGCCATCCTGGCGAGCGGTTCGACCCACGTGCCCTTCTACCGCAAGCTCGGCAACGGCCTGGTGGTCAACCCCGGGTCGGTGGGGCTGTCGCTCAACGGCGAGCCGGGGGCCGACTACGCGCTCCTCACCATCAGCGAGGACAAGATCGACGTGCACATGGACAAGGTGGAGTACGACTTCGCCGCCGTGGCGTTCGACATCGTGGCCTGGGGTCTGCCGTCGATGGTGGCCGAGGCCGTCCAGATGGGCCACCTGCCCGAGCGCATGGAGGCCGACCTGGAGGCGCCGCCCAAGCGCGACCACAACGAGCGGGCCGACGAGGACTGAGCCCGCCGGCCCGCTCGCGTCCGGCTCAGGGCGTCTCGATGGCGAGCGCCAGGGCCTCGCCGCCGCCGATACAGATCGACGCCATGCCGCGCGTCCCGCCGCGGCGCCGCAGCGCGCTCAGCAAGGTGACCAGGATGCGGGCGCCGGAGGCGCCGATAGGGTGGCCGAGCGCAACCGCCCCTCCCAGCACGTTGACGCGCTCCTCGTCGAGGTCGAAGGCCTCCACGGCCGCCATGGGGACGACGCTGAAGGCCTCGTTGATCTCGTAGGCGTCGACGCTGTCGGGCGTCCAGCCGAGCTCGTCGAAGAGCTTCCTCATGGCCTCGACCGGAGCCACCGTGAACCACTCGGGCTCCAGCGCATGCCCGCTGTACCCGCGGATCGTGGCCAGCACCGGCATGCCGCGGCGCTGCGCCACCTCGGCGCTGGTCACGACCAGGGCGGCCGCGCCGTCGTTGATGGTGGAGGCGTTGGCGGCGGTGACCGTGCCCTCCTTGTCGAACGCGGGACGGAGCCCGGGCACCTTCGCGAAATCGACCATCGCGGGTCCCTCGTCGTCCCGGACCGTGGTGACGGCGCCCTTGCGGCCCGGCACCTCCACCGGGACGATCTCCTGCGCGAAGGTGCCGTCGGCCATCGCGGCCTGGGCCCGGCGGTACGAGCGCATGGCGTAGGCGTCCTGCTGCTCGCGACTGAAGCTGTAGCGGGTAGCGCACAGCTCGGCGCACGAGCCCATGTGCTGGTCGCTGTAGACGTCCCACAACCCGTCATGGACCATCGAGTCGATGACCTGCTTGTCGCCCATGCGCAGGCCGCCTCGGGCGCCCGGGAGCAGGTAGGGGGCGTTGGTCATCGATTCCATGCCGCCCGCGACCACGATCTCGGCGTCCCCGGCGACGATCGCCCGGGCCGCCTGGATCACCGCCTCCAGGCCGCTCCCGCACATCTTGTTGAGGGTGACCGCGGGCGTCCCGTGCCCCAACCCGGCGTAGAGGGCGGCCTGGCGCGCCGGGGCCTGCCCCATGCCGGCGGGCAGGACGTTGCCCATCAGCACCAGGTCGACGTCGTCGGCCGTGATGCCGGCGCGTTCGACCGCCGCCCGCACCGCCGCGGCCCCGATCTGCGAGGCCTTGAGCGGCGAGAAGGCACCCTGGAACGCACCCACCGGGGTACGCACGGCGGATGCGAGAACGATGTCCATGCTGACCTCCCTGCCCTGCGCCCGGCCACCAGCGGCCCGGTGCGGGCTCGCCTCCCAGTATAGGGAGGGCGGCAGGCGCGTCCCGAACGCTTCGGCGCCGGTGGGGACACCGCACCGCAGAGCGGTTCAGCGCCGGAAGGTGACGCTCGCCGTCACGCCCTGCCAGGTCACGGCGATCGGCCGGTAGAGATCGAAGCTCTCGGGCAGCAGCAACACCACCGCGGCGGGGGCGTCGGGAGCGACCCTCTGTGCCGAACCCTGCACGAGCCGCATGCGGTAGGGGTAGCGCAGCTCCAGGCTGTGCTCCCCCTGCGAGACCACGAAGACCGGCTGCCAGGCGCTCTCCGCCAGGGCCGTCACCACCACCAGCAGCGGCTTGTCGGAACCGGTGCGCTCGAGCGCGCCGTCGATGGTGCGGCTCTGCTGGGGCTCGACCAGCGCCAGCAGGTCGAGGTCGGTGATCTCGGCCGCCACCACGGTGCGACCGTCGCCGCCGACCGGGAACAGCCGCAGGGCGGGAACGCCGTGACCCAGGTCGTCGACCTCGCTCCGACCGTCCCCGCCGTTGCCGACGGGGGCGGGGACCGCCAGGGCCAGGCGCGTCCCGTCGGGGAGCACCGCCGTCTCGCCCTCCAGGCGTACTCCCAGCGTGTCGAGGGCGTCGGCCGGCAGCCACCAGTGGCCGCCTTGCAGCAGCGCCGGCGCCGACAGGCTGAGGTCGCGTTCGGCCCCGCCACCGGGAGGTTTCCAAAGCGCGTCGGGCGAGCCCTCGAAGACGGTCATCACGCCCCGGTCGGAGCTCCAGGTGAGGCTGCCCTGGCCCGGCGCCAGGATGTCGCCGAGCGCGCGCGCCAGCGGCGCGCAGGCCACGTACAGCACGCCGGACCGGCGCAGGGCCGGGACCGGATCGGCCGCCGCCAGGCCCAGCAGCACAGCGGCGACGAGGATGAGCGCCAGGGGCGCGAGCCGAGGGGGGCCCACGTCGGCGAGCCTAGCACGCGTGCTCCGCCCCGGATCACGCCGGGGACAGCGTCGCTCGCCGGGCCGGGGCGACCGGCAGGGTGCGCTAGAATGGCACCAGTGAACCCGGCGACCCTGGTCCCGCGCGCGTTCGGGGTGCTCCCCTGAGACCCCGCGCCACGCCGTTGCGGATCCTCCCCCACAACCCTTGCCGGCCGTGCAGCGGCCGATCCGCGGGTGCTCCATGAGCGCGCCGCGTGCCCTGCACGCTGCTGCCCCCGGCGGCGTCGAGCGCGACGCCGGCAACGGACCCTACGAAGGGAGCGACGAAGATCGACAAGGTGCACGGTAGGCTCTCCGGCCTGAAGGTCGGGCAGGTCAAGCGGCTCGGCAACCTCTACCGACGGCGGGTCCCCCCTGCCGCTGCCCTCACGCACGATCTGGCGCGCGCCCTGACGGAGCTGAGCGTCGACATCGGGCGCGGCGTCAGCGTGCTGATCGACCGCCGTGGGCGCGTGGTCACGGTGGCCGTGGGGGACGCGGCCGACACCCCGCTACCGCCCCCCAGCGGCGAGGCGACCTCGCGGCTGTACGGGCTGCGGTTGGCGCACGTCCATCTCAAGCCGACGGGCCTCAGCGGCGACGACCTGACCATGCTCTTCCTGCACCGCCTCGACGCCGTCGTCGCGATCGAGGCGCGCCCCGACGGGCTCCCGGGCCGCGCTCACCTGGCCCAGGTGGCACCGCCCACCAGTCAGGAGGAGGACTGGATCGTCGACGCTCCCATGGAGGTGCGCGAGCTCGAGCGTCTCGATTTCGGCGAGCGGCTGCGCGCCCTCGAGGAGGAGATGGCCCGAGGGGTGCGCGCCCGCGACGTGTCGCGGAGCAGCGCCGAGCGCGCCGTGCTGGTGGGCCTGGAGTCGGGCGAGGGCCTCCTCGAGGCGGAGTCGAGGCTGGAGGAGCTGGCCGAGCTGGTGCGCAGCGCCGGCGGCACGGTGGCCTGGAGCAGCCTGCAGCAGCGCTCGCGCGCCGACACCAAGACGCTGATCGGGCGCGGCAAGTTGAACGAGCTGGTGTCGAAGGCCTACCACGAGGACGCCGACCTGCTGGTCTTCGATCGCGAGCTCTCCCCCGCCCAGGCGCGGGAGATCGAGAGCCTCACGCGCCTCAAGGTGCTCGACCGCACCCAGGTGATCCTCGACATCTTCGCGCAGAACGCGCGCGGCCGTGAGGCCCAGGTGCAGGTGGAACTCGCGCAGCTCCACTACCAGTTGCCGCGCCTCGCCGGCCGCGGACGGGCCATGAGCCGGCTCGGCGGCGGCATCGGCACCCGCGGACCCGGCGAGACCAAGCTGGAGGTCGATCGGCGCCGTATCCGCGACCGTATCGCGGTGCTGGAGCGGGCGGTCGATGAGATCAGCCAACGGCGCAGCGAGACGCGCAAGAGCCGGACGGCCGCCAGCACGCCGGTGATCGCCCTGGTGGGCTACACCAACGCCGGCAAGTCGACGCTCTTCAACGCTCTGGCGAAGTCCGACGCCGTCAGCCGCAACAAGCTCTTCGCCACGCTGCGCCCGACCACGCGCGAGGGTTGGCTGCCGGGCCTGGGAGAGTACGGCGCCAGGGTGCTCTACACCGACACCGTAGGCTTCATCCGCGACCTGCCGGAGGAGCTGGTGAACGCCTTCCGCGCGACCCTGGAGGAGCTCAACGACGCCGACCTGCTTCTGCACGTCGTCGACGCGGCCTCCGCCGGCGTGCCGGAGCGCGTGGACGCCGTCCAGCGCATCCTCGACGCCCTGGGCCTGGAGCCGCCGCGCCGCGTCGTGCTCAACAAGGCCGACGTCGCCGACGCCGAGGTGCTGGCGGGCCTCCAGGAGCGCTACCGGGCCGTCGCCGTGTCCGCGCGCAGCGGCAGCGGTCTCGACGACCTCAAGGCGGCGCTGGCGGCGGCGCTCCAGGGGCCGCGCCGGACGCCGTCGGGTCCCGAGCACGCCGGCGCCTTCGACCCGGCCCCGGCGGCACGGAGCGAATGAGCCGCGAGCGGGCGCGTGGTGCACACGCGCCGCGCGCGCCGGCGGGGCGGTAGCATACCGTCATGGACGCCGCAGACCTCCGCGACCTCCAGGGCCTGCGCGATCTGCGCGGCTTCCTCGCGTTGCTCGAGCGCCACGGTCAGCTCCGGCGCATCCGCGAGCCCGTCTCGTCCGTCCTCGAGATCACCGAGATCGCCGACCGCACCGTCAAGGCCGGCGGTCCGGCGCTGCTGTTCGAGAACGTCGACGCTCAGAGCATCCCGGTCGCCATCAACCTCTTCGGGACCCGCGAGCGCACCGCCTGGGCGCTGGGCGCGCCGTCGCTCGACGCCATCGCGGAACGCATCCGGGGGCTGCTCGACGTGCGGCTGGGCGGGGGCCTGGTGGGGCTGATGTCGAACCTCCCGAAGCTGCGGGAGGTGGCCGCCCTGCCCCCCAAGCGGGTACGCCACGCCCCCGTGCAGCAGGTCGTGTGGCAGGGCGACGAGATCGATCTGGGGCGCCTTCCGGTGCTGACCTGCTGGCCGCAGGACGGCGGTCCGTTCGTGACCCTGCCGCTGGTGATCACGCGCGACCCCATCGCCGGCGACGTCAACGTGGGGATGTACCGCATGCAAGTGTTCGACGCACGGACCACCGGCATGCACTGGCAGCGCCACAAGACCGGCGCGCGCCACCTGGAGAGTGCCCGGAAGGCGGGCACGCGGCTGGAGGTGGCGGTGGCGCTGGGGGGCGACCCCGCCCTCACCTACGCTGCCACGGCACCGCTGCCGCCCATCCCGGGCCTCAACGAGTACTCGCTCACCGGGTTCCTGCGCGGCCGCTCGCTGGAGGTGACGCGCGGCGTGACGGTCGATCTCGACGTCCCCGCCCATGCCGAGGTGGTGCTGGAGGGGTACGTCGATCCCGAGGAGGCCTGGCGCACGGAGGGGCCGTTCGGCGACCACACCGGCTTCTACACCCTGCAGGACCTCTACCCCGCCTTCCACGTGACGGCGGTGACGCTGCGCTCCGATCCCATCTACCCGGCGACCATCGTGGGCCGCCCACCGATGGAGGACGCCTACCTCATCGAGGCGAGCGAGCGCATCTTCCTGGTTCCGGCGCAGCTCATCCTGCCGGAGCTGGTCGACTACCACATGCCGCCCGCCGGCATCGCCCACAACCTGGTCAACGTCCGCATCGACAAGCGCTACCCGGGGCAGGCCTACAAGGTGGCCAACGGCCTGCTCGGGCTGGGCCAGATGATGTTCGCGAAGGTGCTGCTGGTGACCGATGAGGACGTGCCGGTCACCGACGCCCTGGGGTTCTGGCGTACCGTGCTGGCGCACGCCCTGCCGGGGCGCGACGAGCAGTTCGCCCGCGGCCCCATCGACGTGCTCGACCATTCGAGCCGCTCCTGGAGCTTCGGGACCAAGCTGGTGATCGACGGCACCCGCAAGCACGCCGAGGAGGGCGACGAGCCGAGCTGGACGCCGAACGCCGAGCGGGGCGCCGCCGAGCTCCCGCACCACGCCGAGATCCGCGACCAGCACCAGGTCGCCGGCGGCTTCTGGTTCATCACCACGCGCAAGCAGCGCCCCGGCCAGGGGCGCCACCTGGGCGAGTGGGCGGCCCGCCAGCCGGCCTGCCGAGGTGTGCGCCTGATCGCCGTGGTGGACGACGAGACGGATCCGCGCGACTTCGACGACTGCATCTGGACGCTGCTCAACAACATCGACCCCGAGAGGGACGTCCAGGTGGTGCGCGACGCCTCGGGACGCGCGCCGGTGTACGTCATGGACGGCACGCCGAAGCTCCCCGAGGAGGGCTTCGAGCGACCGTGGCCGGAGAAGATCCGCATGAGCGCCGACGTCCAGCGCCGGGTCGACGAGCTGCTGGCGCGCCTGGAGCCGGCCAGCGAGACCGCGGCCGACCGGGTCCCCTGAGGCGTCAGCGCCGCGCCAGCAGCGCCGCCACCAGGAACAGCGCGGCCTGCGTCAACACGATGGTGGAGCCGCTGGGGACGTCGACGAGGTACGACAGCGCCAGCCCCGCGACGGTGCTGACCACGGCGAGCACCACGCTGAGCACGCTCATCTGCGTCAGGGTGCGCGCCAGCAGACGGGCGCTGGCGGCCGGGATGACCAGGTAGGCGGCCATCAGGATGATCCCCACCACCACCGAACTGACGGCGATGACCAGCGCCGCGCAGGCGAACAGCAGGTACTCCAGCCGGCGCGTGGCCACGCCGTCGGCCCGCGCCAGCTCGTCGTCGAAGGTGGCGTAGCTCAGCCTCCCCCAGGTCGCGGTCAGGAACGCCACCGCCACCACCGCCACCACCGCGATCACCACCAGGTCCGAGCCGGTGACGCCGAGGATCGAGCCGAACAGCAGGTCCATCAGCGACAGCCCCAGGTTGACGTCGGGCGGGATGATCGAGAAGAACAGCACCCCCAGCGCCACCGACACCGCGAAGAACACCCCGATGGCGGTGTCGCTGCTGAGGCGCGTGTTGGCGCGGACCCAGGCGATCGCCAGCGCTGCCAGCAGGCTGAACGGCACCGCGATCCACAGCGGGTGCCGCAGCAGGCCGATGCCGCTGCCCAGGAGCCCGGTGGCGACGATGACGAAGGCGCCCAGCCCCATGCCCCCGAACGCGGCATGGGCGAGACCGGCGCCGAGGAACGACAGCCGTCGCTGCACCACGAACACTCCGAGGAGCCCGCTCATGACGGCCACCAGCAGCCCGGCGGCGAGCGCCCGCTGCATGAAGCCGAGGTGCATGGCCTCGATCAGTCCCATGCAGGTCCCTCAGAAGGCCAGGGCATGGTGGTGACCGTGGTGCCCGAAGGCACGCTCCAGGCAGGGCTCGCACAGCACTTCGTCGGGCGGACCGAAGCCGTGCACGCGGCGGTTGAGGACCAGCACGCGATCGGCGTGGTAGCGCGCGGCGGCGAGATCGTGGGTGACCATCGCCACGCTGGCGCCGGTGTCGCGCTGGTACCCCTCCAACAGGTCGTAGAGGTCGTGCTCGGCGAGGAAGTCGACGCCGGTCGCGGGCTCGTCGAGCAGCACCAGGCTGGGCCTGCGCACCAGCGCCCGGGCCAGGTAGACGCGCTGGAGCTCCCCGCCCGACAGGCGGGCGAGCTGCCGCAGCTCGAGGTGCTCCGCACCCACCCGGGCCAGCGCCGCCCGCGCCTGCTCGCGTTCGGCGACGCCGATGCGCGTCGGCCAACTACGGCGCAGCCCGCTGACCACCAGCTCGAGCGCCGTGGCGGGGAAGCTGCGATCGAAGGTCTTGAGCTGGGGGACGTAGCCGACCCGCTCGGGCGAGGCGCCGGCGACCGTTCCGAACAGCGCGGCGTGCCCCCGCTGCGGCGTGATCAGCCCCAGCGCCACCTTCACCAGCGTCGACTTGCCGGCGCCGTTGGGCCCGACCACGGCAAGGAAGCATCCGGGCTCGATCTCGAAGCTGACGTCCTCGAGGATGATCGCCTCGCCGAGCCGCACCAGCACGCGATGCAGGTGCAGCGGCGGGGCCCCGGGCGCGCCCTCGCTCACGCCGCGGCCGTTTGTCCGGGAAGGCGGGTGACGCCGGCCTGCGCCCGCCGGGAGCCTTGAGAACGCGTTCTCATTAGAGCACTCTACCCGCCGCCCGCCGCGCTGCCAAGAGCGTCGACGACACCCGCGCGCCCCGCGACGAAGCGGCGGCCCCGGGAACTCCCGAGGCCGCCGCCACCGACACCGGATCCGGCGTCAGAGCTTGTTGGGGTTCACCAACAGGGTGGGATCGAGCTGGCGCAGCGCCTTGGCGCTGATCCACACCTTCTGGGGCTTGCCGTCGACCCACAGCGTCTTCTTCTGCAGGTTCGGCTTCACTTGACGCTTGTGCACACCGACCTGCTTGAGGCCGACCCCGCCCCGCTTCTTGGGCGAGCCCTTGCGCTTGCTGGTGGTGGTGCTACGCGTTCTCTTGCCTGTGACTGCGCATACACGCGGCATGGTTGCGTTCCTCCGTCGCGTCGGTTGGGATGCTCGCTCGCCGCCGCGCGAGCGCGCGGCGCAAACCAAACGCTTGATGGTAGCACACCTGCCGCCCGCCACGCCAGCCGAGGGCCGCGCCGGGCCAACGGAAGGGTAGGATGCCGGCATGACGCGCGACGACCTCGCCCGCCACATCCACCGACGCTCCCTGCTGCACGGGCACTTCGTGCTGCGTTCGGGGGCGACCAGCGACCGCTACTTCGACAAGTACCTCTTCGAGTCCGACCCCACGCTCCTACGGGCCATCGCCGAGGCCATGGCGCCGCTGGTGCCGTCCGGCATCGACGCCCTCGCGGGGCTCGAGCTCGGCGGCATCCCGCTGGCCGTGATGCTCTCGCAGGTCACCGGCCTGCCCTGCCGCTTCGTCCGCAAGGCGGCCAAGGAGTACGGCACCCGGCGCCTGGCGGAGGGCGGCGACATCGAGGGCCAGCGGCTGCTGGTCATCGAGGACGTCATCACCTCGGGCGGCCAGGTGGTCATCTCCAGCCGCGACCTGCGCGCCCTCGGCGCCAGCGTGGACCACGCGCTCTGCGTCATCGATCGCGAGGCGGGGGGAGGCGAGGCCCTGGCCGGCATCGGCGTCGACCTGCGCCCCCTGTTCCGCATGAGCGAACTCGAAGCGGCGGCCGCCGGCTAGTCGCAGCAGCCGCCGGGACGGCGCCGGTCACGGCCGTCCAGCGGTCACGTGGGGCACCCTCCGCGCCGTGCGCCGCGCTATCCTCGGCCCATGGCCGAACCGACGCGCCCTCCCGACGACCTCTTCCTGCGCATCGTGCGCCGCGAGATCCCGGCCGACATCGTCTTCCAGGACGACCGGGTGACCGCCTTCCGCGACATCCGTCCGCAGGCGCCCGTCCACATCCTCATCGTCCCCAACCAACGCATCGCCACGGCCGCCGACATCGACGACGCCGACGAGGCGGTCCTCGGGCACATGTTCGTGGTGCCCGCGCGCGTGGCCGAGCAGGAGGGGCTGGAGAAGGGCTACCGGCTGCTCGTCAACTGCAAGGAGCACGGGCACCAGGAGGTCTACCACCTCCACCTGCACCTGCTCGGCGGACGCCCCCTGGGGCCCATGCTGTGCCGCGGCGGGGGCAGCGGCGGGGGCAGCGACTGACGCCCCGGCCGACGCCGGAGGCGTGCTAGCGTCGGGGTATGCAGGGGCTCGAGTACGTCGGACACGCGCTGACGCTCGATCGCCGGGCGTTCGGGTTGCTCGATCACGGCAGCGGGGGCCTGCGGCTGGCGCTGACGGTGGTGTTCGTCGCCGGGGTGTCGTCGGCGGTGGGCCAGAGCCTGGTGCTGTTCGCCAACCGCGTGGCCCCGCGCCGCTTCGCCGCCAGCCTGGTGCTGTCCGGCGCCGTGTTCACCGTCGTCTACCTGTTCTGGTCGACCTCGATCTGGCTGATCGCGGGCTACGGCTTCGGGCACCCCCGCCCCTACCTCAACGCGCTGCGAACGGTGGGGTTGGCCTACAGCCCGCAGCTCTTCGGTTTCCTGGTGCTGACCCCCTACTTCGGGTCCGCGGTGGCGGCGCTGCTGTCGGTGTGGAACCTTCTCGCCATCGTGGTCGCCACCAGCACGGTCTTCCACATCAGCACCCTGCAGGCGGCCGCCAGCGCCGCCCTGGGCTGGATGCTGCTGCAGCTCCTGCAACGCACGATCGGCCGTCCGGTCCTGGCGCTCGGCCGTAGGCTGCGGATCGCGGTCGCCGGCCGGCGGCTGGTGCCCCTGACCGAGGCCCTCGAGAACGAGCGGGGCCTGTAGGGTGCCGCTGCTCGACCCCTGGATCCTTGCCGGTCTGGCCTTCCTGGCGCTGCTCCTTGCCGGGCTGCTGTCCCCGCTGGAGGCGTTGGGGTGGTGGGCGGGGTGGTACGGGCGACGACCCGAGGAGGAGGCGGTGGCCCCGCCCTGGTCCGGCGAGGCCCCGCCGCGCCAGTTCGTGGTGTTCCTGTCGGGCATCCATCGCGTGGCCGGACGGCCCTTCGCCCGTCGGGAGGTAGCGCTGCTCGAGCGTCTGCGCGAGCGGCTCCCCGACGCCTGCTTCCTGGAGGTCTTCCCCTACTCGGTGACCAACCGGGCGCTGACCGGCCAGCGCACCTTCGCGCGCTTCTGGCGCTGGGCGCTGCGCATGAAGCTGAGTCCGCGGGCGCTGGCCCATACCGCCGGCATGGTCATCAACCTGCGCAACCTGTGGCAGGTGGCGGTGTCGGCCGACCGCCGCTACGGCCCCATCTACAACCACGGCAGCGCCGAGCTCATCACCGAGGCGCTGCTGGCGGCCGGCTACGTCCCGGCGAGCAGCACGCACGTCACCCTGATCGGCTACAGCGGGGGCGGACAGATCGCGCTCGGGGCCGCCGGCCATCTCGACGACATCCTGGGCACGCCGGTCGACGTCATCGCCCTCGGTGGCGTCATGGCGTCCGACCCCGCCACCCTGCAGGTGGGTCACCTCTACTACCTGTACGGGGCCCGCGACCGCGTGCATCGGGTGGGCGCCGCCTTCTTCGCGGGTCGCTGGCCGCTGCTGCGCTACTCGCCGTGGAACCAGGCGCGCGCCCGGGAACGGCTCACGCTGCTGCCGATGGGACCGATGAAGCACGACGGCAACGACGGCTACCTCTCGGCCACCGCCCTGCTCCCGGACGGCCGCAGCCATCTCGACGTCACGGTGGACGTCATCACCGCCATCCTGCGAGGCGACCCCGCGCCCCAGCGTCTGGCGGCCTGACGCCGCGGCTCAGCCGTACTCCCCCCACTCCCTGCGCAGCGTCCCCGCCACCTCCCCCAGCGTGGCGCGTGCCCGGAACGCCTCCAGGACCCGCGGGAAGAGGTTGGCATCCCCGCGGGCGGCCTCCGACAGAGAGGCCAGGGCGGCGCTGGCCGCGGCCCCGTCGCGCCGCTCCCGGAAGCTCCGCAGCTCGGCCGCACGCCGGCTCTGGAGCTGCGGGTCGATCTGTTGCACCGGCACCTCGGCGGCGTCGCTGTCGTCGCGGAAGCGATTGACCCCGACCACCACCTGCTCGCCGTCCTCCACGGCGCGCTGCTGCCGGTAGGCCGACTCCTCGATCTCACGCTGGATGTAGCCCGCCTCGATGGCGGCGACCGCTCCGCCGAGGTCCTCGATGCGGCCCAACAGGGCCCTCGCCTCGGCCTCCAGGGCATCGGTGAGGTGCTCGACGTAGTAGCTGCCGCCGAGCGGGTCGATGGCGTCCGGAACGCCGGTCTCGTGGGCCAGGATCTGCTGCGTGCGCAGCGCCAGGCGCGCCGACGAGGGGGTGGGGAGCCCGAGCGCCTCGTCGAGGGCGTTGGTGTGCAGGCTCTGGGTGCCGCCCAGCACCGCGGCCAGGGCCTGGTAGGCGGTCCGGACCACGTTGTTCTCGGGCTGCTGGGCCGTCAGCGTGCTGCCGCCGGTCTGGGTGTGGAAGCGCAGCATCCACGACTTCGGGTCTTGCGCTCCGAACTCGTCGCGCATCATCGCCGCCCACATGCGCCGGGCGGCGCGGAACTTCGCGACCTCCTCGAAGAGCCGGCTGTGGCAGGCGAAGAAGAACGACAGGCGCGGCGCGAAGCCGTCGACCTCGAGGCCAGCGTCGACCGCCGCACGGACGTACGCCCGGGCGTTGGCCAGGGTGAAGGCGACCTCCTGGGCGGCGCTGGCCCCTGCCTCGCGGATGTGGTAGCCGGAGATGGAGATGGTGTTCCAGCTCGGAAGGTGCTCGGCGCAGTAGGCGAACAGGTCGGTGACCAGCCGCATGCTGGGGCCGGTCGGGAAGATGTACGTCCCGCGCGCCACGTACTCCTTGAGGATGTCGTTCTGGACGGTCCCGCCGAGAGCGGCCGGCGACACGCCCTGGTCCTCGGCCACGAGCTGGTAGAGCGCCAGCAGCATCATGGCCGGGGCGTTGATGGTCATCGAGGTGGTGACGCGGTCGAGCGGGATGCCGCGGAAGAGCGTGCGCATGTCGTCGACGGTGGCGATCGACACGCCGACGCGCCCCACCTCGCCGGCGGCCAGGGGATCGTCGGGGTCGAGGCCGAGCTGGGTGGGGAGATCGAACGCCACCGACAGCCCCGCCACCCCCTGCTCGAGCAGGAAGCGGTAGCGTTCGTTGGACGCCTCGGCGGTCCCGAAGCCGGCGTACTGGCGCATGGTCCAGAGCCGGCCCTGGCTGTACATCCGGGGGTAGACGCCGCGCGTGTACGGGTACTCGCCGGGGCGGCCGAGCCTCTCCAGCAGCCCGTCGGGAGGGCCGTCGTAGATGGGCTTCATGCCGTGATGATACCGGGTGGTCGGGCGCCTACCGCGGCGCAGGCGAGCCCGGAGGGCCAACACCCCGGCAGTAGACTGGCGCCATGAGGCTCTACACGGCAGCCCAGATGCGCTCCGCCGACGCCGCCGCCGAGGCCGCCGGGATGCCCACGCTGCTGCTCATGGAGGCCGCCGGCCGCGCCGTAGCGAGCGCTGCAGCGGAGGCCTTCGAGGGCGCCCGGACCGTGCTGGTGCTCTGCGGCAAGGGCAACAACGGCGGCGACGGCTACGTGGCCGCGCGCTACCTGGCCGCGGCCGGGATGGCGGCGACGGTGCTCGAGCTCGCCCCCCGGCCCGCCGGCGGCGACGCTGCCAGCGCCCGCGGCGCCCTGCTCGCGCACGGCACGAGCCCCGAGCCGCTCACGCTCGCCGCCCTCCGCGACGCCCTGACGCACGCCGACCTGGTCGTCGACGCGCTGCTGGGCAGCGGCCTCGATCGCCCGGTCGAAGGCGAGCTGGCCGCCCTCCTGACCGAGGTCGCCGCGAGCGGCCTGCCCGTGCTCGCCGTCGACGTGCCCAGCGGCGTCGCCTCCGATTCGCCGGTGCCCCCCGGGGTGCACCTCGAGGCCGACCTCACCGTCCAACTGGCGGGCGCCAAGCTCGCCAGCGCCTTCTTCCCGGCGCGCGCCGCCTTCGGCGAGACGGTGGTGGCCGACATCGGCATCCCCCAAGCGGTGCTGGAGCAGGCCTCGCCGGTGCGTCTGCTCGACGCCGGGACCGCGGCCGGCTGGCTGCCGGCCCGGGCTCCCGACGCCCACAAGATGAGCGCCGGCACGGTGCTGGTGGTGGCCGGTTCGCCGCGCTACCTCGGGGCCGCCGAGCTCGCCTGCCGCGGCGCCTACCGCGGGGGCGCCGGGCTGGTGACGCTGGCGGCGGCGGGCCGGGCGCCCAGCGGCTGGCCCGAGGTGGTGCTGGAACCGCTCGACTGGGACGACCCCGCGCCGCTCGCGGCGCTCGCCGACCTCGAAGCCAAACGGGTCCAGGCTGCGGTGATCGGACCCGGGCTCGACCCCCGCGCCCTCCCCTGGCTTCCCGAGCTGCTGCGGCGCCTGCCCGGCCCCACCGTGCTGGACGCCGGCGCGCTGGCCACCGACGAGGCCGTGCTGCAAGCGATCCGCGCCCACGGGCGCTGCGTGCTGACCCCCCACGTGGGGGAGGCCGCACGGCTGCTGGGCCGCACGGCCGAGCAGGTGCTGGCCGAGCCGTTGGCCAGCGCCGCCGAGCTCGCCCACGCGCTGGGGGCGGTGTGCGTGCTGAAGCTCGCCGGCGCCGTGGTGGCCGCGCCCGACGGCCGGCTGGCGGTGTCGACGCGCGGGCATCCGGGCATGGCGGTGGGCGGCGCCGGCGACGTTCTGGCCGGTCTGCTGGGCGCCCTCCTGGCCGGGGGCGACCCCTTCGAACGCGCCTGCGCCGCCACCTACCTCCACGGCCGGGCCGGCGAGCTCGCCGGCGAGCGGCGGGGCGTCGGACTCATCGCCGATGACGTCGCCAACGCGCTCCCGGCGGCCGCGCTCGAGCTCGCATGCTAGATTGCTGCCTATGCTTCGCGTCCGCGTCGCCGCCACCAGCGCCAACCTGGGTCCCGGCTTCGACGCCCTGGGCATCGCCCTCGACCTCGACCTGACGGTCACCGCTCGCCCCTCGCCGCGCGACAGCTTCCACTACCGCGGCGAAGGCGGCGCCGGCGCCGTCCCCGATACCCCCCACAACCTCGTGCATCGCGGCTTCCACGCCGTGTACCACGAGCTCGGGCTCGAGCCCCCCACGGTGGCCGTGGAGGCCGACAACCCCATCCCGCTGGCCCGCGGGCTGGGTTCCTCGTCGGCCGCCCTGGTCGCGGGCGCTGCACTGGCGGACGGCATGGTGGGCGAGCGCCTGGGCCGTCCGGGCGTGTTCCGCCTGGTGGCGCGGCTGGAGGGCCACCCCGACAACGTCGGGCCCGCCGTGTTCGGGGGCTTCACCGTCGCCGCCGCCGACGAGGACGGCGAGTTCGTCGCCGCCAGCCTGGCGTTGCCGGCCGGCTGGCGCCTGCTGTTCGGGATCCCGGCGTTCGAGCTCCCCACCGCCAAGGCGCGGGCGGTCCTGCCGTCGAACTACCCGCGCGCCGACGCCGTGCGCAGCACCGGCCGAGCCGCGCTGTGGGCGGTGGCGGTGGCCGACGACCGCCCGGAGCTGCTGCGGGTGGCCTCCCTCGACCTCCTCCACGAGCCCTACCGCGCGCCGTTGGTGCCCGGCCTCGAGGCGTGCAGCCACGCCCTGCGCGAGCGCGGCGCCTTCGCCGCCTTCCTGTCGGGAGCGGGACCCACCCTCGGAGTCGTCACCGACGCGACCCACGTCGCCGCCTGCCGCGAGGAGCTGGAGGCGTTCGCCGGCCCCGCCGGTCGCGTGCTCGAGCCCGCCGCCGGCCTCGGCTACCGGACCGAGCCCCTGCACGATCCGGCGGACGCCGCGAGCACGACCTAGCGCCAGGCGCGCAGCACCTTGAAGCCGCGCTCGTCGCGGACCGTCTCGAACCTGCGCCAGCTGGCGAGCTCGCGCTCGTACGGCAGCGCCCGGTTGGCGACGATCAGCGCCGTGCCGCCGGGTCGGAGGCGAGCGTGGGCGGCCGCCAGGAAGGCGCGCGGCACCTCGAGGCGCACCTGCTTGCCGACGTGGAAGGGCGGGTTGACGAGCGCGACATCGAAGCGGGCGTCCTCGGGCAGGGCCGCATCCACATCGGAGTGGATCACGGTAGCGTCGGCGCCCGCCAGGTTGCGCTCGGCGCTGCGCACGGCGCCCAGGTCGTCGTCGAGCGCCGTCACCTGGGCGGCGCCGCGATCGAGCGCGGCGCCCGCCAGCACGCCCGTCCCGCACCCCAGGTCCAGCACAGAGGCTCCGCGCAGGAGCGCCGGCGCCTGGGCGTCGAGGGCGTCGAGCAGCACGCCGCTGCCGACGTCCAGGCCCCGCGCCGCGAAGACGCCGGGCAGCGCCCACCATTGCCGGCCGAGCGCCTCGAAGCTCCGCCACGGCGGCGCGCCCGGCGCCTGCGCCGGCACCGGCCCGGCCAGTCGCACCAGCCGCCAGCCGCGGCTGCGGTGCACCACCTCGACGTGGGCGAAGTGCGCGCCGGCATCCCGTTCGTAGCGTCGGGCGCCCTGGTCCTTGTGCATCAGAGCGAACGCCGTCCCCGACGGCCGCAACGCCGCTGCGGCGGCGGCCAGCTCGGCGCGCACCCGGTCGTTGCCGCGGTCGCCGGGCGGGAGCAGCAGCACCACGTCGTGGCCGGCGGGATCGGCGTCCCAGGGCAGGCCGGGCCGCACCCGGACGCGATCCCAGCCGCTCCAGCGCTCGCGAGCGGCGCGCAGGGCGGCGAACGAGGGCTCGAGCACCTCGACCTCGGCGTCGCCGCCCGCCAGCCCCCCGCCGCCGGCGCTGCCGCTGACGTCGGCGACGCGTCCGGTCAGGACGGGCAGGCCGTCGAGCAGCTCGACCAGGCCCGGCGCCGCGGCCGGGTAGCCGCGCACCGCCGGCGAACCCAGCAGCTCGCCGTGGCCGGGAACGGGCACGACGGCTCGCCGATGGTGGGCAGCCAGGAGGTCCACGGGCCGCAGTCTACCCGTCTCCGTCGGCGTCACGACCGACGCCGGCACGGTGGTACCCTCGGGCCATGGCCATCGTGCTGGGGATCGACACCTCCTGCGACGACACCGGCGTCGGCGTGGTGGAGGGCGGTCGGGTCCTGGCCAACGAGGTCGAGTCGCAGACCGCCCTGCATGCGCGCTTCGGCGGCGTGGTGCCGGAGCAGGCCAGCCGCGAGCACCTGAGCGTGCTTGACGGCGTGGTGGAGCGGGCGCTACGAGCCGCCGGCGTGGACCTCGCGGAGATCGGAGCGGTGGCGGCCACGCGCGGGCCCGGTCTGGTGGGTGCGTTGCTGGTCGGGCTCAGCTACGGCAAGGCGCTGGCCTGGGGCCTGGGCATCCCGTTCGTGCCGGTGCACCACCTCGAGGCGCACATCGCGGCCGCCGTCAGCGGGTCCGGTCAGACGCCGCCCTTCCTCTGTCTCATCGCCTCCGGCGGGCACACCTCGCTCTTCGTAGTGCGCGACTGGGACGCCATCGAGCAGCTCGGACGCAGCCGCGACGACGCCGCCGGCGAGGCCTTCGACAAGGTCGCCCGGCTGCTGGGACTCGGCTATCCAGGGGGGCCGGCGCTGGCGGCGCTGGCGGAGCGCGGTGACGACCGGGCGGTGCCGCTGCCGGTGCCGATGCGCGGCCAGCAGGGCTTCGACTTCTCCTTCAGCGGCCTCAAGACGGCGGTAGCCGTGACCCTCGAGCGCGAGCCCGATCTGCGCCCCGAGGACGTGGCGGCGAGCTTCGAGCGCACCGTCGTCGAGAGCCTCGCCGACGTCACCCGCCGGGCTGCGGCGCACACCGGCTTGACGCGGGTGGTGGTGGCGGGCGGCGTGGCCGCCAACCGCCGCTTGCGCACCGCCATCGCGGCTGCCGGCCTGGAGGCGGCCTTCCCGCCGCCGGCGCTGGCCACCGACAACGGCGCCATGGTGGCGCTGGCGGCCGAGCGGCGGCTGGCCGCTGCGGCGGGCCGTCAGGCCGAAGCGCTGGGGACCGACGCGGTGCCCTACCTTCCGCTGGCTGCGGCCGGTACCCCCAAGGCGCCTTCGTAGACCTCGGCGACCATCCCGAGCACGCGCTCCTCGGAGAACTCGCGCATCGCTCGAGCCCGCGCGGCGCGCCCGAACGACGCCTGCGTGGCGGGGTCCGACAGGATGCTGACCGCCGCCTGGGCCATCGCCTCGACATCGCCGACCTCGCACAGCAGGCCCGTGACCCCGTCGTCGACGACCTCGGGCAGCCCCCCGATGCGGCTCGCCACCACCGGCACGCCGCTGGCCATCGCCTCCAGCGCCGATAGCCCGAAGGACTCCTTGACGCTGGGGAGCAGGAACAGGTCGCTCACCGACAGGACGTCCTCGATGCGCGGGAAGCTGCCGAGGAACGACACGCGCCCGGTCAGGCCCAGCTCGGAGGCCAACGCCACCGCGGCGGGCCGATCGGGGCCGTCCCCGACCATCAGCAACCGCGCCCCCAAACGCGCGGCCACGCGCTCGAAGACGCGGATGACGTCCTCGGTGCGCTTGACCGGCCGGAAGTTGGAGATGTGCACCAACAGCTTCTCGTCGGGGTGGGCGAAGCGCTGGCGGAGGCCGGAGCCGTCGGGGGCCGCGGGGGGAGCTGGGCGGAAACGCTGCGGGTCGACGGCGTTGGGGATGACGCGGATGTCGGCGCGCACGCCCATCTCGCGCACCGTGTAGTCGGCCAGGTAGCGGCTCACCGCCACGACCG
Organism: Deinococci bacterium; assembly: GCA_030149325.1. GTDB lineage: Bacteria > Deinococcota > Deinococci > Deinococcales > Trueperaceae > JASBRS01. The sequence goes on from JASBRS010000063.1 coordinate 38,320, forward strand.
CGTCGGAGCGCTCGATGCTGTACTGGGTGGTGCGCAGGTAGGCGCGGTTCAGGCCCACCAGCGTCACGTCGGTGCCGTGGAGCGTGGTCACCACCACCGGGCGTCGTGCCGCCCGCACCATGTCGCGCGCCAGGATCGCCGCGGTGGCGTGCGGAACGGCGTAGTGCGCGTGGATGACGTCGATGCCGAACTCCTCGATCACCTCCGCCAGCTTCGAGGCCTCGGCCAGCGTGGTGAGGGGCGCGTCGAACAGCGGGTAGGTCATCGCCTCGACCTGGTGGAAGTAGACGTTGGGGAGCGAGGGCTCGGTCAGGCGGAAGGGCACGCGATCGGCCACGAAGTGCACCACGTGGCCGGCCCGGGCGAAGCCCAGGCCGAGCTCGGTGGCGGCCACCCCGCTGCCGCCGGCTCCGCTGTGGAGCAGGATCGCGAGGTTCACGCGCAGATCCCCGCGGCCCGGAGACCGGGCCGGACGCTTCTCGTAGAGGACGGCACGGGCCAGTCTATGAGGGTGGCCCGCGGCGCTGGGGTCGCTCGCGCTACCGGGCGCTCGGCACGTGCCTCACAGCCGCGCCAGGTACATCTCCTGGGTGATGACGCCGTGCACCGTCTCGCCGTCGGCCACCACCACCAGCTGCTCGTGCGCCAGCACGTGACGCAGCTCGGTCACCGCCACGCTGGAGGGGACCTTCACCAACTCCTCCCAGGAGGTGATGCTGTCGCGCCGGAGGCCGGTCACGCCGACCGGAACCCCCCGCTGCCGCACGATCACGACGCGGTTCTCGGCCAGGGTATGGACGACCTCGCCGGCGTCGACCTGCGGCACGGCGGCCGCAGCGCGGCCCGCCGCGCGCGGCACCAGCAGCCCGAAGCTCAGCAGCGTGGGGCTGGGCAGGCGCAGGCTCGAGCGCACGTAGATCAGCGCCCAGCTGTAGGCCAGCAGGAACGTCACGCCCTCCACCAACCCGGCGGGGTTGAAGGCGGCGAAGCCCAACCGCCCGCCGCGGCCCAGCAGCAGGAAGACCACGAACGACACCAGCAGCGCGAACGCCAGCGAGGCCAGGGCGCCCCACCAGGCGGCGCTCCTGAGCTGTCCGGGGCGCCTCATGCCGCCCGCCTGCCCCGCCGCCCCACCGCCGTCACGCGCCGACCCTCGGCGTCCCTGGGCGGCTTTCATCGAGGACCCCCGGAAGGTGCGAGGCCCGGTCGACGTCGGCGGCGAGGGCTGCGTCGTCGGTGACCAGGGCGCGGGCGTCGATGCCCGAGAGCCGTCGCAGGCGGCGTTCGACCTGCGGGATGCTCGCCCGCCCCATCAGCAGCGCGACCAGCACGTCGAAGCCGAACAGCGCGGCCAGCGCCAGCGGGTTCTTGCGCGCCCGGAAGGCGCGATCGATGAAGGGGAGCAAGCGCGGAACGGCGGCCGCGTCGAGCAGCACGGCGTTGCCTCCGGTCAAGCGCCCCTCGCGCAGCCGGGCGTAGGTGCGACGCTGGTGCGGGAACTGCGCCGTCGCTGCAGCTTCGGTGACCGCCGGGTACACCAGCTCGGCCGCCGGCGCCGCACGCAGGTAGGCGCTGAGGCCCTCGGAGGTGATCCAGGGGATGTCGGCCGTGAGCACCAGCAGGCGGCCGGCCGGGGCGTGCGCCAGGGCGGCGCCCAACCCGAGCGCCAGCGAGTCGACCAGGCGCGTTCCGGCCGGCACGTGGACGTCGTACAGACCCCGCAACCGGACGTTGACCGGACCGACGTAGACGATGCCGCCCACCTCCGGACAGCCCCGCAGGGCGGCGAGCACGTAGGCGCCCATCGGCGTCCCGTCCAGCGGGACCAGCGCCTTCGCTTCGACGCCGGCCTCGCTCGCCATGCGATCGGTCGGCTCGCCACCGCCCAGGACCACGGCCGTGATCCTGCCGACCGGTTCGGTGCTCTCCATGCACGGATTCTACAGCGCGCACGCGGACCTCCTCGGGAAGGCGGACGGCCGTGGG
>JASBRS010000072.1 GCA_030149325.1 Deinococci bacterium
GATCCCACCCGGGTAGGTGCCGTCCGCCACCGCCACCACATCCCCGGGCCGCGCCACGCTCGCCGCCTTGCCGATGGTCGCGAACGCATCCGACCACGACCCCCCACCGTTCCCATCCGACCCCGACGGAGACACGAAGAGCGTTGCCTTGCTCACCAGGTCGGTGAGCATGGAGGCGGCACCGCCGTTCTGGACGAAGAACGAAGCCGTGAAGGTAGCTGTGGGAGCGCCACCCCCCGCATCCGCGACCACCGCGGTCAGGGTGTGGGGGCCGTCGGCGAGGGCCCGAGTGTCGATGGTCTGACACCAGGGCTGCTTGGTCAAGGTGACGACGGGGCTGCTGGCGGTGGGATCGGTGTCGAGGTAGAGCTTCGCGCTCGAGCCCGACGTCGCTCCCACGACGATCGAGATGTCCCCCAGCACCGTGCTTCCGTCGAGCACCTGGAGCGAGGACGCCGCCGCCGTGCACGACTGCGGCGACGCCGTGAAATGGATGCCCGCTTGCGTGGTCCCGGGCGTCGCGGGGACGGCCGGCGCCCCGCAACCCGCCAGGGCAACGAGCACCACGGCCAGCGCCGCTCCCAAGGAGGCTCGGTCTCCCGCAGCCATCCGCAGCCTTCGCCTCGAACCGCTTGCCACGTCCACCTTCTTCCCGTCGGCATGGCCGACCAGCACCCTCCGGCACGGGGCCGGCCCCCGGACGTTGCATCGAACCCGGGTCAGAGCGCGTCGGTTGGAAGATGGAATGACCCTCGGTCGGTTGCGCCACTGGCTCCGCCCGTCCCAGGCGCCCAAATCGAGAACGGGCCTCACAGCCACCGAGAGGTGTGAACCCCTCAGACCGCTACAAACCTATGTTCCCGGCCGATGAGTTCAATTAGAGGGCCGGACCCTCCCATCACGAACCGGGACCACCGCGGCCGCCGGGCGAAGTGACTCCCTCCCGCCGGCGATGCCCCAGTCTGATCGGCATGGCTCATCCCACGACGTAGCGGATTCCACATCCGCTGAGAGGGCTGCGAATGCGCCGGGCACGGCAACAATCACTGCACAGCCACCTGAAGGAACCGTAAACTTCAGCCGTCTCGCGAAGCGGCAAGGGGAAGCGATGCACGATGTGAGACCGTTGCTGTGGCCCGACGGGAAGGCCTTCGCGTTCACCATCTTCGACGACACCGACCTCCAGACGCGAGACAACGGACCCCCCGTCTACGAGTTCCTGCGCGACATCGGCCTGCGAACGACCAAGTCGGTGTGGACCTTGGCGGGTACGGAGTCCGCTCCCCTCGCCGGCACCACCTGCGCCGACGCCGAGTACGCCGGCTGGGTGCAGGCCCTCCAGGATCAGGGCTTCGAGATCGCCTCGCATGGGGCGACCTACCACACGTCGACACGTGAGCGGACCATCGCCGGCATCGAGCGCTTCGTCGAGCTGTTCGGGCACCCCCCACGGTCCCACGCCAACCACTCGACGAACCGCGAGGGCATCTACTGGGGAGCCGCCCGTCTCACCGGCCTGCGCAGGCGGGCGTACGCCCTCGTCAACCGCGCGCGCGGCAGGCCGACCTTCGCCGGCCACACCCCCGGCAGCGAGCTGTTCTGGGGCGACGTCTGCCGCGATCGGATCACCTACGTCCGCAACTTCGTGTTCCCCGACATCGACACGCTCGCAGCCTGCCCCTACATGCCCTACCACGACCCGCGACGGCCGTTCGTGAACCGCTGGTTCGCCGCCTCGAACGGCCCCGACGTGGACACCTTCGTCGCGACGATCGACGAGTCGAGCCAGGATCGGCTGGCGCACGAGGGAGGGGCGTGCATCATGTACACCCACCTGGCGTGCGGCTTCACCGATGGCGGCATTCTCCACCCTCGCTTCCGAAGCCTGATGGAACGGCTGAGCGGCAAGAACGGCTGGTTCGTGCCCGTCGGAACCCTCCTCGATCACCTCGAGGCGCGTCGCGGCCCCCATCACCTCAGCGGCGCGGAACGCCGGGAGCTCGAGGTGCGTTGGCTACGCCAGAAGGTCGGGACTCCATCGTGAGCGCGCCCGCCGTCCGCGCCGAGCCAGATCCGATCGACGCCGCAGTGACCGAACCTCTTGGATCGGGCAGGTGGCGTGCTAGATTCCCTGTACCATGCCTGCGCAGCAAGGCCTTGGGGGGGACGACGGTATGAGCCATGCGCCTGCCGCCGGTGCCGGTGCTCATGGAGACGGCCGACACGCATCCGGGGGATTCGGGACCGGTCCGTCATGACCGACCACGGCAGCGGTGTCCTGGAGGTCATCCGGTTCCTGGCGCGCGGGGCCCTGTTCGCCATCATCACCGGCCTCGCCTGTGGGGTGGCGGCCTACACGGTCGCACTCCGGGTGCGTCCGACCTACGAAGCCAACAGCACGGTCTTCGCGGCCAAGGCGGCCGTCGACGCGCGCGCCCTCGGTGTGCTGTTGCCGATGCCGGCACCCCTCGATGCGAACGCCTACGCCTTCGCTGCAACCAGCGATGAGGTCGTGTCCAAGGCCCTGGAGATCCTGGGCTACCCGTCGGTCCATGCCTCCGACATCCAGGCGTTCCGCGACTCGATCCGGACGAGCGTGGAGGACACACAGAGCGCCAGCTTCGTGGTGTTCCGCGTGCGTGCGGGTTCGCCGGAGGCTGCGGCGAAGGGTGCCGATGCCATCGCCTCCGCGCTGGTGGCCTGGGACACGGCACGGAGCCGCAAGAGCCTGACGCGCGTCGCAGACTCCATCGCGGCTCAGATCAACGCCCTCAAGGAGCAGGCCCAGGCCCTGACCGGCACCGAAGGCAACGTCGCGGCGCAGTTGCTGCGCGAGAACGTCAACCTTCAGCTCCAGCAGGAGGGGAACCTGGTCGTGGCCAAGGCGCTCGCGAACCTGAACACCGGCTCCCTCGAGGTGCTCCAGCCGGCGGCGCCGCCTTCCAGCCCGGCCTCGCCACGCCCTCTCGTCGACACGATCGTGGGGTTCGGTGTGGGGCTGATCCTGACCTACGGCGTGATCGCCCTGTTCGAGGCGTTCTCCCGGTCACGTCGGCAAGCGGTGACCCCGGCTCGCTAGGCGCGGCCAGGCACCGTCGTCGCGTCGACCTCGGCCGAGCCCCCGCGCGACAAGGAGGTCCCGGTTGACCGAACGCCCCAGCCAGCGTCTCCTGTTCCGCATCGTCTGGGTGACGACGACGATGCTGTTCAGCCTGGCGGTGGTCGCGCTCGTGCAACGGGCCCTGCTGCTCGACGCCCAGCTCGCCGTGGCGGGGGTCGCCTTCGTGGTGGTGCTCCTGGCACGCCCCTATCTCGCCCTGGCGGTCGCCGCCTTCTCGATCCCGTTCGCGGACTTCCTTGCGGTCGGTCCGGTCGGCACCATCGGCCGGGTGGCGGGGATCGTGCTCGCCGCGAGCTACGCCTACAACGTCATCCGCGGCCATGTGCGTTGGCGGCCGAACGCGCTCACGATCTTCGGCTGGCTGTGGCTGCTGTGGGCCTTCGCCAGCCTCGCTTGGTCGGAGCGGCCCCAACCGGGCGACCTATTCACGCTCGTCCAGCTGATGCTTCTCGCCTTCATCACCGCGTCGCTCATCGCCGATCGACCGCGCGCTCTCGTGACCACCTTGTGGGCCTACAGCATCGGCGCCGGCGCCATCGCGACACAGGCCCTCGTGCGGGTCATCCGAGGGCTCGACGTGGTCGACACCGAACGCCTGTCGGCGGGCGCGCAGCAGGCGGCCCCCCACTTCGCGGCGCTCCTGGTGCCGGCGCTGCTCTTCATCCTCCTCCAGGGATTGATGGTCCGGCGATCGTGGGTGATGCGCGCCGCGGCCCTCGCCGTGAGCGCGCTCCTGGCGCTCGGCATCCTGTTCTCCGGTACGCGCAGCGCCTGGGTCGGGGTCCTGAGCGCGCTCGCCCTCCTGATCGTCCCGCGCCTGAGGCGGCTCCAGTTCGTTCTGCTGGTGGCGTTGGCGGCGGTCGGCGTCGGCATCGTCGTGGCCACCCCCCAGGCCTCTCGCCTCGTGATCGAGCGCACGAGCACCGCCCTGGAGACGGGGGGCGCGGGGCGGGTCGGGATCTGGCAGGTCGGAACGGGCATCTTCCTGCACCACCCCGTGCTCGGGACGGGCTTCCGGAACTTCTCGGAGGCGTTCGATCTCAATTCGATCCGGCGATCACCGGTCCCTCCGCGAAACCTCGGCATCGGCACCGGCTTCGGGCCCCACAACATCTACCTCGGCACCGCGGCGGAGCTCGGACTGGTCGGGCTCGCGTTGCTGCTGGCGTGGCTGGGTACCATCCTGCGCCACCTCCGGCCCCGCGATCTCGCCTTCCTGGCCGTGAGCGCCGCGTTCATCGCCTTCCTCGTGCAAGGAGCCTTCCTCGACATCCTGAACCGGAAGTACTTCTGGCTCCTCCTGGGCCTGGCGGAAGCGTCTCGCCTCGTGGGACTGGAACGGAGGGTCGGGGATGACGGCGAGCGATCAACTGCGCGCGCTGTGGGTGACCCGGAACTACCCGCACCCGGCTGATCCCGTGTCCGGCGTCTTCTTCCGGACCCAGGCCCGGGCACTGGCACGGGCCTCCGTTCAGGTCGACATCGTCGCTCCCGTACCGTACTCGCCTCCCGTGCTGTGGCCCATTTCGAAGCGCTGGCGAGGCTACGGTGGGACGCCCCGCTCCGATCTCGACGAGGGCGTGAGCGTGATGCGCCCCCGCTATCTGGCGATGCCCAACCAGCTCGTGTCGGGCGTGCCCCACGTGTTCATGGCGAACGCCGTGAGGGGCGCCGTCAGGTCTCGAACGATGGACGTCGTGCACGGCCACTACGCCTACCCCGAGGGCATCGTCGCCTGCCGCATCGCCTGGGAGCGTGGGGTCCCGGCGGTGATCACCCTCCATGGCAGCGACGTCAACGTGTTCCCGGACGTCCATCCCAGGGCTCGGCGCCGCTTCGAGCGAGCCGTTCGTGGAGCCGACGCGGTCCTCGCCGTGAGCGAGGCGCTCGCCGCCCGGACCGAGGTGCTCACCGGCGTGCGGCCCACGGTGGCGCCCATCGGTGTCGACCTGCGGCCCTTCGAGCAACTCCCGGACCGTGAGGCGGCGCGAGCACGCGTCGGCCTTCCGAACGACCGCTTCCTCGTGCTGTTCGTCGGTCATCTCCAGGAGCCCAAAGGCGTTCGGGAGCTTCTCGAAGCGCTCGCCAGCGAGGGCCTCGACGACGTGTGGGCGGTGTTCGTGGGGGACGGGCCCCTGGCCCCGCAGGTCCGTGCTGCGCCTCGGACCTTGCTGGCGGGCGTGGTGCCCAACGAGCGCGTACCCGCCTACCTCGCGGCCGCGGACGTGCTGGCCCTCCCCAGTCATCGCGAGGGGACGCCGACCGTGGTCGTGGAGGCCGGCGCCGCAGGCACGCCCGTGGTGGCCACCGACGTCGGCGGGACCCACGCCCTCCTGAAGGACGGCCGCGGCACCCTGGTGCCGCCCCACGACGTCCCGGCCCTGGCCGCAGCCCTGCGGCACGCCCGTCACGACTCGGCTGCAGGCCGCGCCCGAGGGGCGGCCCTCAAGCGCTACGTGTGGGAGCACCACAGCGCGGACGTGGGAGCCCGGCACCTGCGCGAGCTGTATCGGCAGCTCCGCGCATCGGCGCCGTCGACCTCGCGCTGAAGGCGGGCTCAGCCCTCGAACGACAGCCTGGCGGCCCGACGCCCGTGCCAGACCACCACGGCCGCGCCGACCACCAGGGCGAGCGCGGCGTACCCGACGCCATCGATGAGCCTGCCGGTCGCCCACAGCGCCACGAACAGCGGACTCCACAGCACCCCGGTCCGGATCATGCCGCCGAACACCTCGCGCCGCGAGGCACCCACGAAGCCCAGCATCCGGAACACGCTCACGATCGATACGCCGACCCCCGCCACCGACACCAGGAGCACCATGCCGACCGCCGACTTGAGCACCAGGATGCCGACCGCGACGGCAAGGGCGCGGCTCGCGACCTCGGCCAAGGCAACGTAGAAGGCGAACGCCTGTTGTGCCTTGACCAGCGCGATGGTGCTGATGGGGCTCGACACCAGCGCCATGAGGAACCAGGGCGTCAACAGGCTCGCGTAGAGCCCCGCTTCGTGCCAGCGATCCCCGAACACCACCGCGAACAGGGTGGGCCCGGCCGCCGCTACGACGCCGAAGATCCCCAGTCCGATGCGGAACAGAGCGAGCGCCAGCGCCGAGGTGTACCCCGCCAGCGCGTCCTCCTCGGCGTTGCGTGCGGCCAGCGGGTAGAACACATGCGACACCGCCTGTCCGATCAAGGAGGCCGGCAACGCCAGCACGCGCGTCGTCAGCGCGTAGTAGCCGACGCCCTCGACGGAGAACCAGCTCAACGCGAACACCGGCAACTGGATGCCGAGAGCGTTCGCCACCGAACCCCACAGGATGTAGCGCGGGAAGCGGATGTGCCGGCGGCCGATCGCACGCAGGATGCGCCAGCTCTGCCGCCGGAGCCATGCGAAGCCGAGCAGCGGCGAGCGGGTGAGGAGCACGAGGCTCCCGACGGCCTGCGTCGCGACCTGGGCCACCACCAGCCCGACCCCGCCGAGACCTGCGACGCCCAAGGGGATGCCGACGCCGAACTGGCCGACGACCTGCTGCGCGACCTTGGCTCGAGCCAGACGAGGGAACTCGTCGCGCCAGGTGGCCCAGAACCGGAGGATGTTGAACAGCCCCGTCGCGAGCAAGCCCACCGGGAGCCAGTAGAGGAGGCCCACCGGCATCGCGCCGGCCAGCCAGATGTCGATCCGTCCCCGCAGGACCACCACGGCGACGGCCGTCGCCGCGCTCATCCCGAGCAGGATCACGAGGCACAGCGCCACCAGGCCCTCCCCTTCTCGGAGCGTCTTCGAGAGGGGGATGGCGGAGTCGTACTTCCAGACGGCGGCGATCGACAGCACCCCGAGGATCGCCGCGTACGTCCCGAACGTGCCGAAGCTGGTCGGACCGTAGACCCTGCTCAGCACCGGCGTCGCCAGGATGGCGACGCCTTGTGCCAGCCCCGTGCCGCCCGCCAGCATGACCACGTCGCGGACGAAGCCTCTAGCAGGCTTCTCGCGTCCCTGCGGCCGTGGCCCTCCCACGTTCGCAGCCTAGCAGCCGGGACAGGCGGTGGCCGTGCGTGCCGGAGCCGGCGTTCCTGCCGACGAGGCCGTCCCAGGCCCGCACGGGCGGGGCGCGCGCCACCCCCGCCGGGGCCGGCGGGCCCGGAGAGGGCGATCCGGTCGATCGGAGGGGCGTTCGGTCAGTTCCACATCGCGATCTTCATCGACAGCGCCCCCTTCGTCGGCGCCGTGGGCGCCTGGACGAGGATCCGGATGTCCGTCGGGATGCGCTGCCCGAGGATCGGCAGGTCGGCCTCCGTGATCAGCGTCGGCCGGTACTCGTTGGAGGGGGGCAACGTCAGCGCGCTACCGGAAGGCTCGCCGCCGTTGTACAGGTCGATGAGGTCGTATCCGGAGACGAGCCCGTCCTCGCCGCGGAGGTTGCTGACGACCTGCAGCCTCAGGGGCTGGTCGTGCGAATTGTAGTAGAGCAAGGCACGGTGCTGGTAGTCGTTCCAGTCCGGGAACCACTCCTGCTTGTGCGTGTCGTTGGAGAAGGCGAAGCGGGGAGCGGTGTCGGTGATGGCGGTGGCCATGAAGAGGGGGAAGACCAGCACGCCCCCCGCCGCCTGCCAGGGGTCGAACGCCAGGCGCGCGTCGAAGTACCCCACATGCCAGCTGGCGTCGGCGTCGAGCGCGCTGTAGTAGACGCGGTAGAAGTCGCCGACGTTGCACATGCTGCTGCGGTAGATGCTCAGGCCGCGCTCGACGCCGAGGCTCCGGCCCAGCACCGGCTGCGCGAAGGTGCGCCAGTTGAAGCCGTCGCGGCTGTGCCCGTAGACCAGGTCCGAGTCGGCGTAGTAGCGGTTCCTCGGCGACGACTGCAGCAGCATGTGCCAGCCGTTGCCATCGAGCCCCACCCACAGGTGACCGTAGGCACCGAGCGTCGGCGCCCGCAGGCGCTGCGGGTTCGAGAACGTCACTCCGTCGTCTATGCTCTCGAGCCGGTAGGGCCGCTCGTTGGCCGAGAAGTTGATCCATTGCGGCTTCCGGTAGTCCGGCTTCACGAAGCTGCTGCTGGTCCCGATCATGCCCACCAGGTCCTGGGTCGGACTCCACCGGACGCCGTCCTTGCTGTCCTTCCGATGCCACCGTCCGTCCCCGTTGGTCTGCCAGAACAGCACCAGCTGGTCGTTCTGGTAGTCGTACTCCAGGTGGGGATCGCTGTTGTTGCTGACCAGCGGCGCCGGCACCACGGGGTTGACGAGCCCCGGAGGAACCTCCCAGCTCACCCCGTCGTTGCTGGCCACGATGCTGGGGTTCTCGTAACGGGCGTCCCCGTGCGGGTACGGTGTGAACGCCATCCAGAACTTGTAGCCGTTCCAGCCGTTCGCGAACCCCTTGACCCCACTGATGTGCACCACGCTCGTGTGGACCGCCTGTCCACTTCCGTCGTAGGTAGGGATGGTGAGGCGCACCGGCTCCGAGATCCGCACCAGGCCGCGGGTGTCGGCCACCACGGCGTTGCCGCCGACCACGCTCACCGGGAGGTCGGCGTCGCTCCCCTGCAGACGCACGTGCCCCGGATCCTCGTTCGTGAAGGTGGGCAGCGGGCGACCGTCCGGACCGAAGAGCTCGACGGCTTGCCTGCCGCCGCTCGGCCCGGTCTGGGCGGTGCTGCCGTTGGACGCCGCACCGACACCGAGGAGCGCGCCCACCGTCGTAGCGCCCAGGACTCGCACGAGCGCGCGCCGGTCCATGCCCTCGCGATCGTCAGCCATGGTGGCTCACGGGAGCGACGCCATCAGCGTGTGCGCCACCTGTTCCTGGACTTCGACGGCCATCTCCGGCCAGATCGGGAGACTGAGAACCTGCGCGGATGCCGCGTCGCTGTTGGGGTTCGGCGCGTGCCGGCCCGCGTAGGCCGGGAGCCGGTCCTGTGGGACCGGGTAGTACACCATGGTCCCGACCCCCCGCTCCTTCATCGCCCGCTGGACCGCGTCGCGATCGACGTCGAGCAGGCGCACGGTGTACTGGTGGAACACGTGCCCCTCGGTGACGTCAGGAAGGGCCACCGATGGGACCGCCCCCAACAGGTCGTTGTAGCGCTCGGCCACGGCCCGGCGTTGCCCGTTCCTGCGGTCGACGTGGGGTAGCTTGACGCGGAGCACGGCTGCCTGGAGCGAGTCGAGCCGCGAGTTGTAGCCGATCATCTCGTTGTGGTACTTCTTCTTGGCTCCGTGAACGCGCAACATCCGCGCATGATCGGCGAGCTCGTCGTCGTCCGTGACGACGAGTCCGGCATCCCCGAAGGCGCCGAGGTTCTTCGACGGGAAGAACGAGAAGGCCCCGACATCGCCCAGCGTCCCCGTCCTCCGGCCTTCCGACCAGCCGCCGAACGCTTGCGCACAGTCCTCCACGATCCTGAGGCCGTGCCGTTCGGCGATCTCGGCGATCCGCCGCATGTCGGCGGGGCGGCCGAACAGATGGACGGGAAGGATGGCCTTGGTGCGCGGACCGACGGCGGCCTCGATGGCCGCCGGATCGATGTTGAGACTCCCCAGCTCGATATCGGCGAAGACGGGCGTCGCCCCGACGGCGCTGATCGATTCCGCCGTCGCGAAGAAGCTGAAGGGCGTGGTGATGACCTCGTCCCCAGGACCGACGCCGCAGGCCCGGAGCGCGATCACGATGGCGTCGGTGCCGGAGTTGACGCCGATGGCGTTCCGGACGCCCAGGAACTGGGCGACCTCCTTCTCGAAAGCGGCCACGTCGGGCCCCATGATGAACTTGCCGGATCGCACGACCTCGGTGATGGCCGCCTCGAGTTCGGGGAACAACGCTTCGATCTCGGGGGAGAGATCGAGCACGGGGACGGTTGGGAACGGTGTCGTCTGCATCACTGGATCCTCCGGACGGTGTCGTCGTCGATTCTCTCGTACACGTGACCCTGACTGTCCACGGCCCTGCCTTGCTCATCGAAGGTGAGCATGTCGCCGTAGGCGCTCATCCAGCCGATCCGCCTCGCCGGAACGCCGGCGACCACGGCGTACGGCGCGACGTCGCGCGTCACGACCGCACCCGCCGCCACGAACGCGTTCTCCCCGAGGGTGACGCCGCACACGATGGTGGCGTTGGCGCCGATGCTCGCCCCACGCTTTACCAGGGTGGCGGCGTAGTCCGCCGAGGTGTTCCGAGGGAAGGCGCTCCTCGGGGTCAGAACGTTCGTGAAGACCATGCTCGGCCCACAGAACACGTGATCCTCGAGAATGACTCCCTCGTAGACGCTCACGTTGTTCTGGATCTTCACGCCGTTGCCGATGCGGACCGAGTCGCCGACGAACACGTTCTGCCCCAGCGAACACCGCTCCCCGATCACGGCCCCCGCCATCACGTGGGAGAAGTGCCAGATCCTGGTGTCGTCGCCGATGCTGGCGCCGTCGTCGACAACGGCGGTCGGATGCACGAAGGCTTCGCTCATGACGGCGCAACGCCGACCAGGGAGTCGACGCCGACCTCCGGCAGGACCACGGGCTCGCCGTTGGTGATGAGCGACCGTTGGGCCGCCTGGAGGACCTGGAGGACCCGGAGGCCGCTGGTCCCATCGGTCAGCGCCGGCCGTCGCGAGGCCATGGCTTCCAGGAAGGCCTGGCACTCCAGCAACAGCGGCTCCGCATCCGGGTAGGGGATCCTCTCCCCGTCGCGCTTCACGGCCAGGAGCTCACGCCCGGTGCGGTCGACGTCGACGTGCTGGTCGTACAGGAGGAGCTGCTTCTGGACGTCGTCGAAGCTCGCCATCCGGCGATCCCCGATCACGACGAAGCGCTGTTCCTTGAACGGATGCAACCAGGAGACGTGGATGTGGGCGCGAACGCCGTTGTTGAACAGCAGGTTGGTGACGGTCACGTCCGCCACGTTGGGCTGCAGGTAGGAGCCCCCCGCCGCCGCAACCTGGAAGGGGAGCTCCCCCATCATCCGCAGCACCACCGCAATGTCGTGCGGCGCGAAGCTCCACAGGATGTTCTCCTCCCGCCGCACCTTGCCGAAGCTCAGCCGGTTGGAGTAGATGTACTGGATCCGGCCCAGCTCACCTTCGTTGACCATGCGGAGGAGCTCCACGACACCTGGGTGGTACTCCAGCACGTGTCCCACCATGAGGACGCGTCCCATGCGGTCGGCGAGCTTGACCAGCTCGGCGCCGTCGCCATAGCTCAGGGCCAGTGGCTTCTCGACGAAGACGTCCTTCGAACCCCCCAACGCCCAGCGCGCGAGCGCGTGGTGGCTCGCTGCCGGCGTGGCCAACACCACCCCCGCGACGTCGGACCTCATGACGCTCTCGAAGTCCGCCACCACGGGTACGTCCGGCGCCAGCTCGCGCGCCTTGGCGCGCCCTTCCTCCGTGACGTCGCACACCATCCCGAGCGCCTCGAGGCGAGCGAGGTTGCGTACCAGGTTCTTGCCCCAGTACCCGCAACCGACGACGGCCACCTTGATCTCCGTGCTGTTCATGGACGCCCCCTTCGACGTGCGTCGCATCGAACCGACAGCGCTCCTGCCTTGGGTGTCACCCCTTCAGCGCGAACCGAAACCCGTGAACACGATCCCCACCGTCCTCATCAGGATCTCGAGGTCGAGCCCGAAGGAGCGATGGCGGACGTAGTAGAGGTCGTAGCGAAGCTTCTCCGAGGTGGAGGCTTCGTCTGCCGTGTATCCCTGCATCACCTGAGCCCAGCCGCTGATGCCGGGGCGCACGAGTTGGCGCAATCGGTAGTGCGCGAGACGGGCTTCGAAGTCCGTCGAGAACCCGACCTGCTCCGGCCGGGGACCGATGATGCTCATGTCTCCCTTGAGGACGTTCCAGAACTGGGGGAGCTCGTCCAGCCGCATCTTGCGCAGGACGCGGCCGACCCTGGTGACGCGGGGATCGGACTCGCCAGCGAACGACGGCCCGAGGCTCTCGGCGTCGGCCCGCATGGAGCGGAACTTGTACATCGTGAAGGGCACGCCCCCCTTGCCGGCCCGTCGCTGCACGAACAGTACGGGACTCCCGCTCGACGCCAGCACGACCAAACACACCGCCCCGCAGAGCACCAGCAGGAAGGGCGAGATGAGGACGACGAAGACGATGTCCAGCAGGCGCTTCCAGGTCGGATAGCTCGTCTGCCTCAACAGGACGCCCTCGGCCCACCGGCCTTCCAGCGCCTCGACCGGTGCCCGCCCCGTCAGGTGTTCCAACACCAGGGGAGCGGCCAACAGTCGAACGCCGGCCAGATCGGCGTGGACGAACCACTGGATCCACTCCCGCGAGTAGTGCTCCATGGGTTCGGTGACGACGACGTCGATCCCCCCGAACTGATCGGGCGGGGTGTCCGACCTCCGCACGGTGACGTCGGCGAGGCTCCTGAGATCGCGGAGGTAGGGCGGCGAGCCCGGCACCAGCATCGTCAGGGCCGGCCTCCTGCGGATCCCGAGGGACCGCACCATCGCCATCCACAGCAGCCACGCCCCGGCGAACAACGCCAGCGAGGCGATCGAGTAGTACTCGTGGGTCGCCGCTTCGAGCACGACCACGGCGAGGGACGCCGAGACGGGCGCCAGCAGGAGGCGAGGATTGCGTTCCGTCAGGACCGTGGCCACCGAACGATGCTGTGCGGCCACGATCCAGGCCGCGACCCCCGTGAGGAACAGCAGCCCCACGAAGTGGAGATGATCCGTTCCTTCGGTCCACACCAGCAAGAGGAACACGGCCAGCAGCAGGCCGATGCCGTCCAGCAGAACGCCCTCGATCCTCGCCGAGAGGCGGTGCCGGGAGCGGCGACGGCCGACCCTGGGCCCGACCCTGGCAGCGGCGCCACCGCCGGGCAACGCAGCACCACGATCCCCGCTCCACCCGGCCGCCGGGGGGCCGCGGCTCACGGCACCCTCGTTGGGTCCAGCCCTGGCAAGCCCGTCGTAGCCTGAGCGGCCGAAGTCCTGGCCCACCGCTCCCACGTCCGGATGACCTTCGACCGCATCGGATGGCGCGCCCTCTCGCATCTCGTCCCCCCTGCTTCCCCTCCGTCGGGGCTAGGTCCTCCTCTTCACCTCCTCGGCCGTCGGACCTGCCGAGCGACCGTGACGCCCCCGCCCGCCAAGGCGGGTTGCCCCTGGTGAGATGCGTAGGATGTCCGGACGCTCGCGAGTAGCGACACCACCACCGTCCGGTGGTCCCCGCTGGGCGAGTTCATCTGGGGAGAAGACGTAGGCGACGAATTCCACTACCGCCACCCCATCCAAGGAGGCTGCCGATTCACGCGAACTGGTGCGGGATGCCTCAGAGCGTCGGGGACTACGCGAGTAGCTGATTCACGCGATAGTCAAGTCTACGGACGCGAGCGACCGCGACGCCGTGACCGCTGACAGCCGCGATCCCCGATGGCTGAGTACGTTGAGTGGTGTCGGGCCGGCCGGAAGGAGTGTCGTGCGTCTCGACATCGTCCCGTACGAGACGGAGCACATCGATGCGGTCAAGGCGTTCAACCGCCGGCTGACGGCGGGAGGGAGCCCATGGCGGTTCCCCGAGTCGCCGCGGGCCCCCTGGCTCCCCCGCGCCTGCGAGGCCCCCGCATGGCAGGAGCTCTTCGTCGCGCTGGAAGACCGGGAGGTGCGGGGCGCCTACATGGTCAAGCCGCAGCACTTCGCGCTCGCCGGGGACCGTGCGGAGATCGCCGCCTTCCAGCTGCCGGTGTCCGAAGGCATCGTCGACCCCCGCTTCGCCTTCGTCGGACCCCGCCTGTTGCGCCACGCGCTGAGGCACCATCCGTTGCTGTTCGGGCTTGGCATCGGAAGCCTGGACGCGCCCCTGGCGAAGCTCTACCGCGTGTCCCACTTCCAGTTCGCCACCTGTCCGTTCTTCTTCCGCGTCCTGCACCCGAACCGCTTCCTGAAGGAGATCTCCGTGCTCCGGACCAGCCCTTGGCGGGGTCGCTGGTTGGACCTGCTCGCCGCCTCCGGCGCCGGCTGGCTGGCGTTGAAGTCGCTCGACGCGGTCAAGCGATCGCGATCCCACGGTCGCGGCCATGCCCTCGTCACCGAAGTGACCGCCTTCGATGACGAGGTCGACACCGTGTGGCAGGCCGCAAGATCGGAGTACAACCTGATCGCGGAACGCACGTCGAAGGCGCTCAACGTCCTCTTCCCGCCAGGCGATGACCGCTTCGTGCGCCTCCAGGTGAGGGACGAGGGACCCGTGGGGTGGGCCGTGGTGGCCGATACCCGGATGACGGCTCACCAACAGCTCGGTGACATGCGCGTCGGGTCGATCATCGATCAGCTCGCCCGGCCCGGGCACGAGCAGGCCGTGGTGGCAGCGGCGGAGCACCTGCTGGCCGACCGGGGGGTGGACATCATCGTCAGCAACCAGCTCGGCGAGAGGTGGCGCCACGCGTTCGCCCGACAGGGGTTCCTCGGCGGTCCGTCGAACTTCTTCCTGGCGGTCTCCGCCCCCCTCGCGCAGCGACTGGGTTCGCTGGCGTCCGTGGCCGGGACCATCCACATGACACGCGGCGACGGCGACGGCCCCGTGCACCTGGTACCGGGGTTCGCACTCACGGACCCGGAGCGTTACGAGCGAGAGTCGTCATCGGTCGCCACGTAGCCCGGTCGCCCGCCCGATCTCGCGCCGCCAGCTGCAGGGGCCGGGGACGATCCGGGGGCGCCCGGCACGCGACGCGTGCCCCTCGAACGGAACGTCAAGTACGACGTGACGACGGTGTCGAGGCGGTGCCCGTAGCCCTCGACCGCCTCGGATCCGCCGCGCCAGGCGTAGACCCGGCGCTCGAGGCGGTAGGGGGCGCGGCGGGTGGGGTCGGCGAAGGCCCGGAACACCTCGTCCTCGGGGTGCGGACCAGCTCGGGGGGCATCTCGATGCCAGTTGGGAGCGTTCCCTCCTGTCTCGTCAAGCCACCCCGAGGACGTTCGCCTCTACCCCCGCTGCCCCCCGCCTGCTAGCCATGGACGGGGGAGGAACCGAGGCGACGCCCATGTCGAACCCCGTGACCGTCCGCGAGGAGCCCGCCACGACCGTCGTCTACCTGCGCCGCCAGGGCGCCTACCGCCACATCCCCGAGGCGCTGCAGACCCTGTACGCCCATCTCGAGCGCGAGAAGCTCACGCCCGCAGGGCCGCCGATCGGCGCCTTCTTCGACGACCCGCGCAGCGTGCCCGAGGAGCGCGCCCGCTGGGAGGTGGTCTGGGCCGTGGCCGAAGGTCCGGCCGAGGCCGAACCCGGCGACGACGGCGTGGGCGTGCGGGTCCTGCCGACGCGGCACCTGGCGGTGCTCATGCACGTGGGCCCCTACGATCAGGTGGGCGCCGTCTACCAGCAGCTCGCGAGCTGGATCGAGGAGCACCGCTACCGCATCGTCGGTCCCCCCGAGGAGGCCTACCTCAGCCCGCCCGACGTCCCGCCCGACCAGATCCGCACCGAGGTGCGCTTCCCGGTCGAGCGCGCGGCCGTGGCGCGCGCCTAGAGCTCGATCTGGATCCCCAGCTCGACCACCCGCTCGGGGGGGGATGTGGAAGAACGAGGTCGCGCTGCGGGCGTTGCGCGACATCAGCGCGAACAGCCGCTCGCGCCACAGCGCCATGCCCGGCAAGGGGGTGGCGAGCAGGGTCTCGCGCCCCAGGAAGTAGCTGGTCTCGTCGGGGTCGATGCCGCGGCCGCCGATCTCCAGGACCGCCAGGTCGCGCGGCACGCGCGCGGTCTGCATGAAGCCGTAGCGCAACACCACCCGGTAGAAGCCGCGCCCCAGGTCGGTGATGGTGGGGCGCTCGTCGGAGGGCACGCGCGGCACGTCGTCGGTGCGCACCGACAGGAACAGCACGCGGTCGTGCAGCACGCGGTTGTGCCGGAGGTTGTGGACGAACGCCGGCGGCGTGGTCTCGGGGTCGCCGGCCATGTACACCGCCGTGCCCTTGACGCGCGCGTACGTGGCGGTGTCGACCTGCTGCAGCAGCAGCTCGAGCGGCCGCGCGGCCGAGCGCAGCCGCTCCCCCACGATCTGGCGTCCGCGCCGCCACGTCGTCATCAGCGTGAACACGCCTGCCGCCACCGCCAGCGGGAACCAGCCGCCGTCGGGGATCTTGAACAGGTTGGCGACGAAGAACGCCAGGTCGAGGACCAGCAGGCCGCCCGACAGCAGGCCGGCGCGCCACGCCGGCCAGCCCCAGCGGCGCGTCGCCACCACGTACAGCAGCGCGGTGGTGATGACCATCGTCATCGTCACCGCCACCCCGTACGCCGACGCCAGGTGGCCGGAGGTGCGGAAGCCGAGCACCAGCCCCACGCACGCCACCATCAGCAGGCCGTTGATGAAGCCGACGTAGACCTGCCCCATCTCGGTGGCCGAGGTGTGGCGGATGTCGAGCCGCGGCAGGTAGCCGAGCTGCACGCTCTGCATCGCCAGCGAGAAGGCGCCGGAGATGAGCGCCTGCGAGGCGATCACGGTGGCGACGGTGGCCAGCGCCACCAGCGGGTAGAGCGCCCACGCCGGGGCCATGCGGTAGAAGGGGTCGGCGACGGCGGCGGGGTCGCGCAGCACCAGCGCCCCCTGGCCGAAGTAGTTGAGCAGCAGCCCCGGCAGCACCACCGTGAACCACGCCAGCCGGATGGGCCGCCGCCCGAAGTGCCCCATGTCGGCGTAGAGCGCCTCGCCCCCGGTCACCACCAGGAACACCGAGCCCAGCACCAGGAAGCCCTCGCCGCCGTTGCGCAGGAAGAAGGCCAGCGCCTCCAACGGGTCGAGCGCCAGCAGCACCCGCGGCGCCCGAGCGATCTGCGCGACCCCGAGCGCCGCCAGGGTGGCGAACCACACCACCATGGCCGGGCCGAACACCCGCCCCACCCGCGCGGTGCCGCCGCGCTGCACCAGGAACAGCGCGATCAGGATGGCGATGGTGATGGGCAGCACGAAGGCGTCGAGCGACGGCGCCGCCACCCGCAGCCCCTCCACCGCCGACAGCACCGAGATGGCGGGGGTGATCATGCCGTCGCCGTAGAGCAGCGCCGTCCCGAACAGCCCCAGCGTCAGCAGCACCCCGAGCCTGGCGGCGCGGCCGCCGCGGCCGCCGCGCGGCGCCACCAGCGCCGTCAGCGCCAGGATGCCGCCCTCGCCGTGGTTGTCGGCGCGCATCACGAACACCAGGTACTTCAGCGTGATCACGATGGCCAGCGACCAGAAGATCAGCGACAGCACCCCCAGCACGTTGTCGGGGGTGGGGGGCACGCGGTGACGGAACGACTCGCGCAGGGCGTACAGCGGGCTGGTGCCGATGTCGCCGTAGACCACGCCGAGCGCCACCAGCGACAGCGTCGCCAGGCGGCGGCCGTTGGGCTGCGGTGCGGCCTCGCGCGCGGCGCCATGCGCGGCCCCGCGCGGGGCGTCGGGGCGCGGCTCGGCAGCGGCTTCTTCGGCGGCGTCCGGCATCGGCCCATCCTACGGGCCGGCCCGGCGCCGTCCTGGACCACGGACGACGTCAGGGAGGGGCCGGATGTGGCATGGGACTCGACCCGGGGGGCCGCGGGGCAGTAGCATGATCGGACGCCGGCGCGGACCCAGGCCCGCGCCTCCCGGAGGACGCCATGCGTGCATCGAGCGTGGGCAACGCGGACCGCCTGCAAGCGGCCCTGAACGTCGTCGGCGGCGCCGCCTTCGCGGTCGGCAGCCTGCTCTTCCTCGACAGCGCGCTGGCGCGGCTGGGGATCGTGCTGTTCGTGATCGGCAGCTTCGCGATGCTGATCGGGGCGCTGGTGGTGTGGCTCGAGCGCTACGCCCCCAGCCGCGCGCACCCCGTCCCCGCCGACTCCGCGGCCCCTGCCGCGGCGGCCGCCCTCACTTCACCAGCAGCACCGGGCAGTTCGCCAGGATCCCCACGCGGTGACTGATCGTCCCCCAGCCGCGGGTGGGCTCCTCGGGGTCGATGCGGTGCGACTGCAGCACGATCAGGTCGAAGCCCCGCTCGTGCGCGACGCGTAGGATCTCCGCCACGCGGCGGCCGAACGCCACCTCCACCTCGGCCTGCGCCGCGGCCTCGGCGTGCGCCCCGAGCAGGGCGTCCATCTCGCTGCGAGCCTGGGCGGCCAGCGAGTCGTAGAAGTCGCGGTAGTCCTCGTAGCTGGTGTCCTTGATGATCTCGACGACGTGCAGCAGCGTGATGCGGCCGCCGGCGGCCGCCAGGCCGAAGGCCGCCTGCACGGCGCCCGCCGCCCGCTGCGAGCGGTCGACGGGGACCAGGATCGAGCGGTACATGGCACCTCCCGTGACGACGGGCGCGACCCGCCCCTCGCCCCAGTATGGACCGCGGCGCCGCTCGCTCGGCGAGCGGCCCTCACGCCGCGCCCGCCTCAGGCGCGGTCGGGCGCCTTCGCGATCAGCTCCAGGAACACCTCGGTGAGCTCGGGGTCGAACTGCTTCCCCGCCTGCGACCGGATCTCCTCCACCGCCGCCGGGTGCGTCCACGCCTGCTTGTACGGGCGGTCGCTCACGAGCGCGTCGTAGACGTCGACCAGGGAGAACATGCGGGCCATGAGCGGGATGGCCTCACCACGGAGGCCGTCGGGGTAGCCCTCGCCGTTCCACCGTTCGTGATGGTTGCGGACCAGCGAGCGGGTGGCGTCGGGCAGGAAGGGGATGCCCCGCGTCATCTCGAAGCCGTACACGGTGTGGTTGCGGATGACCGCGAACTCCTCGGGGGTGAGCCGCCCCGGTTTCAGCAGGATGTCGTCGGGGATGGCGATCTTGCCGAGGTCGTGGAGGTAGGCCCCCCACTGCAGCGCCTGCAGCTCCGAGCGCTCCAGGGCCACCGCCCGCCCGAAGGCGAGCGCCCGCTCGACCACGCGATCGGTGTGCCCCTTGGTCTCGTAGTCGCGGTACTCGAGCGCCACCCCCAGCGCGCGGAAGGTCTGCTCGCGGGTGATGGTGAGCTCGTGGATGGTCTCGACGCGCTCGAGGGCGTTCTCGAGGCGCGTCACGAAGCTGCGCGCCACCATGCGGTCGCTCTCGTCGAGCTCGATGAGGTGCCCGAAGGTGCCGAGGCTGATCACGCCCACCGTGGCTCCGTGGCGCCGCACGGGAAGCGAGAGCTGCGTCCGCAGTCCGGCCGCCACGTAGCCCGGTAGCGCCCCCGGCCACTGGCGGTAGTCGGGGATCATGCGCCCCTCGCCGGTGGCCGCCACCGTACCCACCAGCCCCTGCCCGACGCGCATCTCCTGGTGGTGCAGCGCCTGCAGCTTGAGCGGGATCTCGCCCCAGTGCCGCGTGACGTGGCAGATGTCGTCCTGGATGACGTAGTAGACGCCCAGGTCGAAGCGCAGCTGACGCACCAGGTCCTGCAAGCCGGCATCGATGAGGGCGTCGATGTCGTGGATCTGCTCGATGCGGGCGCTGAAGTTGGCGAGCTGCCGGTAGGCGGCCGCCGTCGCCTCCAGCTCGACGTTCAGCTCGCGGACGCTTTGCAGGGCCCGGCGCCGGTCGGTGACGTCGACGATGCCGGCGATGGTGCCCACCACGCGCCCCTCGGAGTCGAGCGAGGGGGCGGCGTTGATCTGCACCCAACGGCGCTCGCCGTCGGCCCGCAGGAACTCGGTCTCGTACTGCTCGGCACGGCCCAGCGCACGGTCGCGGTTGCGCGCGCGCTGCTCGTGCCAGCGATCGGGCGGCACCAGCACCTCGTAGGCGACCCGGCCCTGCAGCTCGTCGAGCGCCCGGCCCACCATCTCCGCCAGGCGCGGGTTGGCGTAGACCACCAGGTCGCCGAGATCGGTGATGATCAGCCCCCCGCCCATGTTCTCGACCACCTGGCGGAAGCGCAACTCGGAACGCTCCAGGCTGGCGCGCTGCTCGCGGCGGTGCCGGGCCTCGGCGACCTCGCGCGCCACGGCCGGCCCCAGCCGGGCCCACCGCCCCTTCACCACGAAGTCCTGGGCGTCCGCCCGCATCGCCTCGACAGCGGCGTCCTCCCCCACCGCGCCGGAGACCACGATGCATGGCGTGTCCGGAGCGAGCTCCCGCAGCACCGCCAGGCCGTCGAGGACGTCGAGGCCGGGGACCTGGTCGTCGGCGATGACGATGTCCCACACGCGCGATCTCAGAACGTCTTCGAGGGCCTCGCGATCCGCCACGCGCCGGCTGTCGACGGCGTAGCCCTCCCCTGCCAGCCGCTCCTCCAGGCTCGCGGCCTGCGTAGGGTCGGCATCGACGATCAGTACGTGCAGCGGTCCCCCCGGAGCGCTCACGTGCGGTTCGGTGCCCGACGCACCGTCCCCAGGAAGCATCCTGCCCCTCTCCGATCGCCGCCCGACGGCTCGCCCCCCAACGCCCTCGTGCTGCTGGCACAGTCTAGGCCATTCCGCCGGCTCGCGCCCCGTCCCGGCCCCTCGGGGGCTGCCACCCACGAGCCTCGGGCGACGTCGTGGACGGACGGGGTCGTATCATGGTGCGGAGATCTCGTACCACGTCCGCACGCTCACGGAGGGGGACCCATGACCGAACCCTGGCAGTGGTGGACGACGCTCGAACCCCAGAGCCGCCTGCTGGCCGGCCTGGCGCAACTGGGCGTGGGCCTCGCCGTCACCTTCTTCGGCTTCCGACTGTTCCGCTGGTTGCTGGCCGTCACCGGCTTCGCCGCCGGCGCCGCCTACGGGCTGCAGCTCGGCGGGGCCGGCAGCGGCAGCGCGCCGCAGAGCGCCTGGCTGCTGGCGCTGGCGCTGGGCCTGGCCGGCGCCCTGCTGCTGTGGCTGCTGTTCCGGGTGGGCGCACTGGTGGCGGGCGCGGCGCTGGGGGCGGCGGTCGCCACCGCCGTGACCGCCTCGCTGCCGGCCGGCACCGACCCGCAGTGGGCGTGGCTGCTACTGCTCGTCGGCATCGTGCTGGGCGCCTTCCTCGGCGCGCGCCTGCAGCGCCCGTTGGTCATCGTGGCGACCGCCCTGCTGGGGGCCTGGACGGCGGTGGTGGCCTTCGCCATGCTGCTGGGGCTGCCCGCGCCCGACACCGCCGTGCCGCCCGCGCTCGGATCGGAGCTGTGGACCCTCGGCGTGCCGCACGCCTGGCGAAGCGGCGGACAGCTGTGGCTGGTGGGGACGCTGGGTCTGGCGCTGCTGGGGCTGGCCTTCCAGCTCCGCGACACCCTGAAGCTGCGCAACCGCCGCGTCTAGGCGAGCGGTCGCGCGGCGCCGGTACGGGCGTCAGATTCGCTTCAGAGCGGGGCGCTAGCCTCGGGGTCGGAGGCGTCCATCTTGCTGACGACCGCGCCCACCGCTTCCGAAGCCCCCCTCGCGCGCCCCGGATGCTCCGCCCCGGAGGACACCGACGCGACCGTGCTGCTGGTGCTCTCCCGCGACGCGGCCCTGCCGGCGGCGTTGTTGGAGGCGACCTTCCCGCGGCCGGTACGGTTGCACCTGGTGCGCTCGCCCGCCGCCGCCCTCGCCTTCCTGGATCGCCACTCCCCCGACGTCCTCGTGCTCGACGCCGCCGAACTGCGGGACGGGGCCGGCGTTGAACGATCCGCTCCCGAGCTGGCCTTCCGGCTGCACTTGCGCGGCGTCCCGCTGGTGCTACTGAACCCGGTGGGGCGCTCGGCGCGCGGCTTCCTCGAGCTCTGCCGCGCCCGCAGGGTCGACACCTACCGTTGCGACGTTCGCGCCGCCACGCCGTTGGCGACCGCCGTCCACGCCAGCATCGAGCGTCGCAGCCGACGCCTGCGGTTCGCCTTCGTGCTGAGCCCGCTGGCGGGGACCGCGGGGGCGACGGCGACCGCCGCCTAGCTCGAGGGCTCGAACGCCAACTCGACGGCGACCAGCAGCGGGGGGTTCGCGAAGCGCCGGCCCGCCTGCAAGCCGGTGAGGATCCCCAGCCGCAGGGCGTGCTCGGCCTCGCGTGCGCGGAGGAAGGGGTCGACGCGCGCCCGAAAGGCGTGGGCGTCGTCGAAGGTGCGGAGGTCCAGGCGCCGCTGCGCGGCGTCAGCGCTCGCCATGCGCGGCGCTCCCCCCGTCGTAGCGCAGCACCCTCACGGTCTCGACGGTGATCAGCCCGCCGCCCACCAGCAGCTCCTCGAGGCGCGCCACGAAGGCGTCGATGCGGTCCTCGCGGTCGACCACCTCGATCACCACCGGCAGGTCCCTCGACAGGCGCCACGGTTCCGGCCGGTGGACGACGCTGTTGGCGCCGTAGCCCATGGAGCCGTGCAGCACGGTGGCGCCGGCCAGCCCCATGGCACGCGCCGCCTCGACCACCGCGCGCGCCGCGCTCTCGCCGGCGATGCGGTCGTCCTCCCCCAGGAACACGCGCAGGAGCCGCCCGCTGGCGGCGTCGTCACCGAGCTTCACGGGGCCGGTCATGACAGGCCCAGGCTAGCACCGGGCGCGGCTCGCGGCGCGAGCCGCGACGTCACGCCTGCGACGGCCGCCCCCGTACCGCGCGACCGGAGAAGCGCGTCGCCCAGGCGGCCGCGCGCTCCAGCTCGCCGCGCAGGATGGTGTCGCCGTCGCTGGCCATGAAGCTCGTCGGGGGGCTGACGACGTGGGCGCCCTTGGCGCGCAGCCGCCGGCTGAGACCGTTGGCGGCGGACCCCATCATCCACTTGTCGCTCGGCCGCCAGGTGTCGAAGGCGGCCGCCTGCTTGCCCCGCAACGAACCCTCGGGCAGCCGGTCGATGAGGTGCTGCAGGTGGTGGGTCGCCTCCAGATGGCCGTGCGTCGGGGCCCCCACCACGATCAGGTCGGCCTCCAGCAGGGCGTCCCACTGGACGCGGTAGGGCGCGGCCACCAGCCGTACCGGCCCGAACGCACGGAGCGAGCTGCTCACCGCCTTCGCCACGTGCTCCGAGGTCGCACAGGTCGCGTCGTACAGAACCGCCGTTTTCATGGCCTCCTCCTGGGGTCGGTGCCGCGCGGGGCTCGAGCGAGGGGTCTACGGCGCGCCGTCTTCATGGCCTCCTCCTGGGGTCCGCTCCGCCTGGGCTCCGGGCCCGAAGCGGAAGGTCTACGGCGTGAGGTCTACGGCTACGACTCCCGCGCGGGTGCGGGGCCGGCTAGCGAGACGATGCACAGGTTTCGAAAGAGTCTAGGGAGCCGGGACGGATGTCCACAAGGGCGCATTGTCCCGCAGGCGGCGCGCCGCGCCGACGCCCGCGCCGAGGCGGCGTGGTAGGACGTTCGGCATGGCACCTCGCTCCGGGGTCCTCCCGTGACCGACGCCCTGCTGCAGGTGGGCTCGCTCATCGTGCTGGGCTTCCTGCTCAGGCGCTCGGGGTTCCTCGAGGCCGGCTTCTGGCGCAGCTTCGAACGCATGGTCTACTTCGTGCTGCTGCCCAGCCTGATGTTCCAGGTGCTGGCCGACGCCAGCGTCGACGGCTCGGTGGCCGCGCGGCTGTCGGCAGCGGTGGCGCTGGCCATTCTTCTGCTGGGCCTGGCGCTGGTGCTGGCGCGCCGGCGGCTGCGTCTCGACGGGCCCGCCTTCACCTCGGTGTTCCAGGGCAGCGTGCGCTTCAACAGCTACGTGGCGCTGGCGGTGATCCCGGCGGTGTTCGGCAAGGGCGGACTCGAGCTGCTGGCGCTGTTGATCGCCGTGGTGGTACCCCTCGTCAACGTGCTCAGCGTGCTGATGCTGGCGCTGTTCGCCGGCGGCCCGCGGCCCACCCCCTGGCGGGTGGCGCGCTCGGTCGCCGGCAACCCCCTCATCGTGGCCAGCGCCCTCGGCATCCTCGCCAACCTGACCCTGCACGGCCTTCCCGGCACCCTCGACGGGGCGCTGTCGGTGCTGTCGCGCGCGGCGCTGCCGTCGGGGCTGATGGCGGTGGGGGCGGCGCTGGCGCCGGGGGCGTTCCGCGCGCACGCGCGCGGCCTGGCGGTTTCGCTGGTGGCGCGCTTCGCCCTGCTGCCGCTGGTGTCGTACCTGATCGGCCGGGCCCTGCACCTGCCGCTCGAGGCGCTCGGCGTGCTGGTCCTGTTCCAGGCGCAACCCACCGCGACCTCGGCCTACCTGCTGGCCCGCCAGTTGGGCGGCGATGCCGAGCTGATGGCCAGCATCATCACCGGCCAGACGGTGCTCGCCTTCGCGGTGCTGCCGGTGGTGGTGGCGCTGTTGCCGACCTGACGCCGCTCGGAGAGGGCTGGGGTCCTTCTCCGGGGCCCTACGATGCGATGTCAAGTCGTACTTGACATCGCGTTCCAGGGGCCCGCGAAGGTACCGTCACCCCCTCGACCTACGGAACCCAGGCTCGCGCCCACGGAGGTAGCTATGCGGCTCCTGACCGACGACGACGTTCGCCACCTGCTCACGCCCGCCACCGCGGCGGCCGTCATGGCCGGCGCCCTGCGGCTGCACGCCGCCGGCGGTCTGGCGGCGCCCCCGCGCTGGTCGGTGCCCTCGCACGGCGGCCGCCTGGTGTTCACGGTCGGCGGCGCCACCAGCGAGCCCGGGCCGGTGGGGTTCCGCGCCTACCACACCGCCCCCGATGCCGGCGACCAGCTGGTGGCGGTGTTCGACGGCGACTCGGGCGCGCTGCGCGGCCTGGTGGCGGGGACGCTGCTCGGGGCGATGCGCACGGCCGCCATCAACGCCGTGGCGCTCGAGCACATGGCCCGCCGCGACGCGAGCGTGCTGGGGGTGCTGGGCAGCGGGCGGCAGGCCCATGCGCACGCCCGCGCCGCGCTGGCGGTGCGCACCTTCGAGCAGGTCCTGGTGTTCGGCCGCGACCCCGGCCGCCGTCGCGCCTTCGCCGCGTCCCTCGCCGAGGACACCGGCGTACCGTGCCGGGCCGCCGACGACCCCGAGCTGGTGGTGCGCGCCGCCGACGTCCTGATCACGGCCACCACCAGCCGCCGGCCGGTGCTGGAGGCGGGGTGGCTGCGGCCCGGCACGCACGTCAACACCATCGGCCCGAAGGCCCGCGGCGCCAGCGAGCTGCCGCCGGCGGTGGGGACGCTGGCCGCCTGCATCGCCACCGACGCGCCAGCGCAGATCGACGCCTACCCCGAGCCGTTCTTCCTCGCCGACGAGGACCGGGCGCGCATGGTGAGCCTGGGGCACATCGTGGCCGGAGAGCTGCCGGGGCGCGGCACCGACGACGAGCTGACACTGTTCTGTTCGGCCGGCCTGGCCGGCACCGAGGTGTTGCTGGCCGATGCGCTGCTCGACCTGGCGGAGGGCGCCCCAGCGGCGGCCGCGGTGGCCGCCGGGGCCGCGAGGTCCGCCGTGGAGGTGAGGCTAGCCCCCGTCGCGCCCGCCGAGCTCGAGCCCTACCTCGAACGCTTGGTCCCCGAGTACGCCGCCGACCACGTGCGCGTGGGCAACTGGCCGGCCGAGGGAGCCGAGGCGCGCGCCCGCGCTCAGGTGGCCGAGCTGCTCCCGCAGGGTGTCGCCACCCCCGGCCACGCCCTCTTCCACGTGCAGGACGCCTCGGGGGTCACGGTCGGCACACTGTGGCTCGCCACCCACAGTTCGCGGACGGGCGCCGTCGAGGCCTTCGTGTACGACCTGGAGATCGATCCGGCCCACCGCCGGAAGGGGTTCGCCTCGGCCGCCCTGCGCGAGGCGGCGGCGTGGGCACGCCGGCAGGGCGCGCGCCAGCTGGCCCTCCACGTCTTCGGCGACAACGCGGCAGCGCGCCGCCTCTACCGCTCGCTCGGCTTCGAGGAGGCGGGCGTGCACATGGTCATGGCGCTGGACTAGCCGCGGCCGCCGTGCCCGGAACCCGGCTCAGAGCCACTCCCCGGCGTAGTCGAGGCGCAACGGCTGGACCTCGCGAGCCCAGTAGTCGTAGTGCAGCTTGGCGATCTGGCGGACGTGCAGCAGGTCGTGGGCGACCCAGGCGGCCAGCATCTCGCCGGCGCTGCGGCCGGAGTGTGGCGACGTACGGTCCAGGTCGGGGGCATCGAGCCCCGCCAGCCAGGCCAGCGAGGCGTCGCGCTCGCGGCGGAACGCCTCGATCGACGGCGCCAGCGCTCGCTCGTTGTAGCGGCGCTCGATCGCCCAGCTCGGCGGGTCGATGGGCGGGGCGGGCTCGTCGGGCCGCTCCAGGAGGTGTCGGAAGCGGAAGCGGAAGTCCTCGCGCTCCTCGTCGACCAGGTGGTTCACGACCTCCAGGATCGACCAGCGCTCGGGGCCGGGCTTCCAGCGCGCCTCATCCTCGTGCAGGCCCGCTACCAGGGCCTCGAGAACGCGGGCGCTGGCTTCCAGACGGGCTGCGGCTTCGTTCACGGTGAGGGGCATCGTGGCAGCAGTGTAGCCCACTTCCGTACCAGCTACCCTTGTGCCCTGGCGCGGCCTCCCATCGCTCGCCACGCCCGCAACTTTTCTGGATGGAACCGGTATGCCGCACGCCTGCACCGTCCATAACGAGCGGAACTCAGGTCGAACTCAGATGGTGGTATGGGCCTGAGTACTCGTACCGACGGGTACGACCTTGCATAGGGGCATTCGTCCCCCTATGGTACGGGGGTATTCAAAATAGGAGACTTCGCGAAGCGCGAACGGGAGGCAAGGCATGGCAGACAAGCGGACCCCCGATCCCACCGGTCTCGACGTCCTGTGGCGCAAGGAGGACACCTACGCCCCGTCGGCGAAGTTCATCGGGCAGGCGAACCTCAACGATCCCACCATCTTCGATCGCTTCGCGCTCGACAACATCCCCGAGGCCTTCCGCGAGTACGCCGACCTGCTCACCTGGGACAAGTACTGGACGCAGACCATCGACACCAGCGATCCCCCCTTCTGGAAGTGGTTCGTCGGCGGCAAGCTCAACGCCTCGTACAACTGCGTCGACCGCCACCTGGCGGAGCACCGCAACAAGGCGGCCATCCACTTCGTGGCCGAGCCCGAGAGCGAGGCCATCCAGCACATCACCTACCAGGAGCTGTGGGTGCGGGTGAACGAGTTCGCCGCGCTCCTGAAGGACATGGGCCTGAAGGCGGGCGACCGCGTCACCATCCACCTGCCGATGGTGCCCGAGCTGCCCATCACCATGCTGGCCTGCGCCCGCCTGGGCGTCATCCACTCCGTCGTCTTCGGCGGCTTCAGCGGCAAGGCCGCCGGCGAGCGCGCCGCCGACTCGCAGTCGAGGCTGCTCGTCAGCATGGACGGCTACTGGCGCGCCGGCAAGTTCCTCGACCACAAGGAGAAGGCGGACATCGCCTACGTCGAGTCGGAGAAGGCGGGCCACAAGCTGGATGCGGTGCTGGTGTGGCAGCGCTACGCCGGTAAGTACGGCAGCCCCACCGCCCTGGTGAAGGGCCGCGACGTCGTCGTCAACGAGAAGCTGCAGGAGTACCGCGGCCGCCGCGTGAAGCCGGTGAGCATGCCGGCCGAAGCGCCGCTGTTCCTGATGTACACCAGCGGCACCACCGGGCGCCCCAAGGGCATGCAGCACTCCATCGGCGGCTACCTGGCGTACGTGACGGGCACCTCCAAGTTCATCCAGGACATCCACCCCGAGGACGTCTACTGGTGCATGGCCGACATCGGCTGGATCACCGGGCACTCCTACATCGTCTACGGCCCGCTGGCGCTCGGCGCCTCCTCGGTGATGTACGAGGGCGCCCCCACCACGCCCGACCCCGGCCGTCCCTGGCGCATCGCGCAGGAGCTCGGCGTCAACATCTTCCACACCTCGCCCACCGCCGTGCGCTCGCTGCGCAAGGTCGGCCCCGACGAGCCCGCCAAGTACGACTACCACTTCAAGCACATGACGACGGTGGGCGAGCCGATCGAGCCCGAGGTGTGGCGCTGGTACTACGAGACGGTCGGCAAGGGCGAGGCCGTCATCGTCGACACCTGGTGGCAGACCGAGACCGGCGGCTTCCTGTGCAGCACCACCCCGGCCCTGCACCGCATGAAGCCCGGCAGCGCCGGCCCCGCCGTGGCCGGCATCCACCCCATCATCTACGACGACGACGGCAACGTCGTGCCCGCGGGCTCGGGCCGTGCCGGCAACATCTGCATCCAGAACCCCTGGCCGGGCCTGGCGCAGACCATCTGGGGTCAGCCCGAGCGCTTCGTCGAGACCTACTTCGCGCGCTACTGCAAGGACCGCAACAGCACCGACTGGCACGACTGGCCCTACATGGCCGGCGACGCCGCGGTGCAGGCCGAGGACGGCTACTACCGCATCCTCGGGCGCATCGACGACGTCATCAACGTCGCCGGGCACCGCCTCGGCACCAAGGAGATCGAGTCGGCCGCGCTCACCGTCCCCGAGGTCGCCGAGGCCGCCGTGGTCCCGGCGAAGGACGAGATCAAGGGCGTCATGCCCGAGCTCTACGTGTCACTGCACCCGGGCTACGAGGCGGACGAGGCGCTGCAGAAGAAGATCATCGACGCCGTCGCCATGGAGCTCGGCCCCATCGCCAAGCCCCGTCACGTGTGGATCGTGCCCGACATGCCGAAGACCCGCTCGGGCAAGATCATGCGCCGCGTCCTCCGGTCGCTCAGCGACCACGGGGACGCCGGGGACACCACCACGTTGGCCAATCCCGAGGTCGTCGAGGCGATCCGCTCGCAGGTCGAGAAGTGACCGACGCCCGCAACCGAACCTCGGCGATGGAGGCGACCGCCGCCCGACGCGACGGCGCCGTTAGGAGGCGGAACGG
The DNA here is from genome assembly GCA_030149325.1 of Deinococci bacterium. GTDB lineage: Bacteria > Deinococcota > Deinococci > Deinococcales > Trueperaceae > JASBRS01. Next base: position 28,720 of record JASBRS010000072.1, read on the forward strand.
ATGAACGGCAAGCTCGCCAACCCCGCACCACTCGGTCTCGCTGGTTTCGCGTTCACCACCTGGATGCTCAGCATGATCAACGCCGGCTGGTTCGACGGCAAGGACATGGGGCTCGTCCTGGCCCTGGCTCTGGCCTACGGCGGCACCGCGCAGATGGTGGCCGGGGTGCTGGAGTTCCCCCGCGGCAACACCTTCGGCACCGTGGCCTTCTTCTCCTACGGCGCTTTCTGGTGGTCGTTCGCGCTGTTCGTGTACTTCTTCGGCACCGGCGTCGCCGGCGGCTTCGTGGGCTGGTACCTGTTCGTGTGGGGGATCTTCACCTTCTACATGTGGATCGCCACGCTGCGCTCCAACACCGCCCTGATGCTGGTGTTCCTGGCGTTGTGGATCACCTTCGTGCTGCTGGCGCTCGGCGAGTGGGGCATGGGCAGCTTCTTCCACACGCTGGGCGGCTACGTGGGGCTGGTCACCGCCGTCCTCGCCTTCTACCTGTCGGCCGCCGAGGTCATCAACGAGGCCTTCGGGCGGTCGGTGCTCCCGATCGGAGCCCCGCAGGCCGGCAGCTGAACCCTCGGGCGTTGTCGTAGGCGCGCTCGCGCGCCTGCGATATGCCGGCCGGGAGCGCGCTGGGGGGCGCGCTCCCGGCCTTTGCGTGGTCCGGCGAGGTCAGCTCCCGACGTCGAAGCGGACGCTCCGGCCGTCCACCCGGAAGTGTCGGGGGCCCAGCCGCTTCACCTCCGGCGTCGCCTCCAGCCAGGCGCGCAGCGCCTCGACCTCGTGGGCATCGAGCCACGCCGGCGGGTCGGAGCAGCCGCGGAACCCCGCCACGCTCCCCAGGTCCTGGAGGAGCCGGCGCTGCTCCGGGCTCAGCAGGTCGTAGCGGCGCCGGAAGAACGCCACGTCCGGGTCGACGTCGACCAGCCCGCGCAGCCACAGCCGCTCGACGCTGGTGGCGACGGCGTTGCGGGCCGCGGGGCCGGTGGGATCGTGCAGGTAGCGTCGGCGGTCCTCGTTGTCCCAGTACGGCGCCGTGTCCGGACCGACGCGGAGGCCGTCGACGAGGCCGAGCGAGGGGAGGATGGGCGCGCCGCACGCCAGCAGGTAGGTGGCCTCGCCGCAGATCGCGCGCACCTTCGCCAGCGCGTCGCGGTAGGCGTCCTCCCGTGCGATGCCGCGGTGCCGTACGCCCGGCAGTGCCGCCGCGTAGAGGAAGTCGAGCTTGAGCAGCTCGTAGCCCCACGCCCGCACGCGGCGGAACGTCGTCTCCAGCCAGGCCGCCACCTCGGGGTGCGTGGTGTCGAGCGCGTAGAAGGTCCCGCCCCAGTTGTCGCCCGCCGGCACTGCCCGGCCCTCGGCGTCGTGCAGCAGCCAGTCGGGGTGATCGCGCGCCAGGCGGCTCCCGGGCGTGGCGATGAAGGGCGCCAGCCACAGCCCGGGCGTGAAGCCGGCCGCCCGGATGGCGTCGGCCATGGCGGCCATCCCCGAGGGGAAGGCGTCGTTGGCCTCCCAGTCGCCGATGGCGCGCTGCCAGCCGTCGTCGATCTGGAAGGCGTCGAAGGGGAGGCCGGCGAGCCCCGCCAGCACCTCACGCAGCCCGGCCTCGCTGACGTCGCGGTAGAAGCCATACCAGCTCGACCACAGCCGCGGCGCCGGGCGCTCGCCCCGGCGCCCCAGGCGCTCGCCGAGCGCGTCGGCGTAGGCCTCGAACACCCGCTCCTGCGGGCCGAAGGCGAGGAACCACGGGCCCGGCTCGCCGCTCTCGAAGGCGCCCTCGAGGCCGTCGCCGGTGCACTCCACGCGCGCTCCGGGCGCGAGCGCCCCGAGCAGCAGCACGCCCTCGTCGGTCGCCAGGGCGCCCACGCCGCTGCCGCCGGGACGGGCGGCCAGGGCGTAGCGGGGGTCGTCGGCCTGCGGTCGCCGCTGCGGCGGCTCGATCGCTTCGGGCCGCTCGCCGGGCCCCAACCAGCGCACCTCGCTCCAGCTCTGCCAGCCGTGGCGGTAGAAGCGTCCCGCGCCCGCGCCGGCGAGGGCGACGTCCGCCGCCCGGACCCGGAAGCCCCCCTCGACGGCCTCGGCGCCGGCGGGGAGCTCGCAGCGGCCCAGCCTCACCGAGATGCGTCCCAGATGGCGAGCCCGTAGGGGGGCAGGTCGGCTCCGCCCAGCACGGCGCGGGCACCGGCCGGCGGCTCGAGCCGCCGCGGCTCGGGGCCGTGGTTGAAGGCGAACGTCCAGGGGCCGCGCCGGCGCAGCCGCACGTCCGGGGGCAGCGCCCGCACCTCGAGTCCCGCCACCTCGGCGATGTGCGCCAGGAACCGGCCCAGGAAGGCGGGTCCCGGCCAGAAGGCCAGGTAGCGGACCTCGCGGTGGCGCCACACCGCTCCCCCGCCGTCGTCGAAGCGGCCCTTGGCCGCGGCGCCGCCGTCGCCGACGGGCTCGAGCCACTCGCGCCAGGTGCCCGCCGCGAAGCGCTCGCCCTCCCAGGTGAAGGCGTCCTCGAGGCCGGGGCGCAGGCTCTCGACCCGCGTCACCCGCACCGGCATGAGCTCCTGCAGACGGCCCGGCGGAAGCTCCGGCGGGATGCCGAAGGAGGCGGTCTTGCTGCCCGAGCGCGGGCCCAGCACCAGCGGACCGGGGAAGGCGCGCAGCGCCGCCAGCGCCGCGTCGGACACCGTCGGCAGGCTCGGCACCACCACCGCGGCGTAGCCGGTCAGGTCGGCGCCCGCCGGCACCACGTCGACGTCCAGCCCCAGCGCGCGCAGGGTGCTGTAGAAGGCGAACTCCAGCGCCGCGACGCTCCACTCCGCGCCCTGGGGCTGGATGGCGCCGATCCAGGCGGCCTCGACGTCGTGCACCAGGGCGATGCGGGCGGGCGTCGCGGCCGGCAGCTCGAGCCCCGCCAGCTCGCGCGCCACCGCGCGCGCCTCGTCGGCCCCCACGTCGTCGCTGGCGTCGGGGCGCAGCAGGCCGGCGTGCATCTGCTCCTGCGCGAAGGGCGCCTGCCGCCAGCGGAAGTACGACACCACCTCGGCACCGTGCGCCAGCGCCTCCCAGGTCCACAGCCGCACCACGCCGGGCGCCGGCGAGGGGTTGTGGGGCGCCCAGTTCACGGGGCCCGGCTGCTGCTCCATCACCCAGAAGCGCCCGCGCCCGACCCCCCGGTAGAGGTCGTGGTGGAACGCCGCCACGTCGGGGTGGCCGGAGCGCGCGTAGCGCGCCTTGGTGGCGTCGTCGAGGGGCATCAGGTCGGTGAAGCCCAGGGGGTAGCTGTCCCAACTGGCCAGGTCGAGGTCGGCGGCGACGCCGTAGGGATCGAACTGGTCGAAGAAGCCCATGAAGTTGTGCACCACGAACCGCCCCGGCGACAGCACGCGGAGGATGTCGACCTGCGCGCGGTTGAAGGCCGCCACCTGATCCGAGGAGAAGCGGTAGAAGTCGAGCACGCGCGCCGGGTTGGGCTCGGTGACCGTGAGGTTCGGGAGATCGACCTCGTCGAACGAGCGCACCTCCATGCTCCAGAACACCGCGCCCCACGCCTCGTTGAGCGCCGCCACGGTGCCGTAGCGCCGCTCCAGCCAGGCGCGGAAGGCGCGCGCGTCCTCGGGGCCGTAGCTGCGGACGGTGTCGTGGCAGCCGTACTCGTTGTCGGTCTGCCAGCCCGCCAGCGCCGGGTGCCGGCCGAAGCGCTCGGCCAGGGCCGTCACGATGCGGCGGCTCTCCTCGAGGTAGCGGCGGCTGCTGAAGCTGTAGTGCCGGCGCGAGCCGAAGGTGCGCACGCGCCCGGCCTCGTCCACCGCCAGGACGTCGGGGTAGCGGTCCACCAGCCACTTGGGCGGGGTGGCGGTGGGGGTGCCGAGGACGACGCGCAGGTCCTCGGCGGCGAGGGTGTCGAGGGCGCGCCCCAGCCAGTCGAGGTCGAGCCTTCCCGGTTCGGGCTCGAGCCGGCTCCAGGCGAACTCGCCGATGCGGACGTAGCGCAGCCCGAGCTCGCGCATCCGCCGCGCGTCCTCGCGCCAGCGCGCCTCGGGCCAGTGTTCAGGGTAGTAACAGACGCCGAGCATACGACCTCACTTGACGCTGCCGGCGGTGAGGCCGGCCTGCCAGTAGCGTTGGAGTGTGAAGAACGCGACGATCAGCGGCAGCACCGAGACCAGCGCGCCGACCAGGATGGCCGGGTAATCGACCGAGGCCCCGGTCTGGGCGGTGGAGTTCCAGATGGCCAGCCCCACCGTCACGGGGTAGAGCGAGCCCTTGGAGAGCACCACCAGGGGCAGGAAGAAGTTGTTCCAGGTGCTCACGAAGCTGAACAGCCCGACCGTCACCAGGCCGTTGCGGACCAGCGGCAGGCCCACCTGCCAGAACACCCGCCACTCGCTGGCGCCGTCGAGGTAGGCGGCGTCCTGCAGCGCCTTGGGGAAGCCCTGGTCCCAGAAGATGAGCATCAGGTAGACGCCCAGCGGGTTCACCAGCAGCGGCAGCACCACCGCCCAGTAGGTGTTGATGAGGCCCAGGTCGTGGAGGATCAGGAAGATCGGCAGCACCAGCGCCGTGATCGGCACCAGCACGCTGGCCAGGATCATCAGGTTGAGGACGGTCTTGAACGGGAACTCGAACTTGGAGAAGGCGTAGCCGGCCATGGCCGAGAACAGCGTCGAGGCCAGGGCCACGCCGCCCGAGTACAGCGCGGTGTTGAGCATCCAGCGGCCCATCACGCCGTCCTGGAAGGCGAGCATGCCGCGGATGTTGTCGAGCAGGTGCCACGGGCTCGCGAACCCGAGCCCGAAGCTGGTGAAGAGCTGGCCCGTGCTCTTGGTGGCGGAGATCACCAGCCAGAAGAAGGGCAGCAGGAAGTACAGCGCCAGGATCAGCACCAGCACGCGCCAACTGACGGCGGCGATGCCGCCGCGCCTCACAGCCGGCTCCTCTGGCGGTTCAGCAGCGCCAGCATGCCGATGGACAGCACGAAGGTGATGACGGCCAGCACCACCGCGAGGGCGGCGGCGTAGTTGAAGTTGCCGTAGTTGAAGGCCGTGAAGTAGATGTAGAGGTTGGGCATGAGGTTGGTCGGGACGAAGGCGAGCGAGCGCAGCACGAACGGCTCGGCGAAGATCTGCAGCGTCCCGATGATCGAGAACAGCGCCGCCAGCGCCAGCGCCGGCGCCACCATCGGCAGCTTGATGAAGCGCACCACCTGGGCGTTGCTGGCCCCGTCGATGCGGGCGGCCTCGTAGAGCTCGGCCGGTACGCCCCGCAGGGCCGAGTACAGGATGACCATGTTGTAGCCCGTCCAGGTCCAGGTGATGATGTTGCCGAGCGACCACAGCAGCCCGCGCGCCCCGAGGAAGTCGATCTTGAGCCCGAGCGGCGCCAGCGCCTGGTTGAACGGCGACAGCCCCTTCGAGTACAGGTAGCCCCACAGCAGCCCGCCGATGACGGTGGGCATGGCGTAGGGGAGGAAGAAGCTGAGGCTGAAGAAGGTCCGCCAGCGGGCGTTGCGCAGCCCGTCGAGGTAGAGCGCCAGGGCCAGCGCGATCAGCAGCATGATGGGGATCTGGATGATCCCGAAGCGTGCGATGGTCCCGAGCGAGGACAGGAACTGATCGTCGTGGAGCACGCGCGCGTAGTTGGCGAGGCCGGTGAAGATCTTGGGTCGGATGCCGCGCTGGACGAACAGGCTCAGGTAGACGGCGTACCCGATCGAGACCAGATAGAAGAGCAAGAACAGCGACAGGAACGGCGCCAGGAAGAGATACGGTACGAACCACCTACGTCGCATCGTGCACCCATCCGGCGGAGCGGGGCCGTCGGGCCCCGCTCCGCCTCCTTCGGACCTGGTTCCGAGCCTACGTCACTGCCCGGAGACCTGGTACCCCTGACCCTTGGCGTAGTTCAGCACGTCCTGCTGCCAGGCGTCCAGCGCGGCGCTCCAGGTGGTCTTCCCGGCGACCGCGTCGGCGATGTACTTGTTGAAGTTGTCGTTGGCGTAGAGGAACCACGGCGCCCACTGGAAGTCGGTGGGCACCCCGGCCGACGCCTCGGCGTAGACCTGGGCGACGTCCTGACCGCCGAAGAACTTGCTGGGGTTCTTGCTGGTGTCGTGCAGCGCGGGCATGGTGAGGCCGGCCTTGGCGGCCGGGAACAGCCCGCCGTTCTCCCAGTTCAGCGCCAGCGCCGTCGGGCTGGTGTTGAGCCACAGGGAGAAGATGGTGGCGGCCTCGGCGTGCTTGCTCTGGGACGTGACGACGTCGGACGAGCCGCCCCAGTTGCCGCTCGCGAAGGTCCCGCCGGTGCCCCACTGCGGCAGCGGCGCGGCGCGCCAGGTGCCGGCGCTCTCGGCGCCGAGGCGGCTCGCCAGGCTGCCGGGGCCCCAGGCGGCCTCGATCAAGGTGGTGATCTGCCCCTTGGCGAGGGCGCTGTTCAGCTCGCTGGTGAAGTCGGGGAGGGTGGCGGCGTACTTCTTGTCCACCAGGTTGCCCCAGAAGTCGATGACCTTCTTGGCCGAGGCGCTGTTGAGCGACTGCGTCCAGCCGTTGCCGGAGTGCGTCCACAGCTTGCCGCCGTCGGCCCACACCAGGCCCATGAACCAGGGCGCGAAGGTCGAGTAGAAGTCGGTGTACTGGACGCTACCGTTCGTCGCCTGCGCGAGCTTCTGGGCGTTGGCTTCGAACTCGGCCCAGGTCTTCGGCACGCTCAGGCCGTACTTCTTGTAGAGGTCCTCGCGGTAGACCAGCGCGAAGGGGCCGGTGTCCTGCGGGATGGCGTAGACGGCCTTGCCGTCGGGCGAGACCTGCCCCCACGTCCACGGCACGAACGCCGACTCGTACGGAGCGGCGTACTTCGAGATGTCGGCCAGCCCCCCGAAGTCGATGAAGTTGGGCAGGAAGTCGTATTCGATCTGGGCGACGTCCGGCGCGCCCGTTCCCGCCTTGAGGGCCGTCAGCAGCTTGGTGTACTCGTTGGGGCCCGAGCCGACGTTGCTGACGTCGACCTTGATGTTGGGGTAGGCCTGCTCGAAGGCGGCCACCGCCTTGTCGAGACCGGGGACCCACGACCACACGGTGATGGTGACGGCCGGACCGTTGTACGCGGGGAGGGCCGGAACCGTTTGCGAAAACGCCACCGACGCGACGACGGCTGCCAGGATGAGCCAGAGCTTCCTCATATCGCTCCTTTCGAGTGCTGGTTCAAGGCTACTCGCAGTTACGCTATCTTGTAAAGTCTTTTGAATCGAGAGGCGGTGCGATCGGGCCGGGTCGGCCTCAGCCTCGACCGTCGGCCACCAGAACGCGCAAGCCGGCCTCGCCGAGCGCACGCACGGCCTCCGGGTCGGCGCGGTCGTCGGTCACCAGCACGTGCACCGCGTCGAGGCTCGCGATGCGTGCCGTGGCCACCGCCAGGAGCTTGCTGTGGTCGGCCAGCACCACGGTCTCGCGTGCCGCGCGGAGCATCTGCGCCTTGATCTCCGCCTCCTGCAGGTTGGTGTTGGTGAGCCCCTTGGCCGGATCGACGCCGTTGCAGCCGACGAACGCCCGGTCGGCGTTGATCTCCTGGAGCAGGAGCCCCCCGAAGGGGTTGACCAGCGAGTGCTGCAAAGGCCGCAACGATCCCCCCGTCACCACCACCGAGACCCCGGGGTGCGACTCCAGGAGCAGCGCGAGGTTCAGTGCGTTGGTCACGACCACCACGTCGCGCAGCGTCGGCGCCAGGGCCTTGGCCATCTCGGTGGTGGTGCTGCCGACGTCGAGGATGACCGTCTCCCCGCTGCGAACGAGGCCCGCCGCCCGGCGCCCGATCTTGCGCTTCTCCGAGATCCTCACCCGGCTCGTCTCCTCGAGCGGCAGCTCGGGGCTGGCCAAGTCGGTGGGGACCGCGCCCCCGCGGGTGCGCCGGAGGGCGCCGTTGGCCTCGAGCTGGTCGAGGTCGGAGCGGATCGTCACGGTCGAGACGCCGAGCTCCTTGGCCAGCGCCTTGACGCGCACCACGCCGGACCGCGACAGCAGGTCGACGATCGCCTTCTGGCGGAGCACGGCGTCGAGGGAGGGCATCGGTTCCATCTTACGAAGACTTTCGGAATCTTGCCACCAGGCAGCCGCGCCGCGCTCCGCCCCTGTGGCCCCTGGGGTCCGCGCACCCACCGCACCCCGGCCGGAAATGGTGTAGGTTGTGCTCTGCCTCCGTTGAGGAGGCCCCCCAATCGATGGCCGCGGAGCTTCCGCCCCGCACCATCAACCCGTCCCAGTTCCTGGGACCGGAGCGCGCAGCGGCCCCCCACGCTGCGCGCTCCACTTCTTTCTGCCACCGACATGTTGAAGAAACCGCGTCGGCCAGGAGCGGCGGGAAGGTACAGTACACGCATGCCCGCGGGAGTCGAACACACCGAGGTGGCCTGGGACGCCTCGACGGCCTCCGCGGTCGAGGGCATCGGCTCCGAGGCGCCTGCCATCGCGAGGTTGCGGCGGGCGCTCTACCTGGGACTGCTGCCGCTCCTGGCCGTCGCCACCCTCGTCACCGGCCTCCTCGGCGCCCCCGGCTCCTACGACCGCATGGTGCTGCCGATGGTGAGCGCCGTGATGCTCGTCATCATGCTGGCGGTCTACCAGCGCTGGATCTCCTACGCCCACCTCGAGAAGACGCTGTTCGTCCTCTTCACCCTGGTCTACCTCGGCAAGCTCGCGACCGGCCTGGCCCCGGGCCCGACCCTCGACCAGGTCTTCGTGTGGACGCCCCTGCTCTACGTGCTGGCCTTCCTGCTGTTCGAGCCGCGCCAGGCCCTTGCCGCCTCGGTGGTGGCCCTGGGCCTGTCGATCGGCATCACCGCGGTCCGCATCGGGGGGTCGGGCGTGCCGGTCCGCAGCATGTTCGAGTTCTACCTGGCCATCAGCCTGCTGATCGCCATGGTCTACGGGTTGTCGCGCCTGCGCCGCGACGTCGCTGCCCTGCAGACCCAACTCGTAGGCATGCGACGGCTGGCGAACCAGGACGTGCTCACGGTGCTGCCCAACCGCCGGGCGCTGGAGTCGGCGCTCGAGCGCATCCTCGCGCTCGGGGAGCGCACCGGCCAGCCCGCCGCGGTCATCCTCTTCGACCTCGACGACTTCAAGCGCGTCAACGACGTCTTCGGCCACGACGCCGGCGACGAGGTGCTCAAGGGGGTGGCCGAGCGCGGCGAGGAGGTGCTTCGGCGCCCCGACACCTTCGGGCGCTGGGGCGGCGAGGAGTTCCTCGTCATCACGCCGGGCATCGACCTGCCGGGCGCCATGCGGGTGGCCGAGCGCATGCGCACGGCCATCGGCGGCGCCTCGTTCGGCCGCATGGGGCGCGTCACGGCCAGCTTCGGGGTCACCGCGTTCCGCCCCGGCGACACCGTCGAGGCCATGGTCAAGCGCGCCGACGACGCCCTCTACCTCGCCAAGCAAGCAGGCAAGGACCGCGTCGAGGCGTTGGTGCGGGAGATCGTGCAGCACGTCACCCTGCCCAGCCTGCTGCGCCCCTACCTGCCGCCGGTGCGGAGCGTGGAGACGGTGCAGCGCGGCACGCTCGAGTGGCTCAAGGACCACCGCGTGGCCCCACCCGAGACGCTCTACCGCTGGGTCGACGCGGTCGAGCCCGGCTGGCTCGCCGCCCACATCCACATCGACCTGGAGCCCCAGGCCCTGCAGATCGTCTCCGACTGGGCGTTCTGGATGTTCCTCCACGACGACCACTGCGACACCAGCGAGGCCGGCAGCCACCCCCGCTACCTGATCGACCTGCATCAGCGCCTGCTGTCGGTGCTGGCCGGCGCCGCGCCGGACGCGCGCGACGGCGCCCTGGCGGAGCTGCTGGCCGATCTGCGCCGGCGTCTCTCGATCTACGTCGACGACGCCGGGCTGCAGCGCTTCATGGAGGCCACCGACCGCTACTTCGCGGCCACCCGCTGGGAGGCGGCCAACCGCGCCAGCGGTACCACGCCCGACCTCGAGACCTACGAGCGCATGCGGCTGCTCACCAGCGGGCTGCACATCGACACGGTGCTGTCGCAACTGCTCGACGGCGTCCCGCGCTGCGGCATCCCCCTGGCCCAGAGCCTCTACGCCGCGGCCGACCGCGCCGTGTGCTGGGCCAACGACATCTTCTCGCTCAACAAGGAGGTGCAGGAGCAGGACGTCCACAACCTCGTCCTCGCCCTCCAGGCCGCCGATCGGCTGGGGCTCGATGCCGCCCTCGCCAAGGCCGCCCGCATGCACGACGATCAGGTCGAGCGCTTCCGCGCCCTGCGCGCCACGATCGAGTCCCACGAGGGGACCGAACGCGCGTCCCTGGAAGCGATCGCCGCGGCCCTCGAGGCGCGCATCGCCGCCAACGTGGCGTGGTCGGAGCGCTGCAGCCGCTACCGCTCGATGGTGACGGTGCACGTCGGCAGCGCGCCGCAGCGCGTGACGGTGGCCCAGCCCACCTGAGGCCCGTTACCGCCATTCGCCGTGGGCAGGGCGGCCGCGTACCGTTGCTGATACCGCCCCAAACACAGAAGTTGGCCCACGCGGAGGTTGGCGTGGGGGAACTTGATGAGGAGGTACCCGGTCGACACGGTCACCAACAAATGG
>JASBRS010000077.1 GCA_030149325.1 Deinococci bacterium
GGCAACCCGAAGGCCCCACAGCGGCCGCTCGTTCCGCCGGAATCCCGACCAGGCGACCCTACCAACCCACAACCAGGCCCGCAGGGCCTAACCGGAACTTACTAGCGGCAGCTCTCGACGCCGCGTCGGCGCTCGCGGGCCCGGGGGCCCGCGGAGCGTCCGCGGCCCGCCCTTGCCACCCGGTCCCCGGTGCGGGCTAGCATGGCCCTGCCGCCGAGGCGGCAGGCGCCCGCCGTTCGGCGTGGCGATGTGGAGGAAGCATGGTCCGAGGTACGTCGCCGCTCTACCCCATCGAGCCCTGGTCCGTCCGCGAGACGTCGTTCGATCCCGCGACGTGCCGGCGTTCGGAGTCCGTGTTCGCGCTGGGGAACGGCTACCTCGGCATCCGAGGCGCCTTCGAGGAGGGCCTCGATCCCGCCGTCGGCGCGTCGGTTCGCGGGACCTACCTCAACGGTTTCCACGAGACGGGCGAGATCCGCTACCCCGAGGACGCCTACGGCCTGGCGCGCAAGAGCCAGACGCTGCTGAACGTCACCGACGCCCTGGGCCTGGAGCTGTTCGTCGACGGCGAGCGCTTCGCCCTCACGGTGGGCGAGCTGGAGAGCTACCAGCGCGTGCTCGACCTGCGGACCGGCATCCTCACGCGCGAGCTGGTGTGGCGCGCACCCGGGGGCCGGCGCGTCCACATCGTGATGGAGCGCCTGGTGTCGCTGGCCCGAACGCACGTGGCGGCGCTGCGTTACCGCGTCACGCCGCTCGACGCGGACGCCGACCTGGAACTGCGCTCGAGCGTCGACGGGCGCGTCGAGAACGCCGTCGACGAGCACGACCCGCGCTCAGGAGGCGAGCTCGGCGGCCGCGTGCTGGTGAGCGTCGGCTCCGAGCGCCGCGGCACCCTGCTGACGATCGAGCAGCGCGCCCCGCACAGCGGCCTGCAGCTCGCCTGCTCGGCCGATCACCGGCTCGCCGGCGGCACCGCCGCCGAAGCGGGCGGGCGCGTCGAGGACGACCGGGTGCTGCTGGCGTGGCCGGTGCGCGCGGGCGCCGGCGAGACCGTGGTGCTGGAGAAGGTCGTCGCCTACGTCGACGGGCGCCACGCCCCGGTCGACGAGCTGGCCACACGCAGCCGCGCCGAGGCGGAGGCCGCCCTGGCCGCCGGCTTCGCGCGGCTGGCCGACGAGCACGGCCGCGAGCTCGAGGCCTTCTGGGAGCGCTGCGACGTCGAGATCGAGGGCGACGACGCCGTGCAGCAGTCGCTGCGCTTCGGCGCGCTGCACCTGCTGCAGGGCACCTCCCGCGACGGCTCGGCGTCGATCGCCGCCAAGGGCCTGTCGGGTCCGGGGTACGAGGGGCACCTCTTCTGGGACGCCGAGGTCTACGTCCTGCCGTTCTTCCTCTACACCTGGCCGGCGGTGGCGAGGGCGATGCTGGAGCACCGCATCCGCGGGCTCGACGCCGCCCGCCGGCGCGCCGCCGAGCTGTCGCACCGCGGCGCCCTCTACCCCTGGCGCACCATCGACGGCGACGAGGCGTCGGCCTACTTCCCGGCCGGCACCGCGCAGCTCCACATCGATGCCGACATCGCCTACGCCTTCGAGCGCTACCTGGAGGCCAGCGGCGACGTCGACCTGCTGTGGCAGGGAGGCGCGGCGATGCTGTTCGAGACGGCACGCTTCTGGCTGTCCCGGGGCAGCTACGCGCCCCGCCGCGGCGGCCGCTTCTGCCTCCACACCGTCACCGGACCCGACGAGTACACCGCGCTGGTCGACAACAACCTCTACACCAACCTGATGGCGCAGGAGCACCTGCGCTTCGCGGCGCGCGTCGCCGAGCGCCTGGCCGAGGAGGACCCGACCCGCTGGGAGGAGCTCCGGCAGGGCCTCGAGCTGGCGGCCGGGGAGCCCGCGGCCTGGGCCGACGCGGCCGAGCGCATGGAGCTGCCGTTCGACCGCGAGCTGGGCGTCCACCCGCAGGACGACAGCTTCCTCGACAAGGTGCCGTGGTCGGCCGAGGCGCTCGCTCCCGAGCGCCGGCCGCTGTTGCTCCACTACCACCCGCTCGACATCTACCGCCACCAGGTGCTCAAGCAGGCCGACGTGGTGCTGGCGCTGTACCTGCGCGAGGACCACTTCAACCGCGCCGAGGTGCGCCGCGACTTCGAGTTCTACGAGCCCCTCACCACCCACGACTCCTCGCTGTCGCCGTGCGTCCACGGCATCGTGGCGGCGCGCCTGGGACGGCTGCAGCAGGCGGCCGAGTTCTTCGCGCGCACCGCGCGCATGGACCTCGACGACGTCAACGGCAACGTCAAGGACGGCGTCCACACCGCTGCCATGGGGGGCAGCTACCTGGCGGTGCTGGCGGGCTTCGCCGGCATGCGCACGCGCGGCGGGGAGCTGTCGTTCGTGCCGCGGCTGCCGCCGGGCTGGCGGAAGCTGCGCTTCCGGCTGACGTTCCGCGGGCGCCGGCTGGAGCTGACGATCGGCCGGGAGGAGACGAGCTACCGGCTGCTGGAGGGCGAGCCGCTGACGGTTCGGCACCGGCTCGAGCCGCTCGAGCTCCGCCCCGGACAGACCGCGGTGGCGTCAAACCGGCGCCGCCTGCGCGCGGTGCTGTTCGACCTCGACGGCGTGCTGACCGACACCGCCGAGTACCACTACCAGGCGTGGCAGGCGCTGGCCGACCGGCTGGGCGTGCCCTTCGACCGCGAGGTCAACGAGGAGCTGCGCGGGGTCGGGCGCATGGACTCGCTCGAACGCATCCTCGAGCGCGGCTCCCTCGAGCTCTCGGCCGACGACAAGGCGCGCCTGGCCGACGAGAAGAACCGCGATTACCAGCGCCGCATCGAGGGGATCACGCCGCGCGACCTGCTGCCCGGCGTGCCGGAGCTGCTGGCCGAGGTGCGCGCGGCGGGGCTGAGGACGGCGGTGGCGTCGGCGAGCCGCAACGCGCCCGCCGTGCTCCAGCGCCTCGGCATCGCCGACGCCTTCGACGTGGTGGTCGATGCCGGCCTGGTGAGTCGGGGCAAGCCCGACCCCGAGGTGTTCCAGCGCGCCGCCGAGGCGCTGGGGGTGCTCGACGACGACTGCGTCGGCGTGGAGGACGCCGAGGCCGGGGTAGCGGCGCTGCGCGGCGCCGGCATGGCCGCGGTCGGGGTGGGGGAGCCGGCGCGTCTGGCCGCCGCCCACCGGGTGGTGCCGGCGACGGCGGAGCTCGACCTGAAGGTGCTCTCGGGCGCCTTCTCGGCGGCCGCGGCCGCCGACGGCTAGCCCCGGGCTGCAGGCGCGGCGTGGCCGGGCGCTAGCATGGGGTCGTGACGACCGCGACCGCCTCCGAGGGAGCGCCCTTCCTGGTGTCGCTCGGGCCCGGGGCCACCACCCTGAGCCGCGACCGCAGCGAGGTGGTGACCTTCGATCTCGAGGGCCGGCCCCAGACCTGGGTGGTCGGCGGGCGGACCTACAAGCGCTCGCTGGCCTCCGACGTGTTCGGCCGCCGCACCGTCGAAGGGGTCCGGCGGCGCTGGCGCGTCGATGCGTCGGACGCCGACACGCACTTCCGCCACGCCGGACAGGTGGCCGCCGCCGCCGAGCGCGCGCTCGCCGAGGGGCGGCTCCGACGTGCGGAGGGAGCGCATCGCTGGCGGGAGCTGTCGCCGTCGGAGGCCGCGGAGCTGACGCATCGGCTCCGGAGCATCGGCCGCTGGACGCCGGAGCGGCTCGTCGCCGAGCGGCAGCGCTTCCTGGCCACCTACCAGCCCGTCAGCATCCTGCCGCCCGACCAGTACGGAGCGGTGGTGCTCCAGGCCACCTACGGCTGCTCGTGGAACCGCTGCACCTTCTGCACCTTCTACCAGGACCGCCCCTTCCAGGTGCGCGAGCCGCAGGCCTTCGCGGAGCACGCGCGCGCCGTGCGCGAGCTCCTGGGCGCGGCGGCCGACGCCCGCGACGGCGTGTTCCTGGGAGACGGCAACGCCTTGGTGCTGTCCAACGCCCGCCTGGCCCCGCTGTTCGAGGTGGTGCGGGAGGTGTTCCCCGAGCGCGGGATCGCCAGCTTCGTCGACGTCTTCGGGGGCGAGCGCAAGCCGCTGTCGGCCTGGCGCGAGCTCGCCGAGCTGGGACTCGATCGGGTGACGCTGGGGCTCGAGACGGGCTCGCGCGAGCTGCTCGCCTACCTCAACAAGCCCGGCACGCCCGACGACGCCGCCCTGCTCGTCGACACCCTCAAGGCGGCCGGGTTGGCCGTCTCGGTCATCCTCATGGTGGGGGTGGGCGGGGAGCGCTTCGCGGACCGGCACGTCGAGGAGAGCGAGGCGGTGCTGGCGCGGCTGCCGCTCGCCGCGGGCGACCTGGTCTACCTCTCGCCCTTCGTGGTGCAGCCGGGCTCGGTCTACCGTGCCCAGGCCGAGCGCGACGGGGTGCGTCCGCTGGCGCCGGAGGCGCGGGACGCCCAGCTCGCGCGCCTGCGCGCGGCCGCCCGGCGGGCGGTGCCGGCGGCCACGGTGGCGCTCTACGCCATCGACGAGTTCGTCTACTGACGTGGGCGAGCGCCGGGTGCGCCCGCTAGACTGACGCATGGAACCTGACCCCACGCGACCTACGGTGGCGACGGCCTCCGTCGATTGGATCGCCACGGCCCGAGCCGCGCTGCGCGCGGCCGACCTGGACGGCTGGCTGCTCTACGACTTCCGGGGCTCCAACCCCACCGCCCGCGCCCGCATCGCCCCGCTCCTGGACGGCGGCGTGGCGTCGCGGCGGGTGTTCCTGCTGGTGCCGCGGGAGGGCGAGCCGGTGCTGTTGGTGCACGCCATCGAGCGCGGCTCGATCCCGCCCCTGCCGTTCGAGGTGCGCGCCTACAGCGGGCGCGCCAGCCTCGAGGCCGAGCTCCGCGCGCTGGTCGCGGGGCACCGTCGCCTGGCGATGGAGTACTCGCCGAACGGCGACAACCCCTACGTGGGCGCGGTCGATGCCGGCACCCTCGAGCTGGTGCGCAGCCTCGGCGTCGAGGTGGTGCCGTCGGGCGACGTGGCGCAGGCGCTCGAGGTGTGGTCCGACGCGCAGATCGACGCCCACCTCGAGGCGGCGGAGGCGGTGCTGGCTGCCAAGGACCGGGCCTTCGGCTTCCTGCGCGAGCGCGTCGGGCTCGAGCTGCCGGTCACCGAGACCGAGGTGCAGGCCGTCATCGTGGAGGCGTTCGCCGAGCGCGGCCTGGTCTACGACCACCCCGCCAACGTCAGCTTCGGCGCCCATGCCGGCGACCCGCACTACGTGCCGCGCGCCGGTCAGGACGCCACCCTGCGTGCCGGCGACGTGGTGCTGATCGATCTGTGGGCGAAGCTCCCGGAGGCCGACGCGCCGTACGCCGACGTGACCTGGATGGGGGTGTGCGGCGAGCCCTCGGCCGAGCTGCTGCGCGCCTTCGAGGCGGTGAAGGATGCCCGCGACGCCGCCTTCCGCGCCATCGCCGACGCCTTCGCCGACGGGCGGCGGCCGGAGGGGCGCGAGATCGACCGGGTGGCGCGCGACCTGCTGGCGGAGCGCGGCTACGGCGACGACGCCTTCATCCACCGCACCGGGCACAGCCTGGGGACGCGGCGGACGCACGGCGAGGCGGTGCACCTCGACGACTTCGAGACCTGCGACCGGCGCCGGCTGCTGCCGCGCCTGGGTGTGACCATCGAGCCGGGCGTGTACTTCCCGCACTTCGGGGTGCGCAGCGAGATCGACGTGCTGCTCGAGGACGACGGCGCCCGCGCCACCACCGACCTGCAGGAGGAACTGGAGCGGTTGCCGGCGCCGCGAAGCTGATCGCCGGCGGAAGGAGCAGGCATGGGACGCGTGATCCACTTCGAGGTCCCGGCGCATGACCTGGAGCGGGCGGGGCGCTTCTACGAGACCGTGTTCGGCTGGACGGTGCGCGGCTGGGAGGGGCCCATGCGCTACCTCCTGGTCGGGACCGGCGAGGAGGGCACGCCCGGCATCGACGGCGGCATCCTGCCGTACAACGAGCTGGTGCAGGGCGTCGTGAACACCGCCGCCGTCGACGACCTGGACGCCGCGCTGGAGCGGGTGCTCGCCTCGGGTGGCAAGGTCGAGCGCGGGCGCCAGCCGGTGCCGGGGGTCGGGTACATGGCCTACTGCCGCGACACCGAGGGCAACCTCTTCGGCATGATGCAGGAGGACCCGTCGGCGGCGTAGGTCGCGGCGGCCCGGTCGCGGGGTTTGTCCGGGGGGCGGGCCGCGGCGACCCGCGGGGGCCGCGTAGGCGCTAGACTGGGGCGATGTTTGTACCGAGTCCAAAGTCGGTCGCCGTGGTCGACGGCAGCCGCATCCCCTTCCTGCGAGCGGGCGGCGGCTACGCCGACCTGATCGCCTACGACCTCGCCCGCATGGCGATCCGGGGCGTTCTGCAGCGCGCCGACCTCGACCCTGCGACGCTCGACGCGGTGGTCATGGGCTCGGTGATCCAGAACGCCGCCACCAGCAACGTCGCGCGTGACGCCGCGCTCGCTGCCGGCGTCCCCGACCGCGTGCCCGCGCACACCGTCACCATGGCGTGCATCTCCTCGAGCCGCGCCATCGCCGACGGCGCCATGATGATCGCCGCCGGCGGCGCCGGAGCCGTGCTGGGCGGCGGCGTCGAGATGCTGGGCGACGTGCCCATCGGCTTCACGCGCGAGGTCCGGCGGCGCTTCTTCGAGGCCCGCAAGTACCGCAGCCCCCTCGAATGGCGGCGCTTCTTCGCGGGGCTGAAGCCCCGCCAGTTGCTGCCGCAGGCGCCCGCCATCGCCGAGTTCAGCACCGGCGAGAGCATGGGGCGCAGCGCCGACCGGCTGGCCGCCGCCTTCGGGATCACGCGCGAGGCGCAGGACGCCTACGCCCTGCGCTCGCACCAGGGCGCAGCCCGGGCTCGAGCCGACGGCCTGCTGGGCGAGGAGATCACGCCGGTGACGGCGCCCAGGCGCTTCGAAGCGCTCGCGTCCGACGACGGCATCCGCGAGGACAGCTCGCTCGAGCGGCTGGCGGCGCTGAAGCCCGCCTTCGTCAAGCCCTTCGGGACCGTCACGGCGGGCAACGCCAGCCCGCTCACCGACGGCGCCGCCGTGACCCTGCTGATGGACGAGGCGCGGGCGCGCGCCGAGGGGCGGCCGGTGCGCTCCCGCGTGCGCGACTTCGTGTTCGTCGCCCAGGACCCCGGCGACGAGCTGCTGCTCGGACCGGCCTACGCCGTGCCGCGCCTGCTCGAGCGCAACGGCCTGAGCTGGGCCGACCTCGACGTCATCGAGATCCACGAGGCCTTCGCCGGTCAGGTGCTGGCGGTGCTGGCGGCGCTGGAGTCCGACGCCTTCGCCCGCGACTCCCTGGGCCGCGCCTCGCGCGTGGCCGACGTCGACCTGGACAAGGTCAACCCCTGGGGCGGCTCGGTCTCGCTGGGCCACCCCTTCGGCGCCACCGGCTCGCGCCTGGTGAACACCGCCGTGCACCGCCTCGAGCACGAGGGGGGCCAGCTGGCGCTGGTCACCGCCTGCGCGGCCGGCGGGCAGGGGCACGCCATGCTGCTGGAGCGCCCGGCATGAGGGCGGCCCGTGCTGCGGCCGCCTCCGCCGATCCGAGGAGGCCCGCGTGAGCCGCCTGGAGCTGGAACGCTTTGGCGGCGTCGCTGTGGTATGGATCGACCCCGACGGCGCCGCCCTGCCCACCCTCGATGCCGGCCTGCTGGCGCGCTTCGGCGAGTTGCTGAACGAGATCGAGGGCGACCCCGGCGTGCTCGCCGCCGTCGTGGCCAGCCGCGCGCCGCGCGCCTTCGCCGCCGGCGCCGATATCCGCGCCTTCCTGGAGTTCGAGGGTCCCGAGCCCGTGCGCTCCGCCATCCTCGAGGGCCACGCCCTGCTGGCGCGGTTGGAGGCGTCCCGCACGCCGGTGGTTGCCGCCGTCCACGGCGCCTGCATGGGGGGCGGGCTCGAGCTCGCCCTGGCCTGCCGCGCCATCGTCGCCAGCGACCACCCCTCGACGCGCTTCGCCCTGCCCGAGGTGCGGCTCGGCCTGATGCCCGGCCTGGGCGGCACGCAACGTCTGCCCGATCGCGTGGGCCTGGCCCCCGCGCTCGACCTGGCCATGACCGGACGCACCGTGTACGCGCGGCCGGCGCGGCGCATGGGGCTCGTCGACCTCACCGTGCCCAGGGAGAGCCTGCTGGACGCCGCGATGCGCGTGGCCCGGGGCCTGGCCGAGGGCGGCTGGCGCCGGCCGAGCCCCCGGCGCAGCCCGCTAGAGCGGCTGCAGGACGCTGGCCTGGCCCGACCGCTGGTGTGGCGCACGGCCGGACGCAAGGCGGCCGAGGCCGGACGCCACTACCCCGCCGTGCCGCGCATCCTGCAGGCGATGCGACGCGGTGTGGAGGGGGGCCGGCAGGCCGGCCTGGCGGCCGAGGCCGCCGCCTTCTCCGAGCTGCTCTTCACGCCCGAGGCGCGCGCCCTCATCCACCTCTTCTTCGCTCAGAACGCGGCGCGCAAGAACCCCTTCCTCGAGCGGGCCGAGGCCGAGCCCGTCGCTACCGTTGCGGTCATCGGCGCCGGCCTGATGGGCGCGGGCATCGCGCAGGTGAGCGCCGAGAACGGCCTGAACGTGCTCCTCAAGGACCGCGAGCTGGCGCTGGCGGCGCAGGGCAAGGGGCGCGTCCACCGCGGGCTGTCGCGCCGCGTCGGCAAGGGCATCACCGCCTTCGAACGCGACCGCGCGCTGGAGCGCATCGCGCTGGTCGACGACGACGCCGCGCTGGCCTCCGCCGACCTCACCATCGAGGCGGTGCTGGAGGACGTCGACCTCAAGCGCCAGGTGCTGCGCTCCGTCGAGGCCGTCACCGGGCCGCGCCACGTCTTCGCCTCCAACACCTCCGCCATCCCCATCGCCCGGCTGGCCGAGGCCGCCGAGCGCCCCGAAGCGGTGCTCGGCATGCACTACTTCTCGCCGGTCCCGCGCATGGCCCTGCTCGAGGTGATCGTCACCGACGCCACCGCCGACTGGGCGGCGGCCACCGCGGTGGAGGTCGGGCTGCGTCAGGGCAAGACCGTCATCACCGTCGGGGACGGCCCCGGCTTCTACACCACGCGCGTGCTGTCGCGCTTCATGGCCGAGGTGCTGGCCTGCCTCCACGAGGGCGCCGGCATCACCGACCTCGACGCCGCCCTCACCGGCGCCGGCTTCCCGCTGGGGCCGTTCGCGCTGCTCGACGAGCTGGGCATCGACGTCGGCGCCAAGATCCACAACGTGATGGCCGAGCTGTTCGCCGCCCGCGGGCTCCCCGACGACGACCTGCTGGCGCGCCTGGTCGCGGCCGGCTACCGCGGCCGCAAGGCGGGCAAGGGCTTCTACCGCTACCGCAACGGCAAACGCACGGCCGAGGTCGACCCCAACGTGTACGCGGTGGCGGGTCTGGGCGCGCGCCGCAGCCTCCCCGGAGCCGAACTGCAGGAGCGGCTGCTGCTGGCGATGGTCGACGAGGCGGTGCGCTGCCTCGACGAGGGCATCCTGCGCACGCCCGTCGACGGCGACGTGGGAGCCGTCCACGGCTTCGCCTTCCCGCCCTTCCTGGGGGGTCCGTTCTTCTACGCCGACCGCCTGGGCGCGGGCGAGCTGGTGACGCGCTTGCGGGCGCTCGAACAGCGCCACGGCGCGCGCTTCGCTCCGGCCGAGGGCCTGGTGCGGCGCGCCGAGTCGGGCGAGCGCTTCCATCCGGAGGCGGCGGGCTAGCGGCGGCGCCATGCTGGTCTACCTCGACCAGAACTACGCCTCGCGCATCGCCAAGCACCTGCTGGGCCAGGGCAGCCACGAACCCTTCGGTACGCTGCACCGCGCCCTGCTCGCGGCCCGCGACGGCCCGCGAGCGACGCGCCCGCGCGTGCCGCCGAGCCCCTTCCACGTCCTGGAGACGCGCGGCGGCTACCTCCTGCCGACGCTGCAGGCGCTGTTCGGGGAGCTCTCCGACGGACGCTGGGTCCGCCCCTGGCAGGAGGTGGTCGCGCGCCAGGCGCGGCGCGGCGGCCTCGATCGGCGCGACCTGCTGACGACCCGCGGCGACTGGAGCCTGGCGGCAACGACGGAGCCCCTCCAGGACCTGCTCGAACAGCCTCTGCAGGGCGGCTTCTTCCAACGCTGTCAACGCCTGCGGGAGCTGGTGGGGGACCGCCTCGGGCTCGAGGCCGAGGGCGTGCGGGCACTCCCGTTCGGGCAACTGCTGGTGCGCCTGACGGCGTTCCGGTCGCTCGACCGGGAGCGCGACGCCCGCCCCAGCGACCTCGTCGACCTGCTGATGGCGTCCACCGTCGGCCCCTACGTTGACGTGCTGGCGACCGACCGCTACCTGCGCGAGACCCTCCAGCGCGTCGGCTACCGCCGTCCGGTGTTCTCGGGCCGGCGCCCCGAGGTGCTGCGCTTCGCCCGAGCGCTGGACCAAGGCGCGCTGCGACGGGCGCGCGCCTGAGAGGCCCTCAGCCCTTGATCACCAGGCGCGGCCGCAGGCGCGCGACCTTGCGTCCGATGCCGGCCTCGTGCACGGTGTCGACGACATCGGTGACGTCCTTGTAGGCCTCGGGCATCTCTTCGGCGACGGTGGCGCGGCTGGACGCCCGCACCCGCACGCCCTGCGCCTCGAGCTCGCCCAGCAGGTCGCGCCCGCGCGCCAGCTTCTTGGCCCGATGTCGGCTAAGGCGTCGGCCGGCGCCGTGGCAGCTCGAGCCGAAGGTGGCCTGCATCGCCGTCTCCGTCCCCACCAGCACGTAGGAATACCGCCCCATGTCGCCCGGCACGAACACCGGCTGGCCGACGCTGCGGTAGACCTCGGGCAGCTCCGGATGGCCCGGGGGGAACGCCCGCGTGGCACCCTTGCGGTGGACCAGCAGCTCGCGCCCGCGGTGGTGTTCGAGCTTGGCGTTGTTGTGCGCCAGGTCGTAGACCACGCGCAGCCCGTGACGGCGCGGCGTGAGGCCGACCGCCTCGAAGGCCTCGCGCACGGCGTGGGTGATGCGCTGGCGGTTGGCGAAGGCGAAGTTGGCCGCCGCGGCCATGGCGCCGAGGTAGGCACGCCCCTCGGGGCTCGCCACCGGCGCCGCCGCCAGCTGCCGGTCGGGCAGCTCGAAGCCGAAGCGCGGGAGCGCGTCGAGGAAGCGCTCGACGAAGTCGGTGCAGACCTGGTGCCCGAGCCCGCGCGAGCCGGTATGGATCAGGACGGTGACGGTGCCCGGCGCCAGCCCCATGGCCTCGGCGGCGGCCGCGTCGTAGACCTCGTCGACCGTCTGCACCTCGAGAAAGTGGTTGCCGCTGCCGAGGCTGCCGAGCTGCGGCAGGCCGCGCTCGATCGCCCGCGGGGAGAGCTGCTCGGGATCGGCGCCCATCAAGCAGCCGCCGGACTCGCAGCGCTCGAGGTCGTCGGGCTCGCCGAAGCCGTGCTCGACCATCCACGGCGCGCCCTCGGCCAGCAGGCGCCGGAGCTCGGCCGCGTCCAACCGCAAGGCCTGCCGCCGCGATCCGATGCCGCTGGGAACGGCCGCGAACAGCGCGTCGGCGAGGGCGTCGGCGACGGGCTCGAGCTCCTCCTCGACCAGCCCCGAGGCCAGCAACCGGACCCCGCAGTTGATGTCGTAGCCCACCCCGCCCGGGCTCACCACGCCGCCGTCGGCGGGGTCGAAGGCGGCCACCCCGCCGATGGGGAAGCCGTAGCCCCAGTGCAGGTCGGGCATGGCCAGCGCCGGCTCGACGATGCCCGGCAGGCAGGCCACGTTGACGAGCTGCGACAGCGACGCGAAGGCCTCCTGCTCGAGCATCTCCAGCACCGCCGCCGAGGCGTAGAAGACGGCGTCCACGCGCATGGCGCCGTGGCGGGGGATGCGGTAGGCATGCCGCCCGATGCGTTCGAACCCCTCGTGGACCATGGCGTCCTCCCTGGCCTCACACGTCGAGGACGACCCGGGCGCGCCAGTGCTCCCCGTCGCGCGCGAGCTCGAGCCCGTGGTAGGTGGCCGCCTTGACCTCTCCGCGCCAGCCGTGGGCGACCGGATCGAGGGGGGTCAGCGTCAGCTCGGCGTCGAGGCGCCAGCTCCCGTCGGCGGACCCCGCGGGCCGCAGTCGCGGCCGGCCGCCGGTCGGCACGCGGGCGCGCGTCTGCACCAGGAACAGCACCTCGTCGAGCCAGCGCAGCAGCAGGCGCTCGAGCCCGTGCGCCTCCAGCTCGAGGGCCAGCCGCTCGTCGCCGCCGCGTGGCGGCCGCGTCATCAGCTCGGCGAGCACCGCGCGCCGGGCGCCGTCGAACAGGGCCGGCAGGTCGGCGGCCACCACCTCGAAGCCGACGTCGCCGGTGTGGTCGAAGCTGCGCACCGCAGCGGCCGCGCTCACGCGCGGTCTCCGGGGGGAGCGCTCAGGTGCTCGAGGAACCAGCTCCCGGCCAGGCTGGCGACGCGCTCGAGCGCGCCCGGTTCCTCGAAGAGGTGGCCGGCGCCGGGGATCACGCGCAGCTCCTTGGGGCAGGTCAGGCTCGCCAGCGCGGTGCGGTTGAGCTCGAGCACCTGGCGGTCGTTGCCCCCGACCAGCAGCAGGGTGGGTGCCCGCACCGCCCCCAGGCGGGGCAGCGCCAGGTCGGGGCGGCCGCCGCGCGACACCACCGCCGCCACCTCCGCGGGCATCGCCGCGGCCGCCAGCAGGGCGGCGGCGGCGCCGGTGCTGGCGCCGAAGAGGCCGATCCTGCCGGGCGCCTCACCGCCCTCCCGGAGCCAGGTCACGGCGTCCTGGAGGCGCCGGGTGAGCAGGTGGATGTCGAAGCGCGCGCCGGGGCCGCCGGCGTCCTCGTCCTGCAGCAGCAGGTCGAAGAGCAGGGTGGCGAGCCGGCGCTGCTGCAGCGCCGCGGCCACGGCGCGGTTGCGCGGGCTGAGCCGGCTCGAGCCGCTGCCGTGGGCGAACACCACCACCCCGACGGCGTCGTCGGGTACCGTCAGGGTCCCCGGTAGCCGCACCCCGCTGAGGTCCAGCACGACCTCCCGACCGCGCCCGGGCGCGCCGTGGGCGGGCCCGTTCGCCGGGCCTCCGCCGATCACGGCCGGCCAGCCGTACCGGTGGGAGCGCCGGGGGCGCGCTCCCGGCGGTGCAGGTCGAGGAGCCACCGCACCTCGTCGTCGGAGATCTGCGGGAAGTTCCGGTACCAGCGGCCGACCGCCAGGAACGCCGCCGGCGTCGCCAGCGTCACGACCTCGTCGGCCATCTGCCGCAGGGTCGCCACGGCCTCGGGGGCGGCGACCGGGGCCGCCACCACCACCCGCGCGGGGCGGCCGGTGGCCGGACCGTCGGCGGTCAGGGCCGCCACCGCCGAGCGCATGGTGGCGCCCGTAGCGATGCCGTCGTCGACCAGGACCACGGTCAGGCCGTCGAGGCGGAGCGGGGGCCGGTCGCCCCGGAACAGCCGCTCGCGGCGCGACAGCTCCGCGCCCTCCGCGGCCGTGACGCGTTCGACGACGGCCGCGGGGATGCCCAGCTCGCGCACGATGCTGTCGTTGAGGATGCGGGTGCCACCCGACGCCAGCGCGCCCATGGCCAGCTCCTCGTGCCCCGGCACGCCGAGCTTGCGCACCACCAGCACGTCGAGGGGGGCCGCCAGCGCCCGGGCGATCTCGGCGGCCACCGGCACCCCGCCGCGGGGGAGGCCCAGGACCACCACGTCGTCCCGGGCGGCGTAGGCCGTGAGTTCCCTGGCCAGCGCCGCGCCTGCTGCACGTCGGTCCTCGAACCGCTCCAAGGTCCACCCCCGTCCTCGTGGGACGAGCGGGCCCGGGCCCCGTGCCGTCGACCCCACACGGGGCCCGGGCCCTGCCTGGAAGGCGTCTCCTCTGCCTCCAGTGAAGCACGGATGCGGTCTGCGCGCGTCGGCGGATGCCCGTGCCGCAGGCGGACGGCGTCTCGGACGGAGATGGGAAGGGGTGCGCACCCCGGCGGCGGCCGGGGTTCGCACCCCCGTCAGTCGGGCAGGTGGCCCAGCTTGGCGACCTTGGTGCTCAGGTAGCGCTCGTTGTGGGGGTTGTGGCCGGCGTGCAGCGGGACGCGCTCGACGATGTGCATGCCGTACCCCTGCAGCGCCGCCACCTTGCGGGGGTTGTTGGTGAGCAGCCGCAGCTCGCGCACCCCCAGGTCGGCCAGGATCTGGGCGCCGATGCCGTAGTCGCGCAGGTCGGGTGCGAAGCCGAGCTTCTCGTTGGCCTCGACGGTGTCGGCGCCCTCGTCCTGCAGTCGGTAGGCGCGGATCTTGTTGAGCAGGCCGATGCCGCGTCCTTCCTGGCGCAGGTACACCAGCACGCCCCGGCCCGCCTCGGCGATGGCCTGCAGGGCGGCATCGCGCTGCGAGCCGCAGTCGCAGCGCAGGCTGTGCAGGGCGTCGCCGGTGAGGCACTCCGAGTGCATGCGCACCAGCACCGGCTCGCCGTCGTCGACGTCGCCGAGCACCAGCGCCAGGTGCTCGTTGTCGTTGAGCTCGTCCTTGTAACCGACCACCGTGAACTCGGCCCAGGGGGTGGGAAGCCGCGCGGCGTCGACGCGCCGCACGAACACCCCCTTGCGGAGGCGGTGGGCGATGAGGTCGGCGATGGCGCCCACCTTGAGGCCGTGCTCGCGCGCGAACTCCAGGATGGCCGGCAGGCGCATCATGGTGCCGTCGTCGTGCATCAGCTCCGAGAGCGCGGCCGCCGGCTTCATGCCCGCCAGCACGCACAGGTCGACGGCGCCCTCGGTGTGACCGGCGCGCCGGAGCACGCCGCCGGGACGCGCGCGCAGGGGGAACACGTGACCAGGGCGCGCCAGGTCGGCAGCGGTGGCGCCGTCGCGGATCGCGGCGCGGATGGTGGTGGCGCGATCCAAGGCGCTGATGCCGGTGGTGACGCCCTCGCGCGCCTCGATCGAGACGGTGAAGGCGGTGCCCCGCGAGGAGGTGTTGTGGCTCACCATGGGGGGCAGGTCGAGTCGGTCGGCCTGCTGGTCGGTCAGGGCCAGGCACACCACCCCGCCGGTGTTGCGGATCACGAACGCCAGGTTGTCGGCGTCGACCTTCTCGGCGGCGATGATGAGGTCGCCCTCGTTCTCGCGGTCCTCGTCGTCGACCAGCACCAGCGGCCGGCCGGCGCGCAGCTCCTCGATCAGCTCCTCGACCGAGGCCAGCTCGGGATTCCTGTCGCTCACCTCAGACCTCCTCGTGGGGGACGGCGGGGGCCGCCTCGTCGGGCGCCTCGGCGGCCGCGCCCGCGAACGCCAGCAGGCGCTCGGCGTAGCGGGCGAGGGTGTCGGCCTCCAGGTTGACGACGCTGCCGGGCTCGAGCTCGGCCAGGCTGGTCGCCTCCAGGGTGTGGGGGATCAACGCGAGGGTGAAGTCGGCGGGCCCCAGCGTGGCGCTGCTGCCGGACGGCCCGCCCACGTCGACCACCGTCAGGCTGACGCCGTCGACGGTGACCGAGCCCTTGGGGATGAGGTAGCGCGCCATGCGCTCGGGGGCGCGCAGCGTCAGCACGAAGGCGCCGGGCTCGCTGCGCTTCGCCAGCACCGTGCCCACCCCCTCCACGTGGCCGCTGACGATGTGACCGCCCAGCCGGTCGCCGACCGCCAGGGCGCGCTCCAGGTTCACGCGCCGGCCGACCTCCCAGTGGGGGGCGGTCTTCGCCAGCGTCTCCTTCGACAGCTCCACCTCGAAGCCCCCCTCGTCGATCGTCACGGCGGTCAGGCAGCAGCCCGCCACCGCCACCGAATCGCCGACGCGCAGCCCCTCCAGCACCCGTTCGGCTGCGATGCGCAGGCGCAGGTCGCCGCCGCTCTCCTGGCGCGCCTGCACCCTCCCGACCTCCTCGACGATGCCGGTGAACACCTCAGGCCCCTTCCACGCCGGCGCTCGGAGCCGGGTAGCGCACGCGTCCCGTGACCAGCACGTCGACGCCGAGCGTCTCGGTGGCGATCTCGGTCAGCGTCAGCGCCTCGTCCATGGCCGCCACCCCGACGCCGCCCAGGGGGCTGGCGCCCGGGCCCCCGAGCAGCTTGGGGCCGATGAACCACGCCACCCGATCCACCGCCTGCGCCTCGAAGAAGGCCCAGGCCAGGGTGCCGCCGCCCTCCAGCAGCAGGCCGCTGACGCCGCGCCGGTCCAGGGCCGCCAGCGCGGCCCGGACGTCGACCCGACCCTGCACCTCGGGCATCACCACCACCTCGGCGCCGCGCGCCTCGAGCTCGGCGGTGCGCCGCTCGGAGGCGCGTTCGGTGACGAACAGCAGCACGCGGGCGTCGACGCCGGCGGCGTCGGGCTCGAACAGGCGGGCGCCGGGCGGGGTGCGCGCCACCGAGTCGAACACCACCTTGAGCGGGGTGCGTCCGCCGTCGAGGCGCGTGGTCAACAACGGGTCGTCGAGAAGGACGGTGTTGACGCCCACCGCCACGGCATCGAGCTCGTTGCGCCAGCGCTGCACGCGCGCGCGTGAGCGCTCGCCGGTGATCCAGCGCGAGCGTCCGGTGCGGGTGGCGATCTTGCCGTCCAGCGTCATCGCCGTCTTGTACAGCACGAACGGGCGCCCCAGGCGGCGGCTGGTGAGGTAGGCCTCGTTGCGCTTCTCGGCCTCGGCGGCCAGGACCCCCACCTCGACCTCGACGCCGGAGCCGCGCAGGCGCGCCACGCCGGCGCCAGCGACCCGCGGGTCGGGATCGAGGGTGGCGATGACCACGCGCCCGACCCCCGCGGACAGCAGCGCCTCGGTGCACGGCGGCGTGCGCCCGTGGTGGTCGCACGGCTCCAGCGTCACGTAGGCGGTGGCCCCGCGGGCCCGTTCGCCGGCCGCGGCGAGCGCCTCGGCCTCGGCGTGGGGGAGGCCGGCGGCGCGGTGCCAGCCCTCGCCCACCACCTCACCGTCGGCCACCAGGACGCAGCCGACCATCGGGTTCGGCGCCACGCGGCCACGGCCCAGCTCGGCCAGTTCCAGGGCCCGGGCCATGTAACCCTCGTCCGCCGAAGTTACCTCGTTCGTTGCAGCCATCCGTGCCTGCGCCCGGCCGAAGCCGCAGCGCAGTTCACCTCCTTCTTCCATCCGGACTGTCACCGTCGGTACCGGAATCGCACCGGTTCGGGCCCTGCCGTTGGCACGGGCTTCGCGGACTCGAGTTTCGTGCGGCGCAGCCGCACGACCCCTCACCGCCGGTCGGGAATCTCACCCTGCCCCGAAGGATGTCGAGTTGTGGAGGAGCCGGCGCGTCGTGGCGCGGCGACCTCGCCCCCATCCTATGCGAGCCGGGTCGACACGAGGGTGTCCGAACGTCCCGGCGTGCCCACGTCGCGCTGGGTCACGGCCGGGGCGCGACCGGAGCGCTCACGCGGTGCTGGTAGCATCGAGGGGTCATGACCGACTCCGATGCTGTGCCGACCGCCCCCCTCGAGTCCCGCCTTCGGGCCTACGCCGAGCTCCTGGTCGCCTCCGGCCTGAACCTCCAGCCGGGTCAGGGCCTGCTGGTGCGCGCACAGACCGAGGCGGCGCCGCTGGTGCGGGAGGTCGCCGAGGTCGCCTACCGGCGCGGCTGCCCCATGGTCGAGGTGTCGTGGAGCGACGAGGGCGTCACCCGCGCGCGCTTCCTCCACGCCCCCGAGGGGACCTTCGAGCGCGTCCCGAAGTGGCGCGCCGACGGCTACCTGGCCATGGCCCAGGACGGCTTCGCCTCGCTCTCCATCGCCAGCGACGACCCCGACCTGCTGGCCGGCACCGAACCGGAGCGCTGGGCCACCTACGTCCGCACCTGGCAGCGCGCCAACCGCGGCTACATGGAGTACGCCATGAACGACAGCATCGCGTGGTGCGTGGCCGCCTACGCAGGCCGCGCCTGGGCGCGCAAGGTGTTCCCCGACGCACCCGACGAGGTCGCGGTAGCGCGCCTGTGGGATGCCATCTTCACCGCGGTGCGGCTCGACGCCCCCGACCCGGTGGCCGCCTGGGCCGAGCACAAGGCGCGGCTCGAGGCCAACGGCGCCCGCCTCAACGGCCGCCGCTACGCCGCGCTGCGCTTCACCGGCCCCGGCACCGACCTGCGCGTCGGGCTCGCCGACGGCCACCGTTGGGAGGGCGGCGGGGCGCACACCCCCGACGGCGTGCCGTTCCTGCCCAACGTCCCCACCGAGGAGATCTTCACCGCCCCCCACAGCCAGCGCGTCGACGGCGTGGTCCGCGCCAGCATGCCGCTGGTCAACGGCGGCACGGTGATCGACGACTTCAGCCTGCGCTTCGAGGGCGGCCGCGTGGTGGAGGCCCGGGCCGGCAAGGGCCAGGCCGCACTGGAACGCATCCTCGACACCGACGAGGGCGCCCGGCGGCTGGGCGAGGTCGCGCTGGTGCCGGTCTCCAGCCCCATCTACCGCAGCGGCATCCTGTTCTACGAGACCCTGTTCGACGAGAATGCCGCCAGCCACATCGCGCTCGGCCGCGCCTACCCCACCACGGTCGACGGCGGCTCGGAGATGAGCGACGATCAACGCCGCGCGGCCGGGCTCAACGATTCGCTCACCCACGTCGACTTCATGATCGGGTCCGAGACCATGGACGTCGACGGCGAGACCGCCGACGGTCGGCTCGAGCCGCTCATGCGCGCCGGGGAGTGGGTCGACTGAGCTCGGGCGCGACCCCCGACCTGGCGGCCGCCCGCCGGCTGCTGCAGGAGCGCTTCGGCTACCCCGACTTCCGCGGTGCCCAGGAGGCGATCGTCGGCCACGTGCTGGACGGTGGCGACGCCCTGGTGCTCATGCCCACCGGCGGCGGCAAGTCGCTGTGCTACCAACTGCCGTCGATGCTGCGCCCCGGCGTGGGCGTGGTGGTGTCGCCGCTGATCGCGCTGATGCACGACCAGGTCGGTGCGCTGCGGCAGGCGGGGGTGCGGGCCGCGGCGCTCAACTCGATGCTCGAGCCCGCCGAGGCGGCGGCGGTGGAGCGCGACCTCGTCGAGGGCCGCCTCGATCTCGTCTACGTCGCTCCCGAACGGCTGCTGACCGAGCGCTTCCTGGCGCTCCTCGACCGCAGCCGGCTGGCGCTGTTCGCCATCGACGAGGCCCACTGCGTGTCGCAGTGGGGGCACGACTTCCGGCCCGAGTACATCGGCCTGGGGGCGTTGGCCGAGCGCTACCCCGAGGTGCCGCGCATCGCGCTCACGGCCACCGCCGACGACGTCACCCGCCGCGAGATCCTCGAACGGCTGCACCTGCAGGGCGCCCGGCGCTTCGTCTCCAGCTTCGACCGGCCCAACATCCGCTACCAGGTGGTCGACAAGGAGAACGCCCGTCAGCAGTTCCTCGACTTCTACCAGCGCGACCACCAGGGCGACGCCGGCATCGTCTACTGCCTGTCGCGCAAGAGCGTCGACGGCACCGCCGCCTGGCTGGCGAAGCGCGGCATCGATGCCGTCCCGTACCATGCCGGGCTCGACGCCGAGGCGCGGCAGCGCAACCAGGAGCGCTTCCTGCGCGAGGACGGCGTGGTGGTGGTGGCCACCATCGCCTTCGGGATGGGCATCGACAAGCCCGACGTGCGCTTCGTGGCGCACCTCGATGCCCCCCGCAGCCTGGAGGGCTACTACCAGGAGACCGGGCGGGCCGGCCGCGACGGGCAGCCGGCCGACGCCTTCATGACCTACGGCCTCGGCGACGTGGTCACCATGCGCCGGATGCTGGCCGAGTCGAGCGGGGACGAGGCCTTCAAGCGCGTCGAGAGCCAGCGCCTCGACGCGCTCCTGGGGTTCTGCGAGACCGCGCGCTGCCGGCGCCAGGTGCTGCTGTCGGCGTTCGGGGAGGAGCTGGGGGGGCCGTGCGGGAACTGCGACACCTGCCTGACGCCCCCCGAGACCTTCGACGGCACCGAGGTGGCCCAGAAGGCGCTGTCGGCCGCCGCCCGCACCGGCCAGCGCTTCGGCGCCGGCCACCTCATCGACGTGCTGCTCGGCAAGCGCACGCCGCGCGTAGAGCGCCTGGGGCACGACCGGCTGCCGACCTTCGGGGTCGGCCGCGAGCTCGACGAACGGCAGTGGCGGGCGGTGCTGCGCCAGTTGGTGGCCGCCGGCGCGCTGGGCACCGATCGCGAGGGGCACGGCTCCCTCAAGCTCACCGCGCGCAGCGGGCCGCTGCTTCGCGGCGAGGAGGCGCTGGTGTTGCGGCGCAGCCCCGAGCCCGCGGCGCGGGCGGCCCGTGGCCGTACGGCCGGCCGGGCGCGCGTGGCGGCCGATCTCACGGCCGAGGCTCGGGAGCTGTTCGAGGAGCTGCGGGCGCTGCGGCGGCGGCTGGCCGATGCCCAAGGGGTGCCCCCCTACGTGATCTTCCACGACGCCACCCTGCGGCAGATGGCCGAGCGGGTGCCGCGCGGTCGCGGCGAGCTGGCGCTGGTGTCGGGGGTCGGCAGCGCCAAGCTGGAACGCTACGGCGACGCCTTCCTGGAGGTGCTGGCGCGGGCGGCGGGGCCCGCGGCCGAGCCGGGAGCGGCGCAGGGCGGGCCGCTGTTCGCGGACGCAGCCGCAGCCGTCGAGCGCGGCGGCGCCGAGCGAGCGCCCGCCGACCCCGACCCCCCGCCCGACGACGTCGAACGCGAACTCGACCCCGATCTCGACCTAGCGCTCGACCCCGACCTCGACACCGTCGAGCGCACCCGCGAGCTGCTGCTCGAGGGCTACGCGCCGGAGGCCGTCGCCGCCATGCGCAACCTCAAGCTGCGCACGGTGGAGGGGCACCTGGCCGAGCTGGTGCGGCGCGGCGATCTCACGGTGGAGGAGGCCACCGGCCTGCCGGCGGCCGCCATCGACGAGGTGGAGCAGGCCTTCCAAGGGCTCCCCGACGGGGAGCGCTCGCGGCTCAAGCCGCTGTACGAGGCGCTCGGCGGCCGCTACCCCTACGCCCAGCTCAAGTGCGTGCTGGCGGCGCTGGCCTGACGTCGGGCAGGGCCGCCCGGCGCGGACCGGCCCGGCTCAGCGCACCTCGCTGCCGTCGGGCAGGTCGCGATCGAGCGTGGCGACGCTGAGGTTGCCGTCGGCGTCCTCGGCGGCCAGGATCATCCCCTCCGAGCGCACCCCGCGCAGCGTCACCGGCTTGAGGTTGGCGACCAGGATGAGCTTCTTGCCCACCAGTTGGTCGGGCTCGTAGTGCGCGCGGATGCCCGACACCACGGTGCGCGTCTCCGGCCCCATGCGCACGGTGAGGACCAGCAGCTTGTCGGCGTTGGGGTGCGGCTCGACCTTCTCCACGGTCACCACCCGGAGCTCCACGCGGCCGAAGTCGTGGATGGCGATCTCGGCCTGGTGCTCCAGCGGCTCGGGTTCGGGCTCGGCGATGGCACGCTCGAGCTCCTCGAGGTCGATGCGCGGGAACAGCGGCTCGGCCGGCGCGGTGCGCGTGCCCGCCGGCACCAGCCCCCACTGGGAGGCGCTGGCGTAGTCGAAGGGTGCGCGCTTGATGCCGAGCTGCTTGCGGAGCTCGCGGGCCTTGCCGGGGATGACGGGCTCGAGCAGGATGCTGGCGCAGCACAGCGCCTCGACGCAGGTGTTGAGCACGGTGTCGAGCCGCTCGGCCCGGGCCGGGTCCTTGGCGAGCTCCCAGGGGGCCGTCTCGCTGACGTACTTGTTGGCCTTGCGCACGGCCTCCATGATGGTCTCCAGCGCCCGGTCGAACTGCAGCTGGTCGAAGAGCCGGCCGACCTCTGCGGGCAACGCCGTGAAGGCGTCCCGGAGCTCCTGATCGAGCGGATCCAACGCCCCCGCGGCCGGGACCACGCCGTCGCGGTAGCGCGCCAGCATGCCCAGCGTGCGGTTGAGCAGGTTGCCGAGGTCGTTGGCGAGGTCGGAGTTGATGCGCTCGGCGATGCCGGTCTCGCTGAACGAGGCGTCGAGGCCGAAGTTCATGTCGCGCAGCAGGTAGTAGCGGAAGGCATCGTTGCCGTACTTCTTCTGCAGATCGAGCGGACGGACCACGTTGCCGATCGACTTGCTCATCTTGCGCTCGTTGACCAGCCAGTAGCCGTGCACGTTGAGGTGCTGGTAGAGCGGCAGCCCGGCCGCCTTGAGCATGATCGGCCAGAACAGCCCGTGCGGCTTGACGATGTCCTTGGCGATGAAGTGCTCGACCGACGGCCAGTAGCGCTCCTCCAACCCCTTCGAGGCCAGCGCCGAGTAGTAGTTGATGAGGGCATCGAACCACACGTAGGTGACGTGCTCGTCGTCCCAGGGCAGGGGGATGCCCCAGGGCACGCGCTTGCGCGGGCGGCTGATCGACAGGTCGCCGATCGGCTCGCGCAGCATCGCCAGGACCTCGTTGCGGTAGCGCTCGGGCCGGATCAGGTCGGGGTTCTCTTCGAGCGTCTCGCGCAGCCACGGCCGGTACTTCTCCATGCGGAAGAAGTAGTTGGCCTCGGTGCGGTACTCCGGCGGGTCGTCGGAGTCGGGGCACTTGCCGTCGACGATCTCCTTCTCGGTGACGAAGCGTTCGGCGCCCACGCAGTAGAGGCCCGAGTACTCGCCGTAGAAGATGTCGCCGTTGTCGTAGACGCGCTGCAGGATCTCGCGCACCACCTTCTGGTGGCGCTCCTCCGTGGTGCGGATGAACTCGTCGTAGCGGATGCCCAGGCGGTCCCAGGTGGCGCGGAACTGGTCGGCCACGCCGTCGACGTACTGCTGCGGGGTCATCCCCGCCTTCTCGGCCGCCTTGGCGACCTTCTCGCCGTGCTCGTCGGTCCCCGTCAGGAAGAAGGTGTCGTCGCCCTTCAACCGGTGGTAGCGCGTGACCACGTCGACCAGGGTGGTGGTGTAGGCGTGACCGAGGTGGGGGGCGGCGTTGACGTAGAAGATCGGGGTGGTGGCGTAGTAGGCGCCGCGCCCGTGCGAGCCCTCGGTCTCGGGTGCGGGCTCGGGTCGGGCGTCGGTGTCGATCTCGACGGTCTCCATGGCATCCTCCGGTGGGTGGGCGGAAGCTGGGAGCGCGACCCAAAGAAGGAGGGCGCCGACCATGGGCGCCCTCGACACGTCCGAGCTGTGCGCTCAGTCGCGTCCAGGGCGGCGTCCCATCATTCGCCACGTCACGCCTAGGAGTGTAGCAGACGGCGCCGAGCCGGGCGTTGGGGCCTCCGGACGGGCCGGGGGTCGTGCCACGCCACCGTGGCGTGACCTGCCGGTGGCAGAATGATGGCCATGGTCGATCGCTCCAACGTCGGTGCTGCCTCCGCCGTGACGGACTTCCGTCGAGCCCGGCGGCGGGCCGACGTGCAGGCGGTGCTCGGTCAGCTCTCGGGCCAGCCCCACGAGCTGCTGCCGTACGACGAGGTGCGGCGCCGCCTGCACGCCGTCGAGAGCGCCGCGCGCCACCTCGAGGACATCCCGCTGAGCGCCATCGTCGGCAGCGTCGATCGCTACCAGGACTTCAGCCGCGGCTTCCTGCCGCGCATGGACAGCGATCGCGACCGCTGGGTGGGCGTGAAGCTGGCGATGACCGGCATGGTCGGCGTTCCCCCCATCGAGGTCTACCGCATCGGCGACGCGTACTTCGTCAAGGACGGCAACCATCGCGTGTCGGTGGCGCGCCAGCTCGGCGCCGCCAGCATCCAGGCGATCGTCACGCCGGTCCACGCCCGCGTGCCGCTCTCGCCCGACGACGATCCCGAGGACCTCATCCTCAAGGAGGAGTACGCCGGCTTCCTGGAGGAGACGGGGCTCGACGAGCTGCGGCCCGGGGCCGACCTGACGGTGACGGCGCCCGGTCAGTACCAGGCGCTGGCCGAGCACATCCGCGTGCACCGCTACTTCATGGGCATCGATCTGGACCGGCCGGTGCGCTTCGACGAGGCGGTCGCCCACTGGTACGACGAGGTCTACCTGCCGGTGGTCGACGCCATCCGCGCCCACGGCCTGCTTCGCGACTTCGCCGGCCGCACCGAGACCGACCTGTACCTGTTCCTGGCCGAGCACCGCGCCCGCCTGGAGACCGACTTCGGCTGGCGCCTGCCGTCGCAGGCGGTGGCCGCGGGGCTGGCGCCTGCCCGCAGCCTCCACCCCGACGAGCGCGCCGACGAGCTCCTGCCGGCCTCGCGGGCCGCGGCGCCGGGGGAGCGTACGACGGTGAGCCTGGTGCAGGCCGTCCTGGTGCTGCAGCGCGGGCGGCCCCTGGACGAGCGCGCGCTCCGCACCGCCATCGCGCTGGCGCGGGCCGAAGGGGCGACGCTGTACGCCCTGCGGCTCGGCGCCGGGCGGGTGAGCCCCGAGGCGCTCGACGAGGAGCGCCGCCACCTCGAGGCGCTGGCTTCCAGGGCCGGGGTCCCCAGCCAGTTCGCTGCCAGCGACGGCGATCCGGTGCGGGAGGTGCGTCAGCGGGCGGCCTACCTCGACCTGGTGGTGGCCGCGCTGTTCGACGAGGACGAGGCGGGGCGCAGGCTGGCGCCGGAGCTCAAGGGGCTGCTGCGGCGCTGCCCGCGACCGCTCCTGGTGGTACGCGACGGACGCACCGGACTGCGCCGTCCGCTGCTCGCCTACGACGGCGGCATCAAGTCGGAGGAGGCGCTGTTCGCGCTGGCCTACGCGGCCGTGAGGCGCGACCTGCGCCCGGTGGTGATGACCGTCGCGGAGCACGGGCGCGGCGTCAGCCCGCTCGATCGGGCCCGCACCTACCTGGAGCGCTTCGGGATCGAGGCCACCTACGTCTCCGCCCACGGGCCGGTCGCCGAGGCCGTGCGGGAGGTCGCGGAGCTGCACGGCTGCGACGCCGTCTTCATGGGCAGCTACAAGTTCAGCCGCTGGCTCGAGGAGGTCGTCGGCGGCATCCTGGAGCAGGTTCTGCTGGACGGCGACGTGCCCATCCTGGTGACGTGAGGCTCGAGGCGGGGCGGCGGTGCCGCGCGGCGGCCCCGCCCTGGTAAGCTGGGGCGCTATGGCCAAGACGCAGGCCCTCACGCCCCAGTCGGAAGACTTCAGTGCCTGGTACAACGACATCGTCTACCGGGCCGACCTCGTCGACCTGAGCCCGGTGCGGGGCAGCTTCGTCATCCGACCGTACGGCTACGCCCTGTGGGAGCACATCCAGCGGGAGCTGGACGTCATGTTCAAGGCGACGGGGCACGAGAACCTGTCGTTCCCGCTGCTCATCCCGATGAGCTTCTTCGAGCGCGAGGCCAAGCACGTCGAGGGCTTCTCGCCGGAGCTGGCGGTGGTCACCCACGCCGGCGGCAAGGAGCTCGAGGAGCCCCTGGCCATCCGCCCCACCTCGGAGACGATCTTCGGGGAGCTCTACAGCAAGTGGGTGCAGTCGTACCGCGACCTGCCGCTGCTCTACAACCAGTGGTGCAACGTGGTGCGTTGGGAGATGCGCACCCGACCCTTCCTGCGCACGGCCGAGTTCCTGTGGCAGGAGGGGCACACCGCCCACGCCAGCGCCGAGGAGGCGCTGGAGGAGACGCGGCGCATGCTCGACATCTACGCCACCTTCGCCGAGCAGTTCGGCGCGGTGCCCGTGATCCGAGGCGAGAAGACCGAGGGCGAGCGCTTCGCCGGGGCGCAGATGACGCTCACCATCGAGGCCATGATGCGCGACACCAAGGCGCTGCAGACCGGCACCAGCCACTACATGGGCGAGAACTTCGCGCGCGCCTTCGACATCACCTTCAACGACGTGAACAACCAGCAGGCCTTCGCACACACCACCTCGTGGGGCTTCAGCACCCGCTTCATCGGGGCGCTCATCATGACGCACGGCGACGATCGCGGCCTGATCCTGCCGCCCAAGCTGGCGCCGCACCAGGTGGTGGTGGTGCCGATCTACCGGGCCAACGACGGCGATGCGCGTGAGCTGGTCATGGCCGAGGTGCGCCACCTCGAGGACGCCCTGCGCTCGCAAGGCGTGCGCGTCAAGGTCGACGATCGTGACGGCATAAGCCCGGGCTGGAAGTTCAACGAGTGGGAGCGCAAGGGCGTGCCGCTGCGGGTCGAGCTCGGCCCCCGCGACGTGGGGGAGGGCACGGCCGTGCTGGCCGACCGGCTCAGCGGCGACAAGCGCAGCGTGCGCCTCGAGGCGCTGCCGGACACCATCGGCCAGGAGCTCGAGGCCTTCCACCAGGCGCTTTACGACCGCGCCGTGGTTTTCCGCGAGGAGCACACCTTCGAGGCGAACAGCTACGACGAGCTCAAGGAGATGGTCGAGCACGGCTTCGTCTACGCCACCCACTGCGGGGATCCCGAGAGCGAGCGGATCATCCAGGAGGAGACGAAGGCGACGGTGCGCTGCATCCCGCTCGAGGGTCCCAGCGCCGAGGGCACGCGCTGCGTGCACACCGGACGCGAGAGCGGCTACCCGCGCAAGGTCGTGTTCGCCAAGGCGTACTAGGGACGACGACAGCGCTCACGTCGGGGCCGTCGGGGGCGTAGGTAGAATGACGCCATGGGCCTGGAATTCGACGATCGCGTGCTGGAGACCCGGGCGGCCGTGCTGCGAGCGGCCGTGCCCGCGGGCGTGAGGGTGAGCTTCGGCGACGGCCGGCGCCGCACCGACCTGACGCTGGCGCTCCTCCGCGGCGAGCGGCTGTCGGTGCTGACACTCGCCCCCCGGCTGACCGAGGCGGTGGCGGCCGATATCGAGATCGTACGGAGCGCCCAGGTCGGGCACAGCTACGAGCTGATGATGGCGCTCACCGACCGGCTCGACCAGCAGCCGCTGCGCGCGCCGGAGCGCCGCGCGAAGCTGCGCGGCATGGCGTTGTCGACCGCCCCCGACGACGAGACGGCGACGCTGCTCGAGTCCGGCGAGGCCCCCTGAGGCGGCCCTCCCCGGAGCATCCGCATACCCTCTTGCATAGTCGGCAAGGCCTTGCTATACTCCGTGCCGCGGACCGCCGATGGCGGTACCGAAGCGGGACCCCGAGGTCCCCATCCCACGCCGAGGAGGTGAGGTCGATGCTCGAATCCGGTTGTGCGTCGCGTGACGCCGAGGTGCTGCGCTGCGGCACGGTCGACCTGCGCCGCGAGGCCGGCGACCACGGCATCACCTGGCGCCGCTCGTACGAGGACGGTGGGATCCCGGACCGGAGACCGTAGGCAGGTCTCCCCCCGACCCACGAAGTCGGTCCTCGGCGAGCCCCTCGCCGAGTTCTTTTTTGGCATCCCTACCCCCAGGTTTCCTTGTCCCACGAGGAGGACGACATGATCAACATGTTCCTGATCGAGATGGCCCGTGTCCGCACCGGTGTCGACCGGAGTGGAGCCAAGCTCGAGCGCCTGCGCCGTGCCGGCTACGCCGACGGCGAACGGCGCCCCCGCACCCCGCGCCACTGGGCCAACCGCTAGAGCTCCGCGCCACGCGACGTGCGTGCGGCGCGGAACCGGGACCCAGCCTCGCTTCCCAGCCCTGAAGGAGGGCACACCATGCACGGATGGTACGAAGCTGCCTCCGCCGCCGCCCACGACGCCATGAACGCCTACCGCCGCCAGGCC
>JASBRS010000101.1 GCA_030149325.1 Deinococci bacterium
GCGTCGGTCACCGCACGGCCCAGGTCGACGAGCTCGAACCCCAGCTCGTCGGCGAGGCCGGCGAGCCCGTCGAGGCTGCGCCGCGCGGCCGCGGCGCCGTCGCCCTTGAAGGCCGGCCGGATCACCGAGACGAACCCGATGCGGGGACGGACTCTCGGTTCGTTCATGCGTTCACCCCTTGACACCCCCGGCCGTGAGGCCACTGATGATGCGCTGCTGGAAGGAGAGGATCAGGACCACCAGGGGCACGATGCCCAGGGTCACGGCGGCCGAGATGACGGCCCAGGGGAACGCGAACTCGCCCTGGTAGAGGGTGATGCCGACCGGAACGGTGCGCATCGTGGTGGCGGTGTTGAAGGTCAGGGCCAGCAGGAACTCGTTCCACGAGTTGACGAAGGCGATGATGCCGGCCGTCACCATCCCCGGCGCCGACAGCGGCGCCACGATCCGGAACAGCGCGCCGACGCGCGTCGTGCCGTCCACCGTCGCCGCCGCCTCGAGGTCGTCGGGGATCAGCTGGAAGAAGCTGGTCAGGATCAGGGTGGTGATCGGCAGGCTGAGGGCGACGTAGGGGATGATCAGGGCCCAGTAGGTGTTGAGGAGGTTGGGCGTCATCACGCGGGTGGGCATGAACCCCCAGCCCATGGCGTGGAGGTAGGCGAAGAGCTGCGTCAGCCCCGGAACGTCGACCCCGACGAACAGCCGGTAGAGCGGCACCAGCATGACCAGGGCGGGGAACATGCTGGTCATGACGATGGCGGTGAGCACCGGCCGTCGGAAGCGCAGCCGCAGGCGCGCCAGCGCGTACCCGGCCAGCGACGCGAACAGCACCGTGACGAGCGTCGCCACCAGGGAGACCACCGCGGAGTTCAGCAGGAAGCGGGCGAACGGGTTCTGCGTGAACACGTCGACGTAGTTGTGCAGCGTGAAGTGGTGCGGCAGGTAGGTGATGGGGATGCGCGTGAGCTCGTTCTCGGTCTTGAACGAGGTGAGCAGCAGCCACACCGCCGGGAACAGCCCGTTGAGCACCATGAGGAGCAGTCCCAGGCGAACGAACACGTACCCGACGCGCCGCTTCGAGGTGGTGCCAGGTGCGCGCGTCATTCGGCGTAGATCCATCGCAGGTAGACGAGGGTGACGACCAGGCTGATCACGAACAGGATCACCGACAGGGCGGCGGCGTACCCGATGTTGAGGGCCAGGGTGGTGTTGTAGATGTACACCCCGAGCGTCTCGAGGCTACGCCCCGGCCCGCCCCGCGTCATCGCGAAGGGGATGTCGAAGGTCTGGATGGCGGTGAGGGAACGGAAGATCAGGGCCACCGCGATCGACGGCCTGAGGAGGGGCAGGGTGATGCGCGTGAAGCGCTGCCAGGCGTTGGCGCCATCGACCACCGCCGCCTCGTAGAGGCTGGCGTCGATCGACTGCAACCCCGCCAGCAGGATCAACCCCACGAACGACGAGGTCTTCCACACGATGGTGACGTTGACCGCCGCGATGGCCGGTGTCACGCGCGCCAGCCACAACGGCCCCTGGATGCCGAGGTGCCGCAGGACGTCGTTGACCACGCCGTACCGATCCTGGAACAACCAGGCGAAGGTGAGCCCGGCGAAGACGCGGGGCATCGCCCAGGGGAGCAGCAGGGCGACCCGGCCGAGCCAGCGCAGCCGGGACTCGACGTTGGCGAGCAGCGCCAACGGCAGCCCCATCGCGAACGAGCCCACGACGCTCACGACGATGATCAACAGGGTGATGGAGAACGAGTTCCAGAACCGCGGATCGCTCCAACTCCCGTCGGGGCCAGGGTGGAAACCCAAGACATAGACCGAGAGCAGCACCAGGAGGGCGGCGAGGACGACGCCGGAGAGGCGCGACAGCCATCTCCGGCGCACCGCCAGCAGCAGGGGCGCCAGCAGGGCCAGGCCGACCACGCGCACGACCAGCAGGTGGGTGGGGCTCCAGATCAGGCCCTCGCCCCACAGCATGCGGCGGAAGTTGTCGAGGCCGATGAAGGGCGTGCCTCGGAAGGGCTGGTTGAGCCGGTTGAAGTGGAGCGATTGCCACGCCACGGTGAGCATGGGATAGAGCATCACCGCCGCCAGCGTGAGCAGCGCGGGGAGCAGCAACAGCGTTCCGAGCTGCGCGTCGGAGAGATTGCCGGTACGCAACCGCTTGAAGAAGCCGGGTTTGCGATACGGCGTGGGTTCCGGAGCCATGGCCATGGTGAGATACCCGGGGCAAGATCGGGTG
The DNA here is from genome assembly GCA_030149325.1 of Deinococci bacterium. Taxonomy (GTDB): domain Bacteria; phylum Deinococcota; class Deinococci; order Deinococcales; family Trueperaceae; genus JASBRS01. The sequence goes on from JASBRS010000101.1 coordinate 2,251, forward strand.
GGGCGCACCGCGCCCCACCCACGTTGCGTGTCGGGGGACGGATCCCCCCTCGACGCTACTGCGAGAGGATCCCCTGAAGACCCGTCTGCATCTTCTTCAGGGCCTGGTCGACGGTCAGGGACCGCGCGAAGAAGGCGTTCATGGTGGTCCGGATCAGGTCGCTGACATCGGGGTACAGCGGCGTGACCGGGCGGGGCCGGGCGTTGATGATGACGTCGTAGAAGTCGGCGTACTGCGGGGCGGCGGCCAGCACCGCGGGATCCTGGTAGAGCGCCTTGCGCGCCGGGATGTTGCTGGCCTTCACGGCGAGCGTGCGCTGACTGTTCTCGCTGGCCAGGAACTGCATGAGCTTGAAGGCGTCCTGCTTGTGCGCGCTGTACGGGTTCATGGCCCATTGCCAGCCGCCCACGCAGGTGGCCGAGCTGTGCCCGGGGAACGCCGGCAGCGGCGCCACGCCGACCTTGCCCTTGACGGCGCTATCGGCGTCGTTCTGGAAGTGCGCCCAGGCGTAGCCCCAGTTCAGCATGAAGACCACGTCGCCGGACTGGAACATCTTGCGCGAGGTGTCGGTCGCCACCGAGGCGATGCCGGGGATGGTGATCCCGGAGGAGAGCGTCTCGTTGTACCAGTCCAGCGCCTGCTTGCCGGCGGCCGTATCGATGGTGATGTTGCCGTTGGCGTCGCGCCAGTTGCCGCCGGCCGTCCACAGCGCCTCGAGGAACGTGCAGTTGGTGCCCTCGATGGCGGCTCCCTGGTAGTTGAAGCCCTGGAGGTTGGGGTTGTTCTCCCCCTTCATGATCGTCAGGGCGTCGTTCTTGAGCTGCTCCCAGGTGGTCGGCGGCTTCAGGCCGTACTTGTCGAGCAGGTCCTTGCGGTAGTACAGGAACTGCGCGTCGGTGAAGGCCGGCAGGGCGTACAGCTTGCCGTCGACGGTGTCGGCGTTGACCGGACCGGGCAGGAACGCCCCGAGGTAGGTCTTCATGGCGTCGGGGGACGCGAAGTAGCCGTCGAGCGGCTCCGCCCATCCGGATGCCGCGTACTGGGCAGGGCGGACGACGTCGATGAGCATCACGTCGATGGCCGACGACTTGCTGGTCAGCACCGTGCTCAGGTACTGCTGCTGCACGTCGCTGGTGGCTCCGCCGACCTCGAAGCTGGCGTGGATGCCGGGGTTCTCGGCGTTGAACTGGTCGAGGAGCGGACCGATCACGTCGGGGCGCTGCTGGCCGCCGATGAACACCTTGAGGTCCACCTGGGCAGCGGCCGTCGCGAGCAGCGCGGCGAGGGTGAGGGCGAGAAGGGTTCGGGCGAGTCGTACCATGTGTACCTCCAGGACGGGTCTCGAGCGTCGTGGCGTTCCGGGTTCGATCAGGGTGCACCTCCGGACGGGACGTACGGGCCGGTGCTCTCCCGCACGACGAGCTGGGTGGCGAGCCGCACCGAGGCCACGGATTCGCCGGCCATCAGGGCCAGCAGGGCATCGAAGGCGATCTCGCCGAGGCGACGGGTGGGCTGGCGGACGCTGGTGAGGGCCGGGCTCGCGACCGCGGCCAGAGGGGTGTCGTCGAAGCCGATCACCGACACCTCGCCGGGGACGCACCGGCCGGCCTCCCGGAGCACGTCGAGCGCCCCCAGGGCCACCAGGTCGTTGTCGGCGATCAGGGCGCTGAAGGGCACGCCCCGCTCGATCAGGCGGCGGCAGGCGGCGGCGCCGCCCTCGCGGCTGTCGTCGGTGGGCACGAGCAGGCTGGCGTCGGCCTCCAGCCCGTAGGTCTCCAGGCCGCTGCGGAAGGCGCGGATGCGGCGCTCGGCGTAGCGCGAGCCGCGCGGCCCGCTGAGCAGCGCCACGCGGCGGTGTCCGAGCTGCTGCAGGTGGGCCAGCGCCTGCCAGACGCCCGCTCGCTCGTTGCTGCCGACGCTGACGACCTGGAGCGCACGGGGAGCGGCGTGGATGGCGACCACCGGGTAGCCGGCCTCGAGCAGGCGGTTCAGGCCGGGGACGTCGGCGTCGGTGATGCTCGAGCCGAGCACCAGCAGCCCGTCGACGCGACCCTCGCGCAGCCACCCCGTGAAGTCGGGGTCGGGCGCGGTCGAGAGCAGCAGCGGGAAGCCCGCCTGCTCCGCCCGGCTCGAGACGCCGAGCAGCAGCTCGCTGAAGTAGGGGTTGGCGAAGACCAGCGCCGAGCTCCGCGGCAGCATCAGCCCCACCACCTGGGCGCGGCGCCGTGTGAGGGCGCGGGCCGCGGCGTTGGGACGGTAGCCGAGCTCGGCCGCCAGGGCGCGAACCCGCTCACGGGTGGCGGCCGCGATCTGGGGGTCGTCGCGCAGCGCACGGGAGACCGTCGAGCGGGCGAGCCCCAGTCGCTCAGAGAGGTCCTTCAACGTCGGCTTGCGCCTCATCAAGACCCATCCGCTCCACCACCCCGGCTCGCGCAGATCGCGGGCCGGAGGCGCGGAAGCTCACCTCGCAACCGGTTGCGGCAACGGTAGCATAGCGCCCTCGACCCCGCAAGCTCACCTGCCCCCGCCACCGGCTTCACACGGCGCGTTCGGCGTGGAGCCTCCGCAGGACCTCGTCGGGGGGAAGCGGCGGCGCGAACAGGAAGCCCTGGCCGTAGGCACAGCCCAGCTCGCGCAGCGTCGCCAGTTCCTCCTCGCGCTCGATCCCCTCCGCCACCGCATCGATGCCGAGCTGCGAAGCCAGCGCCAGGATACTGCGCACCACGGCCTGGCTGGCTTCGTCGTCGTCGATGCCGCGGACGAAGGAGCCGTCGATCTTGAGCGAGTCGATGCGGAGCCCGTGCAGGTGCTTCAGCGAAGAGAAGCCCGTCCCGAAATCATCGACCTGGACCAGGACCCCCAGGTCGCGCAGGCGGGCCAGCGCTTCGGCCGCCGCCTCGGGGTAGCTCATCAGGGCGTCCTCCCCGATCTCGAGCTTCAGCTGCGAGGCCGCGATCCCCGCCTCCTCCAGGGCAGCCCGGATGACGACCTCGACGTCGTCGAGAGCGAAGTGACGGGCCGAGATGTTGACGCTCAGCACCGGGACGGGACGGTCGGGGAGCTCCCTCGACCACGCCGCGACCTGGCGGGCCGCCTCCCCCAGCACCCAGCGGTCGATGGTCACGATCAGGCCGGAGTCCTCGGCCAGCGGCACGAACTCCGACGGCGCCACCAGGCCGCGTTGCGGGTGGCGCCAGCGGACCAGCGCCTCGACCCCCACCAGCTCGCGTTCGGCCAGGCGGTAGATGGGTTGGTACTCCAGGAACAGCTCGCCGCGTTCGGCGGCGCGGTGGAGGCTGGTCTCGAGCTGCATCAGACCGAAGGCGCGGGCGTGCATGCCCTCGTCGAAGACGGCGTAGCGCGCCTTGCCCGCCGCCTTGGCGCGGTACATGGCGATGTCGGCGTCCCGCAGCAGCTCCTCGGGCTCGTGGTAGGCGGGGGACGAGAAGGCGATGCCGATCGAGGCGCTGGTGAAGATATCGTGCCCCTGGAGGGTGAACGGCTCGGTCAGCGCGCTCTGGATGCGCGAGGCGGTGGTGGTGGCGTGCTCGGGGCCCTCGACGTCCTCGATGAGAACGCAGAACTCGTCGCCGCCGAGGCGCGCCACGGTGTCCGCCGCCCGCACGCAGGTCTTGAGGCGCGCCGAGAGCGCCTTCAGCAGCTCGTCCCCGGCGTTGTGGCCGAGGCTGTCGTTGACGACCTTGAAGCGATCGAGGTCGAGGAACAGCAGCGCGAAGTGCCAGCCCTCGTTGCGAGCGGCACGCGACAGGGCGTGCCGCATGCGGTCGAGCAACAGCGCGCGGTTGGGCAGCCCGGTGAGCTCGTCGAAGAGGGCGCCCCGGACCAGCCGCTCCTCGATGCGCTTGCGCTCGCTGATGTCGCGCGACGAGGTGACCAGGTTCACCACCTGCCCCTCGCCGTCGTAGACCGGCTGGGCCAGCGTCTCGATCCACACGTAGTGCCCGTCGGCGTGGCGCAGCCGGTAGCGCATGCGGACCGACGTCTGCCCCTCCACCAGCCGCTGTTCGGCGTTGGTCCGCACCACGTCGCGATCGTCGGGGTGCACTAGTTCGTAGGGGCTCGAGCCCACCAACGCCGTCGGATCGTAGCCGAGCACCGTCGACCACGACGGGCTCAGGTACTGGTAGGTGCCGTCCGGCGCGTGCAACCCGACCAGGTCCTGCATGTTCTCGGCCAGCAGCCGGAAGCGCTGCTCGCTGCTGCGTACGGCACCGTGCAGTTGGGCCCGCTCGACCGCGACGCCGAGCTGCTGCCCGACGGCACGCAGCAGACGACGGCCGTCGTCGGTGGCCGGAGCCTCGCCGCCCTCGGCCACCAGAACGCCCACCACGGCGTCGCGGGCGACCAGCGGGACGACCGTGCGCCGCAGGCCGAGCACGGCCGCGTCCTGCGGCTCGTCCACCTCGCCCGGCGTCCGCCCGCGCAGAGCCACGCGATCGGCGACCTCACGCAGCGTCCTCAGCTCCTCGGCGGTGGTGTATCCCACCTGGTGCTGGAGGGCCATTTGGCCGTCCTGGAGCGCGAACATCCCCACCCGCTCGAAGCCCAGCACCTCGACGGCGGCCTCGGCGGCGGTCGCGAACACCGCCTGCACGTCGAGCTCGCCGGCGACGGCACCGCGCACGCGATCGAGCAGCGTGAGCTGGGCCGTCTGGGCCTTGGCGGCGTCGTAGAGCTCGCGGTACTGCGCCGCCTGCGCCCGGCTCTGTTCGAGCAGCGCCAGACGGTCGAGGGCGTTGCCGCTGGCCAGCGCGATGGCCTCCAGGAAGCCGGCGTCGTCGCGCTCGAAGGAGCGCCCGCGGTCGCGGATCAGCGCGTTGAGCACGCCCACCGTCTCCCCCGCCCCGTTGCGCAGCGGGGTGGCGATGAAGGCGGCGGGGCGCTCCAACCCGGCCGGAACGATCGCCTCGGCCAGGCCGTCGCCGCCCTGCGCCTGGAGGGTACGGCCGCTGTCAAGGGCCCGCCACACCAGCCCGCGGCCACGCGGGACCATGAGCTCGCCGACCGGGTAGGTGTTGCGGCCGGGCAGCGCCCGACTGCCGACCAGGCGCAGGGCGTCCGCGCCCTCGTCGATCAAGAACAGGTTGCAGACATCGGCGCGCGTCATCTCGAGGACGGCGAGCAGCGCCCGGCCGACCACGTCGCGACGGCGCGTGGCATCGCGCAGGGCCTCGCTGGTCGCCACCACGGCCTCGAGGCGGGCGAGCTGGAGCTCGCGCTGCTCGACGTCGTCCTGCCGGACCAGCGCCAGCTCGAGGGTACTGGCGAGCTGGGCGAGCATGTCGCCCAGTTGCGCGTCGAACGTCCGTGGCTCGTCGGCCACGAACACGATCACGCCCCAGGGCCGGCCCCGCAGCAGGATCGGGTGGGCCGCGTAGGCGGGGACCGGTCCGTCGCCACGGCCGTCCTCCTCCATCACCGGTCCGAGGTCGTCGTCGAGCCGCGCCAGCGGTCCCCGGCCGCCGCCCACCCAGCCGGCATCGAGCAGGGCCGTCTCGAGACCCGCGTCGCGGCCCCCGCCGGCATCGTAGGCCTCCACCGCCACCCCGTCGACCGGGGTGCGCAGTACCACCACACGGGCCAGCCCCGTTCCCGGGACGTCCAACACGGAGCGCGCCAGCATCGGGAAGAAGCCGTCGATCGGGCCGCCGACCAGGAGCAGCCTCCCGAGGTCGGCCAAGAGGGCGTTCATGGCGGCGGCGCGCTCCCGGCGCTCCTCCAAGCGCAGGCGCTGCAGGAGCGCGGCGACCTGCAGGCCGAAGGCCTCGGCCATGGGGAGCGACTCCAAGGGGAAGCCGTCGGCGCGTTCGAGGTTGTCGAGGCGCAACGACGCCTCGAGCCGACCGTCCAGCACCACCGGGACCGCCAGCGTCGCGGCCGGACCGGGACCGCTCCCAGCCTCACGCGCCGCCCGGCCGCGCACGCCCTCGACGCCCCGGTCGAGATCGTCGCCGATCAACAGGCGCGGTCCGTCGCCGTCGGGGCCGAGCGGCCTGAGATCACGCTCGTCGAAGCGCAGGCGCGCGACCAGCTCGAGCTCCTCCCCGGCGCTGGCGACGATGGCGAAGCGGGCGTCCGCGCTGCGCACCAGCACGCACCCGGCCTGCGCGCCGGGGATCGTCTCGACGGCGCGCTCCAGCAGCGTCTGGTAGAAGTCGGGGGTCACCTGCTGCCCGAGGAGCTCCCGGGTAGCGTCGAGCAGCGACGCCTGGAACGCGCGCGAGCGTTCGCCCGCCAGCTCCCCGGCGCGCCGGCCCACGGCGGCCTCGAGCGCCGCCGGCGCCGCCCGCAGGGTGTCCACCACCAAGGGCAGCCACGTCGGCGGGTTCGCCCCCCATTCGACCACCAGCAGCCGCCCCACCTCGTCGCTGGCGGCGACGGGCAACAGCGCCACGTAGCCCACGCCCAGCCCCTTGAGGACGTCGCGATCGTGGGCGGGGACCTCCTCCACATGTCCGGCGAACCCGGGCGCCACCTCGGCCCACCGCAGGAGCTGCGCTCCGTACGGCGGCTGCCCCTCGGGCCACGCGGCCGCCTCCAGGTTCTCCCAGCGGCGCACCACCCGGACCGCCGGCACCGCCCCGGCGATCGAGGACCTGGGCTCCTGGACGCCCGCCTCGAACTCCAGCAGCGCCACGCGGGTGGCGTCGACGGCGACCCCGAGGCGGGCCAGCATGCCGTCGAGGGCGATCGCCCAGTCGGGCTCGCGCAGGAAGTCCCGGCTGGCCGCCTCGGTGGCGGCGAGCACCTCGGCCCGCCGGGCCAGGGCGTCCTCGGCGGCGCGACGCGCGGTGATGTCGCGCACGATGATGAGCCGCCCCCCCGTCTGGAGCGGGTGGCCGCGCGCTTCGTACACCGGGCCGTCGTCGGCCGACGGCATGACCTGGGACTCCCGCCCCATCCCCGCCAGATCGGGCCGGATCGACGACAGCGGACGCCGCAGCGCCGTGGGCGCGGCCACGCCGAGCGAGCGCTCGGCGGCGGCGTTCATGTCGAGGACGATGCCGTGGTCGTCCACCAGCACCAGGCCGTCGCCGAGGCCCGCGAAGACCTCGCGGTACTCGACCGGTCCGCGGCGTTCCAGCCAGCGCCGCTCCAACCCCCACGCCAACAGCAGGCCGCTCGCGCCGAAGCCGAGCGGCGTCACGTCGAGGCCGGGTACGCCGCCGATCCCGAACAGCGCCAGGGCGGCCAGCACGAGCGGCGCCAGAGGCGCCGCCGCCATCAAGCCTGCCCCCGCCCGCGACCCCGTCCGGCCGGGCGCTTGGAGGACCAGCACCAGCGCCGAGGCCAGGCCCAACGCGAAGCCGGCGCCCACCCACCACACCCAGAAGGCGGGGCCCGCTTGCAGGCTCAGGGCGTGCAGCCCGGCCACCTCGACGGGCACCAACGACCGCCACAACCAGGGCTCGGCGAGCGAGGTGTAGGGGAGCGCGGCCGCGGCCAGCCCCGGCACCATGGCCACCGTCCCGAGCGCCCAGGGCAGGCGACGTCCGGACAGCCGCAGCGCCGTCAGCAGTCCCAACGACGGCAGCAGCGCGGCGGCCGCCAGCGCCATCCGCTCCCACGCCACCAGCTCGGCGCCGGCGGCGTCGCTCCAGGCGAGCAGCACCGCCAGCGCCCAGGCCATCACCACGGCCGTCAGCAGCGTGAACAACCGTCCTCCGGCCGCCCGCTGGCGCAGCAGGGCCCAGGCCACCGCCGGGAACACGACCAGGGCCGTGAGCAGCGGCAACGCCAGCAGGAACAGCACCAGGCTCATCCGTCAGCCCCCCATCCCAGCTCGGCCCGGTCCCACGCCAACGCGTCCGGACGGGCTCGACCCACCATTGTCCCGCCAGCGGGCCCCGGACCCCGTGAAATCGCCTACCTGCGGGCGTCTGCGGGCCGCAAGGGACGCGCCTGCGGTAGGCTGGAGGTGCCCACCGAGGGCGCGAGCCTCGGTCGGCGGTCGAGGGGAGCCCCCGCGATGAGCAGCTACTCCAGCCAGCAACGAGCCCTCCTCCTGGACGCGGCCGCCGAGGTCCTGATCGCCGCCGTAGCCGCCGAGAGAACGGGTCCCATCGCGTACTTCCGCGAGATCATGGCCGCCGGCCGCTACCTCTACGACGCGCGTCGCCGCTACCGCGACAACGCCCTGGTGCAGGATCTCTTCACGCACTCCGAGGAACGCGAGGTGGACCTCGACGAGGTCACCCGCGAGAAGCTGCTCGACCGCATCGCCGAGGTCGGCGCCATCGTCCACGACGACGCCGAGGGGATCGAGTTCAAGCACTTCCTGGTGGAGCTGGGCGAGCGGGTGGCGGAGGCCTCGCGGGTCGGTCTCTTCGGACGTCGCGTGTCCGTCCACGAGGCGACCTTCCTCGACGAGTTGCGCCAGCGTCTGCGCCTGCCCTCGACCTAGCCCGACGAGATCGCTGCCGACGGCGGCGACGCCAGGGTCACCCCGGCTCGAAGCCCCTGCCCCGGTTGAAGGCCTCCGAGCCGCCCCGAGGGATCGACAGCGTCGACCACCGCTCACCCCGCGCGTGCTTGGCCAGCAGCACGATCTGGCCGACGTGGTAGGCGACGTGGGTGAGCTGCCGCAGGAGCGCCTTGGGGACCGAGTGCGGCTCGCCGCGAACGGTGACCGTCCGCTCGAGGTCGCCCGGACGCAGGGAGTCCAGGGTCGCCAGCGCCACCCCCCACCCCTCCTCCCACCAGGCCAACACCTCGGCGAGCGAGGCGACCTCGACCTCGAACTCGTCATCGCGACGGCGCGTCGCCTTCTCGCCGTCCTCGGTGAGGAAGGCGGCCCAACGCGAGAGCATGTTGCCGCGAAGGTGCTTGACGAGGACCGCCACGCTGTTGCCTGCCGCGTCGAGCCGCAGCAGGACGTCGGGGTCCTCCAACTGCGCGAGCGCGCCGTCGCCCAGCGTCTTCTGGGCCCTGAAGGCGTGCCGGACGTCCCCGAGGATCGCGTCGAGCTGTTGGTCGGCCATGCCCGTCCTCCTGCCACCTCGACGGAGGTCCCGCGCCCCCTCGCGACCCGCCCGTCGGCTCCAGCCTACCCGACGTCCTCGCCGACCGGCTGTCGGGAGCTCGCCAGGGTGCCGCGCCACAGCACCGCCACCGCCGTCGTCAGGGCCAGGACCAGCAGCCCCAGCACCACCGGCAGGCGTCCGGTGCCTGCCCATGCCACGGCCCACCCGACGGCGGGAGCCGCCACCACCGGCCCCAGGCTGGCGGCCGCGATGACGATGGGCGTGACCTGCTCGGCCCGTTGCGGGAACACCCGTTGCAACCACGCCAGCGTCGTGGGGAAGATGGGCCCGAAGGCGAAACCCACCCAGGCGTAGGCGAAGGGAGCGAGCGGGGCGATGCCCGCGATCCACGACCCCGCCAGCGCCAGGAGGGCCGCAGCGAGCACCATCGTCGACGGCCCCATGCGGTCGCTGACGGCCGCCGCCACCAGCCGCCCCAGGCTCAGCGCCCCCCAGTAGAGCCCCGTGTAGAAGGCCGCACGCGCGTCCCCGACGAGCGGCGCCAGGTAGGTCGGCTCCCAGCTCGCCACCCCGACCTCCGACGACACGTACAGGAAGTAGACGACGATGAAGCCGAGCAACGGCGCGCGCGCCGCGCGCAGCGCCGCCGCCGGCACCGCCAGCGGTCGGGGCATGGGCGTGAGCCAGGCGAAGGCGCCGGCCACCGCCGTGAGTAGCGCCACCAGCAGGAACGCGGGCGCCGGATGCGGCGCCAGCAGCCCGATCAACACCGGTCCGGCCATGGCGCCCAGGCCGAAGGCGGCGTTCAGGAGGTTGAGCGCGGCGGTGGCGCGGCTGCCGAAGCCGCGCGCGAACAGCAGGTTGGTGACGACGTCGAGCAGCCCGAACCCCAGCCCGCCCAACAGCGCCGAGGCCAGCGCGATGCCCCAGACCGGGCTCGCCGCCACCCCGACGGCGCCCGCGGCCATCGCCGCGGCCCCCACCACCAGCAGCGGACGGTAGCCGAAGCGCACCAGCAGCACGCCGCTGGCGGCGATGGTCGCGAACGACCCCAGGAAGTGGGCGCTCACGATGGCGCCGACCTCACCGACACCGATGCCGTAGCGCCCGCGGAAGGCCGGGAAGGCCGGACCGTACATGGCCTGCAGCGCGCCGATCGCCAGGAAGCCGAGGGCGCCCGCGGCGAAGAGCAGACGGCGCTCCCGGGTGTCGACGAGGCCGCGGAGCATGCGACCGATCATACGCCGGCCCGGGATCGAGCCCGTGCCGGGCCCCACCCTCGGGAGGGCAGGAAGACCGCGCTCGGGGTCGGCTATAATGCTCCCTCAGTGCGAGCGGGAGGCAGCATCGTGGCACAAGGCATCGACCTCATCAACCAGCTCCGAGGCAAGTACCGGAGTTTCTTCGAGAGCAAGGGGCACCTGGCGTATCCTTCGGCCTCGCTCAAGAGCGACGATCCGACGCTGATGTTCACCAGCGCCGGCATGGTCCAGTTCAAGCCCTACTTCCTCGGCGCGACCCCCAAGTTCGCGGGCATCGAGGGCGTGCACCATCGCGTCACGACCGCCCAGAAGTGCCTGAGGATCAACGACATCGAGAACGTCGGCCGGACGCTCCGGCACCACTCGTTCTTCGAGATGCTCGGCAACTTCTCCTTCGGCGACTACTTCAAGAAGGAGGCGGCCACCTGGGCATGGGAGTTCCTCACCTCGTCCGAGTGGCTCGGCCTCGACCCGGAACGCCTCTACGTGACCATCTACCACGACGACGACGAGGCGTTCGACGTCTGGACCCGGGACGTCGGCGTCCCCGCCGAGCGCATCTCGCGCTGGGACGAGGACGAGAACTTCTGGCCCGCGAACGCCGTCAGCGAGGGCCCGAACGGTCCCTGCGGGCCGTGCTCGGAGGTGTTCTTCGACCGCGGACCGGAGTTCGGGAGCGACGACGAGACGGGTCCCAACACCGGCTCCGGTGACCGCTTCATCGAGGTCTGGAACCTGGTGTTCACGCAGTTCGACCGCCAGGACGGCGGCGAGCTCGAGCCGCTGCCGCAGAAGAACATCGACACCGGCCTCGGCTTCGAGCGCCTGGCCGCCGTCATGACCGGCCTCGAGGACGCCTACGCCACGGAGCTGTTCCAGCCCACCATCCGCAAGGTGGCGGAACTGTCGGGCGTCGCCTACCAGGGCGTCGCCAGCGTGTCGCACCGCGTCATCGCCGACCACCTGCGGGCGGTGGTGTTCGCCGTCACCGACGGCGTGATGCCCGCCAACGACGGGCCCGGCTACGTCGTCAAGATGCTGCTGCGGCGCGCCTCGCGGCACGCCTGGCTGCTGGGCCTCCGCGAACCGGTCCTGCACACCCTCGTCGACCAGGTCGTCGAGGCGATGGGCGAGGCCTACCCCGAGCTCAAGGACGGCCGCGATCGGGTGCAGGGCATCCTGCGCACCGAGGAGGAGCAGTTCCTGCGCACGCTGGAGTCGGGCATGGAACGCGTGGCTCAGCTCCTCGACGGGCTCGAGGGCGCGACGCTCGACGGCGCCACCGCCTTCGACCTGTGGCAGACCTACGGCTTCCCCCTCGACCTGACCCAGGAGATGGCCGCCGAGCGCGGCGTCGACGTGGATCGTGCCGGCTACGAGGCCGCCCGTGAACAGGCGCGCGAGGTGTCGCGCGGCGGCCGCGAGGCCACCGCCCTGTTCAGCGGCAGCCGCGACACCCTCGGCGGGCTGGCCGAGCGCGTCGACGAGACGGAGTTCCTGGGCTACACCACCACCACCGCCGAGGCCACGGTGCGCGCGGTCCTGGCCGACGACGAGGAGGTCGACGGCCTGGCCGAGGGCGAGTCGGGCGTGGTCATCCTCGACCGCACGCCCTTCTACGCCGAGGGCGGCGGGCAGATCGGCGACAGCGGCAAGCTCGAGTGGGACGGCGGCGCGGCCGTGGTGCGCGGCACCACCCGCAGCAGCCAGGGCTTCAGCCTGCACCGGGTCCGCGTGGTGCGGGGGCGCCTGCGTGCCGGCCAGGCGGTCGATGCGCGCGTCGACCCCAGCCGTCGCGAGACCGAGAAGCACCACAGCGCCACCCATCTGCTCCACGCCGCGCTCCGCAGCGTGCTCGGCAAGCACGTCGCCCAGGCCGGCTCGTTGGTCACGCCAGACCGCCTCCGCTTAGACTTCTCGCACGGGCAGGCGATGACGGCCGAGGAGATCGACCGGGTCGAGACGCTGGTGAACCGCTGGATCCAGGCCGACTTCGCGGTCTCGTGGCGCGTCGTGCCCATCCAGGAGGCCCGCAGCGCCGGTGCCATGATGCTGTTCGGCGAGAAGTACGGGCAGCAGGTGCGGATGGTCGCCATGGGCGACCCCGCCGACGGCGCCGAGCGCGTGTCGATCGAGCTGTGCGGGGGCACGCACGTGCGTCGCACCGGCGAGATCGGCAGCCTCCTGGTGACGGCCGAGGAAGCGGTGTCGGCCGGCGTGCGCCGCATCGAGGCCAGCGTGGGCATGGCCGCGGTGGCGCGCGCACAGGAGCAGCGCACCCTTGCGCAGCGCCTCACGCGCGCGCTGGGGGGCACCGCTGCGGAGCTGGAGGAGCGCGTCGCCAGGCTGCAGAGCGATCTCCGCCATGCGCAGCGCGAGGCCGGCCAGCTGCGCGACCGCCTGGCGTCCGCCCAGACCGCGGGTGCGGCGGCCTCCACCGAGGTCCGCGAGGCCGGCGGCTTCCGCTTCGCCACCGCCGCCCTCGAGGGGCTCGACGCCGCCGCTCTGCGGAGCGCCGCCGATGCCCTCCTGGCCCGGAGCGGCGCCGACGTGGTGGTGGTGGGCAGCGGCTCCTTGCTGGTCGCCAAGGTCAGCGACGAGGCACGCCAGCGCGGCGCCCACGCCGGCAACCTCATCCGCGAGGTGGCGCGGCGCGTGGGCGGCGGCGGCGGCGGGCGCCCCGACATGGCGCAGGCCGGCATGAAGGACGCCGCCAGCCTGCCCCAGGCGCTCGGAGCCGTCTCCGACGTGCTCGCCGGCTGAGGCGCGGGTGGCGCTCCCGTCCACCGGAGGGTGGCTGCCGCGCCTGGTCGCGCTCGACCTCGACGGCACCCTGCTCACCAGCGACAAACGCATCACCGAGCGCTCCCGCGCGGCGGTCGGGCGCCTGGCGGCGCGCGGCGTGCGGGTGGTGCTGTGCACCGGTCGCCCGCCCCGCAGCACCGTCGGCTACGCCGACGAGCTGGATCTCCGCCACCCCTTCGTGTGCTACAACGGCGCCGCCACCTTCGACCCGGTCTCCGACGAGCTGCGCGTGCGCCATCGCCTCGACCCCGAGGTGGTGCGCGAGGCGGTGGCCCGGCTCCGCACCGCCTTCCCGGGAGTCGCGGCCGGACTGGAGACCGACTCGGGTTGGTACCTCGAGCCGGAGGTCGCGGTGCGGCGCCGCAGCGAGGCCCGGCTCGGCGACGACGAGCCGACCGCGGTCGGGCCCATCGAGTCGTTCCTGGGCTCCGGCGCCATCAAGCTGCTGGTCAGCCATCCGGGGGTCGGGGCCGAGGCGCTGGCCGGCGCCGTCGAGGGCCTGCCCGTCTACCGCACCTGGAGCTCGCCGGCCATGCTCGAGCTGATGGCGCCCGAGGTCGACAAGCGCTCGGCACTGCAGGAGCTGGCGGCGGGTCTGGGGCTCGAGCCCGCGGAGGTGGCCGTCTTCGGCGACCAGCGCAACGACCTGGAGATGATCGCCTGGGCCGGGCTCGGCGTGGCCGTGGCCAACGCCAGCGAGGCCGTCCTCGCGGCGGCCGACCTGGTCGCGGCCAGCAACGACGCCGACGGCGTGGCCGAGGTGATCGAGGGCTGGTTGGCGGATGGACCACACCCAGCCCCCACGGACGGACGGTAGCGTGAGCCAGGTGGTCCTCGGACTGGACGTGGGTCGAGCGCGCATCGGGATCGCGCGGGCCGACAGCGATAGCACGCTGGCGTTCGGTCGCGGTGTGGTCGAGCGCCGCGGCACGCGCCTCGACGTCGAGGCGGTGCGCGCCATCGCCGAGCGGGAGGGCGCGACGCTCCTCGTCGTGGGCCTGCCGCGCACCACCCGCGGCGAGGACTCGCCCCAGACGCGTCTGGTACGCGCCTTCGCGACGGCCCTGGAGGGTGCGGGGCTGAGCGTCGCGCTCGAGGACGAGCGCTTCTCCACCGTCCTCTCCGAACGGCGACTCCGCGATGCGGCTCGGCCCGCCTCACGGCGCAGGGACAAGGGGGCCGTCGACGAGGCCTCGGCCGTGGTCATCCTCGAGAGCTACCTCGCCCGGCAGGCCGAACGCCCGAGCACGCCCGCCGAGGAGGATTGAGCGTGCCCGACGACCGCCGACCCAACCCCACGGCCGGCCGCGACGACGTCCCGGGCGCGCCCGAGGCCGGTCCCCCGCTTCCTCCCGGCCGCACGCCCCGTCCGGCCTGGCGCCGTGCCCGCCCCTGGGTGCTGACGCTGCTCGCGACGGTGCTCGTCCTGTCCGCAGCCGCCCTGGTGGTGGCCTACCAGCTCACCCCCGTCAGCGCCACCCCGCACGACGTCACCTTCGAGGTGAAGCCGGGTTGGGGCGGCAAGGAGGTGGCGGCCGCCCTGGCCCACCAGGGGCTGGTGCGCGACGCCCGCATCTTCGAGCTGTACCTGCGCGCCCGCGGGCTCGATCGCCGCATCGGCGAGGGCCTCTACGACCTGAGTCCGTCGATGAGCGCCCGCCAGGTGGCCGCCGCCCTCGAGAAGGGGGGGCGGCCCCGCACCGTCCGGGTGGTGATCCCCGAGGGCTGGCGCGCCGAGCGCATCGCCCAGGCCCTGCAGCAGGCGGGGCTGGGGCAGGCCGCGAGCTTCACCGCTCTCATCGAGCACCCGGGCGACCTTCGGCCTGCCTTCGTGCCCGCCGGCGACGGCCTCGAGGGCTACCTGTTCCCGGCCAGCTACGACGTGCCGGTGATGAGCACCCCCGACCAGGTCCTCGGCCTCATGCTCCAGCGCTTCCGCGACGAGCTCGACCCGTCCACCGAGGCCACCCTGCGGGCCCGGGGGATGACCGTGCACGCCTGGGTGACGCTCGCCAGCATCGTCCAGGCCGAGGCCGCCGATCCCGGGGAGATGCCCATCATCGCCGGGGTCTTCCTCAACCGCCTCGACCTGGGCATGCCGCTGCAGTCCGACCCCACGGTCGCCTACGGCCTCGGGGTGCCGCTCCCGCGGCTGAAGGCGAGCGAGCTCGAGGACGACAACCCCTGGAACACCTACACCCGGGCCGGGCTCCCCAAGGGGCCGATCGACAGCCCGGGCGCGGCGGCGCTGCAGGCGGTGCTGCAGCCGGTCCGCACGGATGCCTCGGGGCAGCGCTACCTCTACTTCCTGCACGCCGTCGTGGACGGCAAGATGGTGTTCCGGCCCAACACCAACCTGGCGGCCCACAACCGCGACGTGCAGCGCTACCTGGTGGACCCCGCGCGCTGAGTCCAGCCCGCGCCGCCGTCCTGCGACGCCCCCGAGCGCCCCTACACCGCCGGCGGTCGGCCGTCGTGGTTGTGTCCACCTCCCTCGTTCGCGTTGACGCTCCTCCGAGAATGCGAATACCATGCGACTAACATGAGCCGCCGGGAACCGGGGGCTCGGAGGAGCAGAGCCTTGAAGTTCTTCCTAGCGGTGGCCCGCGGTATCGACAGCTTCACCACCATCATCGGGAAGTTGATGTGGTGGCTGACCCTGCTCATGGTGTTGGTCGGGGTGTACAACGTCCTCACGCGTTACGGCTATAGCGTGGTCGCCGCCGTCTTCGGGGACGCCATCGCCGAGAAGGCGAGCGGCAACTTCTACCTCGAGATGCAGACGTACGCCTACGACATGGTGTTCCTGCTGGGCGCTGCCTACGTGTTGCGATCGGACGGGCACGTACGCGTCGACGTCGTCTTCTCCAACCTTCGCCGCCGCGTCAAGGCATGGATCGACATCTTCGCGACGATCCTCTTTCTCGTACCGTTCAGCCTCATGGGCATCTACTTCAGCCACCGGTACGTTGCCAGTAGCTGGCGCGCCCACGAGATGAGCCCGAACCCCGGCGGCCTCGCCCGCTACCCGATCAAGACGGTGATCGTCATCGCGTTCGCACTGTTGATCGCGCAGGGGATCAGCGAGGTGATCAAGAACATCGCCTTCCTCTCGGGCCGCAAGGACTCCGGCAGCCTGTACGCCGAGGCCGAACCGGAGACGGCAGGCTCGAGCGAAGGCCCGGTAGGCGCCTGATGTTGGGGCTGTGGATGTTCGCGGCGGCGGTGCTGCTGCTGCTCATCGGCTACCCGGTGGCCTTCAGCCTCGGCGGCACGGCTGTCCTGTTCACCTTCATCGGCAGCGACTTCACCGAGAAGTTCCTGGGCTTCGGCTTCCCCTGGCACCCCATCTTCTCGGTCGCGCGCCTCAACATCCTGCCCCAGCGCATCTTCGGCAACATCATGGACAACTACACGCTGGTGGCGGTGCCGTTCTTCGTGTTCATGGGCGTGATGCTGGAGAAGTCGGGGCTCGCCGAGGAGCTGCTGGAGACCATGGGCATCCTCTTCGGTAGCCTGCGCGGCGGCCTCGCCATCTCGGTGGTGGCCGTGGGCGCGCTGCTGGCGGCCTCGACCGGCGTCGTGGGAGCTTCGGTGGTCACGATGGGCGTGCTGGCGCTGCCGGTGATGCTCAAGTACAACTACAGCAAGCCGCTCGCGACGGGGGTGGTGGCGGCGTCGGGAACGCTCGGCCAGATCATCCCCCCGAGCATCGTGCTGGTGATCCTGGGGGACCAGCTCGGCGTCTCGGTTGGGGATCTGTTCCTCGGTTCGTTCATCCCGGGCTTCGTTCTGGCCGGGTTGTTCATGGTGTGGGTGGCCATCGTGGCGATCTTCCGCCCGCACGAGGCCCCGGCGCTGCCCAAGGAGGCGCGCGACATCTCGGCCGGCCGGCTGGCGATCAAGGTCGTCGTCAACCTCATCCCGCCGCTGTTCCTCATCCTGCTGGTGCTCGGCACCATCTTCTTCGGCATCGCCACCCCCACCGAGGCCGGTGCCATGGGTGCAGTCGGCGCCATGCTGCTGGCCATCGTCAACCGGCGCCTGACGCTCAGGAACCTGATCAACACCATGGACCAGACGCTCAAGCTCACCAGCATGGTCTTCATGATCCTGGTCGGCGCCACCGCCTTCTCCATGGTGTTCCGAGCGCTGCATGGCGACGTGGCGGTCGACAACTTCCTCACCAACCTGCCTTGGGGCGAGTTCGGCTTCATCTTCTTCACCATGCTGGCGATCTTCCTGCTGGGGTTCTTCATCGACTTCATCGAGATCACCTTCATCGTGGTCCCGCTCATCGCCCCCATCGCCGCGCGCTATTTCGGGCACGACCTGATGGTGTGGTTCGGGGTGCTGATCGCCATGAACCTGCAGGCATCGTTCCTGACCCCGCCGTTCGGCTTCGCGTTGTTCTACCTGAAGGGCGTCGCGCCGTCCGAGGTCAAGACCACCGACATCTACCGCGGCATCATCCCGTTCGTCGCCATCCAACTCGTCGCCGTGGTCATCATCGCGCTGGCCCCGGGCATCGTGAACCTGCTGCCGTCGCTGGCTGCGGGACGCTGAACATCGCTCCCAGGAAGCACCGGTCGGCCCGGATCCCGCGAAGGCGGGGCCCGGGCCGAACCCTTCCAGGAGCCGGTGGCACCGTTGGAGCCGGCTCCCCCGAACGAAGCGGGGGGCACGCCCGATGCCTCGGGCGTGCCCCCCGCGCTGGAGCCCGCAGGCTCCGGCTCAGGTGTTCTTGTAGATGAAGTTCAGGTAGGCGAACTGGTTGATCTTGTCGAAGCCGCGCACCTGCTCCATGAACGGCATCATGGAATCGGAGATCTTCTTGTACATGGCGTTGCTGTTGCGCAGATCGTCGTTGATCTTGACCCAGTTGTCGTACAGAACCTTCAGCACCGGGTCGGGGAAGACCTTGGGCTGGGCGCCGGCCGCGACCAGGCGCTTGAACGCCGCCGGGTCCTTGTCGGTGTAGTCGGACAGCATCTGGATGTTCGCCGCCTGGCTGGCCGTCGCGATGACCTCCTGGATGTCGGCCGGCAGGCCCTTCCAGGTGTCGAGGTTGACGTACAGGGCGAACGCCGCGCCGGGCTCCTGCCAGCCGGGGCCGTAGTAGTACTTGGCCGCCTTGTTGAGGCCGAGGATCTCGTCGTCGTGCGGACCGACCCACTCAGCCGCGTCCAGCACACCGCGCTGCAGCGCCAGGAAGATCTCGCCGCCGGCCAGGGTCTGCACGTTGACGCCGGCTGCCGAGTACACCCGTGCGCCCAGGCCAGCCGTGCGGAACGACAGGCCCTGCAGGTCCGCCGGGGTGTTGATCTCCTTGTTGAACCAGCCGGCCATCTGCTGGCCGGTGTTGCCGGCCAGGAAGGGCTTGAGGTTGCTGTTGCCGGAGAGCTCGTCCCACAGCGCCTGACCGCCGCCAGACTCGATCCACGAGTTGATCTGCTTGGGCGTCAGGCCGAACGGGACGGTGGTGAAGAAGGCGTGCGAGGGGTCCTTGCCGATGTAGTAGTACGACGCCGTGTGGCCCATCTCGAAGGCGCCGCTCGACACTGCATCGAACACCTCGAGGCCGCCCACCTGGGCGCCCGCTTCGTACACCTGGATGGTGACGTCGCCATCGGTCATGGCCTTGACGGCATTGGCGATGTTCTCGGCACCACCGAAGAGGTTGTCGAGCGATCGCGGCCACGAGGTGACCATGCTCCACTGGTACTTGCCCGCTTGGGCATTGGCGAACATCAGCGGCGACAACGTCGCCCCTGCAGCCACAACGCCTGCCTTCTTGAGGAACTCACGCCTCTTCATACGACCTCCCTGGGTTGTTCCTTGCCAGGTCAGTATAAAGCCCGAGGGTCGGCGCCATCGGACGCCGCCTGTGTACGTATGCACGGCGCCGGATGCGGGCCCCCACGCGCTCCCTGCGGTAGGCAAGGCATCGCCTCCTGGACGAGGGAACGTCCCGCCCTCCTACCATCCCGAAAGATGAGAGCGTGAAGGTGGTACGTTTGGTCAGGCCTGCTACCCAAGCGGCTCTGCAATCCACTACGCCTTAGGAGGCACCCGTGTTGAAGCTCTTCGGCCGAGCTCTGGCCACACTCCTGCTCGTTGGTGCGTTCATGACGGTCTCCGCGCAGCAGCCGATCCAGGTGAGCATCGGGTTCAACCCGACGCAGAACTCGGATCAACTCTCGGCGGCGGCCAACGCCATCGCCAGCTACCTCGAGAAGCAGTTCGGCGGCGCCGTCGAGGTCAAGGTCTTCATGCCCACCGACTACCGCGGCCTCATCGAAGCCATGGGCTCGGGCAACCTCGACTTCGCGTTCTTCCCCCCCGACGGCTTCGTGATCGCCAACCGCGAGGTGCACGCCCAGGTGCTGCTCAAGTCGGTGCGCTTCGGCAACCCCTACTACTGGGCGGCCATCATCGTCCGCAAGGACTCGGGCATCAACAAGCTCGCCGACCTCGAGGGCAAGTCGATCGCGTGGGTCGACCCCAACTCCGCCTCGGGCTACACCTTCCCGCGGGCGGCCCTGATCCAGGCCGGCATCAACCCCGACAACTTCTTCTCCAAGCAGACCTTCGCCGGCGCCCACGACGCCGCCGTGCTGGCCGTGCTCAACGGCTCGGTCGACGCCGCCGCGGTCTTCGCCAACGACGACCAGAACAAGTCGGGGGCCTGGACGCAGTTCCTGAGCGCCGACCAGGCCGCTCAGATCCACGCCATCTTCTACACCAAGCCCATCCCGGGCGACACCTTCAGCGTCTCGCAGCAGTTCGCCATGGCCCACCCGGCGCTCACCTACCAGATCGCCGCCGCCATCGCGTCGATCAAGGCGCCCGACAGCAAGCTGCTCGAGAACCTCTATCGGATCGACTACATGGTCCCGGCCGACAGCGAAGACTACGCCGTCGTCAAGGAGACCCGTCAGATCCTCGGTCTGGACAAGGCCCAGTAACCTTCGATGCGCCGACGGCCGATGCCGGGGATGCCCCGGCATCGGCCGCTGTCGGCGGACGGAGCCGCGTCATGATCCAGGTCTCGAACCTCAGCAAGGTCTTCCCCGACGGCACCCAGGCTCTCCGTGACGTCAGCGTGTCGATCCCCGACGGCGACTTCGTCGCCGTCATCGGGCTGTCGGGTGCGGGCAAGTCCACCTTCCTGCGCTGCCTCAACCGCCTCGTCGATCCGAGCGGCGGCGCCATCGAGGTCGACGGTACCGACGTGGCGCGTCTGCGGGGTCGGTCGCTGCAGCGCTACCGCCGCACGGTGGGCTTCATCTTCCAGCAGTTCAACCTGGTCACCCGCCTGTCCGTCCTCGACAACGTGCTGTCGGGTCGCCTCGGGTACCACCCCACCTGGCGCGGCATGCTGGCCCTGTACACCGACCGCGACTACGAGCTGGCCCGAGCCGCCATCCGCGAGGTCGGCCTGGCCGGCAAGGAGGACACCCGCGTCGACCAGCTCTCGGGCGGGCAGCAGCAACGCGTCGCCATCGCCCGCGCGATGACGCAGGAGCCCGAGCTGATCCTGGCCGACGAGCCCATGGCCAGCCTCGATCCCCGCCTCTCCGACGTCATCCTCGGGCTGCTGCGCGACTACAACCAGAAGCGCGGGGTCACGGTGCTCGTCAACATCCACGTGCTCGAGCTCGCGAAGCGCTACGCCAAGCGCGTCATCGCCTTCAACAAGGGCCACATCGTCTTCGACGGCCCGGTCGCCGAGCTCGACGGCGACCTCGAGACCACCATCTACGCCGGCTCGCTGGAGGCCCTCTGATGATCGTCGCCTTCGTGTTCGGCCTCGTCGCCGCCATCGTGACGGGCCTCGCCAACGCCTCCATGCGACGCCTCGTCATCGCCGCCGGCGTCGGCCTGCTGGTCGCCTATTTTGCGTTCCCCTTCTATTCCGCCGACGGCTTCGTCAGCCGCGACACCGTGAGTCCCAGCCTGTTCGGGCTCACGCCCACCGATCCGGTCCTGGCACTGGTGCTGCTGGCCGGCATCGCCGGCATCGCCGGCGCGCGCCTGCCGCGGCGCCTGGGCGGCGCCCTGGCCGCCGGCGGCGCCATCATGACGGCCGTGCTGGTGGGGACCTCCCACCTGCGTAGCCCCGCGCTCGGCCGTCTGTTGCCGATCCCGGGCCTGATGGAGGTGCTCACCGGCCTGGCGCTGGCGGTGGTGATCACCGCGCTCGGCTGGGGCTCGCGCCGTCTGCGCGTCCCCTTCCTCATCGCCGGGCTCGCCGCGGGCGGGCTGGCCTTCGGCTTCCTGGCCTCCAACGCCGGCCACCGACTGTTCCCCAACGCGCAGGGCTACTACCGGTTGGCGACCAGCGTTCCCGCCGCCAAGCAGCAGTCGATCCTCGACGAGTACAACGCCAGCCTCGACACCATCAACGCGCAGCGCAACCGCATCGGCCTGAAGCCGCTCGAGCCGCTGACCTCGATCAAGGCGCTCGACACCGGCCGCCTGCCGGAGGCCGCCTCCAAGGACGGCTACCGCATGCTCCGCCCCTTCGAACAGCGCTACGGCGTGTGGGTGGCCATGCTCCTGGCCGGCATCCTGCTGGGCGGCGGCGCCATGCTGGCGTGGCGGCCGCACCTGCACGAGACCGGCGACGTGGCGGGCGGCGTGCTCTACGCGGCGGTGTTGCTGTCGCTGGCGCCGGCGTTCGCCGCCACCGAGTTCAGCTTCGCCAAGCTGGCGGCCGGCTGGCCGTTCCTCATGAAGTTCCTCGATCGCGCCTGGCCCCCGTTGTGGGCCGACCCCAGCTACGGGACCTTCGGGATCTACCCGCTGCAGGAGGTCGCCAGCCAGATGCTCATCACCCTCGAGATCGCGCTGGTAGGGACCTTCCTCGGCGCCCTCTTCGCGGTGCCGCTGAGCTTCCTGGCCGCCCGCAACCTGACCCAGGGGAACGTCGCCATGCGCGCGGTGTTCGCCCTCACGCGCGGCTTCTTCAACCTCGACCGCGGCGTCGACACCCTGATCCTGGCGTTGATCTTCGTGGCCGCGGTGGGCCTGGGGCCGTTCGCCGGGGTGCTGGCCATGGCCATCCACTCGATCGCCGACCTCGGCAAGCTCTACTCGGAGTCGATCGAGAACGTCGACCGAGGACCGATCGAGGCGCTGGAGGCGGTCGGGGCGTCGGGCAGCAACGTCGTGCGGTGGTCGATCCTGCCGCAGGTGTCGCCGCTGTTCCTGGGGTGGACGCTGTACCGCTTCGAGATCAACTTCCGGGTATCCATCGTGCTCGGTCTGGTCGGCGCCGGCGGCATCGGCTTCTTCATCCAGGACAAGATGTCGTCGGGGCGCTACGACCAGATGATCATCGCCATCCTGGCCATCATCATCGTGGTGAACATCATCGACTTCGCGTCGTCGTGGCTGCGCTCGCGCCTGGTGTGAAGGGGCGCTCGGCCCCCTCTCATCGGCCCGCCGTCGTGCCCCGTACAATGGCCGGCATGACACGACCGCTGCGCACGCGCATCCTCCCCATCCTGCTGCTGGTGGCCCTGGCCTCGGGGTTGGCCACCGCCAGCGCCCAGGGCAACTGGTTCGGCGTACGCTCCGGCTACCCGTTGGGCGTGACGCTGCACTACGGCATCGCCAACGCGCTCTCGAACGGGTACGACCTGCGCGTCAGCGGCAAGCTGGTGGTGGACAACGCGGGCTCCCGCTTCGGGCTGGGCCTCGACGCCATGCACACCTTCGCCGCCGCCTCCCCCCTCTCCGCCTACCTGGGGGCAGGCCCCAGCATGGAGTTCGGCTCGGGGACGGCCCTGCTCGACCTGCACGCACTGCTGGGGGGCGAGTTCCGCTTCACCGACTTCGGGCTGTCGCAGCTCGGGCTGTTCGCCGAGGGCACCCTGGGTGCCACCATCGGCATCAGTAACGCCGCGTCGCGCTTCCCTACCTTCGGCGCCGCCCTCGGCGTGAACTGGCACTTCTAGCGGGCTCCACGCCTCCGTAGCGCTCGACCAGCGCCAGCAGCGCGGCGGGATCGCGCGGCGCTAGCAGCAGTCGGCCGCCGCCCGCGCGCTGCAGCAGCACGCCCTCGCCGCTGCGGGCGCCGACGGCGACCCGCGTCCGCCCCAGGCCCTCCAAGTGGAAGGTACCGACGTAGTAGCCGGGGATGTGGCTGCGCGGCCAGCCCAGGTGGACGCTGCGCGTCAGCGGCAGCCGGTAGGCCAGCACCTCCGCGGCCGTCACCTCGGAGAGCGACAGCTGGAGCGTGCCCACCAACGTCCGCACGGTGAGCCGGTCGCCTCGCACGCGGTAGGCCAGCCGGCGCGGCGCGGCCAGCAGCGTCGCCACCGCGGCGGCCGTGATGGCGAGCTCGAGCCCCACCAGCGGCACCGTCGCCGACCAGCTCCGCGCCCCCGCCTGCGCCAGGGGACCGTCGCCGCCGCTGAACAGGATCGCGCCCACGGCGCCGATCCCGATCGCGCCGACGATCACGGCGGGCCACGGCGAGGCCGGCTCCGCGAGCCGCTTGAGCTCAGCCATCGTCGGCCTCCTCGCGGGACGCGGCGTCCGACGGGCCGTCCGGCGCGCGCCGACCGGCACGCGCCAGCGCCTCCTTGAGCACGAACTCGATCTGGGCGTTGACGCTCCGGAGGTCGTCGGCCGCCCACTTCTCGAGCGCGGCGTAGACGGCCGGATCGATCCGCAACAGGAAGCGCTTCTTGTCGCTCATGCTCCTCCGGTAGATCTCCCTGCGGGTCTCACGGGGCCGCCACGAGGGCGCCGAGCAGGTAGCTGGCGAGCGCGTCGACGAGGCTCGGCGCCACCATCGTGCCGCGTCCGGGGAGGGCGTTCGCCATGGCCGGACCGTCGGTGGTGTAGAGGTCGTGCTCCAGGTCCGGAAAGATCAGGTAGGTGGCGTGCGGAGCCGCCGCCGCCAGCGCCTCGCCGTTGGGGACCTTCACCTGCACGTCCTTGCCGCCCTGCACTACCAGTACCGGCGCCTCCACGGCGGCTGCCAAGGCGACGGGATCCTGTGTCAGCTCGCTGCGCAGCAGTCCCGCCGCGTGCGCGAACATGCCGGCGATGGGGTTGTCGGCGAGCGCGCCGGTCAGGTCCAGCGTCGTTCCCTGACTGGCCTCGATGGCCGCCAGGGCGGCCCGCGTCTGGGCCTCGACGGTGGCGACCCGTGCATCGCTGGCGCCGCCGGTCCGCGCCTGCTGGACGAGCTGGTCGAGCAGGATCTGGCCCAGCGGCCGCCCCGGCGACTCCAGCAGCACCACCGCGGCCGGCGTGACGTAGCCCCGTGCCGTGGCGAAGAGCGCCACCAGCCCGCCCTCGGAGTGCCCCATCAGACCGACGCGCCGCGGATCGAGATCGGGCTGCGCCCGCAAGAGCGCCATCCAGTCGGCGGTGTTCTGGGCGTAGGTCTCCAGCGTCACGGCGTTGCCGTTGCCGCTGCTGGCGCCGATCCCGAGCTTGTCGATCCGCAGCACGGCATAGCCGCGGCAACCGAGGGCGTAGGCCAGCTGGCGGTACATGCCGTTGGTGATCAGCGGCGGCGCGTCGCCGTTGCGGTCCACCGCTCCACTGCCGGGGAGCAGCAGCAGTGCCGGCGCCAGCGTGCGGCCCTGCGTCGCCGGTCCGGTGGGCACGCTGAGCGTGCCGGCCAGCGTCTCGCCGGTGCTGGTGACCTTGACGTCGCGCTCGCGGACGCAGGCGCGCTGCTCCTTCAGCCTGGCGTCCAGCGCCGCCACCGCCGTGGCCTCCGCCGCACTGGCCGCCGTCTTGGCGGCCGGCGTCTGGAGGACGTAGCGAAGGCTCGCCGAGGGTTGCTCGAAGAGCTGGATGGTGCCGGCGTCGTCGAGCCACAGTGTCACGGCGACGTGCTGACCTGCCACCGCCAGGACGGCGTCGTAACGGTGCGCCCTGACCTGCCGGCCCACCACGTCCACGCCCTCCTCGCCGGCCGAGGTGAAGGTGACGGTGCCCGTGAGGGCGGCCTGGGGCACGAGCACGTCGAACGTGCGCGGCGCGCTGGCGGTCGGGTCGAGCAGCCGCGCCAGCACCTGCCAGCCGTCGAGCATGTTGTTGTCGATCACGGCCACCGGCCCGGGCAGGGCCACGTCGAGGGCCTGCTGGTGGCCCGCCTGGTCGATGGCGATGTGGGCCCGGTCGGCGCTGAAGCCGACCTCGATGGTGACCGGCGCCCCGCGGGCCGTCCCCTTCAGGCGGTAGCTGCTGACGTGGCCGGCGGCGTCGCTCACCAGGTGGTCGGTCAGCGTCGCCAGGCCGGTGAGGTCGAGCTTGGAGTCGCTGACGGTTCCGCCGCTGCCGTCGGCGCCCTGCGCGAGCGCGACCTCGAAGCTGCCCAGGGTCCGCCCGCCCTGCTCGATGGTGTAGCTCTGGGCCGACGCCACCCCCAGGCTGGCGGCCACGACGAGCGCGGTCAGCAGGCCGCGTCCGATGCGGCGCAGCCGCGCGCGCTCAGCCGGCATAGAGCGTACCGGTGTTGATCACGGGGGTGCTGGCCTGCTCGCTGGTGAGGGCCACCAGCAGGTTGTTGGCCATGGCCGCACGCTTGTCCTGATCGAGCTCGACCACGCCCCGCTCGGCCAACCCGTCGAGCGCCTCCTCGACCATGCCGACGGCTGCCTCGACGATCAGGCGGCGGGCCGCCACCACGGCCTGCGCCTGCTGCCGCCGGAGCATCGCCTGGGCGATCTCGGGCGCGTAGGCGAGGTGCGTCAGGCGCGCCTCCAGGACGTCCACGCCGGCCACCTCGAGACGGGCGTCGAGCTCCTCCTTGAGGGCGTGCGCCAGCTCCTCGGGGTTCTCGCGCAGGCTCTGCCGGTCCTGGCCGCTGGCGTCGTAGGGGTAGCGGGTGGCGAGGCTCCGGATGGCGGTCTCGGCCTGGATGTCGACGAACTCCTCGTAGTCGTCGACGTCGAACACCGCCTTGGCCGACTCGACCACGCGCCACACCACCACGGCGGCGATCTCCACCGGGTTGCCGTCGGCGTCGTTGACCTTGAGCTTGTCCGAGTTGAAGTTGCGGACGCGGAGGCTGACCCGCCGCTTGCTGGTGAAGGGGTTGGTCCACCAGAAGCCCGGATCGCGGACGCTGCCGAAGTAGTTGCCGAAGAACACCAGCACCCGCGCCTCGTTGGGCTGGACGGTGAAGAAGCCGGCGGCGACCAGCAACGCCACCGCGCCCAGGGCCAGCGCCAGCACCAGCGTCGGCACGTGCTCGTTGGAGACGGCCACCACGAACTGCCACACCGAGACCACGGCCGCCGCGATCTCGAGCAGGAGGGGAAGGAAGCCGTTGACGGCGAACGCACGCTTCTCTTGGACGCGGATCATGGTACCTCCTTGAGGACCATGATGATATCAGCGTGATACCGGTTCCGCGAGGGACATCGGTCCCTGGGCGCCGCGCCTCAGCCGCCGTCGGCGAGGATGCGCAGCCCCCTCAGGGTCAGGAGCGGGTCGGTCACGTCCACGCGACGGGCGTGCGAGCGCACCACGTCCGCGAAGCCGCCCGTGGCGATGACCAGCGGGCGACCGTGCTCGGCCGGGATCTCGGCGGCCAGCCGCTCCACCATGCCGTCGACCAGCGCCGCGTAGCCGAAGACCAGGCCCGACTGCAGAGCGCTCACGGTGTTGCGCCCGATGGCGTGTTCCGGCGCCACCAGCTCCACTCGAGGCAACTTGGCGGCGCGCGCGAACAACGCCTCCGACGCCACCCCCGGGCCCGGCGCAAGCGCCACCCCGATCAGGCGGTGAGGGCGGACCACCACGTCGAAGTTGGTCGCGGTGCCGAAGTCGACCACGATGAAGGCGTCGGCCTGGTACTCGAGCGCCGCCACGGCGTTGACCATGCGATCGGCGCCCACCTCGCGCGGGTTGTCGGTGTCGACGGTCAGGTAGGGGGCCACCAGGTCGACCGTCACCGCCTGCGTCGCGATCCCCCAGTAGCGGTCGAGGGCGCGCGCCAGCTCCGGCGCCACCGGCGGGACCACCGAGGAGACGATCGCCCGCTCGGGCGGCTCGAGCCCCTCCATCTCCAGCAGGCGGCCGAGCAGCACGCCGTACTCGTCGGACATGCGCATGCGGTCGGTGGCCACGCGCCACGACGCCACCAGCTCCGCTCCCCGGTACATCCCCAGGACGGTGGTGGTGTTGCCGACGTCGACCGCGAGCAGCACGGCAGGAGTTTACCACCGCCGCCCGGCGCGCCCCGGGTCGCGGCGCGCTGGTAGACTCTCCCCCATGAGCGTCAAACCCGACTGGTGGATCCGCGAGCGCGCCGAGGAGGGCATGATCAGCCCCTTCGAGGAGGCGCTGGTGCGCGACGGCGTCATCAGCTACGGCCTCAGCAGCTTCGGCTACGACCTGCGCGCGGCGCCCGAGTGGCGCATCTTCGTCAACGCCTTCAACTCGGTGGTCGACCCCAAGCACTTCGACACCCGCAGCCTGGTCGAGTTCGAGGGCGAGACCTGCATCATCCCCCCCAACAGCTTCGTGCTCACGCGCTCGGTGGAGTACCTGAGGATCCCCGACGACGTGATGGTGCTGGCGTTGGGCAAGTCGAGCTACGCGCGCTGCGGGATCGTGGCCAACGTGACGCCGCTCGAGCCCGGCTGGGAGGGCCACGTCACGCTGGAGCTGTCCAACACCACCCCGCTGCCCGCCAAGGTCTACGCCAACGAGGGCATCGTGCAGTTGGTCTTCTTCCAGGGCGATCGCCCCAGCCAGACCTACGCCGAGCGCAAGGGCAAGTACCAGGGCCAGCGCGGCGTCACCCTGCCGCGCCTCTGATCCGGCGCCGCGCCGCCGAGGCCGGGGAGCCGCTCAGGCGTCGCTGTCGTCGCCGACCTCGGCGCCCGGCAGCCGCACCTGGAAGGTGGTCCGGCCCGGCCGGCTGGTGACCGCGACGCTCCCGCCGTGGTGCCGCGCGATCTGCTGGGCGATGGCCAGCCCCAGGCCGGCGCCGCCGCCCGTGCCCTTGTAGAACTTCTCGAAGATGTGCGGCAGCACCTCGGCCGGGATGCCGGGGCCGTCGTCGGTCACCGTCAGCACCACCCTCGGCCCGTCGCCGGCCAGCCCCAGCTCGACGCCGTCGCTGCCGCCGGAAGCGCGTACGGCGTTGGCCACCAGGTTGCGCACCAGTTGCCGCAGCCGGTCCGGGTCGCCCAGCACCAGGCCGTCGCCGTCCAGGCTCAAGCTCACGCCCGGGAACTCCTCCGCCACCGGGCGCAGCACGTCCTCGCCGACCTCCACCAGGTGCGGCGAGATCTCCGGGACCAGCTCGCCGCGCGAGAGCTGGAGCAGGTCCTCCACCAGCCGGTTCATGCTGCGGCTCACGCGCCGGGCGTCCTGCAGGTCACGCTGCGCCTCGGGATCGCCGGCGTGCCGGCTGGCCCGCTCCAGGAACCCCTGCAGGCTGGTCAGCGGGGTGCGCAGCTCGTGGCTGGTCTCCGCCAGGAAGGCGCGCTGGGCGTCAATCGCCTCGCGCAGGCGCAGCAGCAGGCCGTTGAGGCTCTCGGTCAGCCGCCCCACCTCGTCGCCGGGGCCCTCGTAGGGGATGGTCTCGAGCCGGTCGGGGCCGAGGCGGCTGGCCAGTCTCGACAGCCGCGCGATGGGCCGCAGCGCGGCGGCCGCCACCGCGTAGCCGACGCCCGCGCTCAGCACCACCAGCGCCAGCCCCGTGATCAGCAGCGCCCGCGACAGCCCGGTGAGCGCCATCCCGATGTAGGACGGGTCGGCGAGCACCGCCACCACCCCCACGTCGAAGGGCGCGAGGGCCGCCTCCATCGGCTTGCCGCCGAGCTTCCCGCTCCACATCAGGCTCGAGCGCCGGGCGGCCGCCACGTCGGAGGGCGGGATGGCCGCCTGGGCGCGCTCGAACTCCGGCTTGGAGGCCACCAGCAGGTTGCCCATGGGGTCGTACACCTGCACCACCACGCCGCCGGTGGGGCCGGTCACGCGGGTGCTGGCGCTCCCCTGGGAGCCCTCGCGGTAGAGCTGCGCCACTGCGCCGGCGTCCTCGCGCAGCGCCGTGCGGAGGTCGGAGTAGAGGCTCGAGCGCACCACCAGGTAGGCCGCCAGGACGGCGACCACCGCCAGGACCGCGATGGCCAGGGTGGCGGTCGCGGCCACGCGCCAGGTCAGCGGCAGACCGCCGGTCCGGAGCGGGCGCATGCTCACCTCACGCGCCTCCGGTCCCCGGCCGTGGCAGGGGACGCCGGCGCCCCGTGGGCCGCCGCCGTGCTGCCGATGGGGCGCCGGGCGCCACGGTCAGGACTTCAGGGCGTACCCGATGCCGCGCACCGTCCGGATGACGCCGTAGCCGCCGGCATCGCGCAGCTTGCCACGGATGTTCGCGATGTGCACGTCGACGACGTTGCTGGATGGGGGCAGGTTCTCACCCCAGACGTTGCTCTCGATCTCCTTGCGACTGTACACGCGCCCCGGCTGACTGGCCAGGTAGGCCAGCAGGTCGTACTCGCGCGGGCTGAGCCGCACCTCGTCCTCGCCCCAGAACACCTGCCGTCGGACCGGGTCGATGGTCATGTCGCCGACCTTGCGCGTGGCGCCGAGGCTGCGCTTGCGGAGCTGCACGTTGATGCGCGCCACCAGCTCCTCGACGTGGAAGGGCTTGGCCAGGTAGTCGTCGACGCCGGCGTTGAGCATCTCGACCTTGGTACCGAGCTCGTCGGCCGCCGTCAGGATGACGATCGGGGTGTCGCCGGTGCGGCGGATGCGCCGCGCGATCTCCTGACCGCTCAGGTCGGGCAGCCCCAGATCGAGCACCACCAGGTCGGGCTCCGCCTCGCGGATCGCCGACAGGCCGCGCATGCCGCTCTCGTAGGGCAGCACCTCGTAGCCGGCGTCCTGGAGCTCCAGGGTGAGCAGGCGGAGGATGTCCACGTCGTCCTCGACGATCAGGATCCGCTTCTTCGGCACCTACTCCCCCTTCCCGGACTGGACCACCAGCGCGACCCCGCGCTCCTCGAGCAAGGCCCGTAACGACAGCGGCTGATCGCTGTCCGGGACCTGCAGCAGGATGTCCTTGCCGTCCACGCTGATCCTACCGCTGATGGCCCGAGCCCCGCTGAGGGCGGCGGCGCGTTCGGCCTCGGTGGCGTCGGGCGGGAAGATCAGCAGCCGCAGCTCCGTGCCAGGCGGCAGGGGCGTCTCGAAGAGCAGCTGATCGTTCTGGATGCGGGCGCTGGCGTACACCGTGAGCAGGTCGGGCGACACCAGCCGCACCTCGGTGCCAGCCGGCAGGGCGGGCAGGCCCACCAGGGCCTGGGCGAAGAACACCAGTGCCGCGCCGCTCACGGCGTGCCTTCCGGGAGGCTCGCTCGCTCCATGGCCTCATGCTAGCAGCGTGCCGTGAAATGGCTGCAGGAGCGACT
>JASBRS010000102.1 GCA_030149325.1 Deinococci bacterium
GATCAGCCAGGCCGGGTCCCGCCGGGCGCGCGCCACCAGCGCCCGCCGCGCCTCCGCCGCCGACAGCACCGGCCGCGGGGGCGCGGCCTCCGCCCCGGCGGCGCCCCCGGACGGGGGTCGCGGCGCCCCGTCGCGGTCCGCCGGCACCGGCGTGCGATCCACCCCGGCCCGCCGCTCAGGCGCCGGGGATGTCGCGGCGCGTCACGCGGCGCCGGAACACCCAGTAGCTGTAGGCCTGGTAGGCGAGCACGATCGGCACGAACACGATCGCCACCACGAGCATCACGTGCAGCGTCAGGGGGCTCGAGCTGGCGTTGTACACCGTGAGCGCGTAGGCGGGGTCGAGCGACGACGGCATCACCGTCGGGTAGAGCCCCTCGAACGCCACCACCGTCGCCAGCGCGATGGTCAGGGCGGTGGTGGCGAACGCCCAGGCGTCCCAACGCAGCCGCACCAGCACGGCGCTCGCCACGAAGGCGATCATCGCCAGCACCGGCAGCGTGCCGGGCACCAGGCCGCTGCGGTCGAAGAGGTCGGTCTGGCCGTAGCTGAACAGGAAGAAGGCCACCAGCACGGCGGCCGTCGGCCACCACAGCAGCGACGCCAGGCGGCGCGCCCGCGCGGCCACCGCCTCGTCGGCGCGAAGGTTGAGGAAGAGCGCGCCGTGCAGCGCGAACACGGCGATGGACACGACGCCGCCGAGCAGCGCGAAGGGGCTGAGGAGCGTCAGCAGGTTGCCCTGGAACTGCATGTCGGCCCCGATCGGCACGCCGCGCACCAGGTTGGTGAGCGCCACCCCCCACAGGAAGGCGGGCAGGGTGCTGCCGACGACGATGGCGGTGTCCGCGGTGCGTCGCCAGCGGAGGCCGTCGAGCTTGCCGCGGAACTCGAAGCCCACCGCCCGCAGGATGAGCGCCACCAGGATCAGGAACAGCGCCAGGTAGAAGCCGCTGAAGAGCGTGGCGTACCAGTCGGGGAAGGCGGCGAACATGGCCCCGCCGGCGGTGATGATCCATACCTCGTTGGCGTCCCAGAAGGGGCCGACGGTGTTGATGACGATGCGCCGCTCGGTGTCGTCCTTCGCCACCAGCGGCATCAGCATGCCGACGCCGAAGTCGAAGCCCTCGAGCACGAAGTAGCCGATGAACAGCACGGCGATGAGCGCGTACCAGATGGTCTGGATGTCCATGATGCTCCCTCTAGTAGGCGAACACGTCGCCGAGGCCGGTGTCCTGGTCCCCCTGGCTCGGCGCCGTCACCGGCCGGGCGAAGCGGTACAGCAGGTAGAAGTCGAGCACGGCGAGCACGCCGTAGATGAGGGTGAAGCCGGCGAGGGTGATGGCCACCTCGGTCGCGCCGACGTTGGGCGAGACCGCCGAGGAGGTGCGCAGGAGCCCCTGCACCACCCACGGTTGCCGGCCCATCTCGGTGGTGATCCAGCCCGCGAAGTTGGCCAGGTAGGGCAGGAACAGCGCCACCATCGCTGCGCGCAGGAACCAGCGCCGCTCCAGGCGACCGCGCCACCACAGCAGCAGGCCGACCAGCGCCAGCAGGATGAACAGCATGCCCAGCCCGACCATGGCGCGGAACGACCAGTACACGACGGCAACCGGCGGGACGTAGTCGCCAGGCCCGTACTTGGCGACGTCCGCGGCCTCGAGCTGGTGGATGCCCTCGACCTCGCTGGTGGTGTTGTTGTAGGCCAGCACGCTCAGGAGGTAGGGGAGCTTGATCTCGCGGGTGCTCTTGCCGTCGGCCTGGTCGATGCTGGCGAAGAGCGAGAACGACGCCGGCTGCTCGCTGTCCCACAGCGCCTCCATCGCCGCCAGCTTCATCGGCTGCGTGCGCGCCGTGTGCTGCGCCTGGCTGTGGCCGGTGGTGGCCGTGAGGAGGCTGGTGACGGCCACGATGACGATGGCGATCTGCGCCGAGCGCAGGAACATCTCGCGCTGGTGGTGCCGCAGCAGGTGCCAGGCGCTGATGCCGAGGACGAACAGGCCTGCCGTGGTGAGGGCCGCCAGGATGGTGTGCGGCGCCTCGACCAGCAGGCGCTCGTTGAGGAACACCGCCACCGGGTCGGAGAGGCGGGCGCGGCCGTCGACGAGGGTGTAGCCGACCGGCTGCTGCATCCACGAGTTGGCCATCAGGATCCAGATGGCCGACACCGCCGAGCCCAGCGCCACCATCCAGATGCTCAGCAGGTGGACGGCGCGCGGCAGGCGGTCGCGGCCGAACAGCCAGATGCCGAGGAAGGTCGACTCCAGGAAGAACGCCATCAGCGCCTCGATGGCCAGCGGGATGCCGAAGATGTCGCCCACGAAGCGCGAGTACTCCGACCAGTTCATGCCGAACTGGAACTCCTGGACGATGCCGGTGACCACCCCGAGGGCGAAGTTGATGACGAAGAGCTTCCCCCAGAAGCGCGCCATGCGGTCGTACATGTCGTTCTTGGTGCGGAAGTGGATGCTCTGCATGATGGCCACGATCAGGGCGAGGCCGATCGTGAGGGGGACGAAGATGTAGTGGTAGGCCGTCGTCACGCCGAACTGCCAGCGCGCCAGCAACAGGGGGTCCATGGTGCCGATTCTTGGTCGGCCGTGAGGACGCCCCTAGGGACAATCGTCCTCGCCGGCGGACGGACGCGACCGCCTCCGAGCGGCCGCGAGGACATCCGCCCTGGACGCGTCGTGGGGCACTGCGTAGCCTCGAAGGGAGCGTGTGCGTCGCCGCCACCTCGGCGGCGCGCGTGGCCTGGCCCGCACGCGACCGGGTCGGCCGGGAGGTGCCATGGACGCATCCGGTTTGATGGCGCGCGTGGAGCGCCGATGGTCGACCACGCCCGGGTTCCTGGCGGAGATCCGATCGGTGGTGGCGAGCCTCGTGCCCGTCGTCGACGCGTCCCCGGAGCTGGCCTCGGAGGGGGTGCTGGAGAGGCTGCTCGAGCCCGAGCGGGTGCTGATGTTCCAGGTGCCGTGGCGCGCCGACGACGGCGAGGTGCACGTCAACCGCGGCTACCGCGTGCAGTTCAACAACGCCCTCGGCCCCTACAAGGGAGGGCTGCGCTTCCACCCCGACGTCGACCTCGACCTGTTCCTGTCGCTCGCCTTCGAGCAGGTGCTCAAGAACAGCCTGACCGGCCTGCGGCTGGGCGGCGCCAAGGGCGGCTCCGACTTCGAGCCGCGCGGCCGCTCCGACGCCGAGGTGGCCCGCTTCTGCTTCAGCTTCATGACGGAGCTGCACCACCACATCGGGGCCGCCGTCGACGTGCCGGCAGGCGACATCGGCGTGGGAGGCCGCGAGATCGGTTACCTCTTCGGGGCCTACAAGCGCCTGGTGGGGCGCTTCGAACCGGGCGCGCTCACCGGCAAGGACCCCGTCTGGGGCGGCTCCTTCGTACGCCGCGAGGCCACCGGGTACGGCCTGGTCTACTTCGTGCGCGAGATGCTGCGCGCACGCGGCGACGACCTGGCCGGCAAGCGCGCCGTCGTCAGCGGCTCCGGCAAGGTCGCCATCTACGCCATGGAGAAGCTCGAGCAGCTCGGCGCCCAGGTGGCCGCCTGCTCCGACCGCGGCGGCGCCCTCGTCGATCCCGACGGCATCGACGTCGCCATCGTGAAGCGCCTCAAGGAGGTCGAGCGCACCGGCCTCGCCGGCTACCTCGAGGCGCGTCCCCGCGCTCGCTACCTGAAGGGCGCCAACGCCTGGGCCGAGCCCTGCCAGCTGGCGCTGCCCTGCGCCACCCAGGACGAGCTCGGCGTGCGCGACGCGCGGCGGCTCGTCGCCAACGGCGTGCAGCTGGTGGCGGAGGGCGCCAACCTGCCCTGCACGGCCGACGCCATCTCCGCCCTGACGGGTGCGGGCGTGGCCTTCGCCCCCGGCAAGGCCGCCAACGCCGGCGGGGTGGCGACCTCGGGCCTCGAGATGCAACAGAACGCCGCACAGCAGGCGTGGACCTTCGAGGACGTCGACGCGCGCCTGCAGGCCATCATGGCCGGCATCCACGCCAGCTGCCGGCAGGCCGCCGAGCGCTCCGGCAGCCCCGACGACCTGCGTACCGGCGCCAACGTGGCGGGCTTCGAACGGGTCGCGCGGGCGATGCTGGACCTGGGGGTGGTCTGAGGGTCTGCGGTTGGGGCTCCGGGGCTCAGATCGCGGCGGCGATGACGACGGCCGCCGCCTGCCGCGCGTGCCAGGCGGGCTCGGCGCCGCCCTCGACCAGCGCCCCCACGGTGGCGCCGTCGAGCAGCAGTTGCAGCTGGCGCGCCAGCGCCTCCGGCTCGGTCGCGCCCGCGCCCGTCGCCAGCTCGGCCAGGTAGCGGCGCACCTCGAGCTGGTAGTCGCGGGCGATCGAGCGGGCCGGGTTGAGCTTGCCGCCCAGCTCGATGGTGGCGTTGATCAGCGGGCAGCCGCGGTAGTCGGGGCTCTCCACCCACTCGCGCAGCAGATCGAAGACCGCCAGCAGCCGGCCCTCGGGGGCCTCGGCGCGCGCGTCGGCGCGGCGGATCCAGGCCAGGCGTTCGTCGGCGCGGCGCTCGAGCACCGCCTGCAGCAGCGCGTCCTTCGACGGGAAGTGATGGTACAGCGTCATGCGCGCGACCTGCGCCCGGTCGATGATCTCGTTGATGCCGACGTTGGCGGCGCCGCGCGCGTAGAAGAGTCGGGAGGCTGCGTCCAGCAGACGCTCCAACGGCGGGAGGCGACCGTCCTCCTCGAGGCTCATGCCGCATGATACCGACTCGCGGCCCGGCCGCGGGGCGCGCCGGGGCGCGCTTCGGGACCATGCCGTGCTCGAGGACGGCGGCTAGCCGGCGGTGCGGAAGGCCGCCAGCCGCGCGTCGGCGGCGGTGGTGAGGCAGGTGGTGTCGGTGGCGACGGTGAGGAGGCGGAAGCCCTCGGAGGCGGCGCGCCGCGCGAAGGCGGGGTCGGCGGTGTGCAGCCCCGCCACCTTGCCGTGGCGCCGGCAGGCCGCCAGGATGCGTGCGACGGCGGCGACGTGGTCGGGGTGGTCGTGGTCGATGCGCGGCTCGAGCCCCAGCGCGAAGCTCAGGTCGGCGGGCCCGATGTAGGCGCCGCTGAGCCCCTCGACGGCGCAGATGGCGTCGACCTCGGCCAGCGCCTCCCGCGTCTCGATCATGGCGAACACCAGGACCTCGTCGTTGGCCCGCGCGACGTAGTCGGCGCCGTGCGCGGGGGCTGCCCGCACCGGGCCGTAGCTGCGCATCCCGGCGGGCGGATAGCGGCAGGCCGCCACCGCCCGGCGTGCGTCCTCGACGCCGCGGATCATCGGCACGATGACGCCCAGGGCGCCGGCGTCGAGGATGCGCATCAGCACCGAGGGCTCGTTCCAGGGCGCGCGCGCCAGCGGCACCGCACCCGCGGCCTGGACGGCGCGCAGCAGGTCCGGCAGGCGGCCGGGATCGGCCAGGCCGTGTTGCAGGTCGACGCACACGCTGTCGAAGCCGCGGCCGGCCATCAGCTCGGCGGCGAACGGGTCGGGCAGCGCCAGCCAGGCGTTGGCGGCCGCCCGGTCCTCGCGCCACAGCGACCTCAGGGGGTTCTCGCGCACGGCTCCGCCTCCTTCCGGACGGCCTCGCCGCCCCAGGGGAGCATGACAGGCCGGCACCCCGCGGCGCAACGGCCGGCGCACGCGGCCGACCTCACTCGTACCGCAGCGACTCCACCGGGTCCAGGCGCGCGGCGCGTTGCGCCGGGTAGAAGCCGAAGAAGATGCCGACCGCGGCTGCGAAGCCGAAGGCGATGAGGATGCTCTGCGGCATCACACGCGGCGCCACGCTCAGGGCGTGGCCCGCCACCCTTCCCAGGCCGACGCCGGCGGCGATGCCGAGGATCCCCCCTCCGACCGACAGCATCGTCGCCTCCAGCAGGAACTGGGCCAGGATGTCGCGCGGTTTGGCGCCCAGCGCCTTGCGTACGCCGATCTCGCGGGTGCGCTCGGTGACCGACACCAGCATGATGTTCATGATGCCGATGCCGCCGACCAGCAGGCTGATGCCGGCGATCGAACCGAGGAACAGCGTGAGGGTGCCGGTGACGGAGTTCAGCGTGGCGAGCTGGTCGGCCTGGTTGCGGATCTCGAAGTCGTAGCTGGCCGGGTCGGGGATGCCGTGGCGGTTGGCGAGCAGCGTCGTGAGGTCGTCCTGCAACGCCGCCAGGTCCTTGGCGTTGGCGCCCTGCACGTAGACGCTGTTGAGGGTGGGGTCGCCGGTGGGGCTGCTTCGGTGCAGGCGGCGCACGAAGGTCTCGAGCGGTACCAGGATCTGGGAGTTGGGGTTGAAGAAGCCGCTGTCGCCCTTGTCGGGGAGCACGCCCAGCACGTCGAAGCCGAGGTTGTTGATGAGGATCGACTGGCCGACGGCGCGCTCGGAGCTGCCGAACAGGTCCTGCGCCACCTGGTGACCGAGCACCGCCACGCGGCGGGCGGAGGTGTCGTCGGCGGTGGTGAAGAAGCTCCCCTGCGCGACGCTGGCGTTGCGTACCTTCTCGAAGTCGGCCCAGGTCCCCACCACCTGGGCGTAGCTGGTGTTGGTGCCGTACTTCACCGACAGGCTGGTCTGGACCTGGGGCGCGATGCCCGCGATGCGCGGATCGTCGAGGGCGCGGATGGCTTCGGCGTCGCCCAGGGTGATGGTGTCGCGCGGCGCGCCGCGTACCCGGCTGCTGCGGTCGCCGCCGCCGCCGGAGATGGTCAGAAGGTTGCTCCCCAGGCTGGTGATGCGCTCGGTCACGCTGGCGTTGACGCCGCTGCCGGCAGCCGTGAGGGCGACCACGGTGGCCACTCCGATGACCACGCCGAGGGTGGTGAGGGCGCTACGCAGCACGTTCGAGCGGATCGATCGCCAGGCGATGACGACGATCTCGAGCGCGTCGAGCGAGCCGCGCCGACGTCGCTGCTGGCGGGCCGTCCCCTCGACGCTCCGGGCGCTACGCGCGGGGTTCATGCTTCCGCACCTCCCCAACGCGGTCCGGCGGACGCGCGCCGGCCGCGGGGGCGTGGCGCTCGTCGGCCTCCAGCAGCCCGTCGCGCACGCGGATGGTGCGGGACGTCTGGGCGGCGATCTCGGCCTCGTGGGTGACGACGACGATGGTGGCGCCCTCGGCGTTGAGCTCGTGGAAGAGCGCCAGGATCTCGTTGCCGGTGCGGGTGTCGAGGTTGCCTGTGGGCTCGTCCGCCAGCAGCAGCGCCGGGTTGGTGGCCAGGGCGCGCGCCACCGCGACGCGCTGACGCTGGCCGCCGGAGAGGGTGGCCGGGACGCTATCGGCCTTGTCGGCCAGCCCCACGCGCTCGAGCATCTCCAGGGCACGGGCGCGGCGCGCGCGGCGCCCGTAGCCGCCGTAGGTCAGCGGCGTCTCGACGTTCTCGAGCGAGGTCAGCCGCGGCAGCAGGTGGAAGGCCTGGAACACGAAGCCGATGGTCTCGTTGCGCACCACCGCGCGGTCGAACTCGCTGAGGCCGGAGACGTCCTCGCCGGCCAGCAGGTAGCGCCCCTCGGTCGGGGAGTCGAGCAGCCCGAGGATGTTCATCAGCGTCGTCTTGCCCGAGCCCGAGGGGCCCATCAGGGCCAGCATCTCACCGCGGCGAACGCTGAAGCTCACGCCCTTCAGGGCCCAGAAGGCCTGATCGGCGAGCCGGTAGGCCTTGCGCACCCCCTCCAGGGTGACGACGTCGGCGCTCACGGTCGTCGGCCGGCGCCGCCGGACACGCCGCGCGGACTGCGGAAGCCGCCGCCCCCGGGGTTGACGAACGGCACCGCTCCGGGCGGACGATTGCTCCCCGGACCGTTGGTGCCGGGGTTGGTCCGGGGCGAGGTCCCGGTCGGGGTGCCGGCCCCGGCGGGGGCGCTCACCAGGACGGTCGCGCCGTCGGGCACGTCGCCGGTGAGGACGCTGTTGAGACCCGCCGTTCCCACCTCCGTCACCGCCGTGGGCCGGTAGCTGCCGTCGGGTTGCCGGACCAGCACCACGCTGCGGCCGTTGGCGCTGTGGACCGCGCGGTTCGGCACCTGGAACGTGTCCGCCACCTCCCGCACCACCACCGTGGCCTGGCCGGTCATGCCGCCCCGCAGGCCGCCGTCGGCGTTGTCGATCTGGACGGTGACGTAGAAGATCGGGATGTTCGAGACCAGGGTGGCGGTGGGGGCGATGCGCACCACCTCGCCCGCGAAGGTCTTGCCGGGGACGGCATCGAGGGCGACGGTGGCGCTCTGGCCCACGTCCACCTGGGCGATGTCGGACTCGTCCACCTGAGCGTCGAGCTCCAGCCTGGCGTCGTCGACCAGGGTCAGCAGCGAGCCGCCGGTCCCCACCTGCTCGCCGACCGTGGCGCCGGTGGCGCTCACGACGCCGGCGAACGGCGCCTCGAGGACGGTGTTCGCCAGGTCCTGCTGCGCCGACGCGAGGCTGAGCCGCGCCTGCTCGACCGACACCGTGGAGGTCGCGACGTCCTGGGCGTCGGCGTCGCGCTGGAGCTTCTGCCCCTGCAGCAGGGTGTCGAGGTCGGACCGCGCGCGGTCGAGCGCCTCCTGGGCGGTGGTCTGGGCGTCCTCGGCGGCCTGGACCTCGGCGGCGCTGGCGCCCCCGAGCTGGTAGAGCGTGCGTTCCGACGCGGCGGCGCGCGTCTGCTGGTCGAGGGTGCGCTGCGCGCTGTCGAGCGCGGTGCGGGCGGCGGCGATCTGCGAGGCGGTGGTGGCCTCGCTCTTGGCCTGGCCGGCGCGCAGCGCCGCCAGCGAGGCCTCGGCCTTGCTGAGCGATAGCTGGGCGTCGTCGACGGCGCGTTGGAAGCTGGCGCTGTCGACCTCGGCGAGGACGGTGCCCTCGGCCACCCGATCGCCGACCGCGGCGAGGCGCACCAGGCGACCGCTCACCGACGGCGACAGCGCCACCGTCCGGGCCGGCGCCAGGGTGCCGGGACCCGACACCGTCACCTGGTACGGCGCGCGTGCCACCGTCGTGGTGACGGGCGCCTCCTCGGTCGCAGGCGCGCTGCGCGAGCGGATCAGCAGGTAGCCGCCGGCTGCGGCGGCAGCGACCACCACGAAGCCTAGGCTGAACCAGAGCCCTCGATGGCGGCCCCTGCGGGCCGGCCGGCTGGGCTGGGCATCGATCGCCATGACCACCTCCGCGGACGCCCTCGGGGACCGCCCCGAGCGCCCGCAGGTCCCGCCTTCGAGCGACGGGGACCTCGTCGTGCCGCTCCACCTCGATTATCGGGCGTGCCTGTGCAGGGGGTGTGAAGGCCGCGGGCGCTGCCGGCCCCGGGCTCGCCGGGCGGGGCCGCGACGCCCGCGGGCGGTCGGGCCCGGTCGCTATAATGTCGGCGACCTCGGGTCGCGGGCTCGACCACGACGGGGCCGCCGAGGTGGACGTGAACACCGCCATCATCCGCCAACTGAACGTCTCCCGCGTGTTCCATGCGCTGCGGGAGCACCCCGGCAGCTCGCAGCGCGAGCTCGCCGCCCTGACCGGGCTCGACCGCGCCACCCTGTCGGTGGTGGTGGGCCAGCTCGAGGCGCAGACGCTGCTCGACCGACGGCCGCGCCCACGGCGGGGACGGGCCGGCCGACCGGAGGAGGCGCTGTACCTGTCGCCGGCGGGCGGCTGGTTCGTGGGGGTGCGCCTCGACCCGCGCGAGTTGCATGTGGTGGCGACGACCGTCGACGCACGCCCGGTGGCGGTGCGCACGGTGCCGGGCAGCTCCGACGTGGAGGACGCGGTGGGCCACGTCGGGAGCGTGGTGCGGGAGCTCGCCGAGGCGCACGGGGTCGGGCTCGAGCGCGTCCGCGGCGTGGGCGTGGGGGTCGCCGGCCTGATGGGGCGGGAGGGCCACCTGGCGCTGGGGCCGAACCTGGGCTGGCACGACGTGCCGATCCTGGAGCTGCTGCGGCAGGAGCTGGCGGTGCCCGTCTACGTCGACAACGACACCAAGGCGACGGCCCTGGCGGAGACGCTGTTCGGGTCGTGCAAGAACGTCATGGACTTCGTTCTGGTGATCGCGCACGCCGGCATCGGCGGGGCGCTCTACCAGGGGGGCATGCTGCAGCGCGGCTGGCACGGCTACGCCGGCGAGTTGGGGCACGTCAAGGTCGTCGAGGGGGGCCGGCGCTGCGGTTGCGGCGGCCAGGGCTGCCTGGAGGCGTACGCCTCCGAGCCGGCGGTGCTGCAGCGCCTGGCCGAGCGCGGGCGCCCCTGCGCCGACCTGACCGAGGTCGCGGCGCTCGCGCAGGACGGCGATGCGGCGGCCGTCGAGGTGCTCGAGGACGCCGCCGACAAGCTCGGGCGGGTGCTGGCGACCGTCGTCAACCTCACCAACCCCCAGCGGGTGGTGGTGGGCGGCGGCTTCGCACGCGCCGCCGCGGTGACGCTGCCGGCGTTGGAGCGTGCCCTCGATCGCGACGTGCTCGCCCCGACGCGCGCGGACGTCGAGGTGGGGGTGTCGGCGTTGGGGCAGGAGGAGGTCGCCATGGGCGGCGTGGCGCTCGCCATGGAGGGCTTCCTGTCGCTGCCGAGCTGGCTGTCGACGGGGCACTTCCGGCAACGCCGGCACGGAGCGCCGCTGGCGTCCTGACCCCGCCGGAGCCGAGGGGCCAGGCGGTCGCGCCCCTGCACGGAGCTTGACGCTCTCATGTGCCGGCAGTAGACTCGGCATTGCTTCGACAATCGATTTAATCCGATTGCCAGAGCTGGACGGCACTTCTGTGCACGCCACCACCTAGCGAGGGACGGACCGACCTCCGGTCCAGTTCGATGCGCGTCAGGCGACTTCGCGCCTGCGCGCACGGTCACGAAGTTCTACGGAGGCAGTGGGGAAAGGTGAAGGTGATGCAGGTGAGAGCAGTCAAGAGCATCGGCCTGGTGATTGTCGTGGCGCTGCTGAGCGCGGTCTTCGCTCAGAGCGCGCAGGATCTCACCATCTCGTCGTTCAACGCCGACTTCACGGCGATGGCCGCGCTGAAGTCGCTGGCCGCGCAGGGGACCGGCAAGATCGGTGTGCTGCTGCCGGAGACCACGACCTCGGCGCGCTACACCTCGTTCGACGAGCCGTACCTGAAGAAGGCGTTCGAGGCGGCCGGCCTGGCGAATGATCAGTACATCATCACCAACGCCCAGGGCAGCGAGTCGAGCCAGCTCACGCAGGCCCAGGCCGACATCGCCCAGGGCGCGACGGTGCTGGTGGTGGACCCGATCTCCTCGGGCGTCGGCGCCTCCATCGAGTCCTACGCCAAGTCCCGCGGCGTGCCGGTCATCGACTACGACCGCCTCACGCTCGGCGGCTCGCGTGACTACTACGTCAGCTTCGACAACGTCGAGGTCGGCAAGCTCATCGGTCAGGGCATGATCGACTGCC
Organism: Deinococci bacterium; assembly: GCA_030149325.1. Classification (GTDB taxonomy): domain Bacteria; phylum Deinococcota; class Deinococci; order Deinococcales; family Trueperaceae; genus JASBRS01. The sequence continues at coordinate 11,363 of JASBRS010000102.1, forward strand.
TGAGCGCCTGGAACGTGCAGAAGCCCAACCTGCTGATCATGCGCGGCGCCCCCACCGACAACAACGCCACCCTCTTCGCCCAGGGCTACGACAGCGTGCTGCAGCCGTACTTCACCTCCGGCCAGTACGTCAAGGTCGGGGAGCCGGCCGGCACCTGGGACCCCTCGGTGGCGCGTACGACCTTCGAGGAGCAGTACACCGCGCACTCCAACATCAACGCCGTGGTGACGCCCAACGACGCCAACGCCAACGCGGTGATCTCCTACCTCAAGACCCTCAACGTGCCTGCCAAGACCTTCCCGACCACCGGTCAGGACGCGTCGCTGACGGGCCTCCAGAACGTGCTCTCGGGCTACCAGTGCGGCACCGTGTACAAGCCCATCTACCTCGAGGCCCAGGCGACGGCGGCCTTGGCCATCTTCCTGCGGGCCAACCAGACCCCGCCGGCGGCGCTGGTCAACGGCACCACCAAGGACAGCCAGGCCAACATCGACGTGCCCTCGGTGCTCATGAAGCCGATCTGGGTGACCCCGGCGAACATGGCGGCGACCGTGGTCAAGGACAACTTCGTCGACCCCGCGAAGCTGTGTGCAGGCAACATGGCACAGCAGTGTCAGGCCGCGGGCATCAAGAACTAGGCTCCGGATGACGGACGTGACGGCTCGGCCCCCCGAGGTGGGGGCCGAGCCGCTCCTTACACTGCGGGGGATCGAGAAGCACTTCGGGGCGGTGCAGGCCCTGGCCGGCGTCGACCTCGACGTCCCCTCCGGACAGGTGACCGCGCTGGTCGGCGACAACGGCGCGGGCAAGTCGGTGCTGGTCAAGACCATCGCCGGCATCCACGAGCCCGACGGCGGCGAGATGCACTGGGAGGGCAGGCGTGTACGGGTGCGCAACCCGCGCGACGCCGCCGAGCTGGGGATCGAGGTCGTCTACCAGGACCTCGCCCTGTGCGACAACCTCGACATCGTGCAGAACATGTTCCTGGGCCGGGAGACGGTCCAGAACGGGCTGCTCGACGAGGACACCATGGAGCGCGAGGCCAGCCGCACGCTCGCCGACCTGCGGGTGCGCACCGTGCGCTCGGTGCGCATGCCCGTCTCGGCCCTGTCCGGCGGGCAGCGCCAGTCGGTGGCGGTCGCCAAGGCGGTGATGTGGAACTCCAAGCTGGTCATCCTCGACGAGCCCACCGCCGCCCTGGGGGTGGCGCAGACGCAGCAGGTGCTCGAGCTCGTGCGCCGGCTCGCCGATCGTGGGCTGGCGGTGATCATGATCTCGCACAACCTCAACGACGTCTTCGCCGTGGCCGACCGCTTGGCGGTGCTGCGGCTCGGTGTGATGGTGGGCGCCGGTCCCGCCCGCGAGTTCGACTCGCGCCGGGCGGTCGAGCTCATGACCACCGGGCGGTCGTCGGACGGCCCGGCCCGCTCCGCCGGAGATGACGAGGTGACGGCATGACGGACCGCGAGGACCGCCGTACCCCGGACGGCTCCGAGCCCACGCGCCTGCTGGCCGGCGCCGACGATGCCAGCCCGCTGGCGGAGGCCCCCCACCAGACGGGCACCCTGGGAGAGCTGCTGACGGGCTGGTGGACGCAGATCCGCGCCGGCCAGTCGGGCGTCCTGCCGGTCGTGGTGGGCGTGGTGCTGATCGGCCTCATCTTCCAGACCCAGAACGCGCACTTCCTGTCGGCGGGCAACCTCGTGAACCTGCTGGTGCAGGGGTCGGTGTTCATGCTCATCGGCATGGGCGAGGTGTTCATCCTGCTGCTGGGCGAGATCGACCTGTCGCTCGGCTACGTCGCCGGCATCGGCGGCGTGGTGGTGACCGAACTGGTGCAGGCCAGCCCCGGCTGGCCGTGGTGGGCGGCGGTGCTGGCCGCACTGGCGGCGACCGCCGCCATCGGCGCGCTGCAAGGGACGCTGGTGACGCGCTTGCGCCTGCCGTCGTTCGTGGTGACGCTCGCCGGCCTGCTCGGTTGGCAGGGCGTGATGATCAGGCTGCTCGGCGTGGGCGGCACCATCCCCATCCCCAACGAGACCGTCAACAACTTCGCCAACGGCACCCTAAGCCGCGCCGGCGGCTGGATCGTGAGCGCCGTGGTGGTGGTGCTGTTCGGGGTGACGACGCTGCTGCGCGACGAACAGCGCCGACGCTCCGGGCTGGCCGCGCCGAGCCGCTTGCTGACCGGCCTCAAGATCGTGGGGGTCGCGGCCGCCGGCGCCGGCCTGGTGATGCTGAGCAACGTCGACCGCGGCGTGGCGCGCTTCCCCTTGCACGGCATGCCGTGGGTGTTCCTGATCGTCTTCGGGGTTCTGGCGCTGTGGTCGCTGGTGCTCGGCAGGACGCGCTTCGGTCGCTACATCTACGCCATCGGCGGCAACGCCGAGGCGGCGCGCCGTGCGGGCATCTCGCTGGCGTGGATCCGGACGCTGGCCTTCACCCTGGCAGCGATGACGGCGGGGATCGGCGGCATCGTCTACGCCTCGCGGCTGCGCTCCATGTCGACCAGCTTCGACGGCGGCACCATCGTGCTCTACGTGGTGGCCACCGCCGTCATCGGCGGCACCAGCCTCTTCGGCGGTCGCGGCCACCCCCTGCACGCGGTGCTGGGCGGCGTGGTCATCGCCGCCATCGTCAACGGCATGGCGCTCTTGGGGTTGAGCGCCGCCATCCAGCTCATCGCCACCGCCCTGGTGTTGCTGGCGTCGATCACGGTGGACGTGGTGGTGCGGCGGAGGGGCGACACCGCGCACTGACGGCGGCGAGCTCCTCTCCCCTCAGGCGCGTGGGCGGACGTTCACCCACGCGCCGCCCTGTGCCGCACTGGCCACGACGGCCTCGATGAAGTCGACCCCGCGCGCGCCGTCGGCCAGCCCCGGGTAGTCGGCGCCGGCGTCGCCCCGGATGGCCGCGGCAACGCCCGCGTAGACGTTGGCGAAGGCCTCCAGGAAGCCCTCCGGGTGCCCCGGGGGGACGCGCGAGGCGGCGGCCGCGGCGGCGCCCAGGTAGGGCTGGCCACGGCTCCGCAGCTGTGCGGGCTCGTCGAGGGTGGCCAGCCACAGGCGGTTCGGCTCCTCCTGGCGCCAGCTCAGGCTGCCGCGCTCGCCGTGCACCCGCAGGCGCAGATCGTTCTCGGCGCCGATCTCCACCTGGCTGACCAGCAGCACGCCGCGCGCGCCGCCGCGGAAACGCAGCAGCACGGTGGCGTCGTCGTCCAGCGCGCGCCCGGGCACGAAGGTGGTGAGCTCCGCGCGCACCGCCTCCACCTCCAGGCCGGTGACGGTCGCCAGCAACTGCTCGGCGTGGCTGCCGATGTCGCCGATGGCGCCGCCGGGACCGGAGCGCGCCGGATCGGTACGCCACGCGGCCTGACGGTTCTCGCCGCCGGCCTCCAGCGGCGTCGCCAGCCACCCCTGGCGGTACTCCACCACCACCTTGCGGAGCGGACCCAGCACCCCGTCGCGCACCAGCCTGCGGGCCTCCTTCACCATGGGATAGCCGCTGTAGTTGTAGGTGACGGCGAACACCACGCCGCGTTCGCGCGCGACCCGCACCAGCTCGTCCGCCTGCGCCGAGCTGTGCACCAGCGGCTTGTCGCACACCACGTGGAAGCCGGCGTCGGCGAAGGCGCGCGCGATGGGGAAGTGCAGGTGGTTGGGGGTGACGATGCTGACCGCCTCGATGCGCTGCTCCGGCGGCAGGGCCAGCTCCCCGTCGAGCATCGCCTGCCAGCTCGGATACCCGCGTGGCAGCCCCAGCTCGGCGGCGCTCGCCAGCGCTCGCTCGGGGGTGGAGGCGAGCGCCCCGGCCACCAGCTCGAAGGCGCCGTCGAGGCGTGCGGCGGCGCGGTGCACGGCGCCGATGAAGGCGCCTGCACCGCCACCCACCATGCCGAGGCGAACGGGCACGGCGGGCTCCCTCATGCGCCCTCCTCCGGGCCCCCGTCGCGTCGGGCGAAGGCGGCATCGAAGGCGGCCCCGGCAGGCTCGAAGTCGAGCGCGCGGACCCGAGCGGCGGCCTCGCTGGCGCCGTGGATGCGGTCCATGCGCGCGTCCTCCCACTCCACCGACAGCGGTCCGCGGTAGCCGATGTCGCCCAGCGCGGCGACGATCGCCTCGAAGTCGACGTCGCCCCGGCCCAGGCTGCGGAAGTCCCAGGTCCGGCGCGGGTCGCCGAAGGAGGTGTGCCCCCCGAACACCCCCACGCTGCCGTCGCCCCGTCCCCACGCCACGTCCTTCATGTGCACGTGCGCGATGCGGTCGGGGAAGCGGTGCAGGAACGCCACGTAGTCCACGCCCTGGTAGGCGAGGTGGCTGGGGTCGTAGTTGAAGGCGAAGCGCGGGTGGTGCTCGACAGCATCCAGCGCGCGCTCGGCGCTGGCGATGTCGAAGGCGATCTCGGTGGGGTGGACCTCGAGGGCGAAGGTCACGTCCTCGGCGTCGAACGCCGCCAGGATCGCTTCGAAGCGCTCGGCGAAGTCGTCGTAGCCGCGCTGCCACAGCTCCTGGCCGGTGGGCGGGAAGGGGTAGAGGCTGTGCCAGATCGAGCTGCCGGTGAAGCCGGTGACGACGTCGACGCCCAGCCGGCGCGCCGCCCGGGCGGTGGCGATCATCTCGTCGGCCGCCCGCCGGCGCACGCCTTCGGGATCGCCGTCGCCCCACACCCGCTCCGGCAGGATGGCGCGGTGGCGCTCGTCGATGGGGTCGCAGATGGCCTGCCCGACCAGGTGCGCCCCGATCGCGAGGCAGTTCAGGCCGTGGCGCTCGAGCAGCGCCCGCCGCTCGGCAACGTAGCCCGGGTCGCTCAGCAGCTTCGGGACGTCGAGGTGATCGCCCCAGGTGCACAGCTCCAGGCCGTCGTAGCCCATCTGCCGAGCCAGCGGCGCCAGCTCGGCCAGGGGCAGGTCGGCCCATTGTCCGGTGAACAGCGTGACGGGTCGGGGCATGGTGCCCCTATTGTGACCCCGCGGCGGACGCTGGAGCCGCGACCGTGCTCAGGGCAGGCCGAACCCCGGCGGCAGCGACACGCCCACGAGGAGCCGGGTGACGTCGATCTGGAGTTGCCCGGGGGCCGAGGCCGAGCCCTGCACCGCGACGCCGATGCGGAACGAGCCGCTCTGGATGCGGGCCAGCGCCGCGGCGTGGCTGGCGGCGTCGATCGCGAAGGAGGCGGTGACCTGACCCGTCTGGCTGGCGGTGAGCGCCGGGACGTTGGCGCTGGCCACGGCGTACTGCGACTGGAACACGTCGGCGGCGGAGGCATCGGCCACGTACAGGGTGGCGGTGCCGGCGCCGATGTCGGTGGTCGGCGTGAGGTCGGCCGCCAGGTCGAGGCTGAGGCTGTCGACCGCGGCGATGGCGCTCGAGGGGACGCCGAGCGAGGTCAGGTCGATGAGGGCGCCGCCGCTGGGGTTGCTGGAGTTCGGCGGCAGGTAGAGGGTGACGGGGCCGCCCGTGTAGGACACCGTGGCCTGGGTGTTGGCCGCGCCCAGGAACGGCACCAGGTCGGCCTGCACCTTCAGGGCGGTGTGCGTCGAGCAGCCGCTGAGGACCGCGGTCAGGGCCAGCGCGAGGACGACGGGAGCGAGGGTACGCGTACGGAGCAGGTTCATGGCGTCCTTCCTCACAGTCCGAAGGCGAGCGAAGCGGCCACGCCGAAGGCCTGGTGGTCGGTGAAGGGGGAGCGGTGCGTGGTCAGCGCGACGTCGATGCCCACGGGGCCGGCATCGAAGCCGCCGCCCAGGCCGAGACGCAGCCCGTCCTGGTAGCCCACGCCGGCGCGGGCGGCGATCGGACCGAAGCGCGCTTCGGCACCGAGGTGGCTGGCGAACCCGCCCGACAGGTCGAGGTCGCCGTCGGCCGCGACCAGCAGCCGCATGCCGGGCACGCTGAGGACGTCGGACGGCACGTCGAGCGCCAAGTTGGCCGCGACGCGCACGTGGCGGGCGTAGAGGACCTCCTGGACGGTGCCCAACGGCGTGCTGGTGCTGCTGCTCTGGTCGGCCTGCAGCTGCGTCTCGTCGAGGTTCCACACCATCACGCCGAGGTGGCGCACGGAGGCGCCGGCGGTGATGGTGCCGGCCGGGCTGGGGAGGGTGAGCGCCAGCCCCAACGCGGCCTCGCCGCCGTACCCCACGGTGCCGTTGGTCAGGCCGCCGAGGGCGGTGGTGCCGCTGTAGCTGTAGAGGACGTTGCCGGTGTAGTTCCCGCTGCTGTCCTGCTCGGCCTGCGCCTGTCCCTGCAGGTCGAGGCTGGCACGGGCGAGCCCGGCCACCGCCGAGCCCTGGACGCCGGCGTAGAGCTGCCCGCCGCCCAACGCCGCGGCCGGGACCGGGAGGGCGAGCGCGGTGCCGACGTCGATCGCCACCCCGGCCTCGGCATCGGCCCGGAGTGTGGCGGAGGCGCTGGGGCTGCCGCCCTGGAAGACCTGCGCGGTGTCGGTGCCGGGGACGAGGTCGGCGTGGACGTGCAGGAACGGCCGGACGGCCAGGTGGACCGGGCCCAGGCTGCCTCCGAGCGGCAGATCGAGGCCTTCGCTGAGGCGCGCCGGTTGGGCCAGGCGCATCGGCGATCCTCCCTGGAAGGCCACGCTCAGACCGTTGGCGTCGACGCTGACGGTGACCTGGTCGGGGCTGATGGCGGGGTCGAGCAGGTAGAGGCCGAGGTTGCTGGCCTGGTCGAAGGTGCTCAGGGCGTCGAAGTTGGGGCCGGTGGGGTCCCAGTAGTCGCGGGTGACGGCGCTCAGGGCACCCAGGGGCAACGTCAGGCTGGCGCCTCCCCCCGGGATGGCGGCGAAGGCGGGGTTGACGTCGGCGGCGGAGGGACCGGCCACGCGCACGCCGCCCATGCCCAGGGCGCGGGCGTCCTGCGCGTGGGCGACGGGGAGGGCCGTCAGCAGCAGGGCTGCCAGCGCGACCGCGCGCCCCACGCTGCGGGCCGGGGATCGGGGAGGTCGAGGCATCATGTCGGGCTCCTTGGCTGCGGGGTTGGACAGCACGCTCCTGCCATTGCAGCGTCCCGGTGGCGAGGCTCGCCATGAAAGGTTTCGCTCGCCGCGATCGGGCGCGCCCGGGCGTACGATGACGGCCACGGAGCGAGGAGGGGTCCCGGTGGAGTTCACGCGCAGTTACACGACCGTCGATGCCCATGCCGCGGGGGAGCCCCTGCGCATCGTGACCGGGGGCGTGCCGCCGATCCCCGGCGCCAGCATCCTGGCCAAGCGTCGCTGGGTCCGCGAGCACCTCGATCACGTGCGCACCACCCTGATGTGGGAGCCGCGCGGTCACGCCGACATGTACGGCTGCTACCTCACCGAGCCGGTGACGACGGCGGCCGACGTCGGCGTCATCTTCATGCACAACGAGGGCTACAGCGACATGTGCGGGCACGGCATCATCGCGCTGGCCACGGTGATGGTGGCGCAGGGCATGGTGCCGCGGGAGGTCCCCGAGACGCGGGTCGGCATCGACAGCCCGGCGGGCTTCGTGGAGGCGTGGGTGGGGTGGGACGGCCGCCGCGTCGGCGAGGTCCGTTTCGTCAACGTGCCGTCGTTCCTGCTGCACCGCGACGTCACCGTCACGACGCCGAGCGCTGGGGAGGTGACCGTCGACGTCGCCTTCGGCGGGGCCTTCTACGCCTACCTCGAGGCGTCCGCCGTCGGGTTGGTGCTCGGCCGCGATCCCGTCGAGCGCTTCCAGCAGCTCGGCGACGAGATCAGCCGCGCGGTGCGCACCGCCGTCGACGTGGTGCACCCGCTCGAGCCCGAACTGCGCGGCATCTACGGCACCATCTTCGCCGGCCCGCCGCGCCGCCCCGACGCCGATCAGGTCAACGTCTGCATCTTCGCCGATCGCCAGGTCGACCGCTCGCCGACCGGCACCGGCACCGCCGGGCGGGTGGCGCAGCTCGTGGCCCGCGGTCGCCTGGGGCTGGGCCAGCGGCTCGGCAACGAGAGCATCGCCGGGACGCTGTTCACCGGCACGGCGCTGCGCCGCACCGAGGTCGGTGCGGTGGAGGCGGTGGTCCCCGAGGTCGCGGGGCGCGCGGCCATCGTGGGCTTCAACACGTGGCTGGTGGAGGAGGGGGACGAGGTGGGGGAGGGGTTCCTGGTGCGCTGAGGGGCCGGGCCCCGCTGGCGACCGGAGCCCCGGAAGGATTGGTCGGACCGTTCGACCTTATGGTAGAATTTCCACGGCTATACAGGAGCGGGGCCGTACGCCTCGGGTGCGCCATCGCCCCGACGTACGGCCCCCGGACCGTCCAAGGCCCCGACAACCGATGCCATGAGCCCGGGGAGACGATGTGACCGACACGCTGCAGGCGCAGCTCGACGATAGCCCGGGTACCGCGCGTCCGGTCCGACGGCGTAGCTGGTGGCGCCGCCTGGCCGCGGATCGCACCGGGATGCTCGGCCTCGTGCTGGTGGTGTTGGTGGTGGGGGCCGCGGCGCTGGCGCCGGTGCTCGCACCCTTCGACCCGAACCGGCAGTTCAACGACGGCCTCAGTGCGTACGGGATGCCCCGTCCGCCCGATCCCACCTACCTGCTGGGCACCGACCTGCTGGGGCGTGACCTGCTCTCGCGCATCCTCTTCGGGGCCCGCATCAGCCTCGTGATCGGCCTGGTGGCGAACGGCGTGGCCGTCGCCATCGGAGCCGTCGTCGGCGTGGTGGCGGGCTACTTCCGAGGCTGGCTCGGCACCCTGCTGATGCGCTTCACCGACGTCATGACGGCGTTCCCGGCGCTGGTGCTGGCGATCGCCCTAGCCGCCATCCTGCGTCCGAGTCTGTGGATCGTCGCGCTGGTGATCGCCCTGGTCAACTGGGTCTACGTGGCGCGTGCGATCTACGCTCAGGTGCTGGCCATCCGCGAGCAGCCCTACATCGAGGCCACCGCCGCCCTGGGGATCCCCACCTTCGGGGTCCTGCTGCGCCACGTGGTCCCGCAGCTCACCCTCAGCCTCCTGGTCTTCGCCACCCTGGGCATCTCCACCAGCGTGTTGTTGGAGGCGTCGCTCTCCTACCTGGGGGTCGGGGTGCAGCCGCCCACGCCCTCGTGGGGCGGCATCATCAACGCCAGTCAGTCGTACCTGACGACGGCCCCCTGGCTGGTGCTGTTCCCGGGGCTGGCGATCATCGTCACCTCGGTCGGCTTCAACCTCTTCGGCGAGGCGCTCCGCGACGCCCTCGACGTCGGGGGTCAGCGGTGACCGGCTACGTCGCTCGGCGCGTCCTCCAGGGCCTCGGGGCGGTCCTCTGCGTCGTCACCGTGACGTTCGTGCTGACCTACATCGTGCCCGTGAATCCGGCGCAGATGATCGCCGGGCCCAGTGCCACGCCCGACGTGGTCGCGAGCATCGGCCATCAGCTGGGCCTCGACCAGCCGCTGCCGGTGCGTTACGTCCGCTACCTGTGGGGGCTGGCGCACCTCGACCTGGGCCGCTCGTACGCCCAGCGCACCCAGGTCGGCGCGCTGGTCGCGAGCCACCTGCCGGTGACCCTGAAGCTGATGCTCACCGGCATCGCCTGCGAGCTGTTGATCGGCATCCCCATCGGCATCCTGTCCTCGGTGGCTCCCGGCAGTTGGTGGGACCGCGTCCTCACCCTGGTGGCCTTCATCGGCGTGTCGACGCCGCAGTTCGTGGTCGGGCTGGTGCTCATCTACCTGCTGGCCTACCTGCTGCCCTGGTTCCCCCTCGGCGGGTATGGCAACGGCGACTTGGGCCACTACGTCCTCCCGGCACTGTCGGTGGGCTTCGCCGGAGCCGGCTGGTACGCGCGGGTGTTGCGATCGTCGCTGGTGGAGGTATTGCGACAGGACTACGTCCGCACGGCTCGTGCCAAGGGGGTCCGCCCGCGCTCGCAGGTGTTCCGCCACGCCCTACGCAACGCCATGCTCCCCGTCATCGCCCTGGTCGGCCTCGACCTCGGGGTGTTCATGGGCGGTGTGATCGTGGTGGAGCAGGTGTTCGCGCTCCCCGGCCTGGGGCAGATGATGTGGCAGGCCATCCAGGTCCTCGACATCCCGGTGATCATGGGCGGCGTTCTGGTCACGGCGATCTTCGTCGTGATCGGGAACCTTCTCGCCGACCTGATCTACCCGTTCCTCGATCCCCGGATCCAGTACCGCTAGCGAAGGAGGCGTGCCCCTGGCGAGAGGCCCCAAGGCAGCAGCGTTTCGTCGTCCCCCAGCACATCTCGGAGCGTGAAGGAGAGCACCATGAACAGGCGCAGTTGGATCCTCGCATGGGCGGTGGTGATGGCCTCGGCCAGCGCCGCGTTCGCCGCCAACAGCAAGGTCGTGTTGACGTTCCAGAACGACATCTCCACCCTCGACCCGGCCATCGGCTACAACTGGGACAACTGGTCGATGATCCAGGCCATCTTCGACGGCCTCATGACCTACAAGCCGGGTACGACCGAACTCCAGCCTGCCCTCGCCAGCTCCTACACCGTGTCGGACGACGGGCTGACCTACACCTTCGACTTGCGGCAGGGCGTCAAGTTCACGGACGGTGAGGCCTTCGACGCGCAGGACGTGAAGTTCTCGTTCGAGCGCATGCTCGACCCCGCCACCCAGAGCCCCGGCGTCGGCTTCTTCACCGGGATCGAGGGCGCCCAGGCGTTCATCGACGGCAAGGCCAAGGACGTCAGCGGCATCCAGGTGCTGTCGCCGAGCCAGGTGCGCTTCACGCTGACGGCGCCGGACGCCACCTTCCTCAACAAGCTGGCGCTGAACTTCGCATTCGCCGTCCCGCCGCAGGCGGTCGCCAAGTGGGGCAAGGACTTCGGCCACCACCCCGTGGGCACGGGCGGCTTCTCGATGCAGGAGTGGGTGCCGGGTCAGCGCTTGGTGCTGGTCAAGAACCCCGACTACTTCGTGGCGGGCGAACCCAAGGTCGACGAGCTCGAGTTCCAGTTCGGCGTCGATCCCAACGTGGCCTTCCTGCGACTGCAGCGCGGCGAGGTCGACATCCTCGGCGACGGCATCCCCTCCTCCCAGTTCGCCAAGGTCATGAGCGACGCCAAGCTCAAGCAGCAGGTGGTGTCGTCGGACCAGATCGAGACCAGCTTCGTCGCCCTCAACACCACCATGAAGCCGTTCGACAGCGTCGAGGTACGGCAGGCGCTCAACATGGCCGTCGATCGCACGCAGGTGTTGCGCGTCATCAACAACCGCGCGGGTGCAGCCGACCAGATCCTGCCCCCGACGATGCCGGGCTACAACCCCGACTACAAGGGCTTCCCCTACGACCCCGCCCAGGCCAAGCAACTGCTTGCCAAGGCCGGCTACCCCGACGGCTTCAGCACCGAGCTGTACACCAGCAACGTCGATCCCAACCCACGCATCGCGCAGGTTCTCCAACAGCAGCTCGCCCAGATCGGTGTCAAGGTCGACATCCGGTCGCTGTCGCCGAGCGCGGTGATCGACGCGGCTGGGCAGGGCAAGACGCCCATGGTGTGGTCGGGCGGCATGGCCTGGCTCGATGACTACCCCGACCCCAACGACTTCTGGTGGCCCATCCTGGCGTGCGACAGCGCCGTCCCCGGCGGCTGGAACTGGGCCCGCTACTGCAACAAGGCGCTCGACGCCCAGGGCCAGAAGGCCGACGCCATGGTGCAGCTCAGCCAGCACGACGCCCGCATCGCGCTGTGGCAGGACGTCTTCACGCAGGCCTCGCAGGACGCCCCGTGGATCCCGCTGTTCAACGAGCGCAGCTACGTCATGCACTCGCCGCGCATGGGCGGGATCGGCTTCAAGGTGGCCGGCATCTACACCCCGGTGAACTACAAGGAGATCGAGATTGTCCAAGGGCAGTAGCATCCGCACGATCCACAGCGCCCACCACCACTTCGGTTGGGACAACGCCCTGGCGCCGGTGCTCACCGTCGCGCCCGGCGAGGAGGTCGACTTCGACATCCTCGACTCCTCCGGTGGGCAGCTGACCGAGGCCTCGGGGGTCGCGGACGTGGCGGCGCTCGACTTCGAGCGCGTCAACCCCGTTACCGGACCGGTGGTCGTCGACGGCGCGGAGCCCGGCGACGCCCTGGCCGTGACCGTCGTCGACTTCGAGGAGAGCGCCTGGGGCTGGACCGCCATCATCCCCGGCTTCGGGCTGCTGGCCGACGACTTCCCCGACCCCTACCTGCACATCTCCCACTACGACGCCGAGCGGGTGCGCTTCGCAGGCGGCATCGAGCTCCCGACGGTGCCCTTCCCGGGCACCATCGGGGTGGCGTTGGCGGAGCGGGGGCTGCACTCGGTGGTGCCGCCACGCCGCGTGGGCGGCAACCTCGACGTCCACGACCTCACTCGCGGCAGCACCCTCTACCTGCCGGTGGAGGTGCCCGGCGCGCTGTTCTCGGTGGGGGACACCCACGCCGCACAGGGTGACGGCGAGGTGTGCGGCACCGCGGTGGAGACGGCCATGCGCACGCGCCTGCGCTTCGACCTCGTCAAGGGCGCCGAGCTGCCGGCGCCGCAGTTCCGCATGGCGCGGCCCGCGGCCGGCTTCGCGCCGGCCGGCAAGGGCTTCTACGCCACCACCGGGGTCGGTCCCGACCTGATGGAGGCGGCCAAGGACGCCGTGCGGGCGATGATCGACCACCTGGGCCGCGATTACGCTCTGGCGCCCGAGCTCGCCTACTGCCTGTGCAGCGTCGCCGCCGACCTGCGCATCAGCGAGATCGTCGACCAGCCCAACTGGGTGGTGTCGGCGCACCTGCCGCTGGGCATCTTCGTCTAGCTCCCGGCTGCGTTTGGACGGGTGGCGCGCATCGCACGATGCGCGCCACCCGCTTCCGTCGAGGGCCACGACGCCCCCGATGGCCTCTCGGAGCCGACTGGACGGAATCTAGACGCCGGTGCGCTATCGTGCTGCCATCGCTTCGGCAGGGGTGGGGGCCGCCCACGTGCGCCGTCCGCTCAACGGTAGCTGGTGCTTCGTCGCTCGCGAGGATCGCCGCCGCTTGGCCGCGTTCCAGCGTGGCGACATCCGCTGCACACGCTCCTCACCCCCCACGCCTGAGGGGGGAGTCCCGTGGTTCGGAAACGATGGATCCTGCCGCTCCTCGCGGCGCTACTCGCCACCCTGCTGGCGGCCTGTGGGACGGGGGCCCCACCGCTCCCCACCGAGTCGCCGGTCATCGTGCCGGACACCACCAAGGTCCTCAGCGACACGTCCCGGGCAAGCCTCCAGAGCTACGACCCGAGCACCGGCGTGCTCGACTTCGGTCCGCAGGCCGACTTCGGCACGCTGGCGGCGGGCGATGTTCTGGTGACGCAGCCGCTGCCGCCGCTGGCGCCCTACGGCTTCCTGCGCAAGGTGGTCTCGGTCGCCACCGTCGGTCAGGGCACGGTCGTGCAGACCGTGCCCGCCAAGCTCACCGAGGCGATCTACCAGGGCAACTTCCAGCTCCACCAGGCGCTGACGCCGGTGATGTTGTCCGGCTTCACCCCGCTGACCCAGGGCGTGAGCCTGCAGTCGACGTCGCTCTCGCCCCAGTTCACCTTCAACCTGGATCACGTCGTCGTCTACGATGCCGACGGCAACACCAAGACCACCGGCGACCAGATCGTCGCCAACGGCAGCTTCACGCTCGATCCGGTTCTCGACGTCTCCGGTGGCATGCACTACGAGTTCCCGGCCACCATCTCGACGCGCTTCCACTTCGCCATCGGGATCACCCAGCACGCCGACATCCAGGTGACGGCCGACCTCCAACAGAAGGTGTCCAAGAAGACGCAACTGGCGTCGATCACCTTCACGCCGTTCACCATCTGGATCGGGCCGGTTCCGCTGGTGTTCGTGCCGCAACTCATCCTCACCGCCTCGTTCGACGGGCAGTTGAGCGCCACGCTGACGTTCACGGCCAGCGAGGACCTCAAGCTCGTGGCCGGGACCGACAAGCCCTACGGCCAGGGGTTCCACGACATCAGCACCGCCAGCCTCACCGGCACCTCCAACGCCGACTCGCTGCACTTCGACTACCCGGGCCTGACCTTCTCGATGCAGCCTCAACTGGGCGCCAAGTACGATCTGCTGCTCTACGATCTGGCCGGTCCGGATGCCGAGCTGGACGCCTACGTGCTGTTCAAGGGGCAGATCCCGGGCAATCCGGCCTGGCAGGCCTACGCCGGCATCAAGGGCCAGCTCGGGTTGGACGTTCCCGTCCTCGACGCCAACTGGAGCAAGACGATCTTCGACAAGTCCGTGCTGATCGCGCAGGAGACCACCAACACGCCCCCCGAGCTGACGCCCGGCGACGTCAATCCCGCCGACGGATCGAGCGTTCAGTTGGGCGTTCCGGTGCAGTTCAACGTGGCCGCGCGGGACGTCGAGGACGGGTCGATCACCCAGGGAACCTGGACGTCCGGTGGCCAGCCGTTCGCTCTCGATGCCAACGGTCGCCACACCTTCAGCGCCCCTGGGGATGCCACCATCGACGTCACCGTCCACGACTCCGCCGGCGCGACAGCGTCGACCTCGATCACCGTCCACGTGCTCGACACGCCGCCGGTAGCGGCGATCGTGAACCCGACCGCGAGCAGCGTGATCTACGCGAACACGTCGCTCTACTGGCTGCAGGGCATGGCCACCGACGCCAACGAGCCGGGGGGCCAGCTCGCCTGCAGCCGCGTCACCTGGACCATCACACCGTCCACCACGGCTTCGGGCAGCGTCCAGGTGCCGGCGGACATCTGCGGGAGCAACCCGATGCAGCAGGCGAGCTTCCCGGATCCCGGCCAGTACACGGTGTCGCTCACGGCGACCGACCCGGAGGGCATGACGGATGTCAAGGCCATCACCGTCGACGTCGTGGCGCCTCCTGCGGTCCCCGTTCCCATCGTGTCCATCACCGCGCCCGCCACCGGCGACACCTTCGGGGACAGCGAGTCGATCCCCCTGGCAGGCAAGCTGCAGGAGACCAAGGCCGCGACCCTGACCTACACCTGGCTCGCGGAGCCGGGCAACCTGGCGAATCCGGACTCGGCGGCCAAGGTCCTTCTCACCGGAACGACGCCGGCGAACTCCGACATCCAGGGCGCCTACAACGGCGGCCTGGGTTGCACGGGGACCGGTGTGGACTACACGCTGTTCCTCCAGGCCTCCGATGGGAGCCAACAGGGGCAGCAGAGGGTGTTGGTGAAATGCACGTACTTCCCGCGATGAACCGTCTCCGAGTAGGCCGGCGTGTGCGGGTCGGCCCCGCCTCGTTGGTCCTGCTGATCGTCGTCGGACTGGTCGGTTGCAACAGCGCACCTTCGGCGCCGGCCGCGCCCGGCCCCGTGACGCCGCCGACGCGCTACGCCATCCAGCTCTCCACCGCGCAGGTCGGCCTGGCTGCCGGTGCCACCACGCATCTGACGGCCACGGTGGTCCGGGACGCCGGCTTCACCGGCACCGTCACGCTGTCGCTCAACGGCGCACCCACCGGCCTCACCGCTGCCTTCACGCCGGTCACCGGACAGCCGGACGTGAGCGACGTCGCGATCTCGGCCGACCCGACCGTCACCCCGTTCACCTACCACCTGTCGATCGACGGCGCGTCGGGCATCGAGACGGAGAGCGCGAAGTTCCAAGCCTCGGTGGCCGATCCCACCAGCTTCACGGTGCAGGGCACGGTCGTCGACCTGTTCCGCGAGCCCATCCCCGGGGCGCAGGTCACCATCGCGGGGACCACCGTCACGGCGGGCGCCGACGGCAGCTTCTCGATCCCCGGGGTGACGCGCCCCTACCTCGCCATCGTGACCGTGCCCAGCAAGAACGAGGTGCACGAGTTCGTCGACCTCGATCGGGTCGATCCCGTGCTGCCGCTGCTCGATCAGACCGTCACGCCGCCCGACGGCGCGACCGTCAGCGGCACGCTCACCGGTGCTGGCGCCAACACCTCGACGCAACTGGCGGAGGTGGCCTTCGCCTCGCCCGAGGCGCACGGGATCGGCGTGCTGTGGCAGGGCGACGGCCCCGCCTTCGGCCCGCTCCCGGTCACCTGGTCGGGACCGACAACGACGCAGGGCACGTTGCTGGCGTTGAAGTGGAGCGTGGGAGCGACCGGTCTTCCCGACCAGTACCTCGGGCTGGCCGAGGCGCCCCTCACCCTCGGCGACGGCCAGAGCGTGCCAGGCGCAGACCTGAGCTTCCAAGCCGTCGCCACCAGCTACCTGTCGGGCACCATCACGCCGCCCGCCGGCTACAGCGTGGCCGCCAAGGACCTGTGGCTCACCGCGGGGCCGAGGACCGGCATGCTGCTCGGCATCGTGTCCGACAGCGACGACCTCTTCACCTTCGCGACGCCGCAAGCGGGGTACCCGCTCGGGGTCGAGGCCAAGGCGACCCTCGGCAACGCCTCGACCACCCTCTACCGCGCCGGCCTGCAACCGAACCAGGTCATCGACATGACGCTCCCGGCACCGCCCGTACTGGGCTCGCCTGGGACCAACGACTTCGGCTACGCCACCACCTTCGGCTGGACGCCGGTCGCCGGCACCGTCAGCGTGCTGTGGCTGGCGTCGAGCTCGGGACCGAGCGTGTTCGTGTACACCGATCGGTCGACCGCCAGCCTTCCCCCCGCACCGTTCCTCGTCCTGCCCGCGTCCACGCGCTACGCCTGGACCGTGGTCGGCTGGGGCTACTACGCCAGCATGGACGCCTTCACCGATCCTTCCGCGCCGCCGGGCTCGTTCGGGTTGGCGCAGGACGCGCTGGTGGCGACGGCGGAGCCGTTGGGACTGTTCACCTCGGCCACGCCCTGAGCCGAGGTCCGGACGCCGATGGCTTCGGGCTCGCGCCGATCGGCGCGAGCCCGAAGCCCTACCTCGGCCCCCGTGCCATCGCTAGCAACCTGTCCAGGATGCGGTCGCCATCGGCGCGCAGGCCGTTGTGCTGGTACTCGTCGGTCGACCACAGCCGCAGGTTGCCGACCGCCTCAGCGGTCTCGCGGCTGAAGGCGTAGTCGACGTAGATGTCGTCGAGGTAGGCCAGCGCCGCCACCGGCACCTCGTTGGCCGCCAGCGCCGCGACGTCGTACAGCGGTGGCCAGTCCTCCTTGGCGGCGAGCAGCTCGGCGGCCTCGCGGAACGACGCCAGCGTGGGGAACTGCTCGAACATCCAGGGGTAGATCATCTCGCCGGTGAAGCGCAGCGTGCCGGTGGCGGCGAAGTCGAGGTCGGGCTGCTCGGCCCGCAGGCGCTGCGCCGCCCAGCGGGTGGCCCGCCCCTGGGCGTAGATGGCCTCGTGCAAGGCCGCGAACAGCGGGGTGTCCACGAAGCCCTGGCGGCGGTAGACGGCGTGCACGAAGGGCTCGGCCAGCGCGCGCCGGCCTCCCGCCGTCACGAAGGCGCCCTCCAGCAGGTAGTGCAGCTCCTCGAAGCCGTCCGAGCGCCCCAGCTCCATGCCCAGGAACTGCAGCCGCTCGACCGTGAGGCGCACGCCGTCGGGCAGGCGCACGTCGTGCTCGAGCAGGTAGCTCGCGACCTCGTTCCACCCCTGGGCGTCGCCCGGGTAGCGCGCCAGGTAGGCGTCGTTGCGTGAGCGCAGGCGCTGGTAGGTGGCGCGGTAGACGTCGTCGGCGGGGCGCGTGAGGCTGGCCAGCCCGCCGGTGATGAGGGCGCGCTCGAGCCCCTGCGGCGCCGCCGACAGGTAGCGCAGCGCGCAGAAGCCGCCGAAGCTCTGCCCCAGGATCGTCCAGCGGCCGTCGTCGCCCAGCAGCTCCCGACGGATGGCCTCGGCGTCGTCGACGATGGCGTCGGCGCGGAAGTGGGCGAGGTACTCCGCCTGCGCGCGCGCCTCGCCCAGCTCCGGCAGGGTCTGCGCGGTGATGGGGGTGCTGCGGCCCGTGCCGCGCTGGTCGAGCAGCAGCACCCGGAAGTCCTTCAGGGCGCGCCCGATCCAGCCGCTGGCGGTGGTCGGGCGCGGAGCCTCCGAGCCGGGACCGCCCTGGAGGAAGAGCAGCATCGGCAGCTCCTCGCCCCGGCGGTCGTCGGCCACCAGCTCGCGCGCGAACACCGACAGGGTCGGGCCGTCGGGGCGGGCGTGGTCGAGGGGGAGCTCGAAGACGTGGTCGGTGGCGTGCATGCCGGGCATCGCGAAGCGGTCGCGGATCATGCGGCATGCTACCGCCGGGGAGCTCCCGTGCGACGGCGGGGCGCCCCGGTGACGGGGCCCCCGCTCGCGGTCGGCCGGCGCGGAGGCTAGGCGGTGAGCAGGAAGGCCATCGGCCGCGTGAAGGGGTCGAAGCCGAGCTGCGACAGCGACACCCCGTGCCCGGAGTCCTTGACGCCGGTCCAGGGCAGCAGCGGGTCGAGGACGTCGCAGCGGTTGGCGTAACAGGTGCCCGTCTGCAGGCGGCCGCCGAGGCGGGCCGCGGCCTCGAGGTCGCGCGTCCAGATGCTGGCGGTGAGGCCGTAGCGGCTGTCGTTCATGAGCTTCACGGCCTCTTCGTCGCCGTCGACCGGCAGGATGCCGACGACGGGGCCGAAGGTCTCCTCCTGCATCACCCGCATCGACTGCCGCACGTTGATCAGCACCTGCGGCGCCAGGTAGGGGGTGCCGTCGGCGGCGGCCGGGAAGTCCTTGGGGTCGATCAGCGGTACGGCGCCGCGCGCCACCGCCGCGCGCACGTGCTCGCGCGCCAGCTCGGCGTTGGCGGTGCGCACCATGGGGCCGAGGGTGGTGTCGGGGTCGCGCGGGTCGCCCAGCCGGTAGGCGCGCGTCAGCTCGACGTAGCCCTCGACGAAGGCGTCGAAGAGGTCGCGATGGACGTAGATGCGCTCGACGCCGCAGCACGACTGGCCGGCGTTGAACATGGCGCCGTCGACCAGGCCGGCCACCGCGCGCTCCAGGTCGGCGTCGGCGCGGACGTAGGCGGGGTCCTTGCCGCCGAGCTCGAGCCCCACCCCGATGAAGCGTTCGGCCGCCGCCCGCTTCACGGCGCGCCCGCCCTCCACCGAGCCGGTGAAGTGCACGTAGCCCACGCGTTCGTCGGCGATGACGTCGGCGACGGCGGCGTGCGACATGTGCAGCACCTGCAGCACGCCCTCGGGCAGGCCGGCACGCTGGAAGGCCTCGAGCATGCGCTCGGGGACCAGCGGCGTCTGGTCGGAGTGCTTGAGCAGCACCGCGTTGCCCGCCAGCAGCGCCGGCACCACGGCGTTGACGGCCGTCAGGAAGGGGTAGTTCCAGGGAGCCAGCACCAGCACCACGCCCACCGGCATGCGCCGGATGACGCGGCGGCTGCCGGGAGCGCCGCCCACGTCGAGGTCGGCCAGCGCCGCCGGCGCCAGCTCGGCCATGGCCAGGGCGCGTTCGGCGAAGCCGCCGCGGATCTCCTTGGGCCCGTCGCGCACCGGCCGTCCCATCTGCATCGCCAGCTCCAGCGCGATGGCGTCGGCCTCCGGCACGATGGCGTCGACCATGGCGCGCACCACGGCCCGGCGCTCATCGAGGGCCGTGGCGCTCCAGGCGGCCTGGGCGCGGGTGGCGCCCGCCAGGGCGCGCTCGATGGCGGCGCCGTCGGCCAGCTCGCGGGTCGCCACCAACGAGCCGTCGACGGGACTGAAGGTCCGCTGCAGTCGCGCGCTCACGGCTACTCCGGCGTCACGTAGGCGGCGGTGATGCCGCCGTCGACGACGAACTCGGTGCCGGTGACGTAGCTGGAGGCGTCGCTGGCCAGGTAGAGTGCCGCCTGCGCCATCTCGCGGGCCTCGCCGAAGCGCCCCATCGGCACATGCACCAGGCGCCGCTGCTTCTTGGCCTCGGTGTCGAGGAACTTCATCAGCAACTCGGTGCGCAGCGGGCCCGGGCAGAGGGCGTTGACGCGGATGCCCTCGCGGGCGTGCACCACCGCCAGCTCACGCGTCAGCGCCAGCACCGCGCCCTTGCTGGCGGTGTAGGCGATCTGCGGGGTGGCGGCGCCGACCAGCGCAACGAAGGAGGCGGTGTTGATGATCGAGCCGCCGCCGGCGCGCCGCAGCGCCGGGATGCCGTACTTGCAGCCCAGGAACACGCCCTTGGCGTTGATCGCCATGGTCAGGTCCCAGACGTCCTCCTCGGTGCTCACGGCGTCGTCGTCGCGGCCGTCCATGATGCCGGCGTTGTTGAACAGCACGTCGAGCCGGCCGTAGGTCGCCTCGGCGTGCGCCACCATCGCCTGGCAGTCCTCGGCCCGGGCCACGTCGGCGCGTACCGCGCTGGCGCGCCCGCCGGCCGCCTCGACCGCCGCCACCGTCTCGCGGGCGGCCTCCTCGCGCACGTCGGCCGCGACCACCGCCGCCCCCGCCGCCGCGAAGGCCAGGGCGCTCTCGCGCCCGATGCCGCTTCCCGCCCCCGTGATGAGGGCCACCTTGTCGTCGAGTCGCATGCTGTCTCCTCGTCGCCGGCCTTCCACGCCGGCCGTCAGATCCGTTCGAAGTAGCGCTGCCGCTCCCAGTCGGTCACGGCACGCTCGAAGGCCGCCTGCTCGCTGCGGAAGAAGTGAAGGTAGTGCTCCACCACGTCCTCGCCGAAGGCCTCGCGCGCGAAGGCGCTGCCCTCGAAGCGCGCGATCGCTTCGCCCAGCGTGCGCGGCAGCGTGGGCAGGTCGTCGGCGTGGTAGACGTCGCCCTGGAACACCGCGGGAGGCTCGAGCTCTCTCGCCACGCCATCGAGCCCCGAGGCGAGGGCGGCGCTGAACGCCAGGTAGGGGTTGACGTCGGCGCCGGGGATGCGGCATTCGATGCGCAGGCTCGGTCCCGATCCCACCACCCGGAAGCCGGCGGTGCGGTTGTCGAAGCTCCAGGCCGCCCGGGTGGGCGCCCAGGAGCCGCTCTGGAAGCGCTTGTAGCTGTTCACGGTGGGTGCGTAGAACACCATCAGCTCGTCGGCGTGCGCCATCCAGCCCGCCAGGAAGTGGCGGAACAGCGCCGAGCCGCGCACCGGGCCGAGCGTCTCGTCACCGGCGAAGGCGTTGCCCCCGTCCTTCCACAGGCTGAGGTGGATGTGGCAGCTCGAGCCGGCCTCGTCGGCCGAGGGCTTGGCCATGAAGGTCACGCTCAGCCCCAGCCCGTCGGCGATCTCCTTGAGCGCCTGCTTGAAGACGCTGTGGCGATCGGCCATCGTCAGCACGTCGGCGTAGCGCACGTTCACCTCGTGCTGGCCGCGCCCCCACTCGCCCTTGGAGTTCTCCACCGGCACGCCGGAGGCCTTGAGGTGGCGGCGCGCCTCGGCGGTGAAACGCTCCTCGCGGGTGCCCTGCAGCAGGTGGTAGTCCTCGAGGTACCAGCCCATCGGCGTGAGGCCCTGGTAGCCGAACTCGGCGGCGTCGCGGTAGCCGTCCTCGAAGACGAAGTACTCGAGCTCGGAGGCAGCCTCGGCACGGTAGCCGGCCGCCGCGGCGCGCTCGACCTGACGCCTCAGCATCGAGCGCGGCGCCAGCTCGACGGCGGCGTTGCCGTCGGCGGTGCGGACGTCGCACAGCACCAGGGCGCTGCGGTCGAGCCAGCTGGCGCGGCGCAGGGTGCTCAGGTCGGGCTGGAGCTGCACGTCGCCGTAGCCGAGCTGCCAGTTGGCGAAAGCGTAGCCCTGCACCGGTTCCATCTCCATGTCGGCGGTGAGCAGGTAGTCGCAGGCGTGGGTGCCGTGACGAGCCCCGTCGTCGAGGAAGAACTCGGCGTCGTAGCGCTTGCCCATCAGCCGTCCGTAGGGGTCGGCGAAGGCCAGCAGTACGGTGTCGATCGATCCCTTCGCGACCTCGTCGGCGAGGTCGTCCAGGGTCAGCATGCCTCGGATCAGGGTCATCGGTCCTCCCGGCCCTCCGCGCCGCACGGCGACGAGGGCCCGAGCGCGGCGGCCGCATTCTACCGCCCGCCGGGGGGGCTCAACCCAGGGCGCCGAGCGCCGCCGTGAGGGCCCCCGCCAGGAAGATGCTGGCGAAGAAGGTGACCCAGGCGTGGGTCCAGCGCGGGCGGGCGGAGATCAGGGCGGCGGCCAGCAGCGCCCCCACGACCTGGGAGGCGTCCACCACCATGCCCTTCACCGCCGCGCCGGAGCCGGCGAGCGCCAGCGGCAGCACCCCGCCGGTGGCGAGGGCCACCAGCGACGCCGCCAGGGCGACGCGCGGCCAGGCGATGCAGCGCAGCACGTCGTCAGGGTAGCGGCCGAAGGGCCGCCGGCGCAACGGCGGCCGTCAGTTGGCGGCCGCCAGCATCTTGGCGAGCTGGTTCTGCAGCCGGGTCTCGTCGAGGAAGCCCACGACGCGGCCGACCTGCTTGCCCGAGGCGTCGAAGAAGAGCGTGGTGGGCATCCCGCGCAGGCCGTAGCGGTTGACCAGGGCGTCGCCGTCGACGTAGCCCACCGGGTACTGGATGCCGAGCTGCTGGATCAGGTCGCGCGCCCCGGCGTGGGTGCCGAGTCCGGTCTGCGGGCCGACGTCGACGCCGAGCATGCGGTAGCCCTTGCCGGCGTGCTGGGCGTAGACCCGCTGGAAGCCGGGCATCTCCATGCGGCACGGAGGGCAGTTCGAGGCCCAGAAGTTGACGATGGTCGGCTCCCCCTGGCCGATCACGTCGGAGAGGTGCACGCTGTCGCCGGTGATGCCGAGCTCCTGCTGGCCCTGGTAGAGCCGGATGGTGGCGCCGTCGGCACCCCCGGCGGCGCGCACCGCGAGCACGCCTCCCACCACGACCACCACGGCGACCGCTGCGAGGGCGTACCAACGCTGCCGGCGTTGCCGTGCGCGTTGCTGCTGCTGCATCTGCTTCGTCTGTCGTCGGTTCTTGCCCATGACCTCCACCTCGCCTGGATCGCCCGTTTGGCAGGCGCTGTCGTCTACCCCCCTAGGGTATTCCAAATACCCCAGAGGGGTGTCGCCTCGAGGGGCGGCGGGGGTCCTTCGGGACGGATGCGCTGGGCCCCGACGGGACCGGGGTGGCATCGGAGCGGGGACGTCGCGACCCTACGACGGGGTCGCCAGGTCCCGCAGGGAGGTGGACGTGTCGTGCCGGGGCCAGTACTCCAGCCCCACCCGACCCCGATACCCCGAGGCCTCGAGCCAATCGAGGATGCCGCGCCAGGGGAGCCCGCCGCTGCCGGGCTCGTGCCGCCCCGGGACGTCGGCCAGGTGGACGTGGCCCACGGCGTCCACGTGGCCCGCCAGGACGCGTTGCGGGGTCTCGCCCATGGTCACCGAGTGGTAGATGTCGTACAGCAGCCCCACCTCCGGGCGGTCCACCGCGGCCAGCAGCGCCAGCGTTTCGGGGGTGTGGTCGAGGAAGGTGCCGGGGTGGTCGATGCGGGTGTTGAGGGGCTCGAGCAGCAGCCGCACCCCGGTGCCCGCCGCGAGCGCGGCGCCGGCGCGGAGCGCCGCCGTCAGGGCCTCGATCTGCTCCTCGTGCGGCACGCCGATCCGGACGTCCCCGGACTGCAGGTAGAGGGAGGTCGCCCCGAGCCTGCTTGCCGCCTCCAGCGAGCGTGCCACGCCCTCGAGCCAGTCGGGATGCCGGGCGGGATCGACCAGCGCCGTGAGGGGCTCGCACACCATGCCCACCAGCGTCACCCCCGTGGCTGCCAGGGCGTCCTCCAGGGCGTCGAGGTCCTTGTCGCTCCACGACCACATCTCCACCGCGTCGAAGCCGGCGGCGGCGGCCGCCCGCACGCGCTGGTCGACCCGCTCGCCAGCCTCGCGGAAGAGCACCTCGATGCAGGCCGCGTAGGCGAGGCTCACCGGAGGTCTCCTCGGGGGCGAGCCGGCGTCCGCGTCATTCCCAGCCGTCCAGGCTCCGGCGCAGGCGCCGGCGGTCGGACCGGGCGTAGCGGCGCGCCATGTCGAGGGTGGCGTGGCGCAGGTGGTCCTGGACCTGGCCGAGGTCGCCGGTCTGACGGTAGAGACGGGTGCCGGCCGAGTGCCGCAGGGCGTGGACGCCCTTGAAGGTCACCTCGGCGCGCTCGCACAGGCGCCGCACCCGGTTGAACACGCCGTACTGCGAGCGCAGCTCGAGCACCCGACCGTCGCCGCCGGCCTGCGCCAGGCGCGCACGCCGGTAGCCGGCCAGCTCGCCCGCCAGCTTGGGGGTGAGCGCCACCAGGGCGGACTTGCCCCCCTTGCCGCCGCGCACCAGCAGCTCGCGCTTGTCGGCGGCCACCTCGTCCCAACGCAGCCGCAGCATCTCGCTGACGCGCAGGCCGGCGTGCGCGCCGAGCAGCACGATCACGCGCTCCTGGGGTTCGCCGGCGGCCAGCATCTCGATGAGCTCGTAGTC
Organism: Deinococci bacterium; assembly: GCA_030149325.1. Classification (GTDB taxonomy): domain Bacteria; phylum Deinococcota; class Deinococci; order Deinococcales; family Trueperaceae; genus JASBRS01. The sequence continues at coordinate 35,598 of JASBRS010000102.1, forward strand.
GGTGTAGGAGCGTGCGCCCTGGACGTCCTCGGCGCGCGTGGTCTGGCGCCCCATGCGCACGTCGCGGAAGGGGTCGGCGTCGGTCGCGCCCGCCCAGGCCAGGGCGTCGTAGAGGGCGCGGGCAGCGGCCACCTTGAGCTGGACGGTCGCCGGGGCCAGCGGCCCGGGCTTGACGCGCCGGCCGCGGCGCCGACCGCCGGCGTCGTCCTCGACCAGGGGAGCGCGGTCGCCGGCGCGCAGGCGCTGGACGTAGTGCTCTCCGGCGTCGCGGCTGGGGCGCAGCAGGTTCTCGTCCTGCCACAACGCCACCAGGTCGAGGATGCCGCGCCGGTAGGCGCGACGCGTATGGGCGCTGGTCGCCACCCCCGACGCTCCGTGCAGGGTGAGGTGGGCCTCGACCAGCTCCCACAGGGCGTCCCCGTCGCGCTCGCTGGCCGCGCGCACGGCGTGCCGCCGGAGGGCGGCGTCGTCGAGTCGGCGCAGGCGCTCGACGCGCTCCAGGGGGCTGGCGCTCGAGAGCTCGAGCGAGGTCACGGGACCGGCCATGTCGGTTCCGAGTGTAGCGGCCGTGGCGCGCACGAGCTGTGAAGCAATCGTGTTATCAAATGCTCGGCGTGGCCATCCTCGCCGCCACGACCCGCCGGCGGAGCCCCGGTGCGGTAGGCTGGGACCCTACCGGACGGTCACGGATCCCGTCCACGAGGAGCCTCATCATGCAACCATCGCAGCTTCGGAGCCTGGCCTGGCTGGACGCGCGCGCCCTGCCCGGTGCGTCCTTCCGGGAGCTGGCCGAGGAGGCCGTGCGCCACCTCCGGGCGGAGCACCCCCACTACCACTGGGTCGGGATCTACATGGTGGAGGGCGCGCTGCTGCGGCTGTGGTCGTGGGACGGGCCGGCGGCCACCCAGCACGTCGAGATCCCGCTGGACCAGGGCGTGTGCGGCTACGCGGCCTCCACCGGTAGCATCGCCAACGTCCCCGACGTCGACCAAGACCCGCGCTACCTGCAGTGCTTCCTCGGTACGCGCTCGGAGCTGGTGGTGCCGATCCGCGCCGGCGAGCGCGTCTTCGGGGAGATCGACATCGACAGCGACCGGCTGGCGGCCTTCGACGACAGCGACGAGGCCTTCCTCAGCGCCTTCGGCTCGCGCCTCGCGGAGCTCGCGGCGGACGCCGGCCTCCAGGGCCACGTCCCCGGCTAGCGGGCGCGCCGCTCCGATGATCGCCAGCGTCGTTCTGGCCCACCCCCGCCCCGGCTCGCTCAACCACGCGCTGGCGGCGAGCGTAGTGCGTGCCCTCGCCGCGGCCGGCGCGACCGTCCGCTTCCACGACCTCTACGCCGAGGGCTTCGATCCCCTACTGCGGGCCGACGAGGTGGAGACGACGGTGTTCGCCGACGCACTGGCGGCGCGCCACGCCGCTGAGATCGTCGAGGCCGACCGCATCGTGATCGTCCACCCCAGTTGGTTCTTCCAGGTGCCGGCGGTGCTCAAGGGCTGGGTCGAGCGGGTGATCCGCCAGGACGTCGCCTTCGTCATGACCGAGGCCGGCGTGGAGGGCCGGCTGCGGGCGGAGCGCGCGCTGGTGGTGACCACCGGCAACGCTCCCACGAGCTACGAGGTCGACGCCCTCGGCGACCCGCTCACGACCTTCTGGCGGGACTGCGTCCTCGTCCCCGCGGGCGTCGGTCGCGTCGAGCGGCTGGCGTTCGGCCCGGTGCGCGGCAGCAGCGCCGCCGCGCGCGCCGCCTGGCTGGCCGAGGCGGCCGCGGCCGCGGCCGCGGCCTAGGCGCCGGGCCGACGTCCCGCGCCCGGG
>JASBRS010000019.1 GCA_030149325.1 Deinococci bacterium
GGCGCCCCCCCCCCCCCCCCGCGACCCCACCACCCCCCCCCCCGCGGGGGTGGGGGCGGGCCCTCGGCCCCCCCACCGAGCGGGGTCACGACGCTACTGCAGCGCGCTGATGCGCTGCTGGAGCTGATCGGCCGCGGTGGCGGCGTCGATCTCGCCGTCGAGGTAGCGACGCACCGTCTCGGCCATCACGCGCGTGCCGTAGAGCCGCCCGATGAGGGCGCCCTGGCCCTTCGAGTAGGCCCAGCGGCTGCCGGTGTCGAGGCCCTGGACGATGTTCTGGATGACCTCGGGCGCGTAGAACTGCGACATCGGCGCCTTGCGGTCGACGCCCATCGGCAGTTGCGCCCAGCCGTCGACGAACTTCGTGGGCTGGTCGGCGGTGCCGCGACGAACCGGGAAGAAGCCCTCGGGCGCGAACGACAGCCAGTCCAGGTAGCCGTCGCCCAGCAGGTACTCGACGAACTGCTGCGCCTTGGCGGTGTCGGCGTCGACGGTGATGCCCAGGTAGGTGACGCTGGCCCAGCCGGCGCCTTCGGGGTTGCTCGGTCCGGAGACGCGCGTGACGATGCCGGTGTTCTCGGCCAGCTTCGGGCTGGTGGGGTCCGCGAAGGCGGTGACCGGCACGGAGTCGCGAAGGCCCGCGAGCTCGTCGAGGATGAACGGCGACCACACGATCATGGCGGCCTTGCCGGCGAGGTAGAGCTCGCGCGACTGCTGCCAGTAGAGGTTGCCCTCGGGGCTGGCGTCGGCCAGCTTCTTGTAGAACTCGAGCACCTGGACGGTCTTGTTCTTGTCGAGGTTCACCTTGCCGTCGGGACCGATCAAGGTCACGCCGTTGGCGAGGAAGAACTCCTCGAGGACCTGCATGGTGTAGTCGTTGTTGACGTCGGTGGCGGCCACGAAGCCGAACATGTCGGGCGGGTTGCCGAGCACCTCGATGGCCTTCTCGATGTCGGCGAAGGTGGTCGGCGGCTGGAGCCCGTGCTGCGCGAAGAGGTCCTTGCGGTAGAGGATGAGCTGGGTCCACCCGCTCAGCGGCACGGCTGCGGTATCGCCCTTGTAGGCGACCTGGGCCAGCGCGCCGGGCGCGAAGGTCCCCCGACCGAGCTGGTCGACGACCTCGTTGGCGGCCTGCGTGTCGAGGATGCCGGCGTCGGCCCAGCCGATCGACTGGCTCTGCGGCGTGATGATCACGTCGGGCAGCTCGCCCGCGGCGTAGGCCGCCGTGACCCGCGACGCGATCTCGCTCTCCTCGACGGGCACCAACTGCACGCTGACGCCGGTCTTGGCCTGGAAGTCGGCGACGATCTGCTGTTGCTTGGCCATGCGCTCCGGCTGCACCTCGGTGGTCCAGAAGACCAACTGCGCGGACGCGGCGCCGGCGAGCAGCAGGGCCAGCAGGCTCACGGCTACGACGAACGTTCTCCTCATCGATCCCTCCTGAAGGTCGATCCCGGATGGCTTCGGGTTCCCCTGAACGCCTGCCCTCCTTTCGATCACGACAGCTCGGCCGCTGCCCCGCCGATGGCGTGCAACGAGCCGGAGTTGGAGGAGAGGACGACGAGCCCCTGGAGGGCGTACGACGCGTCTGCGAAGCGCCTGGGACAGCTTCCGTTGTGCCTACTGGACAGTATCCTCGACCGGAACGGACTCCGTCAGTGACGGCCCTGTCGGGGAGCCGCCTGCGGGGGCTCGTCGTCGGCTTCGGCCAGCGTGCGTGCCAGCACCCGCATCGCGGCCAGCGCCCGCGGGAAGCCCGCGAACAGCGCGACCTGCAGGATCGTCTCGCGCAGCTCCGTGACGCTGGCGCCGCAGCGCAACGCGCCGCGCAGGTGGGTGGGGAGCTCGCGCTCGGCGCCGAGCGAGGCCAGCAGCCCCACCGCCAGCAGCTCCCGCGTCCGGAGGTCGAGCCCCGGGCGTTCGAACACGTCGTCGTAGGCGACGCCCACGATGAGGTCGGCGAGGTCCTCGTCGGCGGAGCGCAGCGCGCGCTCGATACGCTCGGCATCGGGCCCCCAGATCGCAGCGCGGGCGCCGACGTCGCGGTCGTCGCGAGGATCGTCGGCGTTCACGTGCGCGCCTCGCCCCACTCCACGATCAGCGCCACGACACCGTCGTGGACCGTCACGGTGGGGCCCCCGGCGGCCCGGTTGGACACCCCGAGGCCGACGCCGAACGGCAGGCGTTCGCGTGTCAGCGGGAAGCGGGCGCCGCCGACGTCGACCGTCGCGTCGCCGACCAGGCTCTGCAGGCTGAACACGGTGCCCGTCGGGAGCTCGAGCGCCAGCGCGTCGCCGGCCGCCAACAGGTACACCTCGTGCTCGGCGCCGATGAGGCGGACCGCCACGCCGAGCTCGGCGCGCAGGCGGGCGGCGATCAGCAGCGCCGCCAGCGTCTGATCGAGCCGGCCGTCGAGCACGCCCACCAGCACCAGCTCCCGGACGCCGCGGTCGAGGGCGACGGCCACCGCCAGCTCCAGGTCGAGTTCGTCCTTGTCGCTGGGGTGCTCGTGCCGAGGGACGTCCGGGTAGGCTCGCCGCAGCGCCTCTCCGGCACTGTCGAAGTCGCCGACCCACAGGTCGGGGACGAGGGCCAGCGCCTCCGCCAGCGCCATGCCGCCGTCGGCGGCCACCACCAGGTCGACGTCCGCCAGGGCGGCGCGCACCCGCTCCGGCAGGTCGACGCGTCCGCTGGCCAGCACGGCCGCGCTGCGGACGCGTCGGGACGTCGCGCTCATGCGCCGTCCAGCTCCTGCCAGGCCTCGGCCGGGACGTGGAGCCTCAGTTGCTGTCCCTCCGTGGGCGCTCCGGGGAGCTCGCGGTCGTAGCCCTCCCAGGCCAGCTCGATCCCCCAGTCGGGCAGCGCCAGCCGCAGCTTCCAGCGGAGCCCGTCGCGCGCCACGCCGCGGACCACGGCGTCGGTGCCGCCGCCGCCGTCGGCGGCGGGCAGCACGCGGGTCAGGTCGCTGCGGAGCAGGGCGGGGCCACGCTGCGGGGCGCCCGGCACGCGCGCCAGGTCGGCGGCCTCGAAGACGTTGCGGTGGCCCAGGAAGTGCGCCAGCCAGCCGGTGCGGGGGTGCTCCAGGACCTCCTCGCGGGTCCCCACCTGGGCGAGGCGCCCGCTCTTCATCACGGCCACCCGGCGCGCGATCGTGAAGGCCTCGGACTGATCGTGGGTGACGTAGACGGCGCGTACCGGCAGCGACGACAGGAGGCCGCTTAGCTCGTCCTTGAGCGCCTCGCGCAGGGTCTGGTCGAGGTTCGAGAGCGGTTCGTCGAGGAGCAGCACCTCGGGCCGCGGCGCCAGCGCGCGTGCCAGCGCCACCCGTTGCTGCTGCCCTCCGGAGAGCTGCTGCACGCGGCGCCGTTCGAGCCCGGCCAGGCCGACGAGCTCGAGCAGCTCGCCGACGCGCTCGCGCTGCGCCGCGCGCTCCCAGCGCAGCTCCACCAACCCGAACGCCACGTTCTGGCCGACGTCGAGGTGGGGGAAAAGCGCGTAGTCCTGGAACACCATGCCGAAACGGCGGCGTTGCGGCGGGAGCTGCGTGATGTCGCTGCCGTCGAGGCTGAGATGGCCGGCGTCCGGGGCCTCGAGCCCCGCCACCAGGCGCAGCAGCGTGCTCTTGCCGCAGCCGCTCGGCCCCAGCAACGCCAGCGTCTCGCGCTCGTCGAGCTCGAGCGTCACGCCGTCGACCGCGCGGGTGGCGCCGTAGTGCTTGCGGAGCTCGTGCAGGTGGAGGCTCATCGGGGCCCCAGCATCATACCGTCGCCGGCAGCCGCGGCCCCGACGCCAGGGTCGCCGCCCGGTCCTGCGTCGCGGCTCAGAACTCGCTCCGTCCCCGCCGCTGGAGCAGCAGCATGACCGCTCCGGTCACCAGCATGAGCACCAGCGCCAGGGCCAGGGCGGCGCCGTAGTGTTGGGGTCCCGGGCGGCCCAGGCGGTCGTAGATGGCGACCGGCAGGGTGGCGTAGCGCGGACGCACCAGCAGCAGGGTGGCGCCGAACTCGCCCATCGACACCGCGAACGCGAAGCTGGCGGCGGTGAGCAGCGCCGAGCGGAGTTGCGGCAGCTCGACGCGGCCGAGGATCCGCAACGGTCCCGTCCCGAGGCTGGCGGCGGCAGCGTTCAGCGTCGGGTCGAGCCCGCGCAGGGCCGGCAGCAGCGAGCGCGCCACGAAGGGGAAGGCGATGAGGGCGTGCGCGATGGGGATGCCCCAGGGATGGGCGACCAGGGCAGGGAATGCCAGCAGGTAGCCGAAGCCCAGCGTGACCGGGCTGGTCGCCAGGGGCAGCAGGCTGAGGGGGTCGAGCGCGGCCCAGCGCCCGCGGACCACGGCGTAGGCGACCGCGAAGCCGATCAGCAGGGCCAGCAGGGTGCTCAGGGATGCGAACAGCAGCGAGTTGCGCAGCGCCAGCCCGAGCGAGGCGAAGCCCAGCACCCCCGAGGGGCGCAGCGCGGCGGCGAGGTTGGCGAACGACGGGAAGCTGCCGCCCGCGCCCTGCAACGCGCCGACGGCGAGCGCGGCGAGCGGCGAGAGGATGAGGGCGGCGGCCAGCAGCAGCTGCAGTCCGAGCGCCAGGCGCGCTGCGCCGCGCGGCCGGGGCAGGGCGCTGCGGTACGCCGGCAGCGCCAGCGCCAGGCGCGCCTGCGCGCGGGTGTACACCAGCGTGACCAGACCCACCAGCACGAGCTGCGCCACCGCCAGCACGGCGGCCGGCCCGAGTTCGAGGAGGTGGGCGGTGAGCTGGTAGATCTCCACCTCCAGCGTGGCCAGCCGCGGGGTGGGCGCGAGGATGAGGATGACGCCGAAGCTGGTGAAGCAGAACAGGAACACCAGCGTGGCGGCGGCCAGCAGCGCCGGCATCGCCAGCGGCAGGCTGACGCGCAGGGTGGCCCGCCAGGACCCCGCCCCCAGCGTGCTGGCGGCCTCCAGCAGGCGCGGCGCGGCTCCCTCCAGGAAGCCGCCTACCACGCGGACGACGATGGCGTAGTTGTAGAACACGTGCGCGAGCAGCACCAGCAGGAGCGTGTTCCGCAGGTCGAGGCCGCTCAGGCCGCGCGGCCCGAACAACGCCAGGAACCCGATGCCGGCGACCACCGTCGGCATCACGAAGGGGATGGTGAAGGCCGCGTTCAGGAAGCGCTTGCCGCGGAAGTCGTAGCGCGCGAACAGCAGGGCTCCCGGCAGCCCGAGCGCCACCGTGAGCACGGTGGAGAGAAGGGCCTGGCCGGCGGTGAAGCCCAGACGTTGCCAGTAGTAGGGGTTGCTCGCCACCTGCGCCGGGGCGCCGCCGTCGGTGAAGCTGCGGGCCAGGATGACGGCCAGAGGGTACAGGAAGAAGACGGCCAGGAACGCCGAGGCGGCCACGCCGAGGAGTGCGCCGAGCGCGTTCGGCCGCATGGTTCGCAGTCTAGCGCCGGCCGCCGGGGAGGCGGACGGGATCGCCGTCGGTGACGCGCTTCGACGGCTCGGGATGGGGTGGACCCACGTCCTGGACGAGATGTTCCCGGCCTCGGTCCATCGGCCCTAGACAAGCGACCCCGCGGTCGGGTACAACTCTCGCGTGGAGCCGACGCCGGCGATGTCCGGTGTTTGGCATGCGAGGAGGCACGCCATGCTCCGCTGGCTTCGAAGGATCCGCCTGGGCCCGAAGGCTCGGCCGGCGCGCGCGGTGGCCCGTTCGATCCGCCACGAACGTGCGGTGCTCGAGCGTTGGGCCAGGCGCACGCAGAACGACCCCTACAAGCAGTCTTGACCCGGCAGGCCACGGCCTGACACGGGAGTGGGTGGGCGCCCCTCGGGGTGCCCACCCACCGCCTTCAGGGCCGAACGCCTGGCGCGTCAGCGTACCGCCGCCGGGTCGCGGCCCTGCTGGACGACGGCCGTCCACTGCTCGATCCAGCGCTTCTCCCCGGCGGCGATCGCCTCCGGACTGAGGGTCGCCGTCTGCTCCGCGGTAGGGACGGGGCCGTAGGTGGTGAACGCGGCCGGCACGGTGGCGCCGGTGATCACCGGGTAGACGAACATGTTGAGCGGCATGTCCTCCTGGAAGCGCTTCGACAGCATGAAGTCGATGAACGCCTCGGCGGCCTTGCGGTGCCGGGTGCCCTTGAGGATGCCGGCGGCCTCGATCTGCAGCCAGGCGCACTTGGGGCACAGCACGTTGGCGGTCGGGCTGTCGGTCAGCTCGGTCTTGGAGAAGATCACCTCGGCCGGCGGGCTGGTGGTGTAGCTCGCCACGATGGGGCGGTCGCCGCCGTAGCGGCTGAAGGCGGTGTTGTAGGCCTCGTCCCAGCCGCTGGTGACCTGGACGCCGTTGTCGCGGAGCTTCGCCCAGTAGTCGAGCCAGTCGCCGGGGTGGTTCTGGCCGAAGCGCGCGATGGTGGTGAGCATGAACGCCAGGCCGGTGCTGGAGGTGGCGGGGTTCTCGACCACCAGCAGGTTCTTGTAGGCCGGCTCGGTCAGCACCGAGAGATCGATGGGAACGGGCACCCCGGCCTTGGCGAGCGCCGCCTTGTCGGCGTTCAGGTCGACGTAGCCGGCATCGATGGGCGTGACCAGGTGGTCGGGATCGAAGCGGTAGGCCGGCTGGACGGTGGACAGCAGCGGGCTGACGTACGGCTCGAAGATACCGGCGTCGCGCGCGCGCACCAGGAGGCTGTTGTCGACGCCGTAGAGCACGTCGGCGATGGGGTGGTCCTTGGTGAGGATGGCGCGGTTGACCTCCGCCCCGGCATCACCGGCCTGCACGAACGTGACCTGGATGCCGGTCTGGTCGGTGAAGGCCTGGATGACGTCCTTCGAGACCGCGAAGGCGTTGTGCGTGAGCACCGTCAGCGTCTCGGCCAGGGCGCTGCCGCCGATCAGTCCTGCCAGCGCCAGGGCGACGAGGAGGGTACGGGTAGGTGGGGCTCTCATGGTGGTCCTTCCCTTCGATCACCGAGAGGCCGGTCGTGCGACGTGCGATGTGGGAGTAGAAGGCGTCACGCTTCCTCCGCCCGCATGACCGGGATCAGGTTCAAGGGTCTCTCTCAGCCCCGAGGGGCACCCCTGGTGACCCTTCGAAGCTAGCGCGCTGGGGCCGCGCTGTCAACGACGCGCGCTGCTCGCCGCGACGACGCGCTCCGAGGCGCCCTCCGGGTGCGACGCCGTGGGGGGCCGGGCCATCCTAGACTGGGCGGAGCGGCGCGAGGCGCCGGGAACGGAGGCGCGCCATGCGCGAGCGGCGTCTGGGGAAGACGGGCTACGACATCGGCGAGGTGGGGTTCGGCACCTGGGCGTTGGGTGGCGACTGGGAGGCGGTTCCCGAGGAGCGTGCGCTCGACAGCCTGCGGGCCGCCCTCGACGCCGGCGTGACCTTCCTCGACACCGCCGACGTCTACGGCGACGGCCGCAGCGAGCGCCTCATCCGGCAGGTCCTCGAGGAGCGCGGTCGTCCCGACGGGGTGGTGGTGGCCACCAAGGCGGGCCGTCGCCTCGACCCCCACGTCGCCGACGGCTACGACTACCCGCACCTGGCGGCGTTCGCGCGCCGCAGCCTGGAGAACCTCGGGGTGGACAGCCTCGACCTGCTCCAGTTGCACTGCCCGCCCACCGACGTCTACCGCTCCGACACCGCCTTCGAGGCGCTCGAGCGCATGCGGGCCGAGGGCATGCTGCGCCACTACGGGGTCAGCGTCGAGACGGTCGAGGAGGCCGAGCTGGCGCTGGAGCACGAGGCCGTGGCGACCGTGCAGATCATCTACAACATGTTCCGCCTGAAGCCCGCCGAGACCTTCTTCGGCCGGGCCCGCGAGCGCGACGTGGGCATCATCGTGCGCGTCCCGCTGGCCAGCGGGCTGCTCTCCGGCAGCATGACGCGGGAGCGGGTCTTCGCCCCCGACGATCACCGCGCCTACAACCGCCACGGCGAAGCCTTCGACGTGGGTGAGACCTTCTCCGGCGTGGACTTCGAGTCGGGCCTGGCTGCCGCCGAGGAGCTCAAGGCGCTGGTGCCCGACGGTCACAGCCTGGCGCAACTGGCGCTGCGCTGGATCCTCATGCACCCGGCGGTCTCGGTGGTCATCCCCGGCGCTCGGCGGCCCGACCAGGTCCGCGCCAACGTGGCGGCGGCGGAGCTACCGGCGCTCCCGCCCCGCACCATGCAGCGCGTGCGCCAGATCTACGACGCCCACATCCGGGCGCTGGTGCACCAGCGCTGGTAGGGCTTCGGGGCGCGGCTAGGCGTCGGTCTCCACCACCCGGGTGCCGGCGAACCGGTCGCCCCAACGCCGTCCCTCGGGGTCGCTGTAGGTCAGGTAGGCCTCGATCAGGGCCAGGACCAGGCCGGCGATCCACACCAGCGGGATGAACAGCCAACCCAGGATCGGGATCAGCACCAGGATCAGGGCCAGCGACGAGACCGACAGCGTCCAGTTGCGGCGCGCCGACACGCGCAGCGTCACGGGCGAGCCGTCGTCGCACAGCGGCCGCAGCCGCATCAGGCGCTTGCCGAGCGAGCGGTGGTCCATGAAGTCGAGATCGAAGCCGTCACGGAACAGCATGTAGAGCCCCGCCACGATGCCCCCGAGCCAGACGAGCCCGACCAGCGAGAACAGGCGGCTCAGGACGCCTGCGATGAAGACGTCGATGAGGAGCGCCAGGAAGCGCTTGACGAGATCGGCCTTGGCGGCCGCCGGGGTCTCCGCCGGTGCCGCGGCGCCCTCGGGGGCACCGAGCCCTGCGGTGGGTGCGGGCTCCGGCGCCGTCGCGGCGTTGGGGTCCTGCGGATGGTTCGGATCGCTCATGTCGGACTCCCTTCTCCTCCTCGTGGACGAGGCGCAGCGGGTGGCCGGTACGCGGGCCCCCGGCCCGCCTCGACGTGGCCGACGCGATGTCGGCACGTCAGCGCAAGTGTAGCGGCGGACCGGTCGGGTCGGCGGTGCGAAACGCCATCACGGCGCGAGCCAGGGCCGGGGCGAGCGTCCCTCCGGGACGGTCGGGAGCCGGGGTAAGGTGGTCCTGGAGGTGCTCGAGGCGCCGTGCGCCGGGCCGGCGCGGCCGGCCTACCCCGAGCGGTAGCACATGGCACAGACACACGCGTTCTTCGTGGTCCCGACCGGTCCTGGTGTGGGCCTGACCTCGGTCTGCCTGGGGTTGGTGCGCGCGCTCGACCGGGAGGGGTTGCGGGTGGCCTTCTTCAAGCCGATCCGCCAACCCGGTCCCGACGAGGGGCCGGAGCGTTCCACCCACTTCGTCCGGCGCACCACCACACTCACCCCGCCCGACCCCATGCCCTTCACGGACGCCGAGGCGATGCTGACGGCGGGCAAGCTGCCGGAGCTGTTGCAGGAGCTGGTGGGCCGCTACCAGCGCACCGCCGAGGGCGCCGACGTGGTCATCATCGAGGGGTTGGTGGCGACCGCCGACCAGCCCGGGCTCGACACCCTCAACGCCGACATGGCCCGTGCCCTCGACGCCGAGGTGCTGCTGGTGGGGGCTGTGGGCCGCGGCTCGTTGGAGGCCTTCAACGATCGCATCGACCTGGTCGCGGGTCAGTACGGCGGCGTGAGCAGCGCCAAGGTGCTGGGGGTGATCGTCAACAAGCTCAACGCTCCGCGGCAGGAGGTGGTGGGGAGCACCCGGACCGAGCTGCACCTGCCGGAGACGCCGCTCACCGCCGAAGCGATCGTTGCCGCCTGCCCGGTGTTCTCCGAGGGCGACTTCCACCTCTACGGAGCGGTGCCGTGGCAGCAGGCGATGGTGTCGCCGCGGACGCTGGACATCGCCCAGCACCTCGGCGCGCGTGCCCTGGTGGAGGGCGACATCGCCCGCAGGCGCGTGGTGGACGTGTCGCTGGTCGCGCGCACGGTCGCCAACATGACGCACCGCCTGCGCCCCGATGCGCTGCTGGTCACGCCCGGCGACCGCGACGACGTGCTCCTGGCCGCGTGCATGGCCGCGTCCAACGGGGTGCCGCTGGCGGGCGTGGTCCTCACCGGGGGCATCACCCCCAACGCCAACATCGTGAAGCTCTGCGAGCGGGCGTTGCAGACCGGGCTCCCGCTGCTGCTGGTCGACAGCGACTCCTACGTGACCTCGGCCCGCGCGGCCGCCATGAACCTCGAGGTCCCCATCGACGACCTCGAGCGCATCGAACGCGTCATGGACACGGTCGCCAGCTTCCTGGACACCGAGCGCCTGCGCGCCCGCATCGCCACCGACCGGGAGCCGCGGTTGTCGCCGCCGGCGTTCATGTACCGCCTGGTGGAGCGAGCGCGGAGGGCGGCGAAGCGCATCGTGCTTCCCGAAGGGGAGGAGCCGCGCACCGTGCGCGCGGCCGCCATCTGCGCCGAGCGCGGTATCGCGCAGTGCGTGCTGATCGGCGACCCCGACGAGGTGCGGCGGGTGGCGGAGGCGCAGGGCGTGACGTTGGGGGAGAGCATCGAGGTGCTCGAGCCCACCGATGCCATGCGCGAGCGCTACGTCGACACCATGGTCGAGCTCCGCAGCCACAAGGGGCTCACCGCCGACGGCGCCCGCGAGCAGCTCCGCGACACGGTGGTGCTGGGAACGGTGATGCTGGCGCGCGGCGAGGTCGACGGCCTGGTCTCGGGCGCCCTGCACACCACCGCCAACACCGTGCGTCCGGCGCTGCAGCTCATCAAGACGCGCGAGGACGCCAAGCTGGTGTCGTCGATCTTCTTCATGTGCCTCCCCGAGCAGGTGCTGATCTACGGCGACTGCGCGGTCAACCCCGATCCCACGGCCGAGGAGCTAGCCGATATCGCGGTGCAATCGGCCGAATCGGCGCTGGCCTTCGGCATCCCCCCGCGCATCGCCATGATCAGCTACTCGACGGGCACCTCCGGGAGCGGCAGCGAGGTCGAGAAGGTGCGCGAAGCGACCCGCATCGCGCAGGAGCGGCGGCCCGACCTGACCTTGGATGGACCGCTGCAGTACGACGCCGCCACGGTGGAGAGCGTCGCCCGCTCCAAGGCGCCCCAGAGCCCGGTGGCGGGCCGCGCCACGGTGCTGATCTTCCCCGATCTGAACACCGGCAACGCCACCTACAAGGCGGTGCAGCGCAGCGCCAACGTGGTCTCGATCGGCCCCATGCTGCAGGGCCTGCGGCGTCCCGTCAACGACCTGTCGCGCGGCGCGTTGGTCGACGACATCGTCTACACCATCGCTCTCACCGCCATCCAGGCGGAGCAGGTCGAGCGCCTGGGGTCGGGGGAAGTGGCGGCGCAGCCGGCCTGACGTGCCAGCCGCAGCTCAGAAGCGGGTGATGACGGAGAGGCCCTGCTGGGCGAAGTCGCCCATGGCGCGCAGCTCGTCGCCGGCCTGGTCCAGGCCGATGCGGCGGCCGATGAGCCGGCCGACACCGAGGCCGCGGTCGACGACGAAGCGGAGCAGGTCCGGGTAGCGGCTCGCGGCCATGCCGTGCACGCCGCTCACGGTGAGTTCGCGCTTGATGATCTCGAGCATCGGCATCGGCGGCATGGCGTCGTCGGCGAGCAGCAGCCCGGCCTGGACGTGGCGGCCGCGGCGGCGCAGGCTCCGCACGGCCTGCGCGGCGGTGACGGGGGAGCCGACGGCGTCGAGGGAGACGTGGGCGCCCCCCTGGGTGAGCTCGACGACGCTCGCCGCGGCGTCGCCCGCCGACGGAGCAGCCTCGGCGCTCGCCAGCACCGTGGCGTCGGCGCCGAGGGCACGCGCTCGCTCCAACCGCTGCTCGTCGAGGTCGACGGCGATCACGCGGGCGCCCAGCGCGGCCCCGATCATCACCGCCGACAGGCCCACGCCGCCGCAGCCGTAGACCGCCAGCGTCTCGCCCGCGGTCAGCGCGGCACGGTCCACCAGCGACGCGAACGAGGTCATGAAGCGGCAGCCCAGGGCGGCCGCCTCCTCGAAGGACAGGGCGTCGGGCAGGCGCACCACGTTGACGTCGGCGTGCGGGACCCACACGTACTCGGCGAACGAGCCGGGGCCGTCGAAGCCGGGCTGGTACTCGTGGTGGCAGAGGTTCTGCCGGCCCGAGCGGCACTCGCTGCAACGCCCGCAGCCGCAGCAGAAGGGGGCGGTGACGCGCTCCCCGGGCGTTACCCCGCGCACCTCGGGCCCGACCGCCACCACCTCGCCGGCGAACTCGTGACCGGGCACGTGCGGTGGCACCACCGACGGGTCGTGCCCCATCCAGGCGTGCCAGTCGCTGCGGCACACGCCGCTGGCCCGGACGCGGACCACGGCGCCGTCCGGGCCGGGCTCGGGATCGACCCGCCGAACGACGGTGAGGGGGGCGCGGTAGGCGTCGTACTGGGCTGCTCGCATGGCGGCTCCTCGAGGGGACGTAGCGGCGCGCTGCCGCCGCACCGGTACCGTTCGGGCGGCGGAGCGGTAGGCGTCGCTGCCAGCCTACCGTGGCGGGCTCGGCGCCTCCCGGCGGCGCCGGCGTCGGCACCGTATACTGTGCCCGCCGTGCACGTCACCGATGCCACCCTCCAGAAGCTCTCGTTCGGACGGGTCCGAGAGGCCCTCGCCGAGCGGGCCGGCACCCGCATGGGGGCCGAGCGCGCGCTCGCCGTCGCCCCCGAGCTCGGTCCGGCGGCGCTCGAGACGGCGCTCACCCGCGTCGAGGAGGTGGTGCTGGGCGGCGACCTGGCGCTCGGGGGCATCGAGGACGTCCGGCCGTTGCTGGCTCGGGTGCGCGAGGGCAACCTTCTCGACGGCCGCGAGATCCTCTCGGTGGCCTACACCCTCGACGCGGCCGCCACGCTGCGGCGGGCCATCGTCACCAGCGGGCGGCCCGCGTTGTCGGAGCTGGCGGCCGCCATCGGCAGCTTCGATGGGGTGCTCCGGCAGGTCCGGGAGCAGCTCGATCCCGAGGGCAACGTCCGTGACGATGCCACCCCCAAGCTGGCCGACATCCGGCGACGCCTCCACCCGCTCCGGGGCCGCATCCGCGACCGCCTCACGCGCCTGCTGGAGACGCATGCGGCCAGCGTGCAGGAGCCGATCATCACCCTTCGGCGCGATCGCTACGTGATCCCCGTGCGCGCCAGCGCGCAGTCCAGCGTCCCCGGCATCGCCGTCGATCGCAGCGACTCGGGCGCGACGGTGTTCATCGAACCCGCCTCGGTGGTGCCCCTGAACAACGAGCTGGCGCTGCTGGAGATGGAGGAGCGCGACGAGGTCCGGCGCATCCTGCAGGCGCTGGGGCAGCGTCTGGCGGGGGAGCCGGCCGTGGACGCCAGCCTCGAGGTGGTGGCGGAGCTCGACCTGGCGAACGCCAGCGCGCGGCTGGCGCGCGACTGGCGGCTGGCGCGGCCGACGTTGGGCGACGGCGGGCCGTTGCGACTGCCCCTGGCGCGCCACCCGCTGATCGACGGTTGCGTCCCCAACACCCTCGAGCTCACCGACGCGCGTCGCCTGCTGGTGGTCACCGGACCCAACGCCGGCGGCAAGACGGTGCTGCTCAAGACGCTGGGTCTGGCGGTCGTGATGGCGGCCAGCGGGCTGTTCGTGGCGGCCGGAGACGATGCCGAGGGCACCGCGTCGGCTCGGCTGCCGCGTTTCGATGCCGTACTCAGCGACATCGGCGACGAGCAGAGCATCGAGGCGAGCCTGAGCACCTACGCCGGTCACCTCCAGAACCTGAAGGCCATCGTGGAGCGCTCCGACGAGCGCACCCTGGTGCTCATCGACGAGCTGGGCTCCGGCACCGATCCCGACGAGGGCGCGGCGCTGTCGCAGGCGATCCTGGAAGCGGTGCTGGACCGCGGGGCGCGAGGGCTGGTCACCACGCACCTGGCCCCGCTCAAGGTGTTCGCGTCGGAGACCGACGGGGTCCAGAACGCCGCCATGCGCTTCGACGTCGACGCGCTCGAGCCCTCCTACCAGCTCGTGGTGGGGCAGCCCGGGCGCTCCTACGCGCTGTCGATCGCCGCTCGCCTGGGGCTCCACGGGCCGCTGCTCGAGCGGGCTTCGGAGCTCCTCGGGCCGGAAGGCGAGCGTCTGGAGTCGCTGCTGGAGACGCTCGAGGACCAGCGCGCGGCGCTCCAGGGCGAGCTGGCCGAGGCTCAGGCGGCGGGCGAGCGCGCACGGCGCGAGGCGGAGCTGTTGCGCACCGAGATCCAGCGCCTGCGCGAGCGCGAGGAGGCGTTGCTGGCCCAGGCGGCGGAGCGCGCCGACAGCCTGCTGCAGGACACCTTGCAGCAGGCGGCGAGGCTCAAGCGCACCGCCACCGGCGACCCCAACCAGCGCTCGAGGGCGCTGGAGGAGCTCCAGCAGCTCCGGCGCCAGACGCGCGACCGGGCCGCCAAGCGGTCGCCGGCCGAACGCGAGGAGGGACTCCGCCCGGGGGTCCAGGTGCGCGTGAGCTCGTACGAGGCGGAGGGGCCGGTCCTCGAGGACCGCGGAGCCACCGTGCTGGTGCAGTTGGGGTTGCTCAAGGTGGAGGTCCCGCGGCGCGACGTGGCGCCCGTGAAGCCGCCGGAGCGCGCGCCCTCGCGCCCGCGCAGGGCGGCCGACGTGCCGCCGCCGGGGACGGCGGAAGGTCGCTTCGACGACGAGCTCAACATCCGCGGGGAGCGCGTCGAGCCGGGGCTCGAGAAGGTGCGCGACTTCGTGACGGAGGCGCACGCCCTCAAGGTCGGCAGGGTACGCATCCTGCACGGCAAGGGCACCGGAGTGCTGCGCGACGCCGTGCGCGCCTACCTGAAGGGCGACAAGCGCGTGGAGCGCTTCGAGGACGCCGTGCCGTACGAGGGCGGGCACGGCGTCACGGTGGCCTACCTGCGGGTCTAGCGGCCACCGGGGCACGGCCGGCCGCGTGGCATACTGGCAGCCATGCGCCCGGTCATCGTGTTCGATCTCGACGGCACCCTGGTCGACTCCCTCGGCGACATCGTGGCCAGCTTCCTGGCGGCGTTCCCGGCGCGCGGCCTGGCCACGCCGGACGAGGCAGCGGTGCGCAGCACCCTGGGGCGGCCGTTGGAGGAGATGTTCGCGGTCTTGGCCCCGGCCCATGAGGTCGAGCCGCTGTGCGGCGCCTACCGCGCGCACTACGCCGAGCACATGGCCGACCGCAGCCGCCCCTTCCCGGGGGTACCGGAGCTCCTCGGCGACCTCGGCGAGCGCGGCTACCTGCGCGTGGTGGCGAGCACCAAGCGCACCGAGACGGCGCAGCGCTTGGTCGACACCACGGGCCTGGCGCCCCTGCTCGATCACGTCCAGGGCACCGATGCACCGCCCTACAAGCCGGCACCGGACGTGGTCCTGCGGGCGATCGGCGCCGTGGGGGGCCGCGGCGCCTGGATGGTGGGCGACGCCGCCAGCGACGTCCTGGCCGGCCGAGCGGCCGGGCTCGACACCTACGCCGTGAGCTGGGGGACGCACGACGCCGCGCGGCTGGCCGAGGCGGGGCCGACCGTGCTCGAGCCCGACCTGAAGCGCCTGCCGACGCTCCTGGGCTGAGAGAGCCCGTCGGCCGCGGCCGAGCGATGTCGGGGCGCTTCACACGCCCCGCACGGTGCGCTCGGTAGCATGCAGCATGGACAACCTGGAGAAGCAGTACGTCATCGACGCCCTGGCGGAGGACTCATGGCGGATGTTCCGCATCATGGGCGAGTTCGTCCAGGGGTTCGAGGAGATGGCGGATGTGGGGAAGGCGGTGACGATCTTCGGGTCGGCGCGCTTGCAGGAGGGGAGCACCACCTACGACAAGGCACGGGAGCTGGCGGTCGACCTCGCCCGCAGCGGCTACGCCATCATCACCGGCGGTGGCCCCGGCATCATGGAGGCGGGCAACCGCGGGGCGATGGAGGCCGAGGGGCGGAGCATCGGCCTGAACGTCGACCTCCCGCACGAACAGCGCCCCAACGGCTTCCAGACCGACAGCCTGAAGTTCAAGTACTTCTTCGTTCGCAAGGTGATGCTGGTGAAGTACTCCACGGCGTTCGTGGTGTTCCCCGGGGGGTTCGGCACCATCGACGAGCTGTTCGAGGCGCTGACCCTGATCCAGACCAAGAAGATCAAGCCCTTCCCGGTGTACCTGATCGGCGTCGACTACTGGCGCGGGATGCTGCAGTGGCTGCAGGGCACGCTGTTGCGCATGGGCACCATCAGCGAGCACGACCTGCACCTGTTCAAGGTCGTCGACGACATCAGCACCATCGCCGACGAGATCGACGACTACTACCGCAGCGAGCACCACGGGGGGTTCAACCTGCCGTGGTGATCGCTCGGCAGGGGCCGAGGGCTCGCGTAGGAATCGTGCCGCCGAGAGCATCACGAGACTTGACAATAGGACGCTCAGGTTTCTATACTCCTCCTTGGAAGACGGGGCCGGAGCGGGGTGGGTGCACCCCCGGCCCCCGAGGTCGCAACGAACGCAAGGAGGAGACACCATGGCCCTCGTACGCAACGCCCGTACCCTGCCGGTGAGGCGCTTCGCCATCGATCCCTTCGAGGAGTTCGACCGGATGCTGGGTGAGTTCGCCGGCCCCCTGCAAGGCCGCACGGAGTGGATGAGCTACCCGATCGACCTCTACGAGACCGACAACGACCTGGTGCTGGAGATGGCTGTCCCCGGCGTCCGCACCGAGGACCTCGACATCAGCATCGAGGGCCGTCAGCTCAGCGTCCGGGGTCACCTCCCCGAGTCCGAGGAGAACGGCCGGCGCTACTGGCTGCAGAGCATCCCGCGGGGCGACGTCAGCCGCACCGTCAAGCTCCCCGCCGCCGTCGAGGTCGACCGCATCCGTGCACACGTGGCCGACGGCATGCTGGTGCTCACCATGCCCAAGCTGGCGGAGTCGAAGGTCCACAAGATCACCATCGAGTGACGCCGCTTCGCGGCACGGCGCGCGAGGCCGCGCGCCCGGGGCACCCCGCCGACGAGGCGGGGTGCCCCGCTTCGTTCCCGTGCCCGCTCACGTGGGGCGCCATCGATGCGCCGGCCGGCGCCGGAGTATGGTGAGCCGTCATGATGGCGTGGTGGCGGGAACTCGGTGGTCTGGGGCGGCTGGCGGTGCCGCTGGTGCTGGCGCAGCTCGCCCAGAACGGCATGGGCGTGGTCGACACGCTCATGGTCGCCAGGCTGGGTCCCGACGCCTTGGCCGGCATCGCCTTGGGGAACGCCACGTTCAGCTTCGTGATGATCATCGAGATGGCGGTGTTGCTGGCGGTGGGGCCGATGGTCTCGCAGGCGCACGGTGCGCGCCGCCCCGACGAGGCCGCGCGGGCCGGCCGTCAGGGGCTGTGGCTGGCGGCGGGACTGTCGCTGCCGACCCTGGTGCTGTTCCACAACGTACGTCCCCTGCTCCTCCTCGCCGGGCAGGACCCCGCCATCGCGACGTCGGCCGCCGGCTACATGCAGGCGGTGGCGTGGGGGTTGCCGTTCGTACTGGCGCTCACGGCGCTGCGGGGCTTCCTCGAAGGGCACGGCGACACCCGGCCCATCCTGGTGGTGGCCGCCCTGGGCGTGGGGCTCAACGTGGTCGCCAACGACCTGCTGATGTACGGCCGTTGGGGATTGCCGCGTCTCGGGCTGATGGGCACGGGGTATGCCACCGCCATCGTCTACGCCGCGATGGCCGTCGCGGTCGCCGTCTACCTGCGCCTTCGCTACCGCCGCTACCGCTTGTTCGCCGGGCTGCGCCACCCCGATGCGCCGACGATGCGGGAGATCGTCCGGATCGGCTTCCCCATCGGCCTCACGCTGGGCTTCGAGGTCGGCATGTTCATGGTCACGGCCCTGCTCATCGGGCGCTTCGGCGACGCCGCCCTCGCCGGCCATCAGATCGCCCTGCAGACCGCGTCCACCACCTTCATGGTGCCCCTCGGCATCGGCACCGCGGCCGGCATCCGCGTCGGTCAGGCGGCGGGGAGGGGAGATCCCGTCGGGATCGCCCGGGGGGGAACGGTCGGCATCGTCCTGAGCGCGCTGTTCATGTTCGGAGCGGCGGTGACCTTCTGGTCGGTGCCGGACGCCGTCATCGGGCTGTACCTGAACGTCGGCGACCCCGCCAACGCCGAGGTCGTGCGCTTCGCTCGCACCTTCCTGTTCGTCGCGGGAGCGTTCCAGGTCTTCGACGGCATCCAGGTCTCCGCCTCGGGTGCGCTGCGCGGCCTCAAGGACACCCGGCGCCCCATGCTGCTGACCCTGGTGGCGTACTGGCTGGTGGCCGTCCCGCTGGGGGCCTGGCTCGCCTTCGCTGCGGGGATCGGTCCGGTCGGGCTGTGGTACGGCCTGGTCGCGGGCCTGGCGATCGCGGCCGTGCTCCTCGCGGCCCGCTTCTTCCGTTCCCGGCGCGCCGCCGCGCCGGCCGTGGCGCTGCCGGGCGGCAGCGAGCTGCGGTAGACTGGGGCCTCCATCGCCCCGCCCCGCCACGGACCTGCCGGTCCGGCGGCGAAGGCGGGTCGCGGCGTCCTATGCGCATCCCAGGTCTACGACACTACCTCGAGGCCCCCGAGTTGGGGCGAGCGCAGGCGGCGCTGGTGCTGCGCGGCGTGTTCG
Source organism: Deinococci bacterium (assembly GCA_030149325.1). Classification (GTDB taxonomy): domain Bacteria; phylum Deinococcota; class Deinococci; order Deinococcales; family Trueperaceae; genus JASBRS01. Next base: position 18,501 of record JASBRS010000019.1, read on the forward strand.
CGGCCATGTTCCTGGCGCAGCTCGCCGTCGCCCTGGTGCTGGCGGTGGCGATGCGTGTCATCGACCCGGTGACCACCCGCCCCAGTCCGCTGCTGGGGTGGGTGCTGGTGGCCATCTCGGTGCTGGAGCTGCCGTTGGGCTGGGCGCTGGCGAGCGTCGCAGGCCGCGGCCCCGACCGCCGTCGCGCGCTGTCGGCGGTGTTGCTGAGCGCGGTGGTGCTCTCCACCCCCGCCTGGTTCGCCGCCCTGGCGCTGGCGACGGGCCAGCGTGGGCTGCCGGTGGCGGTGCTCTGGGGGGTGCTGGCGGTGTACTACGCCACCGGGGTGGCGTTCGCCGGCCGCTTCGCGAGCCGCGCCGCGCAGGCACCGCCGCTCCCGTCGGACTGAAGCCTCAGCCCCTTCCCTCCGACGCCGCCCCGGCCCGATCGGCCTCCGCCTCGCGCTCGCTCTGCGCGAACCACTCGCGCCAGTCCCACGAGCTCTTGAGGACCTCCGCGAGCTGGAACGTCTCCGTGCTGGTGATGTCGGGGCAACGTTCGGGGAGCTCCTCGCTGACGAAGGCGTGGAGCTGCTTGACGCTGCTGTGCAGGGTCTGGATCACGATGTCGGCCTGACCGAACGAGGTACCCACGAAGCGGACGTGCGGGAGCTTCGCCAGGGTGGCCGCGGTGCGGGTGACGGTGCCGGGGCGCGCCCGGATGAGGATGATGGCGGCGACCTCCACGCCCAGTTGGAGTGGATCTCCGACGGCGGTGATGTGGATGAGCCGGTTCTCCTGCAGGCGCGCCACCCTCGAGCGGATGGTGCTCTCCGCGATGCCCAGATCCCGGGCGATGTCGCGGAACGGGCGGCGGCCGTCGTCCTCCAGGGCGATGATGATCGCCTTGTCCAGTTCGTCGAGCTGCATGCCGCCTCCCATGCGCAGCGTCCCCTCGATTCCACGTCGCAATCAGCATAACGGCATCCTACGTGCTTGGCAATGCGCAACCGAGCGACGATTCTGTATAATCATGCGCAAGACGCGACGCCTACCGGCGAGGGCGGACGCCCCCGCAACGGACCGTCGAGGCTACCCCATCGCGGAGGGAGGCTGCGATCCGCATCGTCTTCGAGGGGCGAAGAGAGTCGACACGCTCGGTACAGACGCCACGCTAGGTGGTGGGAGAGGGAGTCGTCCGTGGGTAAGGACCCGAACGACACGGACGCCGCGAAGCGGCGGACGCTGGAACGTGAGATCGAAGAGGCCAAGGAGTTCGACCCCGAGGATCCGCTGTTCGGACTGACCGTCGAGGAGCTCAGCGGGCCGCGGCTCAGTCGCCGCGCGGTGCTGCGGCTGATGGCCGCCGCCGGCGCGCTCTCGGCGTTGCGCTTCGCGCCGGGCCTGGGCGACGTCGCCTACGCTCAGGGAACCGCCGGCGGCCACCTCAAGGCCGGATGGGCCGGCACCGGCGAGATCCAGACGCTCGATCCGGCGCAGATCAACCAGGTGCTGGAGTTCCAGATCGCCTCCAACGTCCTCAGCGGGCTGACCCACATCAACCCGAAGCTGGTGGCGGAGGGCGACCTCGCCGAGACCTGGACGGTGACGCCCGACGGCCTGCACTACACCTTCAAGCTGCGGCAGGGGGTCACCTTCCACAACGGGGATCCCTTCACCGCCGACGATGTGCTGTACACCTTCAACCGTTCCAAGAACCCCGACCTGTCGATCCAGTCGAGCGTGCTGGCGGGTGTCGACAACGTGGTGAAGGTCGACGACCACACCGTTCGCTTCGACCTGAAAGCGCCGCAGGCATCGTTCCTGGTCAAGGTGCTCGAGCGCTCCAGCGGCCGCGCCATGGCGATCGTCAACAAGCGGGCCATCGAGGAGATGGGAGCCAGCGCCTACGGCCTCATGCCGGTGGGCACCGGGCCGTTCAAGGTCACCGCCCACCAGCTCGGACAGGGCGTGGAGCTCGAGAAGTTCGCCGACTACTACGACCCCTCGCGCCCGAAGCTCGACAAGGTCACCATCACGCCCATCGTGGAGCCCGAGCCGCTGGCCGCCGCCATCGAGGCCGGCGACATCCAGATCATCGGGGGCAACCCGCCGGCCGCGGAGCTGATCGACCGTTTCGTCGCCAACCCCGACCTGGTGGTCAGCCAGATCCCGGGCCCCGGCTTCCAGTCGCTGTGGCTCAACCCCTGGAAGGACCCGATGCGGGTCCCCGACTTCGACAAGCCCTTCTCGGAGCTGGTCAAGGAGAAGGGGTTCATGGTGCGCCTGGCCATCGCCAAGGCCTTCGACCGCGCCGACCTCATCAAGCGCGCGCTGTTCGGCCGCGGCGTCCCCGCGTTCGGGAGCATCAACCCGGCCATGGGCTACTTCTACGACGATGCCATCGACGGCACCAGCGAGCAGCGCTTCGACGTGGCTGCGGCCCAGAAGCTGCTGGCCGACGCCGGCTTCCCGGGCGGCAAGGGCTTCCCGACCATGAAGCTGACGATCACCCCGGCCGGGCGCCGCGAGGGCCAGATCATCGCCGACATCCTCAAGCGCAACCTGGGCATCACCGTCGAGCTGGACGCCAAGGACTTCCCCGTGCTGATCGAGGAGTTCGACGCCAACAACTACGACATGCTGCGCGTCGGCTCGGGCGGCGACTACGACCCGGACGACGGGCTGGTCGACTGGATGCTGACGACCTCGAAGTTCAACGGTCCCAAGCGCGACAAGGCGACCGAGGCGTTCGGCTACTTCTCCGACAAGGAGGTCGACAGCCTCACCGCGCAGGAACGGGTGGAACCCGATCTCGCCAAGCGCAAGGCGCTGGTCCAGCAGGCCAACAAGATCACCTCCGACAAGGTGGCGTCGGCGTTCCTTTACCACCCGCTGGACATCCTGGTGTACCGCAAGGAGATCGTCTACCCGGCCGAGAGCCGCATCCCCGGACTCGTCGACCTGGACCGCGTCAGCTTCGCCTAGCCCGCCTGGGCTCTCGCATCCGCTGCCGAGCTGCAGAGGGCTCGGCGGCGGATCGAGCGCCGGCTTCCGAGCGTGAGGAATCTTCGTTGACCAGCTATCTTCTCAAGCGCGTGCTGGGTGCGATCGTCGTGATGTGGGCGGTCGCCACGCTGGTGTTCTTCATGCTGCGCGCGGTGCCCGGCGACCCGCTGCAGGCCATGCTCTTCGATATCGGCGACCCCCACGCCGCCGACGTGTTGCGCCACAAGTACGGGCTCGATCGGCCCGTGTACGTGCAGTACGCCCTGTGGATGTGGAACGTGGCGCACGGTGATCTGGGGGCGTCGATCTACGGCAGCCGCGTGCCCGTGACCCAGATCATCGCCGAGGCCTTCCCCCGCACCATGGCGCTGGCGCTGTTCGCGTTCGTCATCGCCATGGCGATCGCGGTGCCGGCCGGCATCGTCTCGGCCGTGCGCAAGAACACGCCGCTCGACCACGGTTTCACCTTCCTGGCCTTCCTGGGCCTGTCGATGCCCGACTTCTGGCTCGGTATCGTGCTCATCATCGTCTTCGCCGTGAAGCTGCACTGGCTGCCCGCCATCGGCTTCGCCCCGTTGAGTCAGGGGTTCGGCCCCTGGGTCGAGCACCTGATCCTCCCGGCCACGGCCATCGGGACCGCCTTCTCCGCCATCCTGGCGCGCATGATCCGCTCGTCGATGCTGGAGGTGATGAAGGCCGACTTCATCACCGTGGCGCGCTCCAAGGGCCTGGTCGAGACCCGCGTGGTCCTGAAGCACGCCTTCCGCAACGCCCTCATCCCGGTGATCACGGTGGTGGGGATCGCGTTCGCGCTGCTGATGGCGGGCGCCGTGGTGGTCGAGAACGTCTTCGCCATCAAGGGCCTCGGCCGGGTGCTCATCCAGGGCATCCTCAACCGCGACTACCCGGTGGTGCAGGGCGCCATCCTGGTGGTCTCGGCCATCTTCGTGTTCATGAATCTCGTCGTGGACGTGCTCTACACCTTCATCGACCCGCGCATCCGGTTGAGGTGAGGACGATGACCGATCCCCTTCCCCTCCTCGAACCCGGCGTACCCGTCGCCCAAGCACGCCGCAAGCGCGCGCGATGGTTGAAGCTGCTGCTGGCCGACCGGCGCGCCTCGATCTCGCTGGTGGTGCTGGTGGTGCTCGTCGGGGCGGCCGTGTTCGCCCCCTACGTGTCGCCGGCGCAGCCCGACGCCATGGCCTTCGACATGCTGACGCCCCCGAGCTGGGCCCACCCCTTCGGCACCGACGACCTCGGGCGCGACCTGCTGAGCCGCGTCATCTTCGGCGCGCGCATCTCCATCTTCGTCGGCATCGTGACGGTGGTGTCGTCGATGCTGATCGGGGTGCTGATGGGTCTGCTCGCCGGCTACTACGGCGGCTGGCTGGACACCGTCATCATGCGCTACATCGACCTGCAGTGGGCGTTCCCCAACTTCATCATCGCGGTGTACCTGGTGGCCGTCTTCGGGGCCGGACTCTCGAACGTCATCATCGCGGTGTCGCTGGCCTTCCTCGACGACTTCGCCCGCATCGCGCGCGGCATGGTGCTGACCGTGCGCGAACGCGACTACGTGGAGGCGGCCCGGGCGTTGGGAGCGTCGGACCTGCGTCTGATGCTGCGGCACATCCTCCCCAACTCGCTGGCCCCGCTCATCGTGCAGGCCACCGTGAGCGTGTCCTACGCCATCCTGGCCGAGGCCGGCCTGAGCTTCCTGGGGCTGGGCGTGAAGGCATCGACCCCGACCTGGGGGCTCATCCTCAGCGACGGCCGCAGCTTCATCAGCCGCGCCTGGTGGCTGGGCATCTTCCCGGGCGTGGCCATCATGGTGACGGTCCTGGCCATCAACTTCTTCGGCGACTTCCTGCGCGACGTCTTCGACGTGCGCGAGGCTGCGGTGGAGGAAGGCGCCTAGCCGGGGCGCCCGGGCAGGGACGGTAGACTCGACGCATGCAGCTCTTCCAGCTCTTCTGGTCCTTCGCCAAGGTCGGGCTCTTCGGCTTCGGGGGCGGGCCGTCGATGATCCCCCTGATCCAGGAGGAGGTCGTCGAGGTCCAGCACTGGCTCACCAAGGACGAGTTCCTCGACGCCTTCGCGTTCGGCAACTCGCTGCCGGGGCCGATCGCGACCAAGATGGCCGGCTACGTGGGCTTCAAGGTGTCGGGCTGGCCGGGGGCGGCCATGGGGCTCATCGGCGTCGCCGTACCCACCATCATCGCCATGATCGCGCTCGGGAGCCTCTACCTTCGCTATCGCAACAGCCCCGTGTTCGAGAACTTCCTGCGCGGCGTGCGCCCGGTGGTGATCGCGCTGCTGGCGCTGGTGGTGTGGCAGTTCGCGCCGCGGGCCTTCGGCCTGCCGCCCCAGTGGCTCAAGAACTGGGCGCTGTGGCTGCTGGCGGTGGCCGCCTTCTTCCTGTCGATCCGCTACAACGTGCACCCCGCGCTGCTGATCGTGGCGGGGGGTCTGCTCGGCGTCCTCGTCATCCACTGAGCGGGAGCGGCAGGCTCCGGCAGGTACACTGCCGACGCCCCCGCCGGCCCCCCGGCCGCGGGGAGGGTCCGCACGCGACGCGTTCGGGCGCCAGGGAGGGAGCCCCATGAGCATCGCCAAGACCGGCGACACCGTGCGCGTGCACTACACCGGCCGCCTGGACGACGGCACCGTCTTCGATTCCTCGCACGAGCGCGAGCCGCTCGAGTTCCAGCTCGGTTCCGGTCAGGTCATCCCCGGGTTCGATCGGGCGGTCGAGGGCCTCGCGGTCGGTGAGGCCACCGAGACCCGCATCGAGGCCAGCGACGCCTACGGCGAACCTCGCGACGATCTGATCGTCCAGGTACCCCGCGACCAGGTCCCTGAGGAGCTGGGCGTCGCGCCCGGGATGCAGCTGGAGCTGCGGCAGCCCGACGGCGGCAGCATGCCGGTGACGGTCACCGCCGTCGACGAGACCAGCGTGACGCTCGACGCCAACCACCCGCTCGCGGGCAGGCCGCTGACGTTCGAGCTCGAGCTGGTGGCGATCGGCGGTACCTCCGAGGCATGACGCCGGACCCCCGCCGCACGCTGGCCCTCGAGATCGCGGCGGCCGACGCCCTCCCGCCACGTGAGCGCGTCGATGACGACGGTTGGCGCTTGAGGTTCAACGACGGCGTGACGCGCCGTCGCAACTCCGTCTTCGCCGAGCACCCGGGCATCGATCCGCTGGACGCCAAGCTGGCGCGCGCCGAGGCCTTCTACCGTGAGCGCGGCGCCGTCGCGCGCTTCCAGGTGACGGCGGCGTCACGACCGCCGGAGCTGGCGCGCGCGCTCCGCGAGCGCGGGTACCACTGCCTCGCCGGAGCCCTGGTCCAGACGCTCGAGTTGACCGCTGGGGACGACCCCGTCCCGCCGGAGGACCCCCACCTCGGCTCACTGGAGCTGGCGGACGCGCCGACGCCGGCGTGGCTCGGCGCCCTCGAAGCGGCCGGCCCGAACCCTCAGGGCGAAGCCGAGCTGCGGGCGGCCAACCTGTGGGCCGTCGCCGCGCCCCGCGCGTTCGGAGCGGTGCGGGTCGGGAACGAGATCGTGGCGGTGGGTCTCGTGGCGGTGGCGGCGCCCTGGGCAGGGTTGTTCAACATGGCCACGCTCCCGGCGTGGCGGAGGCGTGGCCTGGGACGGTACCTGATCCGGGCCCTGACGGGGTACGCGCGCAGCCACGGCGCCGAGATCGCCTACCTGCAGGTGCACCCCGACAACGTGGGCGCGCGGGCGTTGTACGCGTCCGCGGGGTTCGCCACCCACCACCGCTACGACTACTGGGAGGCGCCCGGCTGAGGGCGTCCGGGTCCGCGCGTCAGTAGCGCAGGACGGTGCTGCGGGCGTCCTGCAGCACGTGCGACATGTCCAGGGCCTTGGCCGTACCCAGCACCACGCAATCCTCCGGCGTCTCCGCCACGGCGACCGGGATGTTGGTCACGCGCCGCAGGTAGGCGTCGAGGTTGCGCAACTTGGCGCCGCCCCCGGTCATCACGATGCCGCGCTCGATGACGTCCGAGACGAGCTCGGGCGGTGCCTGCTCGAGCACCTTGCGGACGCCCGCGCCGATCTTGTCGAGCGAGCTGGCGAGGCTGCGCACCACGTCGTCGGTGGTGATGGTGATCGACTTCGGCATGCCGTCGATGAGGTCGCGCCCGCGGACCTCCATGCTGCGCTCCTCGTCGTCGCCGGCGACGGTCGCGGCCCCGACGGTGCGCTTGATCTCCTCGGCCGTGCGGTCGCCGATGAGCAGGTTGTGCTGGGCCTTGACGAACGCCATGAGATCCCGATCGAAGGTGTTGCCGGCGATGCGCAGGCTCTCGGAGACCACGATGCCGCCCATGCTGATGATGGCGATGTCGGTGGTGCCGCCGCCGATGTCGATGACCATCGACCCGACCGGATCGGCGATGTTGATGCCGGCGCCGATCGCGCCGGCGACCGGCTCCTCGATGAGGAAGGCCTTGCGCGCGCCGATCTCGTTGACGGCCTGGAGCACGGCGCGCTTCTCGACCTCGGTGATGCCGCTGGGGATGCAGACCATGATGTTGGGGCGGAGCAGCCGGTTGGCGCCGGTCAGGACCTTCGAGATGAAGGCCTTGAGCATCTTCTCGGTGAGGGTGTAGTCGGCGATGACGCCGTCCGCCATCGGCCTCACGGCGGTGATGTTGCCGGGCGTGCGCCCGAGCATGCGGTAGGCGTCCTGACCCACGGCCTTGACGTCGGTGGTGCCCTTGACGACCGCGATCACGGCAGGTTCGCGCAGCATCACGCCCTTGCCCTTGACGTGGATGCGTACGTTGGTGGTCCCGAGATCAACCCCGATCATGGCGCTACGCTAACAGGTCTGCGCCTCCGGCGTGTCGGGGGGTGGTGCGGACGCGACAGGCACGAGCGTTAGCATGGACACCGAGGAGGTCCGCATGAAGGCCATGGTGGTGGGGGAGGGCGGCGAGCTCCGCTTGGCCGAAGTTCCGGAGCCGGGCTTGCGCCCCGGCGAGGTGATGGTGGACGTCCACGCCACGGCGCTCAACCGCGCCGACCTGGCGCAGCGTGCGGGCCACTACCCGCCGCCGCCGGGCGAGAGCGAGATCCTCGGCCTCGAGATGGCTGGGGTGGTGGCGAGCGTCCCCGAGGGCGTGCGTGGGGTGCAGGTCGGCGACCGCGTGTGCGCGCTGCTGCCCGGGGGCGGCTACGCCGAACGGGTGGCGGTGCCTGCCGGGATGCTCATGGCCGTCCCCGATGGCTGGAGCTTCGCCAAGGCGGCGGCGCTGCCGGAAGCCGCCTTCACCGCCTTCCTCAACCTCTTCCTGGAGGCCGATCTGCGCAGCGGCGAGCGCGTGCTGATCCACGGCGGCGCCAGCGGCGTGGGGACCGCCGCCATCCGGCAGGCGGTGCTCGCGGGAGCGCACGTCATCACCACCGCGGGCTCGAGCGCCAAGGTCGAGGCCTGCCGGCGCCTGGGCGCCGAGCTGGCGATCGACTACCGCAAGGAGGACTTCGCCGAGGCGGTGCGCGAGCACACCGGCGGCGCCGGCGTCGACGTCATCCTCGACATGGTGGGGGAGGCGTACTTCCCCCGCAACCTGGACCTGCTGCAGGTCGGGGGCCGGATGGTGTTCATCGCCAGCCTCAGCGGCCGCCGGGCGAGCTTCGACATCCGTGAGCTGATGGCCAAGCGCGCCATGCTGAAGGGGTCGACCCTGCGGGCGCGGCCGCTGGCCGAGAAGCTGCGCATCCGGCGGGCGTTCGAGGAGCGCTTCGGCCAGGCGCTGATCGAGGGCCGGCTCGATCCGGTCGTCGACCGCGTCGTGCCGCTGGCGCACGTCGACGAGGCCCTCGCGCAGATGCGGGACAATCGCAACATCGGGAAGATCGTTCTGGCCGTTCGGGACGACGCCGAGAGCGCCTCCTGAGGCGCGTGGCCGGGAAGGCAACCTCGGGGGCGGCCCCGACCGGGGGGCGGCGGTCCTAGGACCGCCCCGGAGGTCGATGCCACGCTAGCGTCCGCGAGCCTGCCGGAGCGGCTCGCACCCGGCGTGGGCCCAAGGCTTCGCGGCACGCCTCCGGGATGCGCGCGAGCGGATAGGCTGGACCCATGCAGGCGCGTCCGTTCACCGCTCTGGCCGAGGTCTACGACGCCATCATGGCCGACGTCGAGTACGACGACTGGGTGGCGTTCGTGGCCCGGACCGCGCGGGAGCGCGGCTGGGCGGGGGAGCGCGCGCTCGACGTCGGCTGCGGCACCGGCAACGCCACCGGCCCGATGGCGGCGCGGGGTGTCGAGGTCGTCGGCGTCGACGCCTCCGAGGCGATGCTGCGGGTGGCCCGCGCCAAGTTCCCGGGGCTCCGTTTCCACCGTGCCGACGTGCGCGAGCTGCGGCTGGGCGAGCGCTTCGGGCTCGCCTACTCGGTGTTCGATGCGCTGAACAACCTCACCACCGCCGACCATCTCGCCGCGGCGCTGCAGCGCATCGGTGAGCATCTCGGGCCCGGCGGCGTGCTGATGTTCGACGTCAACACCAGCGTGGGCCTGCGCGACCTGTGGGAGGGCGGCCTGGTCGAGGGGTGGGCCGACGAGGTGTACTACCGCTGGGTGCACAGCTTCGACGAGGCCTCGGGCCTGGCCAAGGTCGAGGCCTACTGCGAGACCGAGAACGGCGACTTCACGGAGGTCCACTACGAGCGCCCCTACGACCCGCCCGAGTTGACGACGCTGCTCGAGGGGGCCGGTTTCGAGGCCGTCGAGGCGCTCAGCTACCCCAGCGGCGATCCGGCCCCCGAGGATGCCGCTCGCGTGTGGATGGTGGCGCGGCGGCGGGCCCCCTAGACGAGCGCCCGCCTGCTCCGGTTCAGCCCTCGCTCTCCAGCCCCGCCTGCTCGCGCACGATGCGCGCGATGTTGGAGACGTCCTCGTCCCCCAGGCCGCGGCCGATCAGGCTGGTCTCGAGCTGTTCGACGTAGGCGGCCACCGGCACCGACACGCCCAGCTCCCGCGCCGCATCCAGGGCGATCCCCAGGTCCTTGCGGTGGAGCCGGGTCCGGAAGCCCAGCGGGTAGTGATCGACGATCATGTTGGGGCCGCGGTGGGTCAGGCACCACGAGCCGGCAGCGCCGCCCGAGACCGCAGCGTGCGCGGCCTCGATATCGATGCCGGCCGCCAGTCCCAGGGTCAGCCCTTCGGCCACCGCCGCGTAGGTCCCGGCGATGATGACCTGGTTGATGGCCTTCGTCACCTGGCCCGCGCCGCTGGGTCCGACGCGGGTGATGGTCGACCCCAGCACCTCGAGGACCGGCCGCACCCGCTCCAGCACCTCGGGGTCGCCGCCCACCATGATCGACAGGGTGCCGCGCTCGGCCCCCTCGCTGCCGCCCGAGACCGGTGCGTCGAGCATCGCCACCCCGTGCTCGCCCAAGGCCGTGGCGATGAGGCGGGTGGTGGCGGGGCTGATGGTGCTCATGTCGACGAGCACGCTGCCCGCATCCATCCCGAGGGCCGCTCCCTCCTCGCCCAGCACCACCGCCTGCACGTCCGGGGTGTCGCTGACCATGGTGATGACCAGCTCGCGGTCGCGAGCGCACTCGCGCGGCGTGGCGGCACCGCGGGCGCCGAGCGCCGTCAGCGGCGCCTCGCGCTCCCGCGTGCGGTTGTGCACGGTGAGATCGTGCCCCGCCTCGAGCAGGCGTCGCGCCATCGGCGCTCCCATGGTGCCCAGTCCAATGAAGCCGATCCTCATCCGGGTCCCTCCCGATCGTCGTGGCGCGTGGCCTCGGCGTCGGTCCCGCGCTCGGCCCAGATGGTCTCCAGGACCTCCATCAGCCGAGCCGCGACCGCGCGGTTGTGCGAGCTTACCGTAGCCCGTCGCGGCACCGGCGGCCACGACGAAGGATCGTCGACCATGGTCTCGGGCAGCGGCAGCGCGCTGCTGCCCGCCCAGCGTTCGCGCCAGGTCTCGGGCACCCGCTCCGGCAAGGTCACGCCGGCGACCGCCGCCCACAGCAGCGACCAGGCGCGCGGGACCGTCCTGTAGGGGTCGTAGCCGCCCCCACCGGTGGCCACCAGGCGCCCACCGGTGAGCGCCTCGCTGAGCTCCACCACACGGCGGTAGCTCGCTCCCATGGCGGCGAGGCTGACCGACAGGTCGGCCAGGGGGTCGTCGCGATGCATGTCGGCGCCCGCCTGCAGCACGATCAGGTCGGGACGGAAGGCCTCGAGGGCGCGCGGGACCACGGTCTCGAACGCTTCCAGGAAGGAGGCGTCCTCGGTGAAGGGCTCGAGCGGCATGTTCACGGCCAGGCCGCGCCCCGGCCCACGCCCGGTCTCGTAGGTGTGGCCCGTGCCGGGGAAGAGGTAGCGTCCCGATTCGTGCAGGCCGATGGTCATGACGTCGGGGGTGTCGTAGAACAGCCACTGCACGCCGTCGCCGTGGTGGACGTCGAGGTCGAGGTAGGCCACACGCAGCCCGTGGGCGTCGACGGCGCGGCGGATGCCCAGCGCCAGGTCGTTGTACACGCAGAAGCCGGAGGCCTTGGCGTGCATGGCGTGGTGCAGTCCGCCCGCCAGGTTGACGGCGCGGGTCGCGGCGCCCGAGGCCACCAGCTCGACGGCGCTCACGGTCGCCGCGCACACCCGCAGCACCGCTTCGTGCATGTTCGGGAACACCGGGTTGTCGCCGGTGCCGAGGCCGAAGGCGTAGGCCTCGTCGCCGGCATCGCCGCGCGACGCGCGCTTGACGGCGTCGATGTAGCGCGTGGCGTGCACGCGGGCCAGCTCCCGTTCGGTGAGGGGCCCGACGTCGGCGTAGGCCTCGCGGTCCAGGGCGCCGGTGGCTTCCAGCAGCGTCCGGGTGAGCTCCAGGCGCTCCGGCCGGAAGGGGTGTTCCGGCGCCAGCTCGTAGGCGGCGAGCGAGGCGTCGTAGACGAAGCGTACGCTCGGCGTCGAGCCGCCGGACGGGGCCGCCCCCTCGCTCACGAGGTGGGGGTCTTGTCGATCGGCCACAGCACCACGAAGCCGGCGTCGCGCAGATGGTGGGCCAGCCGCCGCCCGTCGACGGTGCTCACGCGTAGCACGAAGGTCACCGACTCGGCGTCGGCGCGCGAGGTCATGACGCTGGAGACGTTGTGCTTGCGCTCGGCGATGGCCGCGAGCAACGAGGCGAGGGCGCCGGGCCGGTTGGGGACCTCCACCTCCAGACGGGTGGCGGCCTCGTACACCCCCGACATCCGCACCAGGGCATCCAGCATGTCGATGCCGGTGACGATGCCGACCAGGCGGTCGCCGTCCATGACGGGCATGGCGCCGATCTTGTGCTCGCGCAGGGTCTTGGCGGTCTCCTCGATGGGGTCGAGGGGGTGGGCGGTCAGCACCGGGCTCACCATCACGCGGCGCACCGGATCGACGGCCGCCACGCCGGCGGGCGCCATCGGATGCTCGGCGCCCACCAGCCGCAGGTCGCGGTCGGAGACGATGCCGACCAGCCGATCGACGGCGTCGTCGGGGGCCTCCCCGGTCAGTCGCGCCGGCCCGCTGCCGCCGCTCTCCAGGATCGGGAAGTGGCGGATGTTGCGCTGCTCCATCAGGGCGTTGACGTCCTTGATCGGCATGTCCGGGCCGATCGCCACCACCTGGCGCGTCATGATGTCCTGTACCAGCATGCTTCCCTCCGCGGACTCCGGGGCCGCCGCTCCGGGGCCACCGTCCAGGATACCGTCTGGCGCCTTCCTACCGGCCGTCCTCAGCCGTAGAAGCGCGGACGCGTCCGCAGCCGATGGAACTCCTCGACGACGGCCGGGTCGGCGTGGGCGCCGATGCGGGCCATGAGCTGGTTGGCGGCGCTGCTGCGGATCTCGGCGTCGGCCGTCGGGAAGGGCACGAAGCCGGCGCTGCGGTACAGCCGCTCCAACAGCCGCTTGTAGGCGAAGTCGTTGAGGCCCGTGCGCTTGAGGTCGTAGTGCCAGACGTACATGGTGGCGAAGACCACGGTGTCCTCGTAGCGCCCGTCCTCGAAGCTGGCGGCGAGAAGACGCTCCGCGAGGCGCTGGCCGCGGTACGGCGGGGCCACCTCGACGGCCCCCAGCTCGATGATGCGGCCGGTACGGTCCTCGCCCCACGACTCCACGTCGGACGGCGGGTGGAAGGCCGCGTACGCCACCATGACGCCGTCGTCGACGGCCACGCTGACGCAGGTGAGGGGATCGCGGGCGATGCCCACGAGGGCCTGGTGCTGCTTGGCCGAGGGCCGGAACATGTCGATGGCGGGATGGGGCTCGAGGGTGGCCAGCCGGTCGCCGTCCAGGCACACCTCGATGCGGGCGGCCCTCTCCGCCGCGACGCTCATGGTACGGGTGGGAGGATCACGTGGGCACGGCGTTGCGCCGGTGCCGCCAGCGCGCCACCAGCGCGTCGGGCAGGCGGGCGGGGCCCACGTCGGGGCGCACGTCGAGCCCCAGGAGCTCACCCAGGCGGACGTGCTCGCGCCAGGCTCCGTCGCCCGGGGGCATGCGCTCCGCGCCCTCGCCGAAGGCCCGCAGGAGTCCCTCGTGGTAGGCGGACAGGTCGGGGTCCTCCAGGGCGGCGGCGAGCCGTTCGGCGGCCTCCTCGGAGGCGCCGAGCTGCAGCTGGGTGGCGCCGGCCAGCGCGACGTACTGCGCCCGCAACCCGAGGTCGCCACGCTCGCCCGTGCCGGCCGCGGGCAGGGAGGCGCGGAGGGCGGCCTCGCCGCGAGCCAGGGACTCGGCGGCGCCGGAGGTGTCGGCCATCCGCAGGTAGGCGGCGACGGCGGCGGCGGACGCCTCGGCGCGCTGGTACTCGAAGCGCGAGGTCGCCACCGCCACCTCGGCGTGCTCCAGCGCCGCCTCCGGGCGGTCCGCCACCAGGCTGGCGTGCAGGTGGGCCTTGCGGACCAGCCCGGCGAACACCTGATCGCCCTCGCGGGCCTCCAGGGCGTCGAGCACTTCGCCGATCCGCTGGCGTGCATGCCGCAGATCGGGGAGGTCGGCCTGCGCCAGGGGCAGGACGGGGAGCGGCAGCCGGAAGGGCTGCGCCAGCCCGCGGCAGGCGTACGCCAACCCGATGTGCAGGGTGGTCCGCAGGATGCGGTACTCGGCGTCGACCTCCATGGCGCGAGCGTAGGCACGGAAGCGCTCGATGGCGCGCGTCAGCGAGAAGGTGGCCTCTTCGAAGCGCCCCTCGGCCAACAAGGCCAGCGAGGCTTCGTCGTCGACCTTGGCCAACCAGAACTCGCGTTCGACGGGCTCGGCCTCCGAGGTCTCCAGGATGCTGCGCGCCGCCGCGAAGTCCTGCTGGGCGCTGAGGACGTCACCCATGCGGCGGTAGAGGGTGCCGCGGCGGGCCAGGAAGCGTGTCTGCTCCTGGACCAGCGCCTCCGAGCGATGGGCCAGGCGGACGGCCAGGTTGAGCTCGCGCAGAGCGCCGTCGAAGCGCCCCAGCTTGAGGGCGACGTCGCCCTTCTGGAAGGCGATCCGGGCGCGGATGAGGTCGTCGTCGGTGTGCACGCCGTCGAACTCGGCGAGGGCGCCCTCGAGGTCGCCGCGGTCCTTGGCGATCAGGCCCGCCCACACGTCGGCCTTGGCGCGCGCCAGCTCGCTGGCGGCATCGTCGTCGTCGACCCGTTCGAGCTCGCGCCGGGCGTCCACGTCGATGAGGCGTGCGGCCTCGTCGAGGCCGCTGCGCCAGCGCGCGATGCTCGCCCGAACCAGCGCCACCTCGGCGCGCAGGAGCGCCACCTCGGTCCCGGGGCAGGTCGCGAGCAGCCGCTGGGCCTGCTCGAAGCGGCCCTTGAGGACCTCGCCCTCGGCGCGTTTGAGGAGCGTCCAGGCGCGCACGTCGGCGTCGTCGGACGCCGCCAGGGCATCGAACGCGGCCACCGCGTCGGCGTGGTCGTAGCTGCCCAGCTTGACGTAGTGGGCGGCCACCTGACGTGCGATGCCTTGGAAGTCGGGGCCGCCGTCGAGCTCGCTCTCGGCGGCACTCCAGATGCGGCGCACCAGCGACTGCTGGATGCTGTGGCGACGCAGCCAGGTGGTCATGGTGTCCCAATCGCGTGCCTCGAAGACGTGGTGCAGGAAGCGCGACGCCTTCTCCGAGCCGGGCTCGCGCCAGGCGGCGTCACGGTAGCCATCGGCGGCCGCCAGGTTGAGCGCGCGGTAGCGCTGCGGATCGCTGTCCTGGAGGCGCTGCCGCAGCGCGCGCGCGAGCTGCCGCGAGAAGCACCGGAAGGCGTCGTCGCTCCCCGGGACGGCGTCGAGGAACGCCAGCTCGAAGGTGTTGAGCTCGGCGCCGGGATTGCTGCGGAGGCGGGTGAGGACGTCGGAGCGGAAGGTCGGGAACTCGGGGATCGACAGCACCGCCAACGCCGACAGGAAGTCGCGCAGGCGCGCATCTCCCGAGGCCTCGACGAGCTTGCTGAGCTGCTCGATGGAGAGCTGGCTGCCCTCGAGCGCCTGCTCGCCGACGGGCTCGCGTACCTCGGCGAGCAGCGTCAGCGTGCGGAGCTCCTCGAACGACCTGCCGGCGCGCTGCACGATGTCCTCCTGTTGCGCCGGGGGCAGGTGCGGGAGGCGCGCCTTGACGAACCTACGGGCCTCGGAGGTGGTGGGCGGGGTCAGCTTGATCGGACCGTCGAAGGTCCCCAGGCGCTGCATGGTACGCGCGGGGATGTCGGCCATGCTGGCCAGCACGGCCACATCGGGCAGACGTCCGAGGGGCTCGAGCAGCGAGAGCCACAGCCACTCCGAGGCGCTCACCCGGGGCACCTCGGGAGTGTTGAGGCGGAGGGGCGCCAGGCCCAGGCTGTCCTGTCCGGAGAGCGACTGCGAGACGTGGAGCAGGAACACGGTGCGCTCGTCGCCGTGGCGTGCGGCGTCGATGATGACGCGCGCCACCTCGGCCTGGGCGTCGGCCTGCACGGCGAAGGCGCTCGAGCTCCCGATGCGCAGCAGCTTGCTCTCGATCAGCTCCGACGGGACCCCGAGCGCCTGCGCCAGCCGGCTCAGGGCGCTCGCGAGGTCGCTGCTGGAGAACTCCAGGCGGACAATGCGGTCGGCCGCCCGCGGCGGGATCTCGAGGGCCTGCTGAACGTAATCGGCCAGCAGGGTCTTGCCCGAACCCGGCCGGCCGGTCACCAGCAGACGCGGCGTCTCGCCGCTGCGCACCCCGCCCACGAACGTCCGGTAGGCGCGGCGCTTCTCGCGCCCGAGCAGTTGCAGCACCTCCTGCTCGGCCGAGCTCCCTGGGGAGAGCAACACCTCCAGTTCGGGAGCCCGGAACGGCGGCTGTCCCGTCGACTGCCACAGCTCGGTGAGGATCTCGAACAACACCCGCTTGTCGGGGAGCTTGCCCTTGTCGCGGTAGATGATGTTGCGCACCACGTTGGGGTTGGCGCCGCGGCGCTCCATCTCCTTGCGCAGCCAGTTGATGCTGCCCAGGACGCCGTTGGCGTCGCGTTTCTGGCCGACGGTCTTGCGTACGGCCTCGAAGATGCCACGCCACGGGCTGACGTGTTCGTCGGGAGGAGCGGAAGCCATCGTGGGTCATCTTATCCCCCGATCCGTAAACAAGTACACAGGCAGGAGACCCGACGGGCCGGCCGGGCCCCCGGTAGGGAGCGCTCCGGGCCGGGCGCCGAGCCGGTGCTATGCTCGTGGCCATGGACGTGCTCCACGAAGCTGCGACGGGGAGGCGCCTGACGCCCGAGGAGGCGGTCGGCCTGTACCGTACGCCGCTGTTCGCGCTGGCCGCGGCGGCCGATGCGGTGCGGCGCCAGCGCACCGACCCCGAGGTGGTCACCTACCTCATCGATCGCAACATCAACTACTCGAACGTGTGCTCGGTGGGGTGCAGCTTCTGCGGCTTCTACCGGACGCGGCGTCAGGACGACGCCTACGTGCTCGGCTACGACGACATCTCCGACAAGGTGCGCGAGCTCGAGGAGGTGGGGGGGACCCGCATCCTGATGCAGGGGGGCGTGAACCGCTACCTGCCGATGGAGTGGTACGTCGAGCTTCTGCGCTTCCTGAAGGAACGGCACCCCGAGGTCCGGGTGGAGGCCTTCAGCCCCGAGGAGATCAAGGGCCTCTCCGAGCTGACCGGCATGACCTCCCGGGAGGTGCTCGTGGAGCTGCAGGCGGCCGGCCTCGACGGCCTCCCCGGCGGTGGCGGCGAGATCCTGGTCGACGACGTCCGGCACGCGCGCCACGTGGCGCCCGGCCGCATCTCGTCCGACGACTGGATCGCCATCATGGCCGAGGCCCAGGCGCTGGGGCTCTACACCACCGCCACCATGGTGATCGGCTTCGGCGAGACGCCGGAGCAGCGGGTGGCCAGCATGATGCGGATCCGCGACCAACAGGACCGGGCGCTGGCGACCCACGGCAACGGCTTCTCCGCCTTCATCTCCTGGACGCTGCAGACGCAGGGCGTCCGCATCGCCGGCAAGGTGCCCGGCGCCGGAGCGCACGAGTACCTCCAGAACGTGGCCGTCAGCCGCCTGCTGCTGGACAACGTCCCCAACTTCCAGGCCTCCTGGCCGACGATGGGCTACAAGGTCGCGCAGACGGCGTTGTCGTTCGGCTGCAACGACTTCGGCAGCACCATGCTGGAGGAGAACGTGGTGTCGCAGGCGGGCGCGCGGCACCGCTCCACGCCGGAGCGCGAGATCGTCCGGCAGATCGTCGATGCGGGCTACCGGCCGGCGCAGCGCGACAGCCTCTACGGAGTGGTCCGCTACCCCGACGTGGACGTCCTGCTGGCGGTCCCCGAGGCGGCCGCGCCCGGCGCGGCCGCGGACTGACGCCGACGAGGGTGCTGACGCGCGAGCTGCTCCGGGCCGAGGTGGTCTACAACGGCCTCGGCACGCCCCGGCGTGACGGTGCGGTGGTGATCCAGGACGACGGTCGCCGGCGCCAGGTGATCGCGGTGCAGGCGGCCGCCGAGGCGAGGCGTGCCTTCCCCGACGCGGTCGAGCGCGACGCCGGCTTCGCGCTCTCGCCGGCTCCCGTCAACGCCCACACCCACCTCGACCTCAGCTCCATGCCCTACACGGCCGGCAGCTACCCGGCCTTCATCGACGCCGTCATCCGCCACCGCGACGGTGGCGCGCGCGGGCTCGAGGCCGCGCGGCGCGGCCTGGACGAGGTGCTCGCGGGCGGCGTGTCGGTGGTCGGCGACATCGTCACCGACGAGGAGGTCATGCGCTTCCTGCTCGGCCACCCCGGGGTGACGGGCGTGGCCTACTGGGAGGTGCTGGGGCCGGACCCGGCGCGGGCCGACGAGGTGTTCGAGGCCACCCGCCGCCGTCTGGCGCACTTCCGTGCGTTGGAACGCGACGGCGGCGTACGTGTCGGCCTCAGCCCGCACACGCCGCACACCGTCAGCGCGCCGCTGCTCCAGCGCCTGGCAGCGCTGGCGCGGGCCGAGGCGATCCCGATGCAGATCCACGTGGCGGAGACGGCCGACGAGGTGCGCCTGCACCGTCACGGCGACGGCCCGCTGGCGGAGTTGCTGGGGCGCTTCGGGGTGCCCTGGCGGGCGAGCGGCCGGAGCCCGCTGGGCTACCTCGCCGAGTTGGGGGTGCTGGACGCCCGCCCCACCCTGGTGCACATGGTCCACGTCGACGAGGACGACGTCCGCAGGGTGCAGCACGCCGACTGCGCCGTCGTGCACTGTCCTCGCTCCAACGCGGCCCTCGGCTGCGGGCGCTTCCCGTGGGAGCTCTACGCCCGCTTCGGGGTGGACGTCGCCTTCGGCACCGACTCGCTCGGCTCGTCGCCGTCGCTGGCGGTCACCGACGAGGTGGCCGCGGCGCGGGTGGTGCACGGCGAGCGCGCCAGCCCGCAGGCGCTGGTGCGCGCCGCGGTGAAGGGCGGCTACCGCGCGCTCGGCATGACGCCGCCGCGCCTGCTGCGAGGGGCGGAGGCCGACGGCCTGTTCGCCTGGCCCGTGTCGACTGCGTGACATCGCCGGAGGAGCCCACGACCGTAGATTGGGAACGACCACCACGCGTCGAGCTCGCTCGAAGCGCCCCCTGGGAGGATCCATGGCAGACACCCACGTCCTGACGGACGACAACTTCAGTGCCGAGACCAGCGACGGGCTGGTGCTCGTCGACTTCTGGGCGCCCTGGTGCGGCCCCTGCCGGCTGGTCGGGCCGGTCATCGAAGACCTCGCCGGCGACTACCAGGGCAAGGTCAAGGTCGGCAAGCTGAACGTCGACGACAACCAGCAGGTCGCCATGCAGTTCCGGGTGATGAGCATCCCGACCGTCATCCTGTTCAAGGACGGCCAGCCGGTCGAGACGATGATCGGGGCGCAACCCAAGAGCGCCTACCAGAAGAGGCTGCAGCCCTACCTTCAGGCCAACTGAAGCCCTCGAGGCAGAACCGGGACGCCAGGGCCGGGCTCCGAACGGAGCCCGGCCCTGGCGTCCTTCGAGCTGTCAGTGGATCGGCAACAGGGTGTGGCCGACGCGGAGGTCACCCTGCCACACCACCCAGCCGCGCCGTGTCCCGAGGTGACCGGCCACCACGTCGAGGGCATCGGCGGGCAGCTCGGTCACCGCCAGGAGCTCGGCCAGGCCGGGCGCCGCGGCCGCGGGTGCGGCCGTCGGGGCGGGGTGCGCGGAGTGACGCGCCTCGGCCAGGGCGCCCTGCAGCGCGAAGGCCAGCGGCTGCGCTACCGACCGCAGCACGGCGGCCGCACCGTGCAGGTCGGCGGCAGGATCGTCCGCTCGTACCGCGCTGGCGTCGGACGGCGCCGCGGCCAAGGCTGCCGCCAGCGGTCCGGCGTGGACCGTGGGGCCGCCTCGGTAGGTGTCGACGATGCTGCGCAGCGCGGCCGAGGGTGACGCCAGCACCAGCCAGTTGCCGACCAGCGCGACGCCGACATCGACACTCGGACCGATCTGGATGCGCGTGAAGCCCACGTCCCGGTAGCTCTCGCTGCGCACCGCCACCAGGGCTCGGGGGGGAACGCCGCCGGCGCGCTCGGCAGGGAGGGTGTCGAGCAGGACGCCCAGGGCGGCGCCGATCCGATCGAGCCCCGCGCGCGCCTGGCCGGCGGACGCCACCGGCACGATCGTCACCTGGGCCGGGAGGCCCAGCAGCGCCTGCGGCGTGCCCGTCGGGGCAGGGAGCTCGACCGAGGTGACGACGTTGCCCAGCCAGGGGAAGAGATCGGCGGAGAGGTCGATGCCGGTGCGCTGGCGCAGCAGCACTAGCGGGTCGAGCGGCTGGCCGCCGGCAGCGGTGACGTCACGGACGAGCCCCGCAAGGTAGTCGGCCCAGGCCGAAAGGCGGAGGTTCGACGCCTCCACGCCCAGCGCGCTCGCCGGCACCAACAGGCTGGGGCGGGCGTGACAGCCGTCGCAGCGGATCAGGCGGGCCAGCGTGGGGTCGCCGCCTTCGGCATCGACGTGGACCCAGCTCTCCTGCACCTGGCCATCGGCCGTGTCCTGGACGCGCCATGCCGACCAGGGAACGGTGCGAAGGGCGGATTGCAGGCGCGTGAGCGCAGTTCGGGCCGTGGGGTCGGCAGCGACGCCTGGGACGGTGCCGAGGAGGTCGGCGACCGCGGCACCATCGAAGGTCACGCCGAGACCGGGGCCGGTGAGTGCCGGGCTCGAGCCCGCCCCCGAGGTGGTCAGGTTGGGCTCGGAGCTGCCATGCGCGAGCCGCACCGTGGTTCTCTCCAGGTCGGCGCTGGTGGACACCGCCAGCACGTCGCCGAAGCGAGCGGCGGTGACCTCCGTGCCCTCGAAGCTCAGGGGCAGCAGGGCCACGCCGTCCTGCTCCAGGGCGGAACCGTGGCCGAAGCACGTGTGCAGGGCGTCGAGCACCGCGCCGGGGGTATCGGTGCTGCCGGGCGCGAACCTCAGGAGCAGCAGGGCTGCAGGCAGCGGGACGCGTGCGGTAGCCGAGATCGCCAGCAGCCCCTCCTGCAGGTCGGGCGAGAGGTTCGCGAGCGCGGGGCAGTGAGGGGCGAGGGTGCTCGGCCGGCCCTTGCCCTGGAGGAGGTCGAGCACGGCGCCGATCGCTGCGGAGGCCCGGCCGTCGCCCGCTTGCGGGCCACCGAGGGTGTCCCGCACGTACGTCAGCCCTGCCACCAGCGTCTGCCGGGCGGTCGCGACGTCGAGCCCGGCGAGGTCGCGCCGGAGGGCGGGGTAGCTGGTGTCATGGCCGCCGACGTGCACCGCCAGCACGGTGGAGCTCGGCGCCAGAGCCGCCAGCGGCGCGGCGGCGTAGCCGCCGGCCGTTCCCAGTACGACGACCGCCAGGACGGCACGTAGCAGCACGTCCGCGCGGAGCGGGATGGAGCCTCGAAGCATGATGAGCCCCCTTCTGCGGCCGCGGTGCCCCCCGGAGACGTGTGCGGCGGGCGATGGGGCCGCGTTACGGCGTGGCGATGCGCCGGACGCCGGCCGGCGAGACCAGCCAGACGATGCCCGGGACCTGGCTGGAGGTGATCCGGAGCCGGTACGACGAGCCGTTCTGGGCGTACGACTCGAGCGTCCAGCGGGCGCCGGGCGGCAGGGTCACGTCGACCAGCACGTTGGTGGTGTAGCTGCCGGACTCGAGGTAGCCGATGGCCATGCGATGGAACACGATCTGGGCGGTCCGGTCGACCTGTCCGGCGGCGTCGCCCGCCGGCAGCGGTGCCTGCGTCGTCGGTGCGCAGCTCGCCAGCAGCAGCGTCAGCGACGCGATGGCGGCGAGCAGGGCCGCGACGGCGGTGCGAGCGGGTTCGGTCCTCACGACACCATGCTACAGGCTGCCGGCGCCGGGATGCTGCGAGGTCGGCGGCATCGAGCCCTGCGTTCAGCGGTCGAGCACCGGCGCGAGCGCCAGGCGCACGACGTAGCGCTGCGCTCCCTCCTTCTGCTCGTAGCGCAGCAGCAGCTCGTACATCTCGCGCTGCAGCGCCTTGGCGTCCTCGAAGTCGAGGGTGACGCTGTCGCGCCACGACGACAGTACCGCCGGGGCGCCGGCGTCGAGGGTCGTGGCGTCCGCCTCCGGCGTGACCGCCGTCTGCACCTGCAGCCGCCCGCGCTCGTCGCGGTAGATGCGGGTGCCCCAGGTGCCGAGCGCCTCGATGCGGGCGCGCACCACGTTGCGGCGGAGCTGGCGTTCCCAGAAGGCGTCGCGCTCGGCCAGCGAGGCCTCCAGCGACTCCGCGGCGGTGGCCTCGAAGGGCACGAAGAACAGGTCGGCCACGGTGCGGTAGCGCTTGATCGCGCGGCCGCGGCGCGGCGTCTCGCCCACGACCTCCAGCAGACCGGCGGCCAGGAAGCGCTGGACCCTCTTGAGGACGGTGTTGGGACGCTCGCCGCCATCGAGGGCGGCCTCGCCGATGGTGCGCTCGCGGCCCAGGAAGGGGGCGAGCTGGCGCAACGTGGTGGGGTTCATGAGCAGCTCTGCGGCCGCGGGATCGCGTACCAGACGGAAAGGCTGGGCAGGGGACGGGGGTTCGGGAGCCGGCCTCGGCCGGCTACGTGAATCGGGGACCTTCATGTCACGTAGCATAGGACGAGACTGGACCCAGAGGGGGCGGGAGCGCTTCCGAGCGACCGGGAGATCTCCTCGGGGCCGCTACAATGGGTCCCGCAGGCGGACCTCGTCGGTTCGCGCCCGGGTCGAAGCGCCCGACGCCGCCGCTCCGGTGCGATGCCGGGGTGGCCCGAGGCGATCCCCTCCCCTCTGCGAAGGAGCAAGCATGGCTGACCAGCACGCCAAGAACTCGTTCTCCGCCCGCGCCACGTTCGACACCGGCACGGGCGAGGCCGCCTACTACCGCCTCGCCAAGCTCCAGGAGGACGGCCTCGGGCGCATCGACCGGTTGCCCTTCTCGATCAAGGTCCTGCTCGAATCGCTGTTGCGCAACGAGGACGGCTACACCGTCACCGCCGCCGACGTCCGCAACCTCGCGGCCTACGACCCCAAGGCCCCGAGCGATGCCGAGATCCCCTTCAAGCCCGCGCGCGTCATCCTCCAGGACTTCACGGGTGTGCCCGCGGTGGTCGACCTGGCGGCGCTGCGCAGCGCCATGCAGCGCATGGGCGGCGATCCCGAGCTCATCAATCCCCAGGTCCCCGTCGACCTCGTCATCGACCACAGCGTGCAGGTCGACGAGTACGACAACCCGCTGGCGCTGCTGCACAACTCCGAGATCGAGTTCCAGCGCAACCGCGAGCGCTACGAGTTCCTGCGCTGGGGCCAGGCGGCGTTCCGCAACTTCAGCGTGGTCCCGCCGGCCTCCGGCATCGTGCACCAGGTCAACCTCGAGTACCTCGCCAAGGGCGTGCAGCACCGTGACGAGGACGGCACGACGGTGGTGTACCCCGACTCGCTGGTCGGGACCGACAGCCACACCACCATGATCAACGGGCTCGGCGTGGTCGGCTGGGGCGTCGGCGGCATCGAGGCCGAGGCCGTCATGCTGGGGCAGCCGTACTACATGGTGATCCCGCAGGTCGTGGGTTTCAAGCTCACCGGCCGGCTCCCCGAGGGTGCCACCGCCACCGACCTGGTGCTGGTGGTGACCCAGATGCTCCGGGCCAAGGGCGTGGTCGGGAAGTTCGTGGAGTTCTTCGGCCCGGGTCTGTCGGCGATGACCGTTCCGGACCGCGCCACCATCGCCAACATGGCGCCCGAGTACGGCGCCACCATGGGCTTCTTCCCGATCGATGCCGAGACCTTGCGCTACCTGCGGCAGACCGGCCGACTCGACGACGAGGTCGAACTCGTCGAACGCTACGCCCGTGCCAACGGTCTGTTCCGCACCGACGACGCCGCCGATCCGGAGTACCTCGACACCCTCGAGCTCGACCTCTCGACGGTGGAGCCCAGCCTGGCCGGGCCGAAGCGCCCGCAGGACCGCATCCTGCTGTCCGACATGCAGCCCGCGTTCCGTGACACGCTGCAGAGGCCCGTCGCCGAGCGCGGCTTCGCCCTCGAGGCAGGCAAGCTCGACGCCACCGCGCCGCTGGACTTCAAGGGCGTGCAGCACGACGTCCGCCACGGCGACGTGGTGATCGCCGCCATCACCTCGTGCACCAACACCAGCAACCCGTCGGTGATGCTGGCCGCCGGCCTGGTCGCCAAGAAGGCGGCCGAGCGCGGCCTCAGGGCCAAGCCCTGGGTCAAGACCAGCCTGGCACCGGGCTCGAAGGTGGTCACCGAGTACCTGACCGAGACGGGGTTGCAACCCTACCTCGAGCAGGTGGGCTTCTCCACGGTCGGCTACGGCTGCACGACCTGCATCGGCAACTCCGGCCCGCTGCCGGAGCCGGTGGCCGAGGCCATCCAGACCGGCGACATCGTCGCGGCCAGCGTGCTCTCCGGCAACCGCAACTTCGAGGGCCGGATCAACCCGCACGTCAAGGCCAACTACCTGGCCAGCCCGCCCCTGGTGGTGGCGTACGCCCTGGCCGGCACCGTCGACATCGACCTGGTCCACGAGCCGCTGGGCGAGGACCAGGACGGCCGGCCCGTCTACCTGCGCGACCTGTGGCCGACGCTCGAGGACGTGACCTCGCACCTCGAGGCGGCCATGAACCCCGAGGTGTTCCGGCGCATGTACGACGGCATCGAGCGCTCCAACGAGGCGTGGAACGCCATCCCCGTGAAGGGCGGCACCCTCTTCGCCTGGGACGAGGCGTCGACCTACATCCAGGAGCCCCCGTTCTTCATCGACATGGAGCCGGAGCCCGCACCGATCGCCGCCATCCAGGGGGCCCGCGTGCTGGTCAAGGTCGGCGACTCCGTCACCACCGACCATATCTCGCCGGCCGGTGCCATCCCGCTCGACAGCCCCGCCGGGAGCTACCTGGTCGGCCACGGCGTCGAGAAGCCCGACTTCAACTCCTACGGCTCGCGCCGCGGCAACGACCGCGTGATGACGCGCGGCACCTTCGGCAACATCCGCCTGAAGAACGAGATGGCGCCGGGGACCGAGGGCGGCCTCACCACCGACCTGCTCTCCGGCGAGGTCACCAGCATCTACGAGGCCTCGCTGCACTACAAGGCCGAGGGGGTCCCCACGCTGGTGCTGGCCGGGAGCGACTACGGCATGGGCTCGAGCCGCGACTGGGCAGCCAAGGGCACATACCTGCTGGGCGTGCGCGCGGTGATCGCCAAGAGCTACGAGCGCATCCACCGCTCGAACCTGGTCGGCATGGGCGTGCTGCCGCTGCAGTTCAAGCCCGGCCAGGACGCCGCCAGCCTGGGGTTGAGCGGCCGCGAGACCTTCACCATCCGGGTCGACGACGGCCTCGAGCCCCGTCAGACGCTGACGGTCGAGGTCACCGCCGAGGACGGCTCGACGCGCTCGTTCGAGGTGCTGTCCCGCCTCGACACCGCCGTGGAGATCGACTACTACCGCAACGGCGGCATCCTCCACACGGTGCTGCGCAACATCCATCGCACCCAGGCGTCGAGCGCCCGCGCTTGACGTCGGGAAGCTGAACGCCGGCGCGCCGGGTGGGAAATCCTTCCCGCTCGGCGCGCCGGCCTCACGTATACTCGGCCCATGCGGGGTTTCCTCACCTTCCTGGTCATCGCCGCCATCGTCTTCTTCGCCGTCGGCGAGACGCACGGCTGGTACCTCGGCATCCCGTCGCACACGCCCGTGTTCGTGTACAAGATGACGGCCTCGGGGCAGGCGTCGCGCCAGACGTTCAACGTCGATGCCCTGCCGGTCAAGCTGACCGGCACCGTGCGGCACGGCAGCGTCGAGGTCAAGGTGATCTTCCAGACGCCCGAGAGCTTCCAGTCCATGAAGCCCGCGGGCCCCGACGACACCATCTTCGAGCAGACCTACAGCAAGGGGCAGCGCATCGCCATCGACCGCAAGTTCGAGGGCGGCAAGGGCGACTACACCGTGGTCCTGAACTTCACCGACGCCACCGGCCTGTTCCGGCTCGTCGTCCCCAACGAGAACCAGCTCTAGCGGCCCGGCAGGGGCTCAGCCGCGGCCCTTGCGCTGGGCCTCCAGCGCGTCCCAGACCTCCGGCGGCACGGCGTCGAGGACGTTGAACTCGCCGGCGCCGTAGCTGTGCTCGCCGCCGTCGATGTACACCAGGTCGCCGGTGATGAACGAGGCCTCGTCCGACAGCAGGAAGCTGGCGAGGTTCGCGAGCTCCTCGTGGCGCCCCACGCGCCCGAGCGGGATGCGGTCCTCGAACAGCTTCTGGATCTCCGGGGTCGGCATGAGCCGGCTCCAGGCACCCTCGGTGGGGAAGGGGCCGGGCGCGATGGCGTTCAGGCGGATGCCGTACTTGCCCCACTCCCCCGCCAGGGAGCGCGTGAGCGATACCACCCCGGCCTTGGCCACGGCCGAGGGCACCACGTAGCCCGAGCCGGTCTCGGCGTAGGTGGTGGCGATGGACAGCACCGTCCCGCTCCGGCCCGCAGCGATCCAGCGGCGGCCCAGCTCCAGGGTGCAGTACACGCTGCCGTGCAGCACGATGCCCAGCACGGCGTCGAAGGCGCCAGGGGTGAGCCGCTCGGTGGGGGAGATGAAGTTCCCGGCGGCGTTGTTGACCAGCGCGTCGATGCCGCCGAAGCGGGCCTCGACGGCGTCGAACAGCGCCTTCACCGCCTCGGGATCGCGCACGTCCAACGCGAACGGCAGGACCTCGCCTCCGGTCGCCTCCTCCAGCGCGGCGGCCTCGCGCTCGAGCCTCTCCAGCCGCCGGCTGGCGATGGCGACGCGGGCGCCAAGCTGCAGGAAGCGCTCGACCATCGAGCGCCCGAGTCCGCTACCGCCGCCGGTGACCACGACGACCTTGTCCGCCAGCAAACCGTCTCGGAACATGGTGTCCATCTTGGCACGCCAGGCGGACGCCAGGAGGAGGCCGCCCGTGTACGAATTCCCGGAGCCGGCGCCGGCGATCCCGCGGGATACTGGACGCGTATGCCGTTGCGCGCGCTCCGAACGTTACCGGCGCTGCTGTGCCTGGCGCTGGCGGCCCAGGCCTGGGCCGGGATGACGATCCGTGTCCTGCTGGCCAGGACACCCGAGGCCACGATCGTGGCCGAGGGCGCCCACACCGGAGCCGTCGACGGCGGGGTGCCGTTCAGGTCGCCCGCCGGTCTGAGCTGGCCCGCCTCCGCCCAGGACGGGCGTCTGCTCATCGACGGGCACGCCGTGGGCGTCCACCTCGACCTGACCGGTGAGGGCGCGCCGCTGGCGTTCGACGGGCACCGCTTCCGCGGCACCCTCCGCCTCATCGCGGCCGGCAACGTCGTCGAGGTCGTCGACGTCCTCGATATCGAGGCGTACCTGCGCGGCGTGGTCCCGGCCGAGATGGCGGCGAGCTGGCCGATGGCGGCGTTGGAGGCCCAGGCGGTGGCCGCCCGCAGCTACGCCCTCAGTTCGCTACGGCCGAGCGCCGACTACGACGTGTGCGCCACCAACGAGTGCCAGGTCTACCGCGGCATGGATGTCGAGAACCCCAGATCCGACCAGGCGGTGCGCGCTACCGCGGGCGTCGTGGTCACCTACGACGGCCGCGTCGCCCGCACCTACTACCACGCCGATTCCGGCGGGACCACGGCCTCCAGCAGCGAGGTGTGGGGCACCGCCGTGCCCTACCTCGTCTCCCGGCCGGACGTCGTCGGTCCGAGCCCCTTCGACCACTGGGAGGTCCGCCTCGACCCCGGCCTCGTGGCGCGCACGCTGAGCGCGTCGGGGGATGACGTGGGGACGGTCCGCGGGTTGCGGGTGCTGGCGCTGAGCGGTTCCGGACGCGTCGATCGCCTGCAGGTGCTCGGTACGCACGCCGATGCCGTCCTCGACGGCGTGGAGATCAACCACCTGGCGCGGGCCTGGGGGCTGAAGTCGACGCGCTTCAGCGTGGTCTCGGGCCTGATCGTGCGGGGCGAGGGGTGGGGGCACGGCGTGGGCATGAGCCAGTACGGTGCACGTGCCCTCGCCGACGAGAGCTACGACTACACCCAGATCCTGGCGTTCTACTACCCGCACACGCACCTGGTGCGCTGGGTCACCACCACGGCAGGGCGCTGACGGCCCCCGCGCGCGTGCCTCAGCCGCGCGCCAGGCGCACCGCGCTGATCATCTCCTCGACGTCGCCCTTGCCCTCGCGGAAGTCCGCCTGGCAGGAGTCGAGGAACTTCTCGAGGATCACGTCGCCGGTGGCGTCGAGGGCCTTGCGGATGCCCGCCAGCAGGATCAGGACGTCGTGGCAGTCGCGGTTCTCGTCGATCATCTTCTGCAGACCGCGCACCTGGCCCTCGAGGCGTCTCAGCCGGTTGATGATCTTCCGCTTCTCGTCGTCGCTGATGTTCAAGGCCCGCTCCCAACGGGGTCCGGAGAGCGCGGGGGCGGCCGACGCGTCGTCGGTCCCGTCCGGGCCGCGCCTCCGAGGCGTACCCACTGGGGGTATCATACGGGATTCGAGCGACCGAGGGAGGGACGGGGGTCCCGGGCCTTCGCGTGTCTCCGACCTGCTACCCTGGTGCCGTGGCGGAGGGTCGGGGTCCAGTCAACTTCGTCGGCCTTCTGGCCGTCCTGGCGGCGACATCGTTCGTGCTCCCGCTGCTCGTGCAGGGGTGTCAGGCGTTGGGGTTGCCGCGGGGCGTGAGTGTCAGCGTGTCGTCGATCGTCGCCGCGGGGGTGGCGCTGCTGTGGCTCGCGCGGGTGCTGCGCGCGGCGAGGACGCGCGGGCGCTCCGCACCGGGCCGGGGGGCCGGGCGACCGATGCCGGCAGCCGGCGGCAGCGGCGGCGTGGACGTCGTGCCGGTGCGGTTGCGCGAGGCCGAGGAGGAGCAGCGTGCGAGCCTATAGGGGGCGCGTCCACGGCGGACAGGTGGTCCTGGACGAGGGGGTGCGCCTCCCCGAAGGGGCCACGGTGACGGTGACGATCGGCGAGGCCGAGTTCATCCGCGCGACCCTGAGGGCCGCGTTGCGGCGCAACACCCGTCGCCGCAGCCGCGGC
Organism: Deinococci bacterium; assembly: GCA_030149325.1. GTDB lineage: Bacteria > Deinococcota > Deinococci > Deinococcales > Trueperaceae > JASBRS01. The sequence goes on from JASBRS010000019.1 coordinate 47,477, forward strand.
CGCATGCTGCGCCCGATCTACCTGAACGCCCACGGCCACGGTCGGTGAGTCGGCTCAGCCTGGTCCCGACCCCGATCGGCAACCTCGGGGACATCACCCAACGGGCGCTGCAGGTGCTACGGGAAGCGGACCTGGTGGCCGCCGAGGACACCCGCCGCAGCAGGATCCTGCTGGACCACTTCGGGATCACGACCCCCCTGGAGCGGCTCGACGCCCACACCATGGAGACGCGCGCGCGGGCGCTGTTGGAGCGCACCTCCCACCTCGCCTACGTCACCGACGCCGGGACTCCGGGGATCAGCGACCCCGGCGCCGAGCTGGTGCGTCACGCCCTCGCCCTGGGGTGCGAGGTCGAGGTGCTGCCGGGTCCGACGGCGTTCGTGCCGGCGCTGGTGCTGTCGGGGTTGCCGACCGCCCGCTTCACCTTCGAGGGGTTCCTGCCGCGCAAGGGCTCCGAGCGTACCCGCCGACTCAGGGCCATCGCCGCCAGCACCGCCACCAGCCTGCTGTACGAGGCGCCGCAGCGGCTCGCCGGAACGCTCGAGGACCTGCGAGGGGCCTGCGGCGACGATCGCCAGGGCAGCGTCAGTCGCGAGCTGACCAAGCGCTTCGAGGCCACGGTGCGGGGGACGCTGCGCGACCTGGCCGATCGCTTCGCCGGCGAGCGGGTGCGCGGTGAGGTGGTGATCGTGGTGGCGCCGGCCGCGGCAGCGGAGCCGTCCACGCCAGCCGAGACCATGACGGCGGCGCTGGTCGCCGCCGGCATCCGGGGCCGGTCGCTGCGAGCGGCGCTGGCGGAGCTCGGGGTCGCGCGGAACGAGGCCTACCAGGCGGCGCTTGACTACCCCGAGGAGGCCTAGGGCAGCGCTCGCCCTGGTACGATGCGCGGGCTGCGCCGCCGGCGCGGAGGAGAGATCCCGAGATGGATGCGACCGAGCCCCTCACGACCCTGCGAGGGCGCCTGCTGGGGCAGCCCAGCGCGGCGCGTCTGGCGTTGTTCGCCCGTGCCCAAGGCCCGGCCGTGCTGCTGACCACCGAGGAGCGCCTCGAGCTCTTCCGCGACGCCCACCTGTTCGGGGACGCCGCCACCGTCGAGCCGGCGTTGGCCGACTGGCACGAGCGCCGCGGCAAGGTGGTGGTGAGCCTCGGGCGCGCCCTCGAGCGCTTCCCCGACGATCCCCAGGAGCTGGCGCTGGAGTTGCGTCTGGGCGCCGCCTACCCGCGCGACGACCTGCTCGAGCGGCTGTTGAGCTACGGCTACGAGCGCGACGGCCTGCCGGGCTTCACCGTCCGCGGCGACACCGTGCTGCTCCACCTCGATCCCGAACGGCCCGACGACGAGCTGCGGCTGTCGTTCTTCGGGACCGAGCTCGACGGCATCGAGCGCGACGGACACGCCCTCGACGAGGTCGTGTTGGGGCCGCTGCCGGGCGCCGAGCTCGATCGCAGCACCTGGACCGCGCGGATGCTCGAGAAGCTGCCCGGCCCGGTGTTCCTCGACGGGCCCGAGCTCTTCGCCGGCGAGATCGGCGACGAGGCCCTCACCGCCTGGCTGTGGTCGCACCTCGGCGCACGCGAGGTGCTGTCGTTCGGGCGCGATCCGCTGGAGCTGGCGACGGCCGAGGTACCACTGCAGCCCCTCGGGTACTACCGCGGCAAGCTGCGGGACATGGCGGCCGACGTCGAGACCTGGGTGCGCGACGGCTACAGCGTGCACGTGCTCCTCAAGTTCGAGCGCACCGGCCGCTACCTGCGCGAGAAGGTGATCGAGCACCTGCCCAGCGCCTGGCACGCCCGCGTGCAGGACCGGCCCGGGGAGATCTCGCTGGTGCTGGGGCGCAGCGTGCGCGGCGGCTACCGCGATCCCGAGCGACGCGAGGTGGTGCTCAGCGAGGAGCTGCTGTACGGCTACCAGGGCGGGCGCCGGCTGGCCAAGCTTCCCGGCAGGCGCGTGCACGATGCCTCGCAGCTCACCATCGGCGACTACCTCATCCATCCGGACCACGGCATCGGGCGTTTCCTGGGGCTCGAGCCGCGCCAGGTGGTCGGGGTCACGCGCGACTACCTCCAGCTGCAGTACGCCGGCGAGGGCAAGCTCTACCTGCCGGTGGAACAGCTCCCGTTGCTCCGGCGCCACCCCGGCACCACCGACGACCCGCCTCGGCTGTCGACGCTCGGCACCAACGAGTGGGCGCGCGCCCGCGAGCGCGCGCGCGTCAACGCCCAGGCGCTGGCGGCCGAGCTCATCAAGACCTACGCCGCCCGCCAGGTCAGCGAGGGAACGGCCTTCCCGGCGGTCGCCGAGTGGGAGCCGCTGATCGAGGAGAACTGCCCCTTCACGCTCACGCCCGACCAGGCCACGGCGGTGCGCGACACCCTCGCCGACATGGAGCGCACGGTGCCGATGGACCGCCTGATCTCCGGCGACGTGGGCTTCGGCAAGACCGAGGTCGCCATCCGCGCCGCCCATCGTGCCGTCGGCAACGGCGCTCAGGTCGCCATGATGGTGCCCACGACGGTGCTCGCCAAGCAGCACTACGACACCTTCCGGGAGCGCTTCGCGGGGTTGCCGGTGCGGGTCGAGATGCTGTCGCGCACCACCACCGACCGGGACGCCCGCGCCATCTTCACGGGGCTCGCCGACGGTACCGTGGACATCGTCGTCGGCACCCACCGCCTGCTGAACGAAGGCCTTCGCTACAAGCGCCTGGGCCTGCTGGTCATCGACGAGGAACATCGCTTCGGGGTGGGGCAGAAGGAGAAGCTCAAGGGGCTCAAGGCCAACCTCGACGTACTGTCGCTGTCGGCCACCCCCATCCCGCGCACGCTGTACATGAGCCTGGTGGGGCTGCGCGACGTGTCGCAGATCATGACACCCCCGGAGGGCCGCAAGCCCATCCAGACGGTGCTGCAGCCCTACGATCCGATGGTGGTGCGCGAGGCCGTGCTGGCGGAGCTCGAGCGCGGCGGCAAGACCTTCTACATCTTCGACCGCATCGGCGCCATGAGCCTCCGCGCCCGCACGCTGTCGCAACTGGTGCCGGAGGCCCGCATCGGGGTGGCGCACGGCCAGATGGACTCGGGCGAGCTCGAGGACATCATGCTGGGCTTCGAGGAAGGCGCCTACGACGTGCTGCTCTCGACCACCATCGTGGAGTCGGGGCTCGACATCGCCGGCGCCAACACCCTGGTCATCGAGCGCGCCGACCGCCTCGGTCTCGCCCAGCTCTACCAGTTGCGCGGGCGGGTGGGTCGGCGGCAGACCGAGGCCTGGGCGTACCTGCTCTACCCCGGCAAGCTCACCGAGCAGGCGCAGCGGCGGCTGTACGCCATCGCCGAGCTCAACGACCTCGGCTCCGGACACCTGCTGGCGGAGAAGGACATGGAGATCCGCGGCGTGGGCAACCTGCTCGGGCCGGAACAGCACGGCAACATCGCGGCGGTCTCGATCGAGGTCTACACCGAGATGCTGGCCGAGGAGATCGCCAAGCTCAAGGGCGAGGCAGCCGCGGCGGAGGTGCCTCCCGTCAGCATCGACCTGGGGCTCGATGCCCGCCTCAGTCCGGCCTACATCGCCGACGACGACGTGCGCATCAACTTCTACGGCCGCTTCGCGGAGACCGGCAACCTGGCGGAGCTCAGCCGCATCGCCAAGGAGATGCGGGAGGCCTTCGGCCCCCTGCCCCCCGAGGTCAAGGCCTTCGTGGAGCTGGTGCGCCTTCGCCTGCTGGCCGGGAGCAAGGGCGTCGTGACCGTCAAGGAGCACATGACCGACGTGCAGCTCAGCTTCGCCGTCGACCTCGACGGTCTCGACTTCGACGCCCGTCGGCTGAAGGCGTTGCCGTTCCAGGTCGAGGCCACCCGCTACCCGCCGGGCTTCAGCATCAAGAAGCGGGGGCTCAAGGCCGAGGCGCTGGTGGGGGCGATCCAGGACGTGCTGTACCTGGTCGGTTGAGGCCGGGCCGTCGGCCGGGGCCGAGGGCCCGGCCCCGTCTTCTCACCCGGGTCCGACCCAAGCGAACGCCCGGGGCCGCATCGGCCCCGGGCGTTCGCTTGGGTTCTCGGGTGCTAGCTCAGAAGTGGTAGTTGAAGCCCAAGCGTCCGAAGAAGCCGGCGAAGAAGCCGGGCACGAAGTACACGCTCGGGCCCGCCTCGAAGAACACGCCGCCGGGTTCGAAGCCGACCTGACCGAGGCGGTACTCGACGCCCCCGAAGGCGTTCACGCCGACGGCCATGCCGCCGAGGTACCCGAACGACGCCGTCGGACCGAGGCCCGCGTAGACCGAGAGCGGAAGATCACCGGTGTCGACCGGCAGGTTGTACATGCCGTCGACGCCGACGCTGAAGCCGTAGCCGAAGTAGCCGAAGCCCAAGTTGGCCCGGACGCTGAGGTCGGGGGCCACGTTGCTGACGCCGAAGTGGAAGTTGGCGCCGGGATAGCCCGCGCTCACGCCAGCCCAGTAGTGTTCCGCCGCCATGTCCTGGGCGAACGCAGCACCCACTCCGAAGACCGTGACGGCCAGTAGCGTGATCAGAACTTTGCGCATGCAAACCCTCCAAACGAGATTGAGAAGAGTAGGACGGTCTCCTCGCCTGCGCCGTTTATAGCACAGCACGCGATTCGCCACAAGTAGGCAACTTCACACGCATGCGATGGGCATCGCGTTTCCGGCGCTTCGCGGTCCCTTGTCAGGAGCTCGAGAATCGTTCGCGGATGCGCCGTTGACGATCGCGCTCGAGCTGCGAGCGACGGTTGCAGCAGGGAAGGCGTCCGTGACGCTGTTGGAAGGCGGCCAGCAGCTCGGCTTCCTCCGCCTGCGGGACGCGACTGTAGCGGTAGCGCCAGTACGCTGCCCGCTCGGCGATGCAGCCCGGCCGCGCCAGGTGCTGGCGCAGCCGGTTGGGCACGTCGCGGGCGGACTGCCCGATGTAGATCACGGAGCGCTGCTCGTCGGCGATCTCGTACACCCCGGGCATGGCGTCGCGTCCGCGTGCCGGCGGGAGCCGGTCGAGCCGGCGCCAGCGTGCGGCGATGCCCACCCGGGTCTAGACCTCGTAGCCGAGCTCGCGCAGGGCCTCGCGGTCCTCGCGCCAGGCCGACTTGACGACCACCTCGAGCTCGAGGAACACGCGCTCGTCGAGGAAGATCTCGAGCTGCTTGCGCGCCGTGCGCCCGATCTCCCGGATCATGGTGCCGCCCTTGCCGATGACGATGCGGCGGTGGCCCGTCTTCTCGACCCAGATCTCGGCCGTGATGACGATGGGCTCGTCGCTGCCCTCGGGCGGGTCCTGCCAGTCCACCACCAACACGGCGACCGAGTAGGGGAGCTCCTGGCGCAGGTGCAGCATGGCGCTCTCGCGCACGATCTCGGCCACCCACTGCTCGCGGGTCTGGTCGCTGCGGATGTCGGGCGGGAAGAAGAAGGGGGCCTCCGGCAGCGCCTCCATCAGGTCGTCGCGGAGCGCGTAGACGGCCTTGGGGTCGTTGAGCGCCGACAGCGCCAGCACCCGCTCGGCCTCCGGATAGAGCTCCTTGTAGAGCGACAGCGCCTCCTCGGGGTAGCGCGCGGCGTCGAGCTTGTTGCCGACCAGGATGACGCGCGTGGCCTCCGGCAGGTTGTGGAGCATGCGCGCCACGTCGCGGTCCTCGCGCGTCGGCGGGTGCCGGAGATCGGTCACCCACAGCACCACGTCGACGTCGGCGACCGCGTCGCGGATCTCGCGCCTCATGTAGCTGTCGAGCTCCGACCGCCCCTGGTGGTGCAGGCCGGGGGTGTCTACGAAGACCAGTTGGTGGTCCTCGTGGGTGTAGATCCCGCGCACACCGCGGCGCGTGGTCTGCGGCTTGGGGGTGATGGGCGCGACCTTGACGCCCAGCAGCGTGTTGAGCAGCGTCGACTTGCCGACGTTGGGCTTGCCCAAGATGGCCACGAAGCCGGAGTGCGTGCTCCCGGCGGTGGCATCGGTGAGGGGCGTCGGGTCTTCGAGGTGATCAGAACGGTCCGTCACGCTTGCCGTCCTCTCCGTTCCGTCGTCCCGGCCGCCTCCGCCGCTGGAGCGGCGGCGCGGGCGGGTGCGATCATGGTACCGCGCAGGCTGGCGCTTGCCGTCACGATTCGAGGGGCCCCGGAGGGCCCCTCGAATCGGCTTTGGTTGCGGGGGTTGGATTTGAACCAACGACCTTCGGGTTATGAGCCCGACGAGCTACCAGACTGCTCCACCCCGCGGCGCAGCAAAAGTAAGTGTAGCTCTGCTCGCCCGGCGGTGTCAAGGTGCGGGGCGACCTCGCTGGCCGGCAGGAGGGCTCAGTCGAGGCCGCAGAACGCCTCGTAATCGACCAGCTCCGTCACGCTAGGGGCGTCGCCGCAGACGGGGCAGGACGCGTCGCGATCCAGCGTGAAGCGGTGGAAGTCGGCGCCGGCCGCATCGACGTGGAGGAGCGTCCCGATCAGCGGCGCACCCAGCCCCAGCAGCAGCTTGAGCGCCTCGTTGGCCATCAGGCTGCCCACGATGCCGGGCAGCACCCCCAGGACCCCCGCCTCGGCGCAGTTGGGCACCGTCCCCGGCTCCGGCGGCTGAGGGAAGAGGCAGCGGTAGCAGGGCCCGCGCCGGCCGTCGCGCTCGGCGGCGAACACGCTGACCTGGCCCTCGAACTGCGACAGGGCCCCGTAGACCAGCGGTGTGCCCTCCAACACGCAGGCGTCGTTGACCAGGTAGCGGGTCGGGAAGTTGTCGCTGCCGTCGATCACAAGGTCGACGCCCGCGACCAGGCCGCGCGCGTTGGCCCGACTCAGGCGCTCGTGGTGGGCCTCCACCGACACGTCGGGGTTGAGGTCGGCCAGCCGCGCCGCGGCCGACGCCGTCTTGGGGCGCCCCACGGTCGAGTGGGTATGCACCACCTGGCGCTGAAGGTTGCTCGCCTCGACGTCCTCGTCGTCGACCAGCACGATGCGCCCCACGCCCGCCGCCGCCAGGTAGAGCAGCACCGGGGAGCCCAGGCCGCCGGCGCCCACCACCAGCACGCGGGCGTCCAGCAGTCGCTGCTGGCCCGCCGCGCCGACGCCCGGCAGGATGATGTGGCGGGCGTAGCGGTCCAGTTGGTCGCGGCTGAACATGGCCCAGTCTACGAGGGCGTGCGCCTAGGCGCCGTGCAGTCCGGTCTCCAGCACCAGCGGCACGGCGACGGCCTCGTCGGTCACGGCCAGGGTGCCGTCCAGCAGACCCCGGGCGGCGTCGAGGCCGCGCCCGGCGCGGTGGACCAGGGTGAGCAGGGGCTCGTCGCGGGCCACCTCGTCGCCGACCTTGGCGTGCAGCACGATGCCGACGCCGGGGTCGACGGGGTCGCCCTTGCGCGCCCGCCCCGCGCCCAGCACGCCGGCCGCTCGGCCGACGGCCAGGGCATCGAGCTCGGCCAGCACCCCGGAGCGCTTCGCCCGGATCACCTCCCGCCCCTCGGCCAGCGCCAGCCCGTCGACGGCGCCGGGGTCGCCACCCTGCGCCGAGATCCAGCGTTCGAAGCGCTCGTACGCCTGGCCGCCGTCGATCAGGGCCTCCAGCTCGGAGCGCGTCCGCGGCAGGCCGCTGGCCTCGAGCACCTCGCCGGCGAGCACCAGGCACAGCTCGCGCAGGTCGTCGGGACCCTCGCCACGCAGACACGCCACGGCCTCCTGCACCTCCAGGGCGTTGCCGACGGCCCGGCCGAGGGGCTGGGCCATGCTGCTCAGCACCGCCCGCATGGTGCGGCCGGCGTGGCGGCCGATGGCCACCATGGCCTCGGCCAGAGCCCTCGCCTCCGCCGGCGTCTTCATGAACGCCCCGCTGCCCACCTTGACGTCGAGGACGATGGCGGACGCCCCGCCCGCCAGCTTCTTGCTCATGATGCTGCTGGCGATGAGGGGCAGCGACTCCACCGTTCCGGTGGCGTCGCGAAGGGCGTAGAGCAGCCCGTCGGCGGGGGCGAGGTCCTTCGACTGCCCCGTCACCACCACGCCGACCTCGCGGGCCTGGCGCAGGAAGTCCTCGTGGCGGAGATGGGAGCGGAAGCCGGGGATGCTCTCGAGCTTGTCGACGGTGCCTCCGGTGTGCCCCAGGCCGCGCCCGCTCATCTTCGCGACCGTGGCTCCGGCCGCCGCCAGCAGCGGCGCCAGCACCAGGCTGGTCTTGTCGCCGACGCCGCCCGTCGAGTGCTTGTCGACGGTGTGCGGGAGGCCCTCGAGGTCGAGGACGTCGCCCGAGGCCGCCATCACGCGCGTGAGCTGCGCCGTCTCGCGGTCGCTCATGCCGCGCCAGCACACCGCCATCAGCCATGCGGCCACCTGGTAGTCGGGGACGCTCCCCTCCAGGTAGCCGCGGATGAAGGCTTCGAGACGCTCGGGGTCGTGCTCGGCACCGCCGCGCTTCTCCAGGATGACGTCGACGGGGCGCAGGTCGGAGACTGCCATGGCGTCATGCTACGACGCCGTGCGGGCGCTCCGAACGGCGGCGGGAGCTAGCCCAGGCGGCGGCGCGCTTCGGCCGCCTCGTCCCAGGGCAGCGTCTCGTGGGCGCGCTCGAGGGTGGCCTCGTGGCCCTTGCCGGCCAGCAGGACCACGTCGCCGGGGCGAGCCTCGGCGAGGGCGCGCGCGATAGCGTCGCCACGATCGGGGACCAGGTGGACGTCCTGCCCGATCACCCCGCCGGCCTCGCGGGCTCCCTCGGCCATGGCGGCGAGGATGGCGTCCAGACTCTCCGAGCGGGCGTCCTCCTCGGTCAGCACGACCACGTCCGCGAGCCGGGCGGCGGTGGCCCCCAGCGGGCGCCGCTTCCCCGGGTCGCGTTCGCCCGCGGAACCCAGCACCACCACGACGCGCCCCGGTGCCGGCGGCCGGACGGCGTCGAGGGCCTTGGCCAACGCCGGCGGGGTGTGGGCGAAGTCGACGATCACCGAGAAGGGGCGGTCCTGGACCACCTGCATCCTCCCGGGGACGCCGGCGAAGTCGGCCAGTGCCGCGGCGCCGCGCGCGAGATCGATCCCCACCTCACGCGCCGCGGCGAGGGCGGCGACGGCGTTGTGGGCGTTGTAGCGGCCCACCATCGGGAGGCGCGCCCGTACCCGCTCGTCGCCCGCGGTGATCACCAGCTCGAGCGCCCCCGGTTCCTCGTGGACCGCCTCGAGGCGCACGTCGCTGGCGGGGTGCTCGCCGTACGCCACGACCCGGCGGGCGGCCTCGGCGAAGGCGGCGAAGTCGGGCTCGTCGCGGTTGAGGACGCTGACCTCGGAGCGGCGCATCAAGGTGCGCTTGGCGTCGCGGTAGGCCTCGAGGGTGCCGTGGTGGTCCAGGTGCTCGGGGGAGAGGTTGGTCCACACCCCGACCCGGAAGGCGATGCCGTCCAGGCGGCGCAGCGAGAAGCCGTGCGAGCTGCACTCCAGCACCACCCGCTCGAGACCCAGGTCGACGCAGCGTGCCAGCAGCGCTTGCACTTCGGTGGCCTCGGGCGTGGTGAAGTGGCCCTCGAGCGGTACGGCGTCGTCCCCGAGCCGGATGCCGGCGGTGCTGATCAGACCCGCGCGCCCCTCGGCCGCGAACAGGTGGTGGAGCAGCGTGGCGGTGGTGGTCTTGCCGTCGGTGCCGGTGACGCCGAGGACGCTCAGGCGCTCGGACGGGCGGCCGTGGAAGGCGGCCGCCAGCCGGGGCAACGCCTCCCGGGCGTCGGCGACGCGGACGTACGGAACGCCACCCCAGGGGAGCGACGCGGGCAGATCGGCCTCGCCCACCACCGCGACCGCGCCCGCGGCCACCGCTTCGGCCAGGTGGTCGTGGGCGTCGAAGCGTTCGCCACGCCGCGCCACGAACAGCGCACCCGGGACGACCCGGTCGTGGTGCTGCACGACGGCCGTCACCTCGACCCCGGCCCCGGCGTCGAGGCGCACTCCGAGCGCCTCGCTCAGCAGGCGCGCCAGCTCCACGCCGCTACCCCACCATCGGCGCGACCAGGCCGCTGCGCTCCACCAGCTCGAGCAGCGCGGCACGGTCGGCGGGGCGATGGACGAAGTCGAGCTCGTCCGCGGGTACGGTCACCACCGGCGAGAGGTCGTAGTCGTCGATCCAGGCCTGGTAGAGGCGATCCAGCGACACCAGATAGGCGTCCTCGATGCCGGCCTCGTAGCCGCGCCCGCGCTGACGGATGTGACGCCGGAGCGTGGGCAGATCGGCCCGTAGGTAGATGAGCAGGTCGGGGGGCCGGAGCGCCGCGCTGATCGCCTCGTACATGGTGCGGTAGCTGCGGTGGTCGCGCGCGTCGAGGATGCCGCGCTCGTGGAGGTTGCGCGCGAACACCGCGGCGTCCTCGTAGACGGTGCGGTCCTGGATGACGCGTTGCCCGGGATTCACCTGGCGGAGGTGCTGGCGCAGGCGCGCCGCCAGGAAGAACATCTGGGAGTGGAAGGCGTAGCGGCGCATGTCGCGGTAGAAGTCCTCGAGGTACGGGTTCTCGTCGACCGCCTCGTAGACCGGCTCGAGGTGGTAGCGCTCCGACAGGATGCGCGTGAGACTGGACTTGCCGGCTCCGATGTTGCCGGCCACGGCCACGTACATGCCGCCTCCTCAGGCCGCCCGGGCCTGGCTGATGAGCTCGCGCAGCAGCGCCCTGCGGTCGTCCTCGTTGGCGACGTAGTCGACCTCCGCCGCCTCGACCACGTGCACGGGGTAGGGGGCGTGCCGGAAGTGGTCGTCGTAGGCCTCGCCGATGCGCTGCAGGTAGTCCGGGTCGATGGTGTGCTCGAAGGGGCGTCCGCGCTTGGCGATGCGCTCGAGCAGCAGCGCGGGTTCGGCCCGCAGGTAGACGACCAGATCGGGGCGCGGCAAGCGCGGACGGAGCTGCTCGAAGAGCTCGCGGTAGAGCTCCCACTCGGCACCGGCGAGGTTGAGCGATGCGAACAGGAAGTCCTTCTCGAACAGGTAGTCCGAGACGGTGTGGCGATGGAACAGCGCCTCCTGTGCGAGCGCCATGTGCTGGCGGAAGCGCGACAGCAGGAAGAACACCTGGGTCTGGAAGGCGTAGCGCTGCGGGTCGTCGTAGAACGACGCCAGGAACGGGTTCTCCTCGACCACCTCGAGCACGACGCGGGCGTCCAGCTCCGAGGCCAGGTAGTGGCTCAGACTGGTCTTGCCGACCCCGATCGGCCCTTCAACGACGATGGTGGCCATGGCCCCGCCCCTGCACAACGACCGAGTATACCGGGCCCCGAGGGCCCCGCCACGGCTCCCCGCGGAGGCCGCTGTCGGAGGCTCGCCGGGTGCGTCAGGGGCGCTATGCTACAATCCGCCTAGCTGATGGAAGACAATCCAGCGGACCGATCTACCCGTTTCCTCCGTCCCGTCTTCTTGGTCCTTGCCCTGCCCCTCCTCAGTGTGGTCATCGCCAAGGCGCCGGTCGTCCAGCGCGGCGTCAGCGCCACGCAGATCGCCCTGCTGGCGGTCCTGCTGCTGCTGTCGGGGGTGATGTCGGGCTCGGAGACGGCCCTCACGGCCCTGGGCGAGTGGAAGATCCGGCAACTCCGCGAGGAGGGCCAGGACCCGACCGGAGCCTTCGCGCTACTCGAGCGCCAACCCACGCGCTTCATCACCACCCTGCTGATCGGCAACAACCTGGTCAACATCGCAGCGGCCTCGCTGATCACCCAGATCGCCATCCAGATGGCGCAGAGCTACGGCTTCGGGGAGTCGCTGGCGGTCGGCTACGCCACCGGCATCACCACGCTGCTGGTGCTGATCTTCGGTGAGATCACCCCCAAGTCGATCGCCGTGCACCATGCCGTGGGCTTCTCGCGGGCGGTCATCCGCCCGGTCTACGTGATGTCGATCGTGCTCTACCCGATCGGGCTGGCGTTCGCCTGGATCACCGGCTCGGTGTTGCGGCTGTTCCGGCTCGAGCCCTCCGGCAATCCCCTGCTCACCGAGAACGAGCTGCGCCTGATGCTGCGCAGCGCCGAGGAGTCGGGCGTCATCGAAGCCCAGGAGCAGGAGATGATCAAGGGCATCATCGACCTCGAGGAGACGGTGGTGCGGGAGGTGATGACGCCCCGCGTGGACGTCGTCGCGGTGCAGGAGGAGGCCAGCATGATGGAGCTGCTGCGCCTCACGACCGAGCACGGCTACAGCCGCCTGCCGGTCTACGGCGAGACCATCGACCACATCCGCGGCATCGTCTACGCGCGCGACCTGCTGCCCTACCTGGAGCGCCCCGAGGCGCTGGAGCGCACCCGCGTGGCGGACCTGATGACGCCGCCGCAGTACGTTCCGGAGACGCTCTCGATCCTCAACCTGCTGCGGGACATGCGCATCCGCAAGAACCACATGGCGGTGGTGGTCGACGAGTTCGGTGGGACGGCCGGCCTGGTGACGCTCGAGGACATCATCGAGGAGATCACCGGCGAGATCTACGACGAGACCGACGAGGAGGAGGAAGAGGACATCGTGCTCCTCGAGGACGGCCACTACCGGATCCAGGGCTCGGCGCACCTGGAGAGCGTGGCCGACGACCTCCACCTCAGCTTCGAGGACGACGGCGAGTACGACACCCTGGCCGGCTTCCTGATCGACGAGTTCGGGCACATCCCGCACGTGGGGGAGACCCTGCACTACCAGGGCGTGCGCTTCATCGTGGAGCAGGCCGACGAACGTCGTGTCATCACCGTGCTGGCGTGGGTCGAGGAGGTCGCTCCCAGCGAAGCGCCCGTCAACGAAGCCGGCGCCTGAGCCGGTCGTGACGCGGCTCCCGGCCCGCTCCGCCTACCTGCTCTACGCCGCTGGCAGCGGGCTGTTCTTCGCCTGCTACAGCACCCTCGCCAACGTCTACCGGGTCGAGATCGCGCATCTCGACGCGCTCCAGTTGGTGCTGGTCGGCACCGTATTGGAGGCAGCGGTGTTCCTGTTCGAGGTGCCGACCGGGGTGGTGGCCGACAGCGTCAGCCGCCGCCTGTCGGTGCTGATCGGGGTCGCGCTGATCGGGTTCGGCTTCCTGCTGGAGGGGGCGCTGCCGCTGTTCGGGACCATCCTGCTGGCGCAGCTGCTGTGGGGGATCGGCAGCACCTTCGAGAGCGGCGCGGTCGACGCCTGGGTCGCCGATGAGGTCGGGGAGGCACGGACACCCGACGTCTTCCTGCGCGGCGCGCAGGCGGGGCAGGCGGCGGCGCTGGTCGGCATCGTGCTGGCGGCGCTGGTGGGCCGGCTCGGCCTGGCGTGGCCGCTGCGGCTGGCGGGGATGGGCTTCCTGCTGCTGACCGTGGTGCTGGCGTCGACGATGCAGGAGACGCGCTGGCGGCCGTCCCCGGGGACGGCCTTCCGCGCGACCCTGCGGGCGGGGCTGGCGGCCGCAGGGTCGCGTCCGGCGCTGCGTTGGACGGTGCTCGCAGCGCTGCTGGCGGGTGCGGCCTCGGAGGTGTTCGACCGGCTGTGGCAGGCGCGCGTGCTGAGCTTCCCGCTGCCGCTGGCGGAGCGGCTCGGCACCTCCGGGTTCTTCGGGGTGATCGCCGCCCTCACCATGGGCGCGAGCCTGATCGTCACGGAGCTGGCGCGTCGGCGCCTGGACGCTGGCGACACCCGCGCGCTGGCGCGCGCGCTGGCCGGGATCACCGCCGTGGTCGCGGTGGCCGTCGCCGGTTTCGGGCTGGCGGGCAACGTCGAGCTGGCGCTCGCCTGCTACTTCACGGCGGTCCTGATGCGACGCGTTCACGCGCCCCTGTTCCGGGCGTTGGTGAACCGCCGCGCCCACAGCGCGGTGCGCGCCACCGTGTTCTCGTTGCTCAACCAGGCCGACGCGCTGGGACAGATCGCGGCCGGCCCCGCGTTGGGGCTGCTGGCGTTGGCGGCCGGCATGTCGTGGGCCTTCGTGGCGTGCGCCGTGGTGCTGGTACCCGCGGTGATGATCTTCGCTCGTCCGTTGGCGCGATCCGAGTCCGTCGCCGCCGCGGACTGAGCTTCAGTCGCCGCGGTAGCGGCGCTGCACGCGGCGTCCGACCCCGGTGAGCAGCTCGTACGAGATGGTGCCGATGGCGGCGGCGAGTGCCTCGGCGTCCGGGCCGGCCGGGCCCCACAGCGTTGCCACGTCCCCCGGGACGACGTCGTCGTCGCCGACGTCGAGCATGAGCTGGTCCATGCACACCCGCCCCGCGACCTCGACCCGGCGTCCGGCGAGATCGACGCTCCCCAGGTTGGAGAGCTGTCGCGGGTAGCCGTCGGCGTAGCCGATCCGGACGGTGGCCACGGTGGTCGCGCGCGAGGCGGTCCAACGTCCGCCGTACGACACCGCCGTCCCCGCCGGAACGCGCTTGACGAACGTCACCGGCGCCTGCAGCGTCATGGCGGGCCGGAGCTCTGGCTCCAGGGCCCGGATCTCCGGGCTGGGCGCGTAGCCGTAGAGGGCGATGCCCGGCCGCACGAGGTCGTAGTGGGCCTCGGGGAACGCCAGCAGGCCCGCGGAGTTGGCGACGTGGCGCAGTCCGTGGGGGATGCCGTCGCGGCGGAGCGCCGCCAGCGCCTGCTCGAAGCGCTCGAGCTGCGCCAGCGTCGGCGCGCGATCGGGTTCGTCGGCGCGCGCCAGGTGCGTCCACACCCCCTCGAGCGCCGTGCGCGGCTCGCGGTCGAGGGCGCGGGCCAGCTCGACCGCGTCGGGCCAGGGGCGGCCCAACCGGCCCATGCCGGTGTCGATCTTGAGGTGGCAGCGCAGCGGCCGGTCGAGTCCGGCGCCCCGCACCGCTTCCAGGCCGGCCTCATCGACGATCGTGACCGCGACGTCGGCCTCGGCCAGCCGCTGCAGGGAGGCACGGTCGCGGCACGGGCCGAACAGCAAGAGGTCCCCGGCGATGCCGGCGGCGCGCAGCTCCAGCGCCTCGTCGGGGGTGGCGACCCCGAACCAGGCGACCCCCTGCTGCGCCAGGCGGCGGGCCACCTCGACCGCCCCGTGCCCGTAGCCGTCGGCCTTGACGGCCGCCAGAACGCCGCTGCCGGACGTCAGGCGACGGCGCAAGCGGGCCAGGTTGTGGTCCAGTGCGAGCAGATCGATGGTGGCGGTGGGCCCGTCCAGCATGGCGTCAAGCATACCGAACGGGGTGCGCGCCGCGTGCTTGGGGCGGGTCGGCTCAGCGGGTCCAGCCGGTGCGGCGCTCGAGCCACTTCACCAGGCTGGAAGCGGCCAGCGTGAGGCTGATGTAGAGCAGCGCCACGGTGTTGAACGGCGGGAACACCTGGAAGGTGGCCGCCTGGAACTCGCGGGCGCGCTGGGTGATGTCGCGTACCGACAGCACCGACAGCAGCGAGGTGTCCTTGAGCATGGCGATGAACTCGTTGCCGAGCGGCGGCACCACGATGCGGAGCGCCTGCGGCAGGATGACGTAGCGCGCGGTCTGCCAGCCGTTCAGGCCCAGGCTGCGGGCGGCCTCGGTCTGGCCGTGCGGGATGGCCTCGATGCCGGCGCGGAAGATCTCCGCCAGGTAGGCGGCGTAGCCGAGGGCGATGCCCACCACGCCGCGCGTCAGACGGGACATGTTGATCAGGCCGCCGGTGGCGTCGCGGATCGCTCCCTGCAGCGGGAAGCCCACGTACAGGATGATCACCAGCATGGGGATGCCGCGCAGGGCGTCGATGTAGAGCTCGGCGAAGATGTTCAGGGGATGGCGGCCGCTCTGGGCGGCGCCGAAGGTCAGCAGCAGGACGGCGACGCCGAACACCAGCAGGGCCATCGCGGGCTGCATCAGGCTGGGCGCGAGGAAGTGCGTCCGCCACACCACGGGGATGTCGGCGGGCGCCAGCTCTGCGGGCACGAACGCGGCCTGCACGGTGCCGTCCCGCAGCAGCTTGATCGCCGCCTGGGGGTCGATGGCGGCCCGGACCGGCAGCGTCTGGCCCTCGCCCCCGGGGAAGGCGCCGTTCTTGACGGTGTCGGCAGCGCCGGCCGGGGTGCCTTCGATGATGGCGACCTTGCCGCCGGTGTGGCCGATGACCACGTACTCGACCTTGGGGCGCGTGAAC
>JASBRS010000026.1 GCA_030149325.1 Deinococci bacterium
ACCAGGATGTCGCCCTGCTTCACCTCGGCGCCGATGCGCACCACGCCGTCCTCGTCGAGGTCGCGGAGCGCGGCCTCGGAGAGGCCGGGGATGTCGCGGGTGATCTTCTCGGGGCCGAGCTTGGTGTCGCGCGCTTCCTTCTCGAACTTCTCGATGTGGACGCTGGTGTAGACGTCGCCGCGGACGAGGTTCTCCGACAGCACGATGGCGTCCTCGAAGTTGTAGCCGTCGAACGGCATGATGGCGATGAGGATGTTCTGCCCCAGCGCCAGGCGGCCGTGCTGCGAGGCCGGGCCGTCGGCGATGACGTCGCCCGCCTCGATGCGCTGCCCGAGGTCGACGATGGGCCGCTGGTCGAGGTTGGTGTTCTGGTTCGAGCGCTGGAAGCGGGTGAGGGCGTACTCGCGCTCGACGCCGGCATCGGACTCGATGACCACGCGACGGGCATCGACGAAGGTGACGGTGCCCGACTCCTGGGCCAGCAGCACCGTGCCCGAGTCCCGCGAGACGCGCTCCTCGACGCCCGTGCCGACGTAGGGGGCGTCCGCCTTGATCAGCGGCACCGCCTGCGACTGCATGTTCGAGCCCATCAAGGCGCGGTTGGCGTCGTCGTGCTCCAGGAACGGGATCAGCGACGTGGGCACCGAGATGATCTGCTTCGGCGACACGTCCATGAAGTCGACCTGCTCGGGCGAGGCGAACACCGGGTCGCCGAGCTTGCGGGCGACGATGGTCTCGGTCGCGAAGGCGCCGTCGTCGGCCAACGGCGTGTTGGCCTGGGCGACGATGTAGTTGTCTTCCTCGTGGGCCGTCATGTAGACGACGTCCTCGGTGACCTTGCCCTTCACCACCTTGCGGTAGGGCGCCTCGATGAAGCCCAGCTCGTTGACGCGCGCGAAGCTCGCCAGCGAGGTGATGAGGCCGATGTTCGCGCCTTCCGGCGTCTCGATCGGGCAGATGCGGCCGTAGTGGGTGCGGTGCACGTCGCGCACGTCGAAGCCGGCGCGTTCGCGGGTGAGCCCGCCGGGGCCGAGCGCCGAGATGCGGCGCTTGTGGCGCAGCTCCGACAGCGGGTTGACCTGGTCCTTGAACTGGCTGAGCTGGCTGCGCCCGAAGAACTCGCGCAGCGCCGCCACGATGGGGCGGTTGTTGACCAGCTTCTGCGGGGTGGCGGCGTCGGGGTTGCCGAGCAGCATGCGCTCGCGCACCCCCCTCGCCATGCGGCCCAGGCCCACGCGGATCTGATCGGCGACGAGCTCGCCCACCGTGCGGATGCGGCGGTTGCCGAGGTGGTCGATGTCGTCCTCCTGGTACCCCTCCTCGCCCGCCTGCAGGCGCACCAGGTACTGGATGGTCGGCACCAGGCCGTAGTCGACGAAGCGTCCGTCCTCGAAGCCCAGCAGCGTGTTCGAGCCGTGGTCGAGGCCGAGCTTGGTGTTGAGCTTGAAGCGGCCGGCGTCCCCGAGGTCGTAGCGGCGGGGATCGGCCAGCAGGCTGAAGAGGTAGTTGGTGGCCTTGTCGACCTTGGGCGGATCGCCCGGCCGCAGCACCGTGAACAGCCGCAGCAGCGCCTCGTCCGGCGTGATGCCGTTGGCCTCGTCGGCCTCCAGCGTGGGCTGCACCAGGCTCTCGGTGCCGGCGAAGAGCTCGCGGATCTTCTCGTCGCCGTAGCCGAGCACGCGCAGCAGCAGGGTGAACGGGAACTTGCGCTTGTTCACCTTCATCCACAGCACGTCGGAGTTGTCGAACTCGACCTCGATCCACGGGCCGCGCTTCGGCATGGGGATGATGCTGGCGGTCAGCGACCGGCTGGTGCCGCGCAGCGCGCTGGTGAAGTAGACGCCGGGGCTGCGGTGGATCTGCGAGACGATGACGCGGTCGGCGCCGTTGATCACGAACGAGCCGTCCTCGGTCATCAACGGCAGATCGCCGAGGAAGACCTGGTCCTCCTTGATGAGCCCGGTATCCTTGTGCACCAGCTGCAGCTTGGCGAACAGACCGGCGTGGTAGCTGAGGTCCTTCTCGCGGCACTCCTCGGGACCGTACTCCGGCTCCTCGAGGCTGTACTCCAGGAAGTCGAGAACGAGCCCGGTCTGACGGCCCCGCTCGGTCTCGTCGATCGGGAAGACCTCCTTGAAGGCCGCCTGCAACCCCACGTTCTCCCGCATCGCCGCCGCGACCCCCCGTTGCAAGAAGGTCTCGTACGACTTAATCTGAACGTTGGTGAGGTTCGGAAGGTCGATGACTTCCCTGATCCTGCCGAAGGTCCGAATCTCGCGCATCATCACCCCTTCGCTCGAAGCCGTGTCGCCCGGAGCGTTCCTGCGGCCTGAGCCGCCCGTGACCTGTTCGTGCTATACGCGGTACGAGCCGAGGCGCCCGAGGAGGGCCGAGGCCGGCCTCCGTGGGCGCGTAGCCGTACCGAAAGGTTCGACGTCAAGTAGAGATCCCCTGGTTCAAAATACCGTGCCCAACCACGATGACGTGTCGGACGGCGCCAAACGGGGCCCACCGCCGCAGCGCCCCATCGACGACTTCGTCGTCTGGGCGCTCCGCCGATCAGCCGTCGCGGCGTCGCACCGACCCCTCGATCGTACCGAATCCCGCCAACCTTCCCGCCGTGGGTCCCGGCACCACGGAAGCGCATCCTACCGCGTTCCGGACCGGGGTCCCGTAGCCTGCCTTGCTCGTCCGTCGGGAGCCGAACGGAGTCCGGCCCCCGCTCGAGGCGCCGGCGCGTGGCGACCCTGGGGGTCGCCACGCGTTCCGGCGGTACCTCGGCGCCGGGGCCCGTGGGGCCCCGGCGATGCATCCGGCGCGCGCCTTGGCGCGTTACTTGACCTCGACGGTGGCGCCCGCGGCCTCGAGCTTGCCCTTGATCTCGTCGGCCTCGTCCTTGCCGACGCTCTCCTTCACCACGCCGCCGGACTCGACCAGGTCCTTGGCCTCCTTGAGGCCCAGGCTGGTGATCGCACGCACTTCCTTGATCACCTGGAGCTTCTTGTCGCCAGCCGACTTGATGCTGACGGTGAACTCGGTCTGCTCCTCGGCGGCGGCCTCGCCCCCGGCCGCGGGAGCGGCCATCATGACGCCGGCCGGCATCGCGGCCGCGGCCTCGACGCCCCACTTGTCCTTGAGCGCATCCACCAGATCCACCAGCTCCAGGACCGTCAGGCCGCTGAGCTGTTCCACCAGAGCTTCCTTGTCGAACGCCATCGTTATGCCTCCTTCACCTTGTCGCTGTAGTTCTTGATCACGGACACCAGGTTCCGCTGCGGTCCCTCCAACACGCCCACCAGCTGCTGCAGCGGGGCGAGCAGCGTGCCGAGCAGTTCGCTCTGCAGCTGCTGCCGCGAGGGCAGCTTGGCGATGCGGTCGAGGGCATCCCCGCTCACGAAGCCACCCTGCAGGAGCCCGCCCTTGCCTCGGGGCAGGTCCTTCGGGTGGTCCTTCGCGAAGTCGGCGATCGCCTTGAGCGGCGCCACCGGGTCTTCGCCGACGAGCACCAGCGCCGTCGGTCCCTTGAGCGTGTCGCCGAACCCCTCGACGCCCTGCTCCTTGAGCACGACATCGATCAGGGTGTTCTTGGCGACCAGGATGCGCCCGCCGGCCTCGCGCACTGCTGCGCGCAGCCGACCGAGCTCGCCTGCGGAGAGCCCCTGGTAGTCCACCAGGAAGAACGTCTTGGCATCGTCGAGCAAGCCGTGAAGCTCGCGGACCGACGCCTCGTTCCTTGGGTTGGCCATGGAACCCTCTCTCTTGCCTAGAACGTGCGCCCTCGACCCCAACGGGGCCGGGAAAGGGGCGCGTGCCGCGAAGCGCAGCTTGGTCGCGTTCCTTCCGGCCGCCTCGCGGCCGGAAGGCTTGCAACGATCAACGCCTCGGCAGGATCTTTAAGCCTGGCAGGCCCCTGCTGTCTCCAACGCCAGAGGTGCATCGCAACCGCTACGCACCGGGATGCCTTGCTCGTACGCCCCCTACAGCGCGACCCGGACGCTGGGGCCCATGGTCGAGGTGAGGTGGACGGTGCGGACGTACTGACCGCGGGCGGCGTCGGGCTTCGCGGCCTCGACCGCCGAGCGCAGCGCCGTGAAGTTCTCGGCGAGCTTCTCGGCATCGAAGCTGGCCTTGCCGATCGGCGCATGCACCACACCCGTCTTGTCGGCGCGGAACTCGATCTGGCCGGCCTTGAGCGCGCCCACGATGTCGCCGATGTTGGGGCCCACGGTCCCCGCCTTGGGGTTGGGGAGCAGGCCGCGCGGGCCGAGCACCCGGCCGAGCTTGCTGCCGACCTGGGCCATCATGTCGGGCGTCGCCACGACCGCATCGAAGTCCATCCAGCCGTCCAGGATGCGCTGGATGAGGTCGGCACCGCCGACCTCGTCGGCCCCGGCGCCCTGCGCCTCGGCCACCTTGTCACCCTGCGTGATGGCGACCACGCGCACGCTCTTGCCGGTGCCGTGCGGCAGGGCCACCGTGCCGCGGACCGTCTGATCCGACTTGCGCGGGTCGATGCCCAGGCGGAAGTGCGCCTCGATGGTCTCGTCGAACTTGGCGGTCGCCAGCTCCTTGACCAGGCTGGCGGCGGCCTCGGCGGTGTAGAGCTGGTCGCGGTCGACGCGCTTCTCCAGCTCGCGGTAGCGCTTGCCCTTCCTAGCCACGATCCGGCGCTCCCTCCACCGTGACGCCCATGGAGCGGGCGGTGCCGGCGATGATGCGCGCGGCGGCCTCGGGGCTGCCGGCGTTCAGATCGCTCATCTTCTGCTGCCCCAACTCCAGGCACTGCTGCCAGGTGATCGACCCGACCTTGGTCTTGTGCGGCTCACCCGACCCGGAATCGATGCCGGCCGCCTTCTTGATCAGGTAGCTCGCCGGCGGGGTCTTGGTGATGAAGGTGAACGAGCGGTCGGCGAAGATGGTGATCTCCACCGGCACCACCGCGCCGGCCTGGCTGGCCGTGGCGGCGTTGTACTCCTTCACGAACTGCATGATGTTGGCACCGTACTGGCCCAGCGCCGGCCCGACCGGCGGCGCCGGCGTGGCGCCTCCGGCGGGCAGCTGGAGCTTGACGATGCCCGCGACCTTCTTGGCCATGATTCCTCCTAAGCTCCCCCGCCGGCATGGCCTGCCGCGGGGTGCGAGCGCTCCGTGAGGGCGCGCGTTGCCATCGGCAACGCGCTCACGCCCTGACGACCTGAGAGTAGTCCAGCTCGACCGGGGTCTCGCGACCGAAGATCGAGACGAGGACCTTGACCTTGCCGCGCTCGGGGTTGACCTCCGAGACGACGCCGGTGAAGTCGGCGAAGGGCCCGGCCGTGACCTGGACCATGTCGCCGACGTTGAAGGTGATCTTGACCTTGGGCGCTTCCCGAGCTCCGGTGATGCCGAGCGTGCCCAGCATCCGCTGCTCCTCCTCGGGGGAGAGCGGCACCGCCCGCGTGGCGGTGCCGACGAAGCCGGTGACGCCGGGCGTGTAGCGCACGACCTCCCAGGCCTCGTTGGGCTCGTCGGGATTGTCGCCGAGGTCCATCTGAACGAAGATATAGCCGGGGAAAAGCTTGCGCCGGACGACTTCCTTCTTGCCGCCGCCGGCGTGCTCCACGGTCTCCTCGGTGGGTACCACGACCTGGTAGATGTGGTCCGCGATGCCGAGCGACTTGGCGCGGCTCATCACGTTCTCCTTGACCTTCTCCTCGTGGCCCACGTAGGTATGCACGGCGTACCACTCGATGCTCATTCGGGTCCAACCTCGTCTCTCAACTCCCCGCGCCGGCCTCCAGCGACGTTGCGCCGACGGGGTCGGGCGTCGACCTCAGGTGAGGAGGCCAATGAGGTTGCCTAGCGTAGCGTCCGCGATGAGCAGGAAGAGCGCCGTGAGCAACACGAACAGCAGCGTGGCCTCGGTGGCCTGGAACACCTCTTTGCGGGTGGGCCAGGTGACGCGACCGAGCTCCGCGCGCGAGTTGCGCAGGTAGTTGACGAATCCCTTGAACATACCGGGCGGCCTAGACCTTCACCTCGCGGTGGACGGTGTGCTTGCGTTCCCAGGGGCAGTACTTCTTGAGCTCGAGCTTGCCCTGCGAGTTGCGCCGGTTCTTGTGCGTCGTGTAGTTGCGACGCTTGCACTCGGTGCACTCGAGCAGGAGTTTGATGCGGACGTCACTGGCCATGGTGGTCTCCCAAACGAACGAGTATACCAGAGTCGGGCTCCGTGCGTGGTGACGCGTCGGAGCCCGGACCCCGGCTGAAGGGACTGCGCTACTTGGTGACGGCGGTCACGACACCCGCACCCACCGTCCGACCCCCCTCACGAATCGCGAACCGCAACCCCTCCTCCATCGCAATCGGCTTGATCAACTCCACACCCAACTCCACATTATCCCCAGGCATCACCATCTCCACACCCTCCGGCAACGACACCACCCCCGTCACATCCGTCGTCCGGAAGTAAAACTGCGGCCGATACCCCGTAAAGAACGCCGAATGACGCCCCCCCTCCTCCTTCTTCAACACATACACCGACCCACGAAACACCGTATGCGGCGTGATCGAACCCGGCTTCGCCAACACCTGCCCCCGCTCGATCTCCTCACGCCCCACACCCCGCAACAACACCCCAACGTTATCCCCAGCCATCCCCGAATCCAACGTCTTCCGATGCATCTCCACACCCGTCACAACCGTCTTCCGGGTATCCCCCAACCCCACGATCTCAACCTCATCCCCCGTCTTCACCACACCCCGCTCGATACGACCCGTCGCCACCGTCCCACGACCCGTAATCGTAAACACATCCTCCACCGGCATCAAAAACGGCTTCTCCGTATCCCGAACCGGCGTCGGAATATACGCATCCACCGCATCCAACAACTCCCAAATCCGATCCACCCACTCATTCTCCCCACGCTGCATGCTCGGACCCCCATGCAACGCCTCCAACGCCCTCAACGCAGACCCCGACACCACCGGAATCTCATCCCCCGGAAACTCATAACTACTCAGGAGCTCACGAACCTCCATCTCCACAAGCTCCAACAACTCCTCATCATCCACCATATCCACCTTGTTCAAAAACACCACAATCGACGGCACCCCCACCTGACGCGCCAACAAAATATGCTCACGCGTCTGCGGCATCGGCCCATCCGCAGCCGACACCACCAACACCGCCCCATCCATCTGCGCCGCACCCGTAATCATGTTCTTCACATAATCCGCATGCCCCGGACAATCCACATGCGAATAATGCCGCGCAGCCGTCTGATACTCCACATGCGCCGTATTGATCGTAATCCCCCGCGCCTTCTCCTCCGGCGCCTTATCAATCTGATCGTAATCCTGAATCTCCACCGACGGATCCGCCGCCGCAGCCGCAAACGTAATCGCCGCCGTCAACGTCGTCTTCCCATGATCCACATGCCCAATCGTCCCAACATTCACATGCGGCTTCGTACGCTCAAACACACCCTTAGCCATGAT
>JASBRS010000035.1 GCA_030149325.1 Deinococci bacterium
GAGGGCGCCGACATGCTGATGGTGAAGCCGGCGCTGCCCTACCTCGACATCCTGGCGCGGCTGCGGCCGCGCACCCAGCTCCCGCTGGTGGCCTACTTCGTGTCGGGCGAGTACGCCATGCTCAAGGCCGCCGCGGCGGCCGGAGCGCTCGACGAGGCCGCGGCGGTGGTCGAGGCGCTCACCGCCATCCGCCGGGCGGGCGCCGACCTGATCTTCACGTATCACGCGCTGGAGGCGCTGGAGAAGGGCTGGCTGGGGTGAAGGCACGGCGCAACGGCGGGGTAGGTTTCCTGGTGCAACATCCGTTTTCTTCTCGCGACATGACGGGGGTTCCGGGCTCTGAGGGGAAGCGATGAACGTCGCGTCCAACACGCGCATCGCAGCCGGCTGGCGCCTCCCGGGAGTCGGCTCCCGAGGGTGGGTTCGCCAGCCCCTTAAGTGGAATGTCAAGTCGGACTTGACATTCCACTTAAGGGGCTACGGAAGGGGCATGCCGATCCCGCGCGCGACCACGCCGATCCCGCGCTCGACCACGACCCGCCGCGCCGAGGGGTCCGCCTGACCGTGCCGCGCCGTCCCCCCGGAACCCACCGCAACCCGTGGTCGCGCTCGCACGCCGCCACCCGCGTCGCCTTCGGCGTGATCGTGGTGTTCGTGCTGAGCCAGGCGGCGTGGTGGATCACCTTCGAGTTCCGTACCATCCACCAGGCCACCGACGCCCAGCTCGCCGCCTGGTCGCGCGACGCCGAGCTCGCCAACGACGTGCTGGCGCAAGCGGCCGACACCCCGCCCGCGCGCCGTACGACGCTGGTGAACAGCATCCTGAGCCGCTACCCGCACCTCGCCTTCGACGCCGGCACGCATCCCGGGCGCTTCACCGTCGACGCGGTGGCGCGGGCGCAGTTCCTCGAGGCGCAGAGCCGACACCTGCGCATGTTCGCCTTCGAGGGACCGACCTTCGCGCTGGTGGTGCTGTCGATGCTGTTGCTGATCGCCGCCACCCTGCGCAGCGAGCGGCAGCTCAAGCGCAGCCAGCAGAACTTCCTGTCGGCCGTCACCCACGAGTTCAAGACCCCCATCAGCACCTTGCGGCTGCTGGTCGAGACGGCGCAGATGCGCAGCCTGCCGGCCGAGAAGCAGCAGGAGTACCTGCGCCGCATGCAGGCCGAGCTCGACCGGCTCGAGCGCACCAGCGACCAGGTGCTCGCCAGCGCGCGCCTGGAGCAGACCGATCAGGCCCCCGGCTTCGCGGCGTTGGAGCTCAACCACGTGGTGCAGGGCATCGTCGGCGCCGCCCGCCCCGGCCTGGAGGCGCGCGGCGCGCTGCTCAAGGTCGACTACGCGCCCGAGCCGCTGCCCGTCTCCATCGACCCCGACGCCTTCGCGGTGGTCCTCAACAACCTCCTGGACAACGCCGTGAAGTACACTCCCGGAGCGGAGCGGCCCGTGCGCGTGAAGCTCGAGCGCCGGGGCGACACCGTGCAGGTCCACGTCGATGACCACGGGATCGGCCTGGCCGAAGGCGAAGAGGAACGGGTGTTCGAACGCTTCTACCGCACCGGAGACGAGATGACGCGCGAGTCGCAGGGCGTCGGGCTGGGGTTGCATCTGGTGCGCAACATCACCGAGGCCATGAACGGCCGCGTGCGGGCGGGCGCCAACCCCGACGCCGAGACCGGTTCGCGCTTCACCGTGACGCTGCCGCGGCGTCTCCCGGCCCCCGAGGAGGAGCGCCAGGGGACCCCCATCGGCGGCGGGAAGCCGAGCGAGGGCGCAGCGTGACCGCGGCCGCCACCCGACGCACCCCCACCGCCGAGGCGCGGGTGCTGATCATCGAGGACGAGGCAGCCCTGGCCGACGTGCTGGCCGACAACCTGCGCGACGAGGGCCTGACCGTCCGAACCGCCGGCGACGGCCTGGCGGGCGAACGGATGTGGGCGCAGGAGGAGCCGGACCTGGTGGTCCTGGACGTGATGCTGCCGCGCCTCGACTGCTACGCCCTGTGCGAGCGCATGCGCGACGCCGGCTACGACACCCCGGTGCTCTACCTCAGCGCTCGCGGGGAGGCCGACGACCGCGTACAGGGGCTGCGCGTCGGCGGCGACGACTACCTCCCCAAGCCCTTCCACCTGCCGGAGTTCCTGCTGCGCGTCAAGGCGCTGCTGCGGCGCCGCGGCTGGGCCAAGGAGGCGCCGCGCTCCGGCGTCCACTTCGCCGGTCACTTCGTCGACTACCGCTCCTGGACCGCCGAGCTGGCCGACGGCGGCAGCGAGGTGCTGGGGGAGCGCGAGTTCCGCATCTTCCGGTTGCTGGCCGAGCGCGCCGGCGAGGTGGTCAGCCGCGACGATATCCTCGACGCCGTCTGGGGCGACGACGCCTTCCCCTCCAGCCGCACCGTCGACAACTTCGTGCTGCGCCTGCGCAAGCTGTTCGAGCCCGACACCTCGTCGCCCCGCTACATCCACACCGTGTGGGGCGTCGGGTACCGCTTCACGCCGGACGGCGCCGACGACGAAGCGGCGCCGCCGACCGCCGCACGAGGAGGGACCCGATGAGCCTGTTCCTGCGCGCCGCCCGCGGCGAGGACACCCCCACCGCACCGATCTGGATCATGCGCCAGGCAGGTCGCTACCTGCCCGAGTACCGCGCCATCAAGGAGAAGCACGCCTTCTGGGAGATGGCGCGCACGCCGGAGCTGGCCGCCGAGATCACGCTGCAGCCGGTGACGCGCTTCGCCATGGACGCGGCGATCCTGTTCAGCGACATCATGACGCCGCTGCCGCCCATGGGCGTCCGCATCGACTTCCAGCCCGGCCCGGTGTTCGCCGAGCCCGTGCGCAGCGCCGCCGCCGTGGAGGCCCTGCGCTTGCCCGAGGGCGACGAGCTCGCGCCGGTCGTCGGCGACGCGCGGCGCATCCTGCGGGGCGCGTCGCGGGTGCCGGTCATCGGCTTCGCGGGGGCGCCCC
>JASBRS010000075.1 GCA_030149325.1 Deinococci bacterium
TTCCCCTCAGAGCCCGGAACCCCCGTCATGTCGCGAGAAGAAAACGGATGTTGCACCAGGAAACCCATCCCGCCGCTGCGCCGTACCGTCACCCCAACCAGCCCTTCTCCAGCGCCTCCAGCGCGTGGTACGTGAAGATCAGGTCGGCGCCCTCCCGGCGGATGGCGGTGAGCGCCTCGACCACCGCCGCGGCCTCGTCGAGCGCTCCGGCCGCCGCGGCGGCCTTGAGCATGGCGTACTCGCCCGACAAGAAGTAGGCCACCAGCGGGAGCTGGGTGCGCGGCCGCAGCCGCGCCAGGATGTCGAGGTAGGGCAGCGCCGGCTTCACCATCAGCATGTCGGCGCCCTCGGCCTCGTCGAGGGCGGCCTCGCGCAGCGCCTCGCGGGCGTTGCGCGGGTCCATCTGGTAGGTGGCACGGTCCTTGGGCGCCACCAGGTCGTGGTGGACCGGGAGATCGCGGCCCCACCCGCCCGACACGGCCAACCCGCCGTCGCCCACGGCCGGCCCGCCGGCCTTCGGCGAGGAGCCGGCGGCGTCGCGGAAGGGGCCGTAGAAGGCCGAGGCGTACTTGACGGCGTACGACAGCACGCCCACGTTCTCGAAGCCGGAGCGGTCGAGGGCGGCGCGCAGCGCCGCGACGCGGCCGTCCATCATGTCGCTGGGCGACACCAGGTCGGCGCCCGCCTCGGCGTGCGCCACCGCCATGGCCGCCAGACGGTCCAGGCTGGCGTCGTTGTCGACCACCAGGCCGCGCGGCGTGGGCGCCAGCAGGCCGCAGTGGCCGTGATCGGTGTAGCCACACAGGCACACGTCGGTGATCAGCACCAGGTCGTCGCCGAAGGCCTCGCGGGCGGCGCGCAGGGCGGTCGTGACCGGGCCCTCGGGATCGTCGGCGGCGTGCGCGTGCCCGTCCTTGGCCGAACCGTCGACCACCCCGAACAGCACCGCCGAGCGCACCCCCAGCTCCAGCGCGCGCTCGAGTTGCCGCAACAGCGTCTGGGTGCCGTAGCGCGCTACCCCTGGAAGCGACGCGATGGGCTGCTCGGCTTCGGGCTGCGGCGTCACGAAGAAGGGAGCCACCAGATGGCGCGCCTCCACGGCGGTCTCGCCCGTCAGCGCCCGCATGGCGGCGGTGGTGCGCAGACGCCGCGGCCGCGCCACCGGCGTCGGCAGCGCCTCCGCGGTCTCGGCCGGGGCCGAGGACAGCCTCTGTGGATCCAGCCTCTGTGGGTCCAGCGTCCGACTCATGCCCTGCCTCCTTCGCCCCCGCGGGCCGTCACGCCCGCCACGGGCGCGGCCTCGGCCGCCTCCGCCTGGGCCGCCACGGCGTCCACCTCGGCCAGCACCCCGGCCACGCTCGGCGCCGCCGCCTGGCGGCATCCCAGCCCGCGTTCGGCCAGGGCGCCGGCGGTGGTCGGCCCGATGGCCACCAGGGCGGCGCGCTCGGCCACCGCGTCCGGCAACGCCTGCGCCGCCGAGGGGCTCGCGAGCACGACCAGCTCGGCGTCAGCCGAGCCCTCGGCGCTGGCCGAGCCCTCGGCACGGACCGCATCCGTGCCCGCGCCCGCCGCCCCGCCACCCTCCAGCGGCTGCGCCACCGTCTCGTACAGCACCAGCGGCCGCACCTCCAGGCCCGCTTCCTCCAGCGCCCGGCGCAGCGTGGGCAGCGCCCGGTCGCCCTGCGGCAAGCCTACGGGACCGGCGGCGCGCGGGTCGGACAGGAAGACCCGGGCGAGGCCCTCGGCGCGCGGCGAGCGCTCGGCCACCAGCGCCGGCTCCACGCCGGCGCGGCGCAGGGCGGACGCCGTCTTGATGCCCACCGCACCCACCAGTGGCGCCGCACCCTCCGGCGAGCGCCACCCCAGCCCCAGGCCCACGAACGCCTCCACCGCCGAGCGGCTGGTGAAGAGCAGCCAGGGCAGCGCCAGCAGCGCCCTCGCCTCGGCCGCGACGTCCTCGCTCCGGCGCGGCCGCGTGACGATCAGCGGCCGGTGTGTCACCTCGTGACCGCGCTTGGCCAGCGCCTCGGCCAGGCCCTCGAAGCGGCCCTCGGAGTGGGTCAGCACGATCCTCACCGCTCGCCCGCCTTCGCCGGGTGGGGTCGGCCGAGCGCCTCGAAGGCGAGCATGGCGGCGCCCTCGCCGGTGGGGTGCTCCGCCGCCGCGACGGCTCCCTCGAAGAAGGCGCGCAGCCTCACGACGCCCCCCTGGTAGACTGCGTGCGCCCCCAACGCCAACTGGCAACCGCCCTGGATCATCGCCATCAGGCCGCGCTCGGCCGAGACGGTGCGGGCGGCGTCCAGGTCGTGCAGCTCGGTGAGCAGCGCGGCCAGGGCGTCGTCACCGCGGCGGATCTCCAGCGCCAGCGCGCCCTGGGCGGGGGCGGGCACCATCAGCTCGGGATCGAGGCGCACCGCCACCAACCCCTCGAGGTCGAGCTGCAGCCGGTCGATGCCGGCCGCGGCCAGCACCAGCGCGTCGGCCGCGCCGGCGCGGAGCTTGTCGACCCGCGTGGGCACGTTGCCTCGCATCTCGCGCAGCTCCAGGTCGGGACGCAGGCGCCCGAGCTGGGCGCGGCGCCGCGCCGCCGAGGTACCCACCGACGCGCCGGCACGGAGCGGCAGGGCGCCCTCGGCCGGGTCGTGGGCGTCGGGGCGGATCACCAGGACGTCGCGGACGTCGACTCGGGGCGGGACCGCCGCGATCTCGAGCCCTGGTGCCGGGGCGCTGGGCAGGTCCTTGTGGGAGTGCACGGCGAGGTCGGCGCGGCGGTCGAGCAGAGCGTCCTGGACGGCCTTGGTGAAGAATCCCTGGCCGCGCAGGGTGGCGAAGGGGCCCATCTCCCGGTCCCCCCGCGTCTCCACCGTCACCAGCTCCACCGCGGCGCCCAGCGCTTCGAGGTCGGCCTTCACGCGGTTCGCCTGGTACAGCGCCAGGGCGCTGGCGCGGGTGGCGATGCGCACGGTGGCGCCCTCGCCGGGGCGGCCGCGCACGCCGCGCAGGTAGTCGGGGAGCCGGCTCACGGGCGGACCTCCGGCGGGCGGACGCGGCTCACGCGTCCCCTGGGCCCGGCTCGGCCAACCCCGCCTCGGCCAGGAAGGTGCGCGCGGCGTCGAGCCCGTGCTCCCTCGCCAGCGCCCGCAACCCCTTCACGGGGACGTGGGCGAACTTGTGGGCCAGGCGGCGCGCCGCCTCGGGGGGCAGGGCGTCGCCGATGGTGGCGAGGTACTTCTCGCGCAGCCGCGTGATCGACGGGCCGAGCTGCCGCTCGGTCCAGGCCTGCACGGCCTCATCGAGCTCGGCGCGCACGATGCGCTCGGCCTCGGCGAGCTTGCCCGACAGCTCCTGCCGGCGCTCCCGCCCCGCGGCCTGCAGGCCGTCGACGTCGAGCACGCGCACGCCGCGGCGTTGCGCGGCGGCCGGGTCGACGTTGCGGGGGATGCCCAGGTCGACGGCGGCCACCAGCGAGGGGAGCCGGGCCAGCAACGCGGCGTCGGCCAGCTGGGCGACCGGGGTGGCGCACACCAGCGCGGTGACGTCGGGCGGGTCGAGCAGGAAGGCGTCCAGCGCCACGCCCTCGGCGCCCAGCGGGGCCGCCACCTGGTGCGCGCGCTCGGCGGTGCGGTTGGCGAGGACCACGCGTACGCCCGGCAGCTCGGAGAGCGAGCGCGCCGCCAGGGCCCCCATCTCCCCGGCGCCGAGCACCGCCACCGTGCTGCCCGGGGGCAGCAGCGGCTCGAGCTCGGGGCGCGCCAGGCTGAACAGCGAGGTCCGCACCGGCGCCAGCGCCACCTCGCGGCGCACGCGCTTGGCGACGCGCAGCGCGGTGTCGAAGGCGAAGGCGGTGGTGGGCCCGGTGGTGCCGCCCTGCTGCGCCGCCGCGTAGGCCTCGCGCACCTGCCGCATGATCTGGTCCTCGCCGGGATTGAGCGAATCGAGCGATGACGCCACCCGCGCGAGCTGCTCGAGGGCGCCGTCGTCGACGAAGGCGTAGGGGCGGACGCTTCCGTCGAGCGTCAGCAGCCGCCTCAGCTCCCCCACCTCGCGCCCCTCGGGGAGCGCCACGGCCAGGTCCCAGCGGTTGCAGGTCACGATGGGGACGAACTCCGTCAGGCCGGCCTCGCGCAGGCGCGCCACGCCCTCCCCGGCGTAGGCCCGTTGGTACGCCTCCAGCGCGCGGGCGCCGCCCCGCCGGTGCGACACGCCCATGAGTGCCAGTCGTTCCACGAGCCCTCATCCTACGGACGCGCGCGCGCCCGAAGTGTCATGGAAGTGTCATCGTCGCCGGGCCGCCTCCGTGAGCCCAACATGAACGTTCTGTGAGTCCGGAACGTGGGGTCGCGCCTTCCATCGCCGTCGCGGCTGTCGCTACCATGGTCAGCGGAGACGGAAGCCGAGGGGAAAGGGGGGCGGGTGTCCCGATGTGCCTCGGAAACGGTGTCTCGCGCGCGGAACCATCGAGCCGCCGAGCGAGCGCAACGATGCCGGTCGGCGTCGGCGTTCCGACGTCCACGGAGCGATACCCCGGTGGGGTTTCTTTCGTCCCTGACGGGTAGGATTGTCCCTTTTTTCCCAAGGGGCGTCGGGTTGATGATCGACCCGGATGATGACCGTGGAATCCATCCCATCCACCACGAGGAGGCTACACAGCATGCGCAATCTCAGATCCATCATCGTTGCCCTGATCCTGGTCGCGATCGCCGGCGTGGCGTTCGCGGCGGGGCCCGCCTACTACGTCCAGGCCGAGGTCGTGCGCGGCAGCAAGAACGCCACCGGCCCCAGCTGCGTGCTGGTCTCGACGTTCAAGACCGGTGAGCAGGTCGTGTGGCTCGCCAAGGTCTACAGCACCCAGACCGGCGAAGAGGTCACCCCCGACATGGCCAAGCAGCTCGGCATGACCATGCAGGCCAAGCTCGAGAACGGCACCACGGTTGATCTGTCGCTCGGTCAGCACCCCAAGGAGGGGGACCACAAGGTGTGGATGTGGGCGGCTGGCTGGTCGATCCCACCCGTCTACCCGACCGGGCTCCTCAAGTACGAGCTCATCGTCAAGGACAACCAGGGCAATACGGTGACGTGGACGCCCATGAACCAGGACTTCCCCGCCGCCGAGGGCTACCCGACCCTGATCTCGATCGAGAAGAGGTAGCAGGATGGCCGCTCCGGAACGTACACGGAACGTCGGCCTCGCGCCTGACGAGCAGACTGCTCGCGGCCGGAGCGGCTCCCGGTTCGATTGGCCAGAGGAGCAGCTCGGCCAGAGCGCCAAGCTTTCGGTCGGCGAGTTCGCGCTGTTCATGATGCGCCTGGCGCTGGGGCTGTCGTTCCTGCAGGTCGCGTACAAGCTCTACCGCGGCGGTTGGGACGGCTGGACCAGCGCCAGCGCGTTGCTCCCGGCCGTGGTGCAAGGCCCCATCGGCAACATCTACGCCAACCTGTGGGGCAACGAGATCGTCCTGTGGCTCCTGATCCTCGGGACCGCGGGGATCGGCCTGGCCATGGTGGCCGGCTTCCTGACGCGGCTCGCTGCCCTCGCCGGCACGCTCATCATGTTGAGCTTCTACACTGCCTGCCTGCCGCCTGCCAGCGGCTGGTTCGACGTCCAGATCATCGCGATCTTCGCCTTCTTCACGCTGGCCTCGATGGGGGCGGGCCACGTCTGGGGCATCGACTCGCTGCTGAGGCGGCTCGAGAAGCATCGTTGGTGGTACTGGATGCTCGGCTGACCGAGCTCCGAACCGAAGCAGGAATACGAGCACGAATCCGAGGGCGCCCCCCAACCGCGGTGATCGCAGGTGCTGGACGAGCGGAAGTGAGGGCGCCCCTCGTCTGCCCCGAATAGGACCAGACGACGAGGGGCCCGAACCCGGCAACGGATGCTGGGCACCCCGAGACAAGGAGACAGGATGTTCACGATCTACGACGTCACCTCCCAACACGAACGGTCCCTCAACGGGCCGCGGCGCTTGCCGGGCGCAAGGGCGGTCGCCGTTGCGATCCTCATGGCGCTCGGCATGCTGTTCGCCGTAGCGTCGGCGCAGGGCACGGCCGCGACCAGTGAGATCACGTTCCCGAATGGCATGACCGGGAAGGTCGACGTCAACCCGGCCAAGGGCTTCGTCGGATCGGAAGCCACCTTGACGGGCTCCGGCTTCGAGGCCGGCGCCAAGCTCGAGATCGTGTGGGTAGCCTTCGACGGCACCTGGAACCTCGAGATGAAGGACGGTGAGTACACCGGCAACTTCCTCGGACGCTCCTACACCCAGCGCAACGTGACGTTGGCGACCACCACGGCGGATGCCGACGGCGCCTTCAGCACGACCTTCACGGTTCCCGAGGGCTTCGGCGGGAACCACGATATTTACGTGCGTTCCAACGGCACGTTCGTCAACAAGGCCGGCTACTTCGTGCGCGCCAACTGGACCATGTCGCCTGACAGTGGCCCCGTGGGGACGAACATCACCGTCACGGTGACCGGCCTCGACCAGCCAAACAACATCGCCGGCTGGGACGCCATCACCTACGACAACCACATCACCGGCGTCATCACCGCCCAGACCACGCATGGCACGGCCAAGATCGTGATCCCTGCGACCGGCCGTGTCGGCAAGCATTTCGTGGGGACGCAGGACGCCGCCTTCGGGCAGCCGTACCTGGCGATCAAGAGGTCGCCCTACGGCTACCTCAACCTGCCGGAGTTCACCTTCACCGTGACCGAGGGCGATCCGGTGTTGCCGGCCCCCGTCGCCGATCAGAACCCGGCGTCCACGCCTGGCGTCGAGCCCACGGCGGCCGGCCCCAAACTGTGGGTCGACCCTTCCGGCGGCGCGGTGTTCACACCGGTCCAGATCCACGGGCGAGACCTGCCCGCAAACGCCGAGGTGAAGCTGGCGTTCTCTCAGATGAGCGGATCACGCGTGACCACGGCCGGCTACCAGGCGATGACCGTGCCGGTCGCCACCGTCACCACCGACGCCAACGGTTCGTTCGACGCGCCCTTCCAGATCCCGGATGCACTCGGCGGCGCCCACCGCCTCGAGGCCAGCATCGGTGACAACGTCGTCGCCAAGGCGTACTTCGATGTGATGTCCACCGGGCTGTCGCTCGAGCCCGCCAGGGGCCCCGTGGGGACGAAGATCATGCTCCATATGAAGGGCATCGGCTGGACCCAGACCAACAACATCTTCGGCATCGTGGTCGACAACACCTACATCGGGTACGCCTGCGGCTTCAGCACCAACGGCGACGTTGAGGTTCCGCTCACGGCTTCGTGGGCGCCCGGCTGGCACTTCATCGATCTGTACCCGTCCTTCTACCGGAACAAGAACTACAGCGACGTCGACGAGCAGCCGTTCTTCTTCCGTCAGGCCGTCCTCACCTGGCAGGACCACCCGCATCAGATGCACTTCCGCTTCGCATTCTTCGTGACCGAGTAGTCAGCGGATCTCCTAGAGAAGTTGGGCCGCGCGCACCAACACGCGGGGGCACAAATGTGGTT
>JASBRS010000007.1 GCA_030149325.1 Deinococci bacterium
ATGCGGCGGCGCCGAGCGGCCGGGATGCGGCCGCGGTGGCGCTGGCGCAGGCCGGAGTGGCGGCAGCGGAGGCCGCAGGCTGGGGGCTCGCCACGGCGCTGCGCGCGACGCTGGCGTTGGGCGCCCTGGGCGTCGGCGCCGACGGCTACCGCGAGCTGAGGCTGCGGGGAGCCCTCGAGGGGGCGTTGGCGGCGTCCGGCGTCGACGACGCCGCCGTCGCGGCGCGGTTGCCGGAGGCGCTGCTCGAGTCGCTGCCGGACCCGGCCGCCTTCGATCCGCGTACCTGGCTGCCCACGCTCGGCGCCAGCCCGGCGGCGCGTGCGGCGCTGGGCGTGCACGAGCACGAGGGGGTGCGGTGGTTCCGTCAGGAGGGCTTCCGACGACTGACGGCGGCGGCGTTGGGGCTGGCGGCCGCGGCGGGCGCCGCGGGCCTGGAGGCGGCACAGCGGAAGCTGGCTGACGCCGAGCGGAGCAGCGAGTACCGCTTCGAGGCGCTGCTGCGGGGCCCGGCGGACGCCACCGTGGACGCCGCGGTCGAGCCCGAAGCCGGGGCCGACGAGGAGGCTTGAGCCGACGCTAGCGGCCGCTCGGCTCGCCCGCGAGCCGGCGGCTGTGGAGGTGGGTCAACGCCAGGGCGAGGGCGTCGGAGGCGTGATGGTTGGCGGGGGCCGCGCTCGTGCCCAGCAGGGCGCGCACCATGAAGGTCACCTGCGCCTTCTGGGCGCGACCGGTCCCGACCAGCGCCTGCTTGACCTGCATGGGCCCGTACTCGAACACCGGGACGCCGCGCTCGGCCGCCGTCAGCAGCACCACACCGAAGGCCTGGCCGACCTTGAACGACACCTCACGCTGTCGGTGGAAGAACTGCCCCTCGATGGCCACGGCGTCGGGGCGGTGCGCATCGAGGAACGCGGCGACCGCGGTGCGGATGGCCAGCAGGCGTTCGGCCTGGGGGGTGCTCGGGCGCGTCACCACCACCTCCGAGCCGAGGAGGCGCGCCTCGCGGCGCAGCTCCTCGATCGCACCCAGCCCCAGGTTGGCGACCCCCGGGTCCACACCCACCACCCGGAACGGCGGGGCGCCGTCCTGGTTCGGGGTGCGGACCGGGGGCACCGTCAGGCTCCTCGAGGTACGGGTCTCAGTACTCGGCCAGGTACTGGTCGAGCTCCCAGTCGTGGACGGCGATGCGGTACTCGTCGAACTCGTGCGTCTTGGCGTCGACGAAGTGGCGGTAGGCGTGCTCGCCCAGCGCCTGCACGATGGTGCGGTCGCGCTGGAGGGCGGCCACCGCTTCACGCAGGGTGCCGGGGAGCTCCTTGATCTTGTGGCGGCGGCGGTCGCGCACGCTCATCTCGAAGATGTTGCGCTGGATCGGCGGCGGCGGCGTGAGGTCGCGCTCGATGCCGTCACGGCCGGCGGCCAGCATCACCGCGAGCGCCAGGTACGGGTTGCACGAGGGGTCGGGCATGCGCAGCTCGCTGCGCGTACCGAGGCCGCGACGCGCCGGGATGCGGATCATGGCGCTGCGGTTCGAGGCCGACCAGGCGATGTTGGTGGGGGCCTCGAAGCCGGGGGTCAGCCGCTTGTAGCTGTTGACCGTGGGGTTGGTGATGGCGACCATGCCGGCGGCGTGGTCGAGCAGCCCGCCGATCCAGTTGAGCGCCGTGCGCGACAGCTGGTACTCGGCGTCGGCGTCGTAGAAGGCGTTCTTGCCGTCCTTGAACACCGACAGATGGGTGTGCATGCCCGAGCCGTTGATGCCGGCGACCGGCTTGGGCATGAAGGTAGCGTGCAGACCGTGGTTCAGGGCGATCTTCTTCACCACCAGGCGGAAGGTGGCGATGGCGTCGGCGGTGCGCAGCGCCTCGTCGTACTTGAAGTCGATCTCGTGCTGGCCGGGCGCGACCTCGTGGTGGGCGGCCTCGATCTCGAAGCCCATCTCCACCAGGGCGTTGACCATGTCGCGACGGGCCTCCTCGCCGAGGTCCACGGGCGCCAGGTCGAAGTAGCCGGCCTTGTCGTGGGTCTCGGTGGTGGGGGAGCCGTCCGGGCTGCGGTGGAAGAGGAAGAACTCGGGTTCGGGACCGGCGTACATGTTGTCGAAGCCGAGCGCCTGCAGCTTGTCGATCTCGCGCTTCAGGATGGTGCGGGGATCGCCGTCGAAGGGCGAGCCGTCGGGCAGCTTGATGTCGCAGATCAGGCGCGCCACGCGACCCTGCACGGCCCCCTCGAGGATGTCGGGGAAGACCAGGAAGGTGTCGAAGTCGGGGGCCAGGAGCATGTCGGACTCCTCGATGCGGGTGAAGCCCTGCACCGAGGACCCGTCGAACATGATCTCGCCGTCGAGCGCCTTCTCGAACTGCGAGGCGGGCACCTCGACGTTCTTGTTGTGGCCGAGGATGTCCGTGAACTGCAGACGCAGGAAACGGACGTCCTCCTCGCGCAGACGCTGTTGGATGTCGGCCTTCGTGATGCTCACGCGAACTCCTCCTGGGACCGGTCGGCCGCCGTCGTCGCTCGCGGCGTTCGCGAGGCGCGGCGTCGGACCCCATCGACGCTACCACGGCGCCCGCCCGTTGTGACGTACCGTGTTCGTTCTGCCGGCATGTTGACCGCTCGGAGGCGCACAACGTGCAGCCAGAGAGGGTGCGACGGGTCGGAACGAGGGCGGCGCCGGGACCGAAGGCCCCGGCGCCGCGACGCTGCTCCCGGCCCGAGGCCGGCCGAGCGCGCTCAGCTGTCGTAGTAGAGGCTGAACTCGTAGGGGTGCGGGCGCAGCCGGAGCTGCTCGAGCTCGTTCTCGACCTTGTAGTCGATCCAGGTGGTGATGAGGTCGTCGGTGAAAACGCCGCCCTTGGTCAGGAAGGCGTGGTCGTTGGACAGCGCGTCGAGCGCCTCGCCGAGCGAGCCGGGCGTCGACGGGATGTGCGACAGCTCCTCCTTGCTCATCTCGTAGATGTTGCGGTCGAGCGGTGCGCCGGGGTCGGTCTTGTTCTGGATGCCGTCGAGCATCGCCATCATCATGGCCGAGAACATCAGGTAGCCGTTGCTGCTGGGGTCGGGGCAGCGGAACTCGGCGCGCTTGGCCTTGGGACTGCCCGAGTACATGGGGATGCGCACGGCCGCCGAGCGGTTGCGCTTCGACATCGCCAGGTTGACGGGCGCTTCGTAGCCGGGCACCAGCCGGTGGTAGGAGTTGGCGGTGGGCGCGGCGAAGGCCAGGACGGCGGGGGCGTGCTTCAAGAGGCCGCCGACGGCGTGCAGCGCGGTGGCGCTGAGGCCGGCGTAGCCGTCACCGGGGAACAGCGGCCGACCGTCCTTCCACAACGACATGTGGGTATGCATGCCCGAGCCGTTGTCCTCGAAGATCGGCTTGGGCATGAACGTCACGGTCTTGCCGTAACGCTTCGCCACGTTCTTGATGATGTACTTGTACCACATGAACTGATCGGCCATCTGGAGCAGTTCGGCGTAGCGCATGTCGATCTCCGACTGCCCGCCGGTGCCCACCTCGTGGTGGTGCGCCTCGACCACGATGCCGAGCTCCTGCATGACGCCGACCATCTCGCCGCGCAGGTCGTGGTAGGTGTCGGTCGGGCTGACGGGGAAGTAGCCGCCCTTGTAGCTGGGCTTGTACCCGAGGTTGGGCTCCTCGAAGCGCGCCGTGTTCCAGGCGCCCTCCACCGAGTCGATCTCGTAGAAGCCGCGGTACTGGTTCTGCTCGTAGCGCACCTCGTCGAAGATGAAGAACTCGGGCTCGGGCCCGACGTAGGCGGTGTCGGCGATGCCCGTCTCCTTCAGGTACGCCACCGCCTTGCGGGCGACGTGCCGCGGGTCGCGGCTGTAGTCCTCCAGCGTCTCGGGGTCCTTGATGTCGGCGATCACGCTGACGGTCGGCTGCTTGAAGAAGGGGTCGATGACGGCGGTCGAGGGGTCGGGCACGGCGAGCATGTCGGAGACGTTGATGGCCTGCCAGCCGCGGATCGACGAGCCGTCGAAGCCGACGCCCTCCTCGAAGGTGCCCTCGTCCCAGGTGTCGATCGGGTAGGAGCAGTGCTGCCACGTCCCGAGCAGGTCCGTGAACTTCAGGTCGACCATCTTCGCCCCGTGCTCGCGGGCAAACTCGAAGAACTCGCGTGCTGTCATCGAAGAACACCTCACAAGTCACGAAATGCGGTTACACCCTGCACGATTTGGGCGCTTCCGTGACGAAGCGTATCGCTAGGCATTGTCATGAGTCAATATGTGAGCGTGCATGGTGTCCGGCGCCCCGCCGCCCGAAGGGGCCGCGCTCGGGGCGCCTCGACCGGCTCGGACCGCCGCGGCGGACCGCCCGGCTCATGCAACTCACGCCCACCTCGGTACAACTCACGACGGGGACAGCGATTGCCCCTATCCATCGTCGGCAGGTCGACGCGCCCCCCAGGGACCGGCTGCGGAGGCGATGCGAAAGGAGAGCGAGGCTGATGAGGAAGTTCCTGATCCTAGGTGCGGCAACCATCCCGCTTCTGTTCGGGACGGCACTGGCGCAGAGCTGCACGGTGACCATCGGGAGCGTGATGGCGCTGACCGGCTCGCTCGGCGTGCTCGGCCAGCAGATCGCCAAGGGAGCCCAGCTGGCGGTCGCCGACCTGAACGCCGCCGGCGGCGTGGACGGCTGCACCGTCAAGCTGGCGCTGTCCGACGACCAGACGCAGGCCAACGTCGGCGTCGATGCCGCCAAGAAGCTGGTGGACGTCCAGCACGTGCCCGCCATCGTGGGCGCGCTGTCGAGCGGGATCACCACCGCCATCCTGACGTCCGTCACGGCGCCCGGCCACGTCATCCTGATCTCGCCGGCCTCGACCTCGCCGACGCTGACCCAGCTCGGCAAGGACGGCAAGACGGGCGGCTACTTCTTCCGTACCGCGCCGTCCGACGCCCTGCAGGGCGTGGCCATGGCCGACTACGCCTACACCGGGGGCCTGCGCAAGGTCGCTGTGCTGTACCTCAACAACGCCTACGGCCAGGGGCTCAGCGACCAGTTCGTCAAGGCCTTCAAGGGCTTGGGCGGGACCGTGACGCAGGACGTCGTCTACAACCCCGACCAGCCGTCGTACCGCTCCGAGGTGAACAAGGCCCTGGGCGGAGGCCCGCAGGCGCTGTTCCTCATCGGCTATCCGGGTGACGGCACTACCATCGCCCGCGAGTGGGTGGCCTCCGGCGGCCCGCAGACCTGGCTCCTGCCGGACGGGCTGGAGTCCCAGGCGTTCGTCAACGACGTCGGCCCCAGCTACTTCAAGAAGGTGTACGGGACCGCGCCCGGCACCACCGACACCCCCTCGCTGGCGACCTTCAAGAAGGAGTTCCAGGCCAAGTTCGGGAGCCTCCCCACGCAGGCGTACATGACCAACGCCTACGACGCCACCGTCATCGTGGGCCTGGCGATGGACTACGCCAAGACCACCACCGACACCGCCGCCATCCGCGATGCCATGCGCAAGGTGACCGACCCCAACGGCCAGAAGGTCTACGCCGGCGCCAACGAGCTGCAGGCCGCGGCGGGGCTGCTCAAGCTCGGCACCACGCTGCAGTACATCGGCGCGACCGGGCCACTGCAGTTCGACGCCTACGGCGACGTGGCCGGCCCCTACGTGAAGTGGACGGTCACCGGCGGCAACGTCAAGGAGACCGGCATGATCACGGTCTCCGAGATCGAGAAGGTCCAGGCCGAGCTCGCCAAGTAGGCTCGCCCTGCCATCGCGCCCAACCTAGGCGCGATCGTCGTTGCGGGGGTCGCCGGTCGTCTCGGCGGCCCCCGCGATGGTGAGGATGTGAACGGATGCTGGAGGCGACCGACCTCGTCAAGGACTTCGGCGGCCTGCGGGCCGTCAACCGGGTGTCGTTCAAGGTGGCCGAGGGCACCATCACGGGGCTCATCGGCCCCAACGGCGCCGGCAAGACCACGCTCTTCAACATGCTCGCAGGGGCGCTCAGGCCCACCTCGGGGCGCATCGCCTTCCAGGGCCACAGGATCGACGGGCGACCGCCGCACGCCATCTTCCACACCGGGCTGGTGCGCACCTTCCAGATCCCTCGGCCGTTCGCCGAGATGACCGTTCTCGAGAACGTCATGCTGGTGCCGCTCGATCAGCGCGGCGAGCGCTTCTGGAACAACTGGGTGCGCCGGGGCGCGGTGCGCTCTGAGGAGCGGGCGACCCGCGAGCGCGCCCGCGCCACCCTGGCCTTCCTCGGGCTCGAGCGCCTCGCCGGGGAGTACGCCAAGAACCTCTCCGGCGGGCAGCAGAAGCTCCTGGAGATCGCGCGGGCGCTGATGGCGGAACCGAGGCTGATCCTGCTCGACGAGCCCGGCGCCGGCGTGAACCCGACCCTGCTCGGCACGATCATGGACAAGATCCAGGAGATCCACGCGCGCGGCGTGAGCTTCCTGATCATCGAGCACAACATGGACCTGATCGCCGCGCTGTGCGACCCGGTGCTGGTGATGGCGCAAGGAGGCCTGCTGATGGAGGGACCGCCCGACGCGGTGCGGCGCGATCCCCGCGTCCTCGAAGCCTACCTGGGGGGAGCGCCGGCATGAGCGCGCCCGCACTCGAGATCGACGGGGTGGTGGCCGGCTATGTGACGGGCGCCGACATCCTGCGGGGGGTCTCGCTACGCGTGGCCGAAGGGGAGATCGTCACGGTGCTCGGCCCCAACGGCGCCGGCAAGTCGACCTTGATCAAGGTGGTGGCCGGGCTGCTGCGGGTGCGCTCGGGCGCCGTGCGGCTGTTCGGCGAGGACGTCTCGCGCCTGAGCGCGCATCGCATGGTGGGCCGCGGCGTGGGCTACGTGCCGCAGACCCGGAACGTGTTCCCCAGGTTGACGGTGGAGGAGAACCTCGAGCTCGGGGCCTACGTGCGGCCCCGCGAGATCAAGGCGGGCCTCGAGCGCGTCTACGCCACCTTCCCCGACCTCCCGCGCTTCCGGCGGCAGCCGGCGGGTCGGCTCTCGGGGGGGCAGAGGCAGATGGTGGCGATCGGCCGCGCGTTGATGCTCAAGCCGCGCGTGATGCTGCTCGACGAGCCCTCGGCGGGCCTCTCGCCGTTGCTCGTGAGTCACGTCTTCGACAAGATCCGTGAGGTCCGTGCCTCCGGGGTCACCATCCTGGTCGTCGAGCAGAACGCCAAGGCCGCGCTCGCCGTCTCCGATCGCGGGGCGGTGCTCGCCGAGGGCAAGGACCGCATCACGGGGCCGGCCCAGGCGCTGCTCACGAACCCCGAGGTGGGCGAGCTCTACCTCGGCGCGCGAAGGGGGTTGGCGTAGTGGGGCAGTACATCGCCGACGGCATCGTCCTCGGCGCCACGCTGGCGTTGGGGGCCATCGGTCTCACCTTGACGTTCAACATCCTGCGTTTCGCCAACTTCGCGCACGGGGAGCTGCTCACCTTCGGCGCGTACTTCGCGCTCGCGCTGAGCGGGGTCCTGGCCTTCGGACCGGACCTGGGGTCGCTGACGTTCGGCTGGGGCTTCGTGCTGGTGATCGTCCTCGCTGCGGCCCTGACGGCGGGCTTGGCCATCCTCCTCGATCTCCTGATCTACCGCGTCCTGCGCAGGAGCGACGTGGCGGTGGCGCTCGTCATCGCGTCGTTCGGCGCCTCGCTGATGCTGCGCAACATCGTGGTGTTCGTGTGGGGGCCGCAGCCCGAGTACTACTCGCGCGCCATCGCCATCGCCCGGCCGGTGCTGCCGGGGGTGCGCCTCAGTGCCGACGAGATCTTCGTGGTCGTCGTAGCGGCCGTGTTGATGATCGCGCTGCACCTGTTCCTCACGCGGACCCGCCTGGGCAAGGCGATGCGCGCGGTCAGCGACAACGCCGCGCTCTCGCAGGTGACCGGGATCAACGTCACCAACGTGGTGCGTCTGGTGTGGGCGGTCGGCGGCGCCCTGGCCGCGGTGGGGGGGATCCTCTACGGGCTCACGGTCCAGATGATCCCCACCATGGGCTTCAACCTCATCCTGCCGATGTTCGCCGCGGCCATCCTGGGCGGGATCGGCAGCATCTACGGGGCGGTGCTGGGCGGCCTGGTGATCGGCCTCGCCGAGTCGGTGTCGGTGCTGTGGATCGATCCCGGCTACAAGCCGGCCGTCGCCTTCGCCCTGATGTTCGTGATCCTGCTGGTCCGCCCCCACGGCATCCTGGGAGAGCGATCGTGACCGGCTTGCTGTCGTACCTGGTGTTCTTCCTGATCCAGGCGCTGATCTACGCTCTGGTGGCGCTCGGCCTCAACCTGCAATGGGGCTACACGGGGCTGTTCAACATCGGCGTTGCAGGGTTCTTCCTGGTGGGCTCGTACACCTTCGCCGTCCTCTCGGGCCCGGCCTACGCCACACACCTCGGGGGATTCGGGTTGCCGGTGGCCGTCGGGATCCTGGGTGCGATGGCGATGGCGGGGCTGATCGCCCTCGTCGTCGGCATCCCTACGTTGCGCCTGAGGGAGGACTACCTGGCGATCGCCACCATCGGGATCGCCGAGGTCCTCCGGTTGGTGGCGCTCAACGCCCGCGGCCTGACCGGCGGCAGCCGTGGCGCCCAGAGCATCCCGCGACCGTTCCAGGGCCTCGAGCTCGGCAACGTGGCCTCGAACCTGGTGTTCCTGGTCCTGGTGGCGGCGCTGGTCGTGCTGGTCTACCTGGCGCTGGAGACGATGGTCAGGTCGCCCTGGGGGCGTGTCCTGAAGGCCATCCGCGAGGACGAGCAGGCAGCGTCCTCGCTCGGCAAGGACCCCTTCCGCTTCCGCCTGCAGTCGTTCGTGCTGGGGTGCGCCATCATGGGCCTGGGAGGCGCACTGAACGCCAGCTTCGTGGGCTTCGTCGCGCCCACCGACTTCCTGCCTATCCTGACCTTCGAGATCTGGGCGATGCTCATCGTCGGGGGCAGCGGCAACAACCGCGGCGCCCTATTGGGATCGGTGCTGGTGTGGGCCTTCTGGACCGGCACGGGGTCGATCGCGCAGTCGCTCCTGCCGTCCGGGCTGCAGGTGAAGGGCGGCGCGCTCCAGGTGATCCTCATCGGCGCGGTGTTGCTCCTCATCCTGATGATCCGTCCGCGCGGACTCATCGGCGAGGAGAGAACTGTCTCCAGGGAGGCGGAACTCGGCGGCGACGGCCGCACCTGACGGGACGCGGAACGCGAGTACAGGACGCGATGTGGAGCCCTTCGGCAGCGTTGACACGTCGAGGGGCTCTCTGTATTATGTTCCAGCGCGCATGCATTGTTACAGTTGCACGTTCGCCAACCGCAGGGGCTCCAGGGACCGCTGACGGCGGCACGGGGCCGCACCATGGAGGAGGAATACATGTTCAAGAAGCTGTTCTTGGCAGCCATCGCTCTCGTGCTCGCAGGTACGGCCCTGGCGCAGGCGCCGATCAAGATCGGCGTCAACCTCGAGCTGTCCGGTCGCTTCGCGACCATCGGCAACTCCACCTTGCAGGGGATCCAGGCTGCCCAGCAGCAGATGTCCGAGGTGCTCGGGCGCCCCGTCGAGCTGTCGATCTGTGACAACCAGACCACGCCCGAGGGTTCGAAGGCCTGTGCCAACCGCTTCATCGACGAGAAGGTCGTCGGCGTTCTCGGCGCTATCTCCTCGACCATGAGCATCGCTGCGGCCCAGAACCTGCAGGACGCCGGCATCATCATGATCTCGACGAGCTCCACCAACCCGGCCACCACCCAGATCGGTGACCACATCTTCCGCGTCGCCTACACCGACGATTTCCAGGGCAAGGTCGCGGCCGAGTACGCCTTCAACACCCTCAAGGCCCGTAAGGCGGCGATCTTCCGTCAGCAGGACGACGACTACAGCTTCGGCCTGGCCGGCTTCTTCCAGGACGAGTTCCAGAAGCTCGGCGGACAGACCATCATGCTGAACTTCGTCGCCAACACCGTCGACTTCTCCTCGCAGATCAACGACGCGCGCGGCTTCAAGCCCGACGTCGTCTACTACTCCGGCTTCTGCGCCGAGGGCGCCACGCTCATCCCGCAGCTCAAGCAGCAGGGCTTCAACATGCAGTTCCTGGGCGCCGACGCCTCCGACGACTCGCAGTGCCCGACCAGCGGTGGCGCGGCCTTCAACGGCTACCTGTTCACCGGCTTCGGCGGCCCCGAAGTGCTCACGGGCGCGGCCAAGCAGCGCGCCGAGGACTTCCACAAGTTCTTCAACATCGCGTTCCCGAAGGCCACCGACTTCAACGGCTTCACGCTGGCCGGCGCCGACTCCTACAACGTGCTGGTGCAGGCCATCAAGGACGCCGGCACCGACAACGAGGCGGCCGTCCTCAAGTCGCTGTCGAACCTCAAGGACTACCCCGGCGTCTCCGGCTCGATCACCTTCGCCGGCACCGACGGCACCCCGAAGGACCGCACCATCGCCTTCTTCGAGTACCTGGTGCCTGGCCAGAACGGTGCGGCCTGGTCGAAGATCAGCAAGTTCGGCCTGAGCACCGCCGCCGCCTCGCAGTAGACCGACCAGAGTTCGCTCCGGAGCCTAGATGGCTACTGTCGACCATACGAATCGGACCACCTGGAGGGCGGGGTACCCCGCCCTCCAGGCGTGTGCCGTATCTCC
Organism: Deinococci bacterium; assembly: GCA_030149325.1. Taxonomy (GTDB): domain Bacteria; phylum Deinococcota; class Deinococci; order Deinococcales; family Trueperaceae; genus JASBRS01. The sequence goes on from JASBRS010000007.1 coordinate 10,607, forward strand.
AACGTCCGAGGTGTCTCTGTGGCGGTGACTTCCACCAGAGCTCAGCGGCGTCGCGTGCCCTGGGGCTGGATCATCGGCCTGGGGCTGGTGGCGCTCGTTATCTTCCGTATCTACTATGTCGTCCATGTCCTCAAGGCACGCGACCTGGCCTTCTTCGTCGGCGCCATGTTGCAGTCGCTTCAGCTCGGTAGTCTCTACGCGCTCATCGCGCTGGGCTACACCATGGTCTACGGCATCATCCGCTTGATCAACTTCGCCCACGGCGACGTGTTCATGGTGGGCGCGTTCCTCGCCTACTTCCTGTTCAGCCGAAGCCCGTACGCCCTGCCCTGGGCGCTGATCTGGGCCGCGCTCTCGGCCTGGGGTGTGATGTTCGTACTGAACCTCTGGCGAGGTTCGTTCCGGGATCCGATCGTGATCGGCGGCGGTGTCGTGGCCATGGCCGGGTTGACCTATGCGCTCTCGGCGACGACCGTCAACTGGCTGCTCGCCATGCTTCTCAGCATGCTGATCACGGGCGTGCTCGGCGTCGTGATCGACCGAGTGGCGTACCGGCCCCTGCGGGGCGCGCCGCGTATCTCCCTGTTGATCACCGCTATCGCCATGTCGTTCTTCCTCGAGAACACCGGCCTGCTGGTCTTCACGCGGAACCAGACGCCTTTCCGTCCGCCCACCGAGTGGACGCAGTACCTGCAGTTCCCGGTGTTCGGCAGCACCGTCTACACCACCCGCTTGATCTTCCTCATCCCCTTGGCCACGGCCCTGCTGGTGGTGGCGCTCACCCTCTTCGTGACGCGTACGCGGTTGGGGAAGGCGATGCGAGCGTCGGCGCAGGACCCCGAGACGGCTCAGATGATGGGTGTCAACGTCGATCGCGTCATCGCCACCACCTTCCTGCTGGGGTCGATGCTGGCCGCCGCTGGCGGCGTGCTGTGGGGGCTCAACTTCGGCAGCCTCAACCAGCCGGCCGTGATGGGCATCCTGCCGGGCATCAAGGCGTTCGCTGCCGCGGTCATCGGCGGCATCGGGAGCCTGCCGGGTGCCGTGATCGGCGGCGTGTTGCTCGGCTTCCTCGAGAACTTCGTGACGGCGCTGTTCCCGCGCACCCAACACTTCGCCGGCCTCACCGAGTACAAGGACACCTTCGCGTTCATCCTGCTCATCCTGGTGCTGCTGCTTAGGCCTAGCGGCATCGTGGGTGAGGACCTCTCGGAGAAGGTGTGATGAGCGAGAAGCGCATGCGCAACGCCGTCCTGACGCTGCTGGGGCTCGGCCTGGTGGCCGTGGTGCTCTACCTGGTGCAGGCCAGCGGCAACGCCAAGCTGGCGCAGGTCATGGCCCTCTTCGCCATCTGGGGCATCGCCGCCGTCAGCCTCAACCTCATCAACGGCACCACCGGCATCCTGTCGCTGGGGCATCACGGTTTCATGCTGGTCGGCGGCTACGCCACCGCCCTGCTGATGCTGCCGGAGGCGGCGCGCGCCCGCATCAGCGAGAGCGCCCGCAGCCAGATGACGCCCTTCACGCTGGGGCTCTCGGTCGAGAGCTGGATGCGCGCCATCGGCCTGCCCGGCCTGGCGACGCCGGGAACGCTGTGGGTCCGCTTCCTGATCGCGCTGCTCATCGGCGGTCTGCTGGCGATGCTGTTCGGTCTGCTGGTCGGGGTGCCCAGCCTGCGGCTCAAGGGCGACTACCTCGCCATCGTCACCTTCGGCTTCGGCGAGATCATCCGGCTGCTGGCGTCCACCCACCTGCTGGGGCCCTTCACCAACGGCGCCTTGGGCTACAACGGCGTCCCCGGGAACTTCGGGACCAGCCTGTGGTGGACCTTCGGCATCCTGGCCCTGACGGTATTCGTGATGACGAAGTTGAAGTTCAGTTCCTACGGGCGGGCGTTGCAGGCCATCCGCGAGGACGAGATCGCCGCCGAGGCGATGGGGGTGAACCTCGCCTACCACAAGGTGTTCGCGTTCGCCCTGTCGGCCTTCTTCGCCGGCGTGGCGGGCGGGCTGTGGGTGTCGTACCTGGCTGCCGCGCGCCTCGACTTCTTCCTGTTCTTCCTGACCTTCTTCTTCCTGGTCGCGATCAGCGTGGGCGGCACCGGCTCCTACACCGGCGTGCTGTTGGGCACCGCGGTGGTGGTGTTCGTGCAGCAGTACGGCGACCCGCTGGAGCAGCCCTACAGCCTCCACACCTGGCTGGCCCTGGTCGGCGTGATCATCGCCGCCGTCGCCCTGGGCGCGGCCTGGCTGAGGCGCAGTCGACGGCTGAGGCCGGTCTGGCACCCGCTGCTGTTCCCCCTGCTGGGGATCGGTGTGGTGGCCGTGCTGACGGCCCTGGTCGGATCGCACTGGGCGCCGCTCACGGGCACCTTCCAGGCCTTCGGGATGCGCCGCATCCTGCTTGCCGTGCTGCTGGTGGCGATCATGGTGGTGCGCCCCGAGGGGATCATGGGCCGCGCCGAGTTCAGTTGGGCGTGGGTCTTCCGTGAGCGGCGGGATCAACCGTCCGACGAGGAGCGCGCTCAGGACGCCTGGCTCTCCAACCCCGAGCTGAACCGGGAAGCCTCCGACGACGAGGGCGAGGGCTAGCCATGGCGATGCTCGAAGTCAACGGCATCAGCAAGAGCTTCGGCGGCCTGCAGGCCACCACCGACCTGAGCTTCAAGGTCGAGCCCGGCGAGATCGTTTCGGTCATCGGTCCCAACGGCGCCGGCAAGACCACCCTGTTCAACCTCATCACCGGCGTCTACCGCCCCGACCAGGGCGACATCCGCTTCGAGGGGCAGTCGATCGTCGGGCTCAAGCCCAACCAGATCGTCGACCGCGGCATCGCTCGCACCTTCCAGAACCTGCGGCTGTTCACCAACCTGTCGGTGCTCGACAACGTGCTCATCCCGCAGCACCACCGTCTCCGCAGCACCTGGTGGTCGGCCGTCCTGCGGACGCCCGGCTACCGCCGGCGCGAGCAGCAGATGCACGACCTGGCGCTCGAGAAGCTGTCGTTCTTCGGCCCCCGACTGATGAGCTTCCGACTGCACCAGCCGGTGTACGTCCTCAGCTACGCCAACCGCCGCCGCACCGAGATGGCGCGGGCGATGGCCACCGGGGCCAAGATGCTCCTGCTCGACGAGCCCAGCGCCGGGATGAACCCCAAGGAGACGGTGGAGATCACCGACATCATCCGCCGCATGCGCGACGAGGGCGGCTACACCATCCTGCTCGTCGAGCACAAGATGAACCTGGTGGGCGAGATCAGCGACCGCGTGGTGGTCCTCGACTACGGCCAGAAGATCGCCGAGGGTGCCTATCAGGACGTCGTCGACGATCCCAAGGTCATCGAGGCCTACCTCGGCAAGCGGGCACAGGACGAGGCCGACAGCGAGGCCGCGGCAGGAGGGCAGGCATGAGCGAGCGCGAGCCCCTGCTGCAGATGCACAAGGTCACCACCCACTACGGCCCCATCCGGGTCCTGCACGACGTCGACATGGTGATCTACCCCGGCGAGATGGTGTGCCTGCTGGGCGGCAACGCCTCTGGCAAGTCGACCACGCTCAAGACCGTGCTGGGGATCGTGCGCGTCTCGGAGGGGGAGATGACGTTCCGCGGCGAACGCGCCGACACCCTGACCACCGCGCAGCGCATCGAGCGCGGCATGGCGGTGGTGCCGGAGAACCGCCGCATCTTCCCCAAGATGACGGTCCGCGAGAACCTCGAGATGGGGGCCTATCTGCGGAGCGACCGCAAGGCCGTCCGCGAGGACATGGACTACGTCTTCGAGCTCTTCCCGCGCGTCGGCGAGCGGCTCAACCAGCTCGGCGGGACCATGTCGGGCGGGGAGCAGCAGATGCTGGCCATGGGGCGCGCGCTGATGAGCCGACCCAAGCTCATCCTGATGGACGAGCCCTCGATGGGGCTGGCGCCGCTGTTCGTCGAGAAGATCTTCGAGATCATCAAGCAGGTCAACGAGCGCGGCATCAGCGTGTTCGTCGTCGAACAGAACGCCAACGTGGCGCTCGGCATCGCCGACCGCGGCTACGTGCTGCAGACCGGTGAGGTGGTGCTGTCGGGCGACGCCCGGGACCTGCTCCACAACGAGGCGATGAAGCGCGCCTACCTGGGCGACGTCTAGCCCCCAGGACCTACGCCGACGAGACGAGGACCGCGCCGACGGCGCGGTCCTCGTTCCGCTGTGGCGACCCGCGGTCAGCCGGAGCTGCCCACCTTCAGCATCGCCTCGACGTCGGTGACCTTGACCCGCGGGCGGCCCGAGGCCTTGCCCGCGTCGAGCTCGTGCCGATCCAGCGCCAGCCACTGGTCGAAGCCGAAGGGGCGGACGCCGCGTTCGGCGAGCAGGGCATCGATCGCCTCGGGGGCGGCAGCCGCGGGGTCGAGGGCCGGCAGGTCGTCCTCGAGCAGCGAGGCCACCGTCTCCATGGCGTCGGCCTTGTTGGTGCCGATGACGCCGGTGGGCCCGCGCTTGATCCAACCGGCGACGTACTCGCCCACGACCTGCTGGCCGCCGGGGGCGTCGAGGACGCGCCCGTGGTCGTTGGGGATGACGTTCTTGCGGGGATCGAAGGGAACGCCGGGGAGCGGCGTGCCGCGGTAGCCCACCGACCGCAGCAGGAGCTGGGCGTCGAGGGTCTCGAGCTCGCCGGTGCCCACCGACTGGATGTAGCCGCTCTCGGTCGGCTCCAGGCGGTTGCGCTCGAGCACCACACCGGCGATCCGGTCGTCCCCGAGCACCTCCTTCGGCGACACGCAGAAGCGGATGTGCAGCCGGCGGGGCTTGCCCTCGAGCGGCTTGGCCGCCATCTCCCGCAGCACCTCGAGGTTCTTCTGGGCGGTGGCGTCGCCCTCGATGGCCTTGAGGCTGGCGTCCGACACCTCCAGCTCGTCGGCGCGCACCACGATGTCGGCGTTGTCGAGCTCGCCGAGCTCGCGCAGCTCCTTGGTGGTGAACTTGGCCTCGGCGGGGCCACGGCGGCCCAGCATGTAGACGTCGGTGACCTTGCTGGTGCGCAGGTGCTCGATGGCGTAGTCGGCCATGTCGGTGGTGGCGAGCTCGTCGACCGACTTGGCCAGCACGCGAGCCACGTCGACGGCGACGTTGCCCATCCCGACCACCACCACGCTGGTGGCGTCGAGCGGGACGTCGAGGCCGACGTAGTCGGGGTGGCCGTTGTACCAGGCGACGAACTCGGTGGCCGACAGGCAGGCCGCGCGGTCCTCGCCGGGGATCCCCAGGTTGCGGTCGGAGGGGGCTCCGACGGCGTAGACGACGGCGTGGTAGTGCCGACGCACGTCCTCATGGCTGAGATCGCGTCCGAAGTCGACGTTGCCGAGGAAGCGCACGCGCGGATCGCCGCAGGTCCGCTCGTAGAGCTTGGTGACGGACTTGATCTTCTGGTGGTCGGGCGCCACCCCGTAGCGCACCAGCCCGTAGGGGGTAGGGAGGCGGTCGATGAGGTCGATCGACACGTCCTCGCGCCCCTTGAGCAGGGCATCGGTGGCGTAGAACCCCGACGGGCCCGCGCCGATCACGGCGACACGTAGCGGAGAGGTCGTCACGGAGGTCATGCGTACCTTGTACCACGCACCCTTCGACGCTCGACAAGGCGGAATGTCCCATGGGGGCGGGATGTCCCGGCATCGCAAGGAGAGCGGACGCGGGGGGGCCCGGCGGCGCGCCGCGCCGATTGCCCCGCGGCCGCAGGGCGGGTATCCTTGTGGGCCATGAGCTCCAGGAGCGCGGCGTCGGCCGCTCCCAGACCCGCGCCCGCGGACGACCTGGTGGTCCAGAAGTACGGCGGCACCAGCGTCGGCGACGTCGAACGGATCCGCAAGGTAGCGGGCCGCATCGCGGCCACCGCCCAGGAGGGGCGACGCGTGGCGGTCACGGTGTCCGCCATGGGGCACACCACCGACCGTCTGGTGGGGCAGGCTCGGGAGCTGACGCCCCGTCCGGCCCGCCGCGAGCTCGACGTGCTGATGGCCACCGGCGAGCAGCAGTCGATTGCGCTCCTGGCCATCGCCCTCGACGCGCTCGGGGTGCGTTCGCGCTCGTTCACCGGAGCCCAGGCCGGCTTCCTCACCGACTCGCGCCACGGCAGCGCCAGCATCCTCGAGGTGGACACGGGGGCGGTGCGGGCCAGCCTCGACGCCGGTGAGGTGGCGGTGGTCGCGGGCTTCCAGGGCGTGGACGGCGCCGGCGCCATCACCACCCTCGGGCGCGGCGGCTCCGACACCACCGCCATCGCGCTGGCCGCGGCGCTGGGTGCGCCGGAGTGCGAGATCTACACCGATACCGAGGGGGTCTACACCACCGACCCGCACCTCATCTCCAGCGCCAGCAAGCTCGACGTGGTGGACTACGACGAGATGCTGGAGCTGGCGGCGCTCGGCGCCAAGGTGCTGCACCCGCGCAGCGTCTGGTACGCGCGTCGCTACGGCGTCCGCATCCATGTCCGCAGCTCGTTCAGCTACAACCGGGGGACCCTGGTCACCTCGCTCCGGGACTCGCAGGAGGCGCGCATGATCACCGACAAACCCGTCACCGGCGTGGCGCTCGACCTCAACCACGCCCGCATCGACGTTCACGGCGTGCCCGACGAGCCGGGCGTCGCGGCGCGCCTGTTCGCTGCGCTCGGGCGGGCGGGGGTGAGCCCCGACATGATCATCCAGGGGGTCCGCGGCGCCTCCGACAGCCGTCAGCAGATGGCCTTCACGGTGCCGCAGGATGCCATGCAGGATGCGCTCGACGCCCTCGGGCCGGTGCTGGCGGAGCTCGGTGCGCACGCGTCCGCCGATCCCGACGTCGCCAAGCTGTCGATCGTGGGCATCGCCGTGGGCTCGACGCCCGGCGTGGCCGGCCGCATGTTCGAGGCGGTGGCGGCCGCGGGGGCCAACATCGAGATGATCACCACCAGCGAGGTCCGCCTCAGCGTGGTCATCCCGGCAGCACGCGCCAAGGAAGCCTTGCGCGCCGTGCACACCGCCTTCGGCCTCGACGCCGCCACGCCGGCGGACTAGCCGGGCGCGGAAGGCCGGGACATGCGCGCCGACACCGTCGAGCAGGTGTTCGTCCGCCGCCGCGGCGGCCACACCGAGGTCCTGCTGGTGCTGGAGTCGCCGGCAGGCGAGCGCCTGCGCGAGACCCTGCCGCTCGGCGGCGTGGGGTTCGAGGAGGCGGCGCGGCGCGCGGCCGTGGAGCTGGCGCGCCGGGGCATCCGTCCGGCGCGACGGCTGCGCGTGCGCTCCGAGCGCGGGGGCAGCCTCGACGACGACGCGGCGCTCAGGGACGTCTTCCTGAGGGCGTGGGGGGACGACGAGGACGACGCCCGATGGGACTGAAGCTGGCCACGCTGGCCTACCTGCGGCAGGACGGCAAGACGCTGATGCTCCACCGGCAGGGCCGGGAGGACGACTACCATCGAGGCCGCTACAACGGCCTGGGCGGCAAGTTCGAGCCCGGCGAGTCGCCGGAGCGCTGCCTGGAGCGGGAGGTCCTCGAGGAGTCGGGGCTGATCGTCACCGAGGCGCACCTCAAGGGCGTGCTCAGCTTCCCGCGCTTCGACGGGATCGACGACTGGATGGCGTTCGTGTTCGTGGTGCCCGGCTTCCGCGGCGAGCTGCGCGAGGCCTCGCCGGAGGGGACCCTCCACTGGGTGGACGACGCGGCGCTCGCCGAACTCCCGCTCTGGCCGGGGGATCGGGTGTTCCTGCCGTGGCTCGATCGCGATGCCTTCTTCTCGGCCACGCTGCGTTACCAGGACGGCGCCTTCGAGGGCTACGAGGTGCGCTTCTACGGTCCCGGCGGCGTCCCGCTGACCGACGAGGGGGGAACGGCGGGTTGAAGCGGCCGCTCAGGTCAGCTCTTCGAGGCGCTGCCGGTCGACGCGTGCCACCAGCTTCTGCGCCAGCATCACGTCGCCGTCGACCTTCAGCTTGCCGGTCATGAAGGCGGCCATGGGGTTGAGCTGGCCGCGCATCAGCTTGATGAGGTTCTCGTCGCTCACGCGGATGGTCACGTCGGGGGCCTCGGCGCGGCCGTCGAACGCCTCCACCTTGCTGCCGGTGATCACATGGTAGACGGGTTCGGAGATGTCGTACTGGATCGTCGCGCGCTCGCTCGGATCGCCGGCCCCGAAGGCCTTCGGGATGAGGTGCAGCAGCTCCTTGGCGGTCATGTCGCCAGTCTAGCGGTTGTACGCGTCCGGCGCGTCGCTGGCGCGTCCTGACGGGACGCTCGGTATACTCGGCGGTGCGCTACGGCGCGGTGGCGATCGTGGACTTCTCCCTCTCCGAAGAGCTCCTGGCCATGCGGGCGCACGTGCGGCAGTTCGCACGGGCCGAGATCGCGCCGTTGGCGGCCGAGCTCGACGCCGAGCCGCGCTTCCCCCGGGACACGCTCGCGAAGATGGGCGAGCTGGGCCTGCTCGGCGTGCTCACCCCCGAAGACTACGGCGGCGCCGGCCTCGACACCCTGAGCTACGTCGTGCTGCTCGAGGAGATCGCCGCCGCCGACGCCAGCCACGCCACCATCATGAGCGTCACCAACGGGCTGCCGCAGACGATGCTGCTGCGCTACGGCAGCGACGAGCAGAAGCGACGCTACCTGCCGCGGCTGGCGAGCGGCGAGTGGATCGGCGCCTTCTGCCTCTCCGAACCGCACGCGGGCTCCGATGCCGTGGCGATGACCACCCGAGCGCAGCGCGTCGAAGGCGGGTACCGGTTGAACGGCACCAAGGCCTGGATCACCGGCGGCGGCGAGGCCGACCTCTACCTGGTGATGGCCAAGACCGATCCCGCGGCCGGGGCGCGCGGCGTGAGCTGCTTCCTGGTGGAGGGGGGCACGCCCGGCATGAGCTTCGGACGGCCCGAGCGCAAGCTCGGACAGCACGCCGCCATCACCACCACCGTGACCTTCGACGACTGCGTCGTCCCCGAGACCGCCCTGCTCGGGCCCGAAGGGCAGGGCTTCGTGATCGCCATGGCCTCGCTCGACGGCGGCCGCATCGGCATCGCTGCGCTGGCCGTGGGCGTGGCGCGGGCCGCGTTCGAGGCGGCGCGCGACTACGCCAACGAGCGCACCGCCTTCGGTCGGCCGATCCGGCGCTTCCAGGCGGTCGGCTTCTCGCTGGCCGACATGGACACGCAGATCGAGGCGGCGCGCATGCTGACCTACCGCGCGGCCTGGCTCAAGGACCGCGGCTACCGCGTCACCCGCGAGGCCGCGCAGGCCAAGCTGTTCGCGTCCGAGGCCGCTGCGCGCATCACCCACGACGCTATCCAGGTGTTCGGGGGCTACGGCTACACTAAGGACTACCCGGTGGAGCGCTACTTCCGGGACGCCCGAGTGACCGAGATCTACGAGGGCACCAGCGAGATCCAGCGCATGGTGATCGAGCGCCAGATCTACCGCGACCTGGACCGCCGCTAGCGCGGGGACAGGAGGCCCTCCGGAAGGAGGAGGTGCAGCATGATCGACTTCGAGCTCACCGACGAGCAGAAACAGTTCCAGAACCTCGCCCGGCAGTTCGCACGCGACCGCATCGTGCCGGTGGCCGGCGAGCACGATCGCGCCGAGAGCTACCCGGAGGAGGTCGTCCGCCAGGGCTACGAGCTGGGACTGCTCAACACCATCGTGCCCGAGAGCGTCGGCGGCCTGGGACTGGGCTCGCTCGACGAGGCCGTCATCGGCGAGGAGCTGGCGTACGGCTGCATGGGCATCTACACCGTGTTCATGGCGTCGGAGCTGGGGATCACGCCGCTGTTGCTGGCGGGGACGCCGGAGCAGCACGAGCGCTTCCTGCGGCCGTTGCTCGACGGCCCCAACCTCGCGGCGTTCGCGCTGTCGGAGCCCGACAACGGCAGCGATGCCGGGGCCATGAAGACGCGCGCCACCTTCGACGGCGACGACGTGGTGATCAACGGCTCCAAGATGTGGATCAGCAACGGCGACCGGGCGGCCTTCACGGTGGTCTTCGCCAGCTTCGACCCGGAGCTGCGTCACAAGGGCACGCTGGCGGTGGTGGTCGAGGCGGGGCGCGAGGGCTTCAGCGCCCGCAAGCTGCACGGCAAGTTGGGGCAACGGGCGAGCCCCACCGCCGAGCTGGTGTTCGACCAGGTCCGCGTTCCGCGCGCGAACATCCTGGGCCAGCCCGGGGACGGCTTCAAGATCGCCATGCGCACCCTCGACAAGACGCGCATCCCGGTGGCCGCCGGCTCGGTGGGCGTGGCCCGGCGCGCCCTCGACGAGGCGGTGGGCTACGCCGTCGAGCGCCAGGCGTTCGGGAAGCCGATCGCGCGCTTCCAGGCCATCCAGTTCAAGCTCGCCGACATGAAGATCGGGATCGAGACCGCGCGCTGGCAGACGTACCGTGCGGCCTGGCTGGCCGATCGCGGGCTGCCGCACGGCGAGGCCGCCGCCATCGCCAAGGCCTACGCCTCCGACATGGCGTTCCGGGCCGCGGAGGAGGCGGTGAACGTGCACGGCGGCTACGGCTACATCAACGAGTACCCGGTCGAGAAGCTGATGCGCGACGTCAAGCTGAACCAGATCTACGAGGGGACCAACGAGATCCAGCGGCTGGTGATCGCCCGCTCGCTGCTCGAACGGCGACTAGAATAGGTCGGTGACGGACGGGCGATCGGCCCGCGGCACGGCGACCGGCCCGCAGGCGGGACCGGCCGGTCCGGGCCCGGCCGGTCGGCGGACCCCGACTCCGACGACCGTCGCGGCGCGCGCCGCGACCTGGAGGACAGCGTGAAGATCGTGACCATCTTGAAGCAGGTGCCGGACGCCGAGGCGCGGGTCCGGACCAGCGGCGGCGCCGTCGACCTCGACGGCGTCACCTTCGTGATCGACGGCATGGACGAGTACGGCGTGGAGGAGGCGCTGCGCATCCGCGAGGGCGGCACCGACGCCGAGATCGTGGCGCTGGCGCTCGGGCCGCAGCGCTTCGAGGAGGCGCTGCGTACCGCCCTCGCCATGGGAGCCGACCGCGCCGTGCACATCGAGACCGACCTGGCGCTCGACGCCATCGCCCAGGCCCGCGTGCTGGCGAACGCGATCGAGCAGGAAGGCGCCGATCTGGTGCTGGTGGGCGGCAAGGAGGCCGACTGGGACAGTGCCGCCCTGGGTGCGGCGGTGGCCGAGTCGCTGGGCTGGCCGCACAGCGACTGGACCACCTCGGTCGAGCTCGACGGTGCGAACCTGCGGACCCGCCACGACACCGACGACGGCATCGAGGAGCTGACGCTGCCGATGCCGGCCGTCGTCACCACCCAGCAGGGGCTCAACGAGCCTCGCTACCCGACGCTGCCGAACATCATGAAAGCGAAGCGCAAGGAGCTGGCCAAGCGCACCCCCGACGACTTCGGTGGGGCGACGCCACGCACGGCCACACTTGAACAGACCATCCAGTCGCGTGAGCGGCTCGGCAAGGTCCTGGAGGGCGACCCCACCGAGGCCGCCCGCGAGCTCGCGCGCCTGCTGGCCGACGAGGCCAAGGTGCTGGGCTAGCCCCGCAAGGAGACCGCATGATCCTCATCCTCACCCAAGCCAAGGGGACGGTCGCCGGCAAGGCCGACCTGGAGCTCATCCAGGCGGGCAGGGAGCTGGCCGCCGCGTCGGGGCTGCCGCTCGCGGGAGCCGTGATCGGGGCCGATCCGGCCGCCATGGCGGACGACCTCGCACGCTACCTTCCCACCGTCTACCGGGTCGCTGCGCCCGAGCTGGCGGAGTTCCGAGCGGAGCCCGCCACCACCGCCGCCCAGGCGGTCGCGGCCGCCAGCGGAGCGCAGGCCGTGCTGGTGACGGCCAACCGTTCCGGGCTCAGCTTCAGCCCGCGCCTCGCCGTGCGCCTCGGCGCGGCGCTGCTGGAGGACGTCATCGCGCTCGGCTCCGAGGACGCTCACGTGACCGCCACCCGCTACACCTACCTGGCACGCGTGACCGAGCGCGTTCGGGCCGAGACCTCGCCCGTGGTGATCAGCGTCAAGCCCAACGTCTTCGCCGCCGCCGGACCCGCGGACGGCGCCGGGAGCACGCAGGACGTCCCCGTCACCTTCGGCCCCGCCGATGCGCGCGTGCGCGTCGGCGAGCGCCGTCGTGCGCAGGGCGGGCGCGTGGCCCTGGAGGACGCCAAGGTCGTGGTCACCGGCGGACGCGGCGTCGGGGACGAGGGCGGTTTCGCGCGGCTGGTCGAGCCGCTGGCCGACCTGCTGGGCGCCGGCGTGGGCGCCACACGCGCGGTGGTGGACGCGGGCTGGCGCCCCTATGCCGAACAGGTGGGGCAGACGGGCAAGACCGTAACGCCCGACCTCTACCTGGCGTTGGGGGTCTCGGGAGCCGTCCAGCACCTCTCCGGCATGAACCGCTCGAAGGTCATCGCCGCGATCAACAAGGACCCCGACGCACCCATCTTCAAGGTGTGCGACTACGGCATCGTCGGCGACGTCAACGACGTCGTACCCGCCTTGAAGGATGCGCTGGCGGAGCGCTCTCGCTAGCGTGGCCGCCGCGGACCCGGGCATCGGCGACACCACGCCGGCAGGGGACGCGGCGATGTCGCCCCGCGTACGCCGGGCCGACCGGAGCGACCTGGCGGCGCTGGAGGCGCTCGAGCGCAGCTTCCCCGGGGACCGCCTGCAGCGCGCCTCGCTGGCCCGTCTGCTGGGGCGCGAGAGCGCCGAGCTGTGGGTGGCCGAGGTCGACGGTGAGGTCGTCGGCGACGCCGTGGTGCTGTTCCGCAAGGGCTTCGCGTCGGCGCGGCTGTACTCGCTGGTGGTGTCGCCGGAGAGCCGCGGCCGCGGGGTGGCGCGCGCGCTCCTGGCGCGGGCCGAGGAGGGTGCGCGGGAGCGCGGCGCGGTGTCGATGCGGCTCGAGGTCCGGGCCGACAACGACGCCGCCATCGCGCTCTACCGCAAGGTCGGCTACGAGGTGGTGGGCACCACCGCCGACTACTACCAGGACCACTCCGAGGCGCTGCGGATGCTCAAGCGCTTCGCCGGCGGCGGCGCCACCGTGTTGGGCGTGCCCTACTACGCCCAGACGCTCGACTTCACCTGTGGGCCGGCCTCGCTGATGATGGCGATGCGCTACCACGGCTACCCGGTGCCGTTCGAGCGCTGGCTCGAGCTCGCCATCTGGCGCGAGGCGACCACCATCTTCATGCTCTCCGGCCACGGCGGTTGCAGCGCCCACGGGCTGGCCGTGGCGGCGCTGCGGCGCGGCTTCCGCGCCACCGTGGTGACCCGCGACGCGGAGGTGCCGTTCCTCGACTCGGTGCGCTCGGAGGACAAGAAGGACGTGCTGCGCATCGCCCACCAGACCTTCGCGCGCGATCTCGAGGACCTCGGCGGCCGCGCGCTGCTGCGCGACTTCGACGACAACGACGTGGTCGATGCGGTCGAGCGCGGCGCGCTGCCGCTGGTGCTGCTGTCGGGCTACCGGCTGTACGCCGAGAAGGTGCCGCACTGGGTGGTGATCACCGGCTTCGACGACGATCACCTCTACCTGCACGATCCCTACATCCCCGACGGCGCCGGTCGTGCCGACAGCGTCCACCTGCCGCTCCGGCGCGACGCCTTCGAGGCGGTCAGCCGCTTCGGGCGGCGCCGGCACCGCTCGATGGTGCTGGTGGAGCGCTGGGGGAGCGTCAGCCGTCGCCCGCAGGGGGAGCGTCCTCACCCGCAGGGTGAGCGTCCTCACCCACAGGGTGAGCGTCCTCGCCGGCAAGGTAGCGGATGATGGCCTCGTAGATGTCGGGGTCGGCCTGGTCCTCCTCGCCGGCCGCGATGGTGGGGTTGTCGTTGACCTCGATGACGTAGAACTCGCCGTCGATCTCCTTGAGGTCGATGCCGTAGAGGCTGCCTCCGATGGCATTGGCGGCCGCCAACGCCACCTCGACCAGGCGGGGGTCGGCGCCGTCCCTGGGTACGCCCTCGACGGTGGCCCAATCGCCGGCTTCGCTGCGGTCCATGGTGCGCCAGCCCTGCGCGGCGAAGCGGTAGCGCACCACCGCCAGCACCCGGCCCGCCAGCGTGATGACGCGCCAGTCGAAATCGCTGGGGAGGTACTGCTGGATCACCAGCCGGTCGGCGCGGCGGAGGAAGCGCCGGCCCACCTTCTGGAACGCTTCGGGGGTGGCCACCTTGTCGACGTAGAGGCTGAAGCTGGAGTTGGGCGCCTTGAGCACCAGCGGTGCGCCGAGCTCGTCGAACAGCCGCTCGGCGGTGGCCTCGGAGAGCTCGTCGTCGCCCAGGAAGCGCGTGACCGGGATCGGCACGCCCTCGCGCTCGAGCCGCGCGTACATGTTGACCTTGTCGCAGCAGATGCGGATCGACTCCGACTGGTCGAGCACGCGAATGCCCAGCATTTCGGCGGTGCGGGCCACCACGTAGCTGGTGTTGAGCGGGTCGGTGAGGGCGCGGATGAGGACGCCGTCGTAGTTGCGAAGGTACTTCAGCTCGTCCTTGAACAGGAAGTCGAGCTCGTGCCCGAGCTCGAAGGCCGCCAGGCGGAAGTTGGTCAGCGCCGTGAGCTCCACCGACGAGCGGATGGTGTAGCGCTCGGCGAAGATGGCTAGGCGTGCCATGTGCCCAGCTCCTCGACCAGGGCTCGCTCGTCGGGGACGAGGTCCTTCCACGGCAGCGGCATGATGGCGGACAGCAGGTAGGCGCGGGCCGTGACGATGACGCGTACCCGTGCCAGCGGCAGCCGGAAGGCGGCGAACACCGCCTCGGCGAAGGCCTGGTACTCGGGCACCAGCGTGCGCCCGAGGACGCATCGCACCACGTCGATGCGGTAGTCCTCCGGCAGCTCCTGGCACAGCACGGCGTACTTGCCGGTGTAGGTGAGCCCCTTGCGCCGGGCCTCCAGGGCGTCGGCGTCGACGAGCAGCTCCCCCTTGCTGGAGAAGGGGTTGACCGGGTAGGCCATCATCGGCGGTGCCGGGAAGCGACTGGTGGCGATGTGGAAGGTGGGGACCCCGAGCCCCGCCAGCCGCGCCTTCTCCATGGCGATCGGCACCACGTAGGCGTCGAGGGCGTCGGCGGGCGTGGGGATGAGGCGGAGGCCGGCCAGCTCGCCGTCGAGCGAAGCGTAGTAGCCGCGTGTCAGGTAGCTGTAGTCGCCGTCGAGGTTCGCGAGATCGGCCTCGACAGGGCCGGCGCCGGGCCCGAAGCGTTCCGGGTCCAGCGCCAGCCTCAGGGGGGCGGTCATGGGCTTCAGCCCTCCAGGGCGGCGACCCCGGGGAGCGTCCTGCCTTCCAGGAACTCGAGGGCGGCGCCGCCCCCGGTGGAGATGTGGCCGATGCGGTCGGCGAGCCCGCTGGCGTTGACGGCGGCCACGGAGTCGCCGCCCCCGACCACGGTGAAGGCCGGCAGCTCGGCCACCGTCTTCGCCAGGGCGGCGGTGCCGGCGTCGAAGGGGGGCGTCTCGAAGACGCCCAGCGGTCCGTTCCAGAACACCGTACGCGTGCCCTCGAGGGCTTCGCGGAAGGCGGCGACCGCCTGGGGTCCGACGTCGAGGCCCATCATGCCGTCGGGGATGGCGTCGGAGGGGTGCACCTCGGTGGCCACGCCGGCGCGCAGCTCGCGCGCGCACACGCTGTCGACGGGCAGCACCACGCGCACGCCCGCCGCCTCGGCCGCGCGGAGCAGGTCGCGGGCGGTGTCGAGCTGATCCTCCTCGACCAGGGAGGCGCCGGTCGAGCCGCCCTGGGCCGCGAAGAAGGTGTAGGCCATGGCGCCCCCGATCAGGATGCGGTCGGCCACCTTCAGCAGGCTCGACAGCACGCCGATCTTGTCCGACACCTTGGCCCCGCCGAGGATCACCGCGAAGGGGCGCTCCGGCCGTTCGAGCAGGCGCGACAGCGCCCGCAGCTCCTGCTCCAGCAGGTGGCCCGCCGCCGACGGCAGCAGCCGCGCCACGCCCTCGGTGCTGGCGTGGGCGCGGTGGGCCGAGCCGAAGGCGTCGTCGACGTAGAGGTCGGCGTAGCCGGCGAGGATGCGGGCGAGCTGGGGGTCGTTCTTGGTCTCGCGGGGGTCGAAGCGGGTGTTCTCGAGCAGCGTGACGCTGCCGTGGGGAGCGTCGGCCACGAAGGCCTGCTGCTCCTGCGAGCCGGGGCCGTCGCAGGCGAGGTAGCGCACGTTGCGCCCCAGCAGCTCCTCGAGCCGCGTGGCGACGGGCCGCAGCCGGGCCCCCTCCTCGACGCCCTTGGGGCGTCCCAGATGGCTCATCAGCACCAGCGTGGCGCCGCGGGAGGCGAGCGCCTCCAGCGTGGGCAGCGCCGCCCGGATGCGGGTGTCGTCGACGACCTGCCCGTCCCGGATGGGGACGTTGAAGTCCACCCGAACCAGGACGCGCTTGTCCTTGACGTCGAGGTCCTCGAGGGTCCTGAACATGCTGGCTCCTAGCGTGCAGCGCGGGCGCCGGTCGTGCCGGCGCCCGGTGGGGTGGCGATGGATCCGGGCGTCGGCCTCAGAGCTTGGAGCCCATGAGCTCGAGCACGTCCACCATGCGGTTGGAGTAGCCCCACTCGTTGTCGTACCAGACCAGGATCTTGGCCATGCGCCCCATGGTCTTGGTGAGAGCGCCGTCGACGATGGCGGAGTGGCGGTCGCCCACGATGTCGCGCGACACGATCTCGTCCTCGGTGTAGCGCAGCACGTGATCGAGCGGGCCCTCGGCGGCGGCGCGCAGGGCGGCGTTGACCTCGGCGGCACTGGCCTCGCGCTTGAGCAGCGCGGTGACGTCGGAGATGGAGCCGGTGGAGGTGGGCACGCGCAGGGCCATGCCGTCGAAGATGCCGTCGAACTGCGGCAGCACCTTGGCCACCGCCTGTGCCGCACCGGTGCTGGTGGGCACGATGTTGGTGGCGGCGTTGCGGGCGCGCCGCAGGTCCTTGTGGGGGCCGTCGAGCAGCATCTGGTCGTTGGTGTAGCTGTGGACGGTGGTCATCATCGCCTGCTCGACGCCGAAGGTCTCGTCGACCACCTTCATCACCGCCGCCAGCGAGTTGGTGGTGCAGGAGGCGTTGGACAGCACGTCGTGCTTGGCGGGGTCGTACCGGTCTTCGTTGACGCCGACCATGATGTCGAAGTCGCTGTCGGGGGAGGGGGCGCTGATCAGCACCTTCTTCGCCCCCGCCTGCAGGTGCAGGGCCGCCTGGGCGCGCTTGCGGAAGATGCCGGTGGACTCGACCACGATGTCGACGCCCAGCTCGGCCCAGGGCAGCTCCTCGGGCTTGCGGACCTCGGTGGCGCGGACCTTCTTGCCGTCGACGATGAGGTTCTCGTCGTCGTAGCCCACCTCGCCGTCGAAGGGGCCGTAGTTGGAGTCGTACTTCAGCAGGTGCGCGAGCGTCTTGTTGTCGGTGAGATCGTTGACCAGGACGATGTTCAGGCCTCTGGCATGGGCGATGCGGAAGATCTGGCGCCCGATGCGTCCGAAGCCGTTGATGCCGATGTTCATGATGTTCCTCCGTGCCGTTGTGTACTCACTCGAAGCCATGACAACGGTCCCATGATACTCCCGGCCCCGGGCCCCGCTGCAATCGCAGGTACGTCCCGGCCGCCCGGGCGGCCGGGACGTGGACGCGACGGCGGGCCGTCAGCTCCTCCTCAGGGCGATCCCGAGGCGCTCGCCCTCGAGGTCGTGCTCCTCCCGGTGCGCCTCGCCCTCGAGCGGCCCCGTGCGCAGCTCGGTGGCCAGCACCTCGGCGGCGATGGCATCGGCGTGGTCCTCGAGCACGGCCGCCAGGACGCCGCCGGCGGCGAGCCCCAGCTCGATGGTGTCGGACACCTCCAGGCCGGCGTTCTTGCGGGCGTTCTGGACCAGGCGGACCACGTCCCGCGCCAGCCCCTCGCGGATCAGCGCGTCGTCGAGGGTGGTGTTGAGGGCGGCCAGGTAGCCGCGCTCCTCCACGGCCGCGAAGCCCTCGGGGCTGCGCGCGTCGAGCAGCACGTCGTCGGGCCCCAGCTCCACCTCGCCGCCGTCGAGCGCGACGGTGAGGGTGCGCCCCTCGCGCACCGTGGCCGCGACCTCACGGCCGTCCATGGCGTCGAGCGCCGCGCGCAGCTGCGGCACCAGGCGGCCCAGGCGCGGGCCCACGCGCGGCAGGTTGGGCTTGACCTGGTAGTCCACGAAGGCGTCGTGGACGCCGAGGTAACGCACGCGCTTGACGTTGAGCTCGTCGAGGAGCTGGTCCTCGAGCCGCTGCACGCCCGCCAGCTCGTCCTCGCTGCGGAGCCGGACCAGCACCTCGGGGAGCGGCTGGCGTACCTTCATGCCGGAGGCGGCGCGCGCCGCGCGGCCGAGCTCCACGACCCACATCAGCGCGCGCATGTCGCGCGTCAGGTCCTCGTCGAGCAGGCGCTCGTCGGCCACCGGCCAGGCGGCCAGGTGCACCGATTCGGGGGCGTCGCCGTCGAGCGAGCGCACCAGGTTCTGGTAGAGCTCCTCGGCCGTGAACGGCGCCATCGGAGCCATGAGGTGCGTCACCGTCACCAGCGCCTGGTGCAGGGTGGCGTAGGCGGCCGCCTTGTCGGCGTCCCCCTCGGAGCGCCAGAAGCGCCTGCGGTTGCGGCGCACGTACCAGTTCGACAGCTCGTCCACCACGAAGTCGCGGAGCGCGCGGCTGGCGGCGGTGGGGTCGTAGCCCTCGAGCTGACGGGTGACGTCGAGCACCAGCTGGCTCAGGCGTGAGAGCAACCAGCGATCGACGAGCGGGCGCTCGTGCGGAGCCGGGGCCGAGGCGAGCTCGGGACGATCGAGGTTGGCGTAGAGCACGAAGAAGCTGTAGGTGTTCCACAGGGTCAGGAAGAAGTCGCGCAGCGTCTCCTCGACCAGCCCGGCGCTGAAGCGCTTGGTCGCCTCGGGCGGCGACACGCTGTAAAGGTACCAGCGCAACGCGTCGGCCCCGGAGACGTCGAGCACGCTCCAGGGGTCGACCACGTTGCCCTTGGACTTCGACATCTTCTCACCGCGCTCGTCGACGATATGCCCCAGCACGATGACGTTGCGGAAGGCGGGGCTGTCGGGCCGCAACGGCGCCAGCGGCCCGGGGGCGCGCCCCGCCTCGGCGTCGCCGCTGTCGGTCAGCAGGGTGGCGAGGGCGTGCAGGCTGTAGAACCAGCCGCGGGTCTGGTCGACGGCCTCGCAGATGTAGTCGGCGGGGAAGTTGTCGGCCAGGGCGGCGGCGGCCTCGGGGCTCGAGGCCTGGCCCTGGTAGTGCCACTGGGCGTAGGGCATGGCGCCCGACTCGAACCACACGTCGACGGTGTAGGGGACGCGCCGGAAGGTCTTGCCGTCGCGTTCGAAGGTGATGTCGTCGACGTAGGGTCGGTGGAGCTCGAGCCCCGACAGGTCGCGCCCGGTGAGCACCGAGAGCTCCGCGACGCTGCCCACGCAGAGCTGCTCGCTGCCGTCCTCGCTGACCCAGATCGGCAGCGGCGCGCCCCAGAAGCGCTCGCGGCTGAGGGCCCAGTCGACGTTGTTCTCGAGCCACTTGCCGAAGCGCCCGGTGCGGATGTGGTCGGGGTACCAGTGGACCTTGTCGTTGTTGGCCAGCAGGCGGTCCTTGAGCGCGCTGGTGCGGATGTACCAGCTGCGCTTGGCGACGTTCATGAGCGGCGTGTCGTCGCGCCAGTTGAAGGGGTAGGCGTGCCGCAGGGTGCCCCGCTTCCACATCAGGCCGCGCTCCAGCAGGTCGGCGGCGATGGCGTCGTCGGCGTCCTTGAACCAGCGGCCGGCGTAGGGCCCTTCGCCGTCGGCGGCGTCGAGCGGCCTCACCGCCGGCAACACCCCACCGGTGAGGTCGACCGAGAACAGCGTCGGCAGCCCGTGCCGGCGGCCCTGCTCGAGGTCGCCGTAGGCGGGCGCCAGGTGGACGATGCCGGTGCCGTCCTCGAGGCTGACGAGGTCGTCGCTCACAACCCGGAAGGCGCCGGCGAGGTCCTCCCCGGGATCCGCCTGTCCGTGCAGGATGGGGTCGTAGTGGAGGCCCTCGAGCTCGGTCCCGACGACCCGGCGCAGCTCGCGGTGGGGCACGCCGTCGAACACCGTGCCGACGAGCTCGGCGGCCAGCCAGAAGAGCTCGGGCGCGCCGCCCTCGTCGGCGTGGCGCGGCGGCGCCTCGACCAGGGCGTACTCGGCGTCCGCCGCGACCGCCAGCCCGCTGTTGGCGGCCAGCGTCCAGGGCGTGGTGGTCCACGCCAGGAACCACACCGGCCGGCGCTCGTCCTCGGCCAGCAGCCCGCGCTCGACCAGCTCGGAACGCCGGGCCGGGAACTTGGGGAACACCGACGGGTCCTCGACGTCCTCGCGATAGCCCAGCGCAACCTCGTGCGAGGCCAGGGTGGTGTTGCTGCTGGGGCTGTGCCAGGTGGTCTTGTAGTCCTCGACCAGCAGGTCCCGCTCCCAGAGCTGCTTGAGCACCCACCAGCACGACTCGATGTAGTCGTTGGTGTAGGTGACGTAGGCGTCGTCCAGGTCGAGCCAGAAGCCGATGCGCTCGGTCATCCGGTTCCACTCCTGGATGTTGCTGAAGACGTCCTCGCGGCACAGCCGGTTGAAGCGCTCGATGCCGTAGGCCTCCACCTGCTGCTTGTTGGTGAAGCCCAGGCGCTTCTCGATGGCGATCTCGACCGGCAGGCCGTGGGTGTCCCAGCCGCCCTTGCGCCCCACGCGGTAGCCCTGCATGGTCTTGAAGCGCGGGAAGAGGTCCTTGAAGGCGCGGCTGATGACGTGGTGCACGCCCGGCCGGCCGTTGGCCGTGGGCGGGCCCTCGTAGAAGACGTACGAGCCCTGCGGAGCGGGCTTGTCGAGGGCCTTGCGGAAGATGGCTCGGTCGCGCCAGAAGGCGATGACGCGCTCCTCGAGCTCAGGGAACTTCACGGTGGGCGGCACCTCACGGAACACGGCGATACCTCGCTCTCCGGGGGCGCAGACGACACCGCGCCCCGAACGCTCGTCACGTTGGGGCGCGTAGGTCCTCGCGCGTTACCACCCAACTTCTCCGGACCCTTGCGGGCCACGGACTCGGCGGCTGCCCGACGCACGGAACGTCGGAGAGCCTGGCGCTGTGACGCGCGCCTCGCGGCTCCATCTACTGCCGCCGAGCCCCGTGCGGGGCGGGCGGGTTCGGGGAGCGGCTCGGGGAGGATCTTCCGTCGGGGGCGCCTGCCGGGCTCGCACCGTCCCCGGCTCGCTGTCGGGCCCCGACCCGACGTACTCGTTCCCGTCATCGCCACCGCCGACCGGTGAGCACCGTGCCCTGGTCGTCGGTCCAGAGCCGCTTTACAACGTTCGGCGGCCCTGCATATACTAAAACCTAGCAGCAGGCCAGGACAACGTCAATACGCCGCTGCGTTTCCTCGCACAACCTCTCTCGTGCGTCCTCGCGGTGCGCGTATGCTCCACGGACGCATGGGGTGCGACCCCGCCGAGCGGCGGACAACAGCGTTTCCTTGGATCACGATCGCGATCGAGCCGGCATCCCAGCGAGCCATGCGTCCTTCGCGTTCGAACGAGGGCGAACGCACGGAACGGAGATGGCATGAGCCCCAGAACCCGCAAGACAGCCGACGACAGCGGCGCCGCCGAGACGGCGGAGGCGCAGGAGCCGAAGACCCGCAAGCGCGGTCGGCCCCGCAAGCAGAGCGCGGAGACCGCCCCGGGTTCGGACGACGCCCAGGCCCCCGAGACCGTCGAGGCCAAGGCCCCGGCGCCGGAGGTGCCCACGTCCGACGGGGCCGACGCCGAGGCGCCGGCCGAGCGTGAGAGCGGCGGGCGCAGCGGTGGCCGCAAGGGGCGCAACGGCAAGAGCCGCTCGGGTCAGGGCGACGACAGTGGCAACGAGTCGGCGTCGGCGGGGGGCTCGAACGAAGGTGGCAACGACGAAGGCGACACGCAGGAGGACCGCGGCGGCCGCTCGGGGCGCGGCGGCCGCAACCGTCGGGGGCGTTCCGGCGGCGGCCGCAAGGGCGGGCTGAACTTCCGCGATCTGCAGTCGAAGATCGTGCCGGAGCTGCACCTGCTGGCCAAGGAGGTCGGGCTCGAGGAGTACCGCCAGATGAGCAAGGACGAGCTGGCGCTGGCCATCCTCGAGCGCTCGGCGGAGAGCGAGGGCCTCAAGCTCGTCCAGGGCTACCTCGAGATCTCGTCGGACGGCTACGGCTTCCTCCAGGAGTCGCTGCTCAAGCTCAGCTCGCGCAGCGTGATCGTGTCGGCCGGCCTGATCAAGCAGTTCAAGCTGCGCACCGGCGACTACATCCTGGGCAAGGCCCGGCGCCCGCGCGACAACGAGCGCTACGGCACCCTCATCCGGGTGGAGGCCGTGAACGGCGTCGATCCCTTCCAGGCCGCCAAGCGCCCGCGCTTCGACGACCTGGTGCCCACCTTCCCGGAGCAGCGCATCACGCTGGAGACCACCCAGAACGAGCTCTCCGCGCGCGTGATCGACCTGCTCGCGCCCATCGGACGCGGTCAGCGCGGCCTGATCGTGGCGCCCCCCAAGGCCGGGAAGACGACGTTGCTCAAGAAGATCGCCAACTCGGTGGTCACCAACGAGGACGACATCAAGGTCATCGTGCTGTTGGTGGACGAACGGCCCGAGGAGGTCACCGACTTCCGCGAGTCGGTCCAGGGGGTCGAGGTCATCGCCAGCACCTTCGACGAGCCCCCCTCGAACCACATCCGGGTGGCCGAGTTCGTGCACGAGCGCGCCCGTCGCATCGTCGAGGAGGGCGGTCACGTGATGATCCTGCTCGACTCGATCACCCGTCTGGCGCGGGCCAACAACCTGGTCACGCCGGCGACCGGTCGGACCCTGTCGGGCGGCCTCGATTCCAACGCCCTGCACTGGCCCAAGCGCTTCCTGGGGGCGGCCCGCAACATCCGCGGCGGCGGCAGCCTGAGCATCCTCGCCACCGCCCTGGTCGAGACGGGCTCGCGCATGGACGACGTCATCTTCGAGGAGTTCAAGGGCACCGGCAACATGGAGCTGCACCTGAGCCGTCGCCTCGAGGAGCGCCGCGTGTTCCCGGCCATCGACATCCTCAAGTCCGGGACGCGCCGCGAGGACCTGCTGCTGGGCGAGGCCATCCTGGCCAAGATGTGGCTGCTGCGCAAGGTCATCAGCGACATGGACGCGGCCGAGGCGATGGAGATGCTGCTGTCGCGGCTGTCGCGCACCAAGAGCAATGAGGAATTCCTCGCCACCCTCGGTCAAGGCTGAGTGACAGCGTAGGAGCATGACCCGGGCGCGGTCGCGATCGACCGTGCTGGCGCTGCTCCTGGCCCTGACGGCCGGCGCCGCGCTGGCGCAGCGCAGCTACGTCGTGCGCCCCGGCGACACCCTCTACGCGCTCGCCGGACGCTTCGACACCACGGTGGCGGCGCTGATGTCCGCCAACCGCCTGAGCAGCGACGTCCTCAGCGTCGGGCAGGTGCTCACCCTGCCGACCGCCGCTGCGGTGGGCTACCGCATCGTGTTCGTACGCGCGGGGGAGACCCTGGCCGAGCTGGCGCAACGCGTCGGGCGCAACGCCGCGACGCTGCGCTCGGCCAACCCCGGCCTGGCCGGCGGGGCGCTGCCCGCGGGCGCCGCCGTGTCGGTGCCGCCGGGCGATGGCGTGACCGTCTTCGCGCAGGCGGGCGATACCGCGCGGGCGTTGGCCGTGCGGGCGGGCCTCGACCCTGCCGACGTCGCCGATGCCAACGGGGTCGGCATCGATGCCCCCCTGCCGGCGGGACGAGCGCTGCTGCTGCCGGCGAGCGCCGCGGCCTCCCCGGCGGAGGCCGCGGCCGGGACCCGCGCCGCGGCCGCGCCGGCGACGACCCCGACCGCACCTGGCGCGGCCCCGACCGATGCGGCCTCGACCGGTCCGGCCCCGACCGGTGCGGCCCCGACCGATCCGACCCCGACCGGTACGCTTGCCGCCGGCCCGACCCCCACCGGCCCGGTCCGAGCCGCGACGGACGTTGCGGGCATGGCGACCGGCGTCGGGGGCGGGGCGGCCGCAGGCGACGCTGCCGCCACCGGGGGGACGGCGCTGGCCGGCGTGGGCGGCCGGGAGCGACTTCGCGGCCTGCAGGACGCGGCTCTGCGGGATGCGGTGGCTCGGCTCGGGAGCGTGTCGTTCACGAGCCCCACCTTCGAAGCACCGGTCCACGGCCGCATCTCCTCCAGGTTCGGCTGGCGGACGCTGTCGGTGAACGGCAACCACTTCCACGCCGGGGTCGACCTGGCCGCGCCGATGGGGACGCCGGTCCACGCGGCGCGCGACGGCACCGTCGTCAAGGCGGGCTGGGGCGGCAGCTACGGCAACGTGGTGTTCCTCGATCACGGCGACGGTACCCAGACGCGCTACGCCCACCTCAGCCGCATCGACGTGCGCGTCGGCGAGACCGTACGACAGGGCGACGTGCTGGGGCTGGTGGGGAGCACCGGCGCCTCGACCGGACCGCACGTCCACTTCGAGCTCAGGTTCGACGGCCGTGCCGTCGACCCGCTGGCCTACCTCGAAGGGGCGGGGAGCCCGTAGGCGTGCGTGAGGGCGCGCGTGCCGAACGCCGATCGGACACGGATCGGACACAGACGCTCCGACCCGGGCGGGCGTAGGTTGGGGCCGTGGCGACCGTCCTGCTCGTCGAACCCAACGACCACCTCCGCACCGTCTTCCGCAGGCTGTTCGCCCGTGCCGGCATCGACCTGGTCGAGGCCGTCGACGGTGAGGGAGCCCTGGGGGCAGCCCACGACGGCGTCCCCGACCTGATCGTGGTGGAAGGTTCCGTGCGCGACGCCGACGGCCAGGGGCTGCTCAAGCGACTGGAGCGCGACCCCGACCTCAGCGGCGTGCCGGTGATCGTGCTGGGCACCCGCCCGCGTGCGCTGGAGGACCTCGAGGACGTCGCGGAGGCCACCATCGTCGAGCGCGTGGCCGGGCCTCCGCACCTGCAGGAGCTGCAGCACCCCTTCCGGCCGCGCCGCCTGATCGAGCTGGCCCAGGGCACGCTGGGCGCGTGCTACCGCGAGGGCCCTCCCAGCGCCTGATGGAGGCGCCTGGCGATCGCCGGCGAGGGCCCATCGGCACCGGGCTTCGTTGACGCTGACGAGCGACCGCAGCTATACTCCAGGGGAGTTCCTCGGAATCATTCCGAGGTCCTCGCCTAGGGGATGACCATCATGTGGATCTCGACGAAGGCCCAGTACGGCATGCGCGCGCTGGTCGAGGTGGCGCTCGGCGGGGACGACCCCACCAGCCTCAAGACCGTGGCCAAGCGCCAGGACCTGAGTCATCAGTACCTCGAGCAGATCTTCGCGGTGCTCCGGCGGGCGGGCATCGTCGAGTCGGTCCGCGGGGCCCGAGGAGGCTACCGCGTGGCGCGGCCGCTCGCCGAGGTGACGGCGCTCGAGGTGGTCGAGCTGCTCGAGGGCAGCGTCGCCCCGGTCACCTGCATCGACGACGAGGGGACCTGCGAGCGCGTCGGGCACTGCTCGACCGAGGCGCTGTGGCGCCGCGTCGACGGCGCCGTCCGGGAGGTGCTCGGCTCCACGACCGTGGCCGATCTGGTCGCGCAGCGGCGCATCCTCCAGCCGGGGCCCGTTCCCCGCGCCGAGACGCTGGGTCGCGTCAACTGACGGGCCCGGCCGCGCACCCCTTGCGTCTCTACCTCGATCACGCCGCCACCACGCCGCTCGATCCGGCGGTGCTGGAGGCGATGTTGCCCGCCCTCGGCGAGGCCTTCGGCAACCCGTCCAGCGTGCACCGGAGCGGACAGCGCGCGAGGCGGCTGGTGGAGCGCGCCCGCGAGCAGGTGGCAGCGGCGCTGGGCGCCCGCCCCGAACGGATCCACTTCACCTCGGGAGCGACCGAGGCCGACAACCAGGCCCTCCGCGGGGTGCTGGCCGCCGGCGGCGGCCTGGTGACGAGCCGCGTCGAACACGCCGCGGTGCGCGGGACCGCGCGGGCGCTGGCGGCCGCCGGGACGCCCGTCGTCCTGCTCGAGCCCGACGCCGACGGCGCCATCGCGCTCGACGATCTCGAGCGCGCCCTGCGCACGGCTCCCGACACGCGGCTGGTCGCCCTGATGGCCGTCAACAACGAGACCGGGGTGCTCACCGACGTGGCCGCGGCAGCCGAGATCGCCCACCGTCACGGAGCGCTGCTGTTCTGCGATGCGGTTCAGGCCGTGGGGCTGGAGCCGGTCGACGTGGAGGGCTGGGGCGTCGACCTGCTGGCCGTCTCGGCCCACAAGATCCACGGACCCAAGGGGGCGGGGGCGCTCTACGTGGCCGACGGTGTTGCGCTGGAGCCGCTGCTCTACGGCGGTGAGCAGGAGCGCGGTCTGAGGCCTGGGACGCACGCCACCCCGGCCATCGTGGGGCTGGGGGAGGCGGCCGAGCGCGCCGCCCGGGAGCGGGCCCAGCGCTACTCCGCGGTGGCCCGCGCGCGCGACGCCTTCGAGGCGCACGCCCTGCGCCTGCCCGGGGTCCGCGTCAACGGTGGGGGAGCGCGCCGCAGCGTGAAGCACAGCAACCTGCGGGTGTCCGGGGTGGACGGCGAGACGCTGCTGCTCGCGCTCGACGACCTGGGGGTGGAGGCGAGTGCGGGCTCGGCCTGCGCGGCCGGGAGCGTCGAGCCCAGCCAGGTGCTGCTGGCGATGGGGTTGAGCGCGGCCGAGGCCCGGGCCAGCGTCCGCTTCAGCTTCGCCCACACCGTCACGGTCGACGACGCCGTCGAGGGGGCGCGTCGCTTCGCGGCGGCGGTCGAACGCTGCCGCACGCTGGCGGCCTGAGCCCGCACCTTCCGGCGGCCGGCTCAGGCGGTCTTGCGGCGTTCGGCCCGTTCGAGGGCGGCCTGAGGATCGTCGAGGTCTCCCACGTCGAAGGTCAGCCGCGTCACCTGGCTGCCCGGGATGTCGAACATCAGGCTCGTCATGCTGCGCTCCAGCACCGAGCGCAGCGCGCGGGCGCCGGTGCGACGATCGCGCGCGCGGCGCGCCACCTCGAACAGGGCGGCCTCGGTGAAGTCGAGCTCGACGCCCTCGAGCGCGAACAGCTCCTTGTACTGCTTGACCAGCGCGTTGCGCGGCTTCGTCAGCACGTCGACCAGCGCCTCCAGGCTGAGATCGTGGAGCCGCACGGTGACGGCCAGGCGGCCGATCAGCTCGGGGATCAGCCCGAACGCCATCAGGTCCTCCGGGAGCACCTCGGCGTCGATCACGGGGTCGATGCCTCCCAGCGCCGCGGGGTCGGACTGGAAGCCGACGCGCGAGACGCTGACGCGCCGGCGCAGGATGTCCTCCATCCCCTCGAAGGCACCGCCGACCACGAACAGGATGTTGGAGGTATCGACGGGGATGAGCTCCTGGTGCGGGTGCTTGCGGCCCCCCTGGGGCGGCACGTGGGTGACGGTTCCCTCGATGATCTTGAGGAGCGCCTGCTGCACCCCTTCGCCCGACACGTCGCGGGTGATCGACACCCCTTCGGACTTGCGAGCGATCTTGTCGATCTCGTCGATGTAGATGATGCCCCGCTCGGCCGCGGCGACGTCGTAGTCGGCGACCTGGAGGAGGCGCAGAACGATGTTCTCGACGTCGTCGCCGACGTACCCCGCCTCGGTGAGGGTGGTGGCGTCGGCGATGGCGAAGGGGACCTGCAGGCTGCGCGCCAGGCTGCGGGCCAGCAGCGTCTTGCCGGTGCCGCTGTTGCCGATCAGCAGGATGTTGGCCTTCTCGATCTCGGCATCGGGGTTCTGCAGCCGCCGGTAGTGGTTGTACACCGCCACCGCCAGCGTGCGCTTCGCGTCGTCCTGCTCGATCACGTACTGGTCGAGATGGGCCTTCAGCTCACGCGGGGAGGGCAGGCGCAGCGACGGCAACTGGCGCTGCTTGGCGCCCGCCAGCACCTCGTTGACCCGCTCGGCGCAGTCGTTGCAGATGTGGGCGCCGGCGTTGGCCGACGACACCAGCTCCTTGACCTCGGCCTGGGTACGACCGCAGAAGCTGCAGCGCGCCTGCGCCACGTCACGTGCCCTCGCCGGCCCCGAAGCGACCCACCTGACGCGGCTCGACCACCCGGTCGATGATGCCGTACGCCAGGGCCTCGCCGGGGTCCATGAAGTTGTCGCGTTCCATGTCGCGGCGGAGCTTCTCGCGGCTGTGCCCGGTGTGCTGCTGGTAGATGGCCTCGAGGCTGTCGCGGATGTCCATGAACTCGCGCGCCTGGACCTCGAGATCGGGCAGGCTCGAGCGCGGGAAGCCGGCCGAACCGGCGTGGATCATGATTCGGCTGTGCGGCAGCGCCACCCGGTGACCGGGCTCGCCCGCCATGAGGATGACCGAGCCCATCGACATGGCGATGCCCACGCAGTTGGTGTGGACCGGCGCGGAGATGTACTGCATCACGTCGTAGATCGCCAGGCCGGCGTACACCTCGCCGCCCGGGGAGTTGATGAACATGTTGATGGGCTGTTCGTTGGACTGCGAGTCCAGCAGCAGGAGTTGCGCGGTCACGACGTTGGCGGTCTCGGAGTCGATGGCGGATCCCAGGAAGATGATCCGCTCCTTGAGCAGGCGGCTGTAGACGTCGTAGGTGCGCTCTCCGCGCCCGGTCTGTTCGATCACGTAGGGGACGAGCGGCATACGCCCTACCTTAGCACCGACCCGCCGGGGCGGACGCCCCGGCGGGTCACGTGGTTCGGCTCAGCGACGGGGTCGCGAGGGGTGCGGCTCAGTCCTCGCTGCCGGCGTCGTCGTCCTCCGACGCATCCGAGTCGGCGCCCGCGGCCGCCTCCTCGTAGGCCGCCTGCGCGTCGTCGGCGTCGTCGGCCGCGGCGGGCCCCCCCACGAGCTCGCGCACGGCTTCGCGCAGGGCCTTGTCCCGGGCCAGCAGGAAGCGGTAGTTGGCCAGCCAGCGCTCGCCCATCTCGCGGCGGAAGCGTGCGGGGTCCTGACGCTGACGGCGCGCCTGGTAGCGCACCGCTTCTTCGAACTCCTCGTCGGTGACGTCGGTGCCGCGCAGCTCCTGCAGGCGCTCGAGCACCAGGTCCCGCTTGACGCCCTTGTGCGCGGCGTCGACGAGCTCCGACTCGAACTCGTCCTTCTTGCCGTTCTCCTCGAGCTGCGCGAGGTAGCGCTCCAGCGTCATGCCCTGACGCCCGAGGTCCTCCGCCAGGTCCTGGAGGAGGTTGCGCTGGCGGCGCTGCAGCAGGCTCGAGGGGATCTCGAAGCTGCTGGCCTCGACCAGCTTGGTCACGAGCTCCTCGCGCTGGGCCTCCAACGCATCGCGCTCGAGCTGGTTGCGCAGGCTGTCGGCGATCCCCTGCCGCGCCTCGTCCCAGCTATCGAAGCCCAGCGTGGTGGCGAACTCGTCGCCCACCTCGGGCTTCTCCTTGCCCTTGACGTCCTTGACCATGACGCGCAGGGTGCGCGTCTGCGGTTCGCCCTGCTCGTCGGGGACGTAGTCGTCGACGAGTTGGAGGTCGAAGACCTCGCCGATGCGCTTGCCGACGAGCTGGTCGCGGATCGCCTCGGCGGCCGTCTCCATGTCGATCGGCTGCACCGCGCCGGTGCCCTTCGGCTCGCTCTCCTCGCCAGCGTCCTCGGGCGCGGCGAGCGACTCCACCAGCACGTAATCGGTGGCCTGGGCCTCGCGCTCGACCGGCACCAGGGTGGCGTGCTGCGTGCGGAGCTGCTCGACGGTGTCGTCGATCATGGCCTCGGTGAGCTCCTGCGGCGCGGCCTCGAGGGTGATCGAGCCCAGCTCCGGCAGCTCGACCTCGGGGTAGAGCTCGGCGTGGACCTCGAAGGTGAACGCCTCGCCCTCCTTGGGCGCGTCGGCGTGGAAGTGCGCGTGGACGGGGGTGAGCTGGAGCTCGCGGACCGCCTCGGGGTAGTTGGCGTCGACCAGGGTCTCCTGGACCTCCTCCTCGAGCGTCTCGCGTCCGACGCGGCGCTCCAGGACGCCGCGCGGCGCGCGGCCCGGCCGGAACCCGGGCACCTTCACCTGCCGCGCCAGGCTGGTCAGGACGCGGTCGAACGCGGCGTCGACCTCGGGCGCCGGTACCGTGACCTTGAACGTGGCGTTGACCGCCTGCTTCTCGATCAGCTCTGCTTCCATCGGTCTCCTAGCCTTTCCACGCGCCCGGCTCCGAGCTGGGCGGGCTCGCCGCCCCGACCGGTCGCGGTGTCGTGGCGCTGCGCGGCTCGCAAAAAGAGCGGCAAGCCACCGGGGCTTGCCGTCCTGGTGCGAGGAGCGGGACTTGAACCCGCACGGCTAGGCCACTAGATCCTAAATCTAGCGCGTCTACCAATTCCGCCATCCTCGCATGCGGCGCGCCCCGGGGGGCCGCGTTCCACGCCGTCGACGTCGTGCCACGCCGCGACGAGGGGCCGCGCTGCGGCCCCTCGCGGGCGCCGGGGTCTCGCCCCGATGGCTGGGGTGGATGATGGGATTCGAACCCACGACCCTCGGAACCACAATCCGATGCTCTAACCTACTGAGCTACATCCACCGAGCTCGCGCCCATAAGTCTATCAGACCGTCCCGCGCTGTGGGAACCACCTCGGCGCGGCGGAGGGCCGCCGACTTGACGCTGCGGAACGGCGCGACGGATGATGGCGCATCGCGTACCGGAGGCGCGCCCCATGCAGGGAGAGCCGCAGGCGACCGAACCGGACGAGCTCGCAGTCGTCCGACGTCATGCCTTGTTCGAGGACCTCGAGGCCCACGACCTCGAGGCCCTGCTGGCGACGGCCGAGATCCGCTCGGCCGAGGCCGGCGCCCTCATCCTCGCCGAAGGGGACGAGGGCAGCGACATGTTCTTCATCCTCGAGGGCGAGGTCGAGATCACCCGCGGGGAGGGAGCGCAGAAGCGACTGCTGGTGGTCCGCGGCGCGGGCGAGGTGTTCGGGGAGATGGCGCCGCTGGGCGGGGCGCGACGCAACGCCAGCGTCCGGGCCATCACCGCCGTCCGGC
The DNA here is from genome assembly GCA_030149325.1 of Deinococci bacterium. Classification (GTDB taxonomy): domain Bacteria; phylum Deinococcota; class Deinococci; order Deinococcales; family Trueperaceae; genus JASBRS01. The sequence continues at coordinate 41,601 of JASBRS010000007.1, forward strand.
TGCTGGTCGTCGGCCAGGACGCGCTCCAGAAGCTGCTGGCGACGAGCGCCAGCGCCTCGCTCACCATGGTGCGCACGGTCACCCAACGGCTCCGGAGCGCCGAGGCGATGCTGGTGCAGCAGGAGAAGCTGGCCGGGCTCGGCACCCTGGCCGCGGGTCTGGCGCACGAGCTGAACAACCCGGCCGCCGCCATCGTGCGGGCCAGCGCCCAGCTCCATCAGGCGCAGCTCGCCGCCGCCGACGTCTTCACCGAGCTCGCCGCCACGGGTCTCCCGGAGGCGGAACGCGCGCCGCTGGCGGGGCTGCTGGACGAAGCCCGCGGCGGCGGTGGGACGGCGCAGCTCGCTGCGCTCGACGCCATGGACGTCGAGGAGGAGCTCGGCGACGCCCTGGTGGCGTCGGGCGTGGGCGGCGGCCGCGAGCTGGCCGCGGTGCTGGCCGAGGCCGGCTGGCGCGCCGACGAGCTGGCCCAGCGGTTGGCGCCGTTCGCGCCCGAACGGCGCGCCGCCGTGGTGCGTTGCGCCGCCGCCGCCGGCGAGGTCGCGCAGCTCCTGCGCGAGACGGGCATCGCGGCCGATGCCATCTCGGAGATCGTCGCTTCGGTGAAGAGCTACAGCTACCTCGATCAGGCGCCGGTGCAGGCGATCGACGTCCACGCCGGGCTCGAGTCGACCCTGGTGATGCTCCGCCACAAGCTCAAGGACGGGATCGAGCTCGAGCGCGACTTCGCCGACGGCGTGCCGCGCATCGCCGCCCACGGCAGCGAGCTGAACCAGGTGTGGACCAACCTCATCGACAATGCCATCGACGCCATGGGCGGCCGCGGCCGGTTGCGCATCGCGACCGCGGTGGAGGGCACCTGGGTGACGGTGTCGGTCTGCGACGGCGGACCGGGGATCCCGGCGGAGCTTCAGGCGCGGGTGTTCGATCCCTTCTTCACGACGAAGGCGGTCGGGTCCGGGACGGGCCTGGGGCTGCACGTCGTGTACTCGATCGTCAAGCGTCACCACGGCCGCGTCCGGCTCTCCTCCGACGCAGGGGGCACCTGCTTCTACGTCGAGCTGCCGGTGGCCGGCGCCTGAGTCGCCGCCCGGCAAAGGGCGTCAGCCGGGCGGTCCGGCCTCGTGCCCGGCTGCGGCCGGCAAGCGCACCTCGAAACAGGTCCTGCCGGGCCGGGAGTCGACGTGAACGTCGGCCCGATGGGACCGGCAGATGCGACGCACGACGTCGAGGCCCAATCCGGTCCCCTCGCCCACCGCCTTGGTGGTGAAGAACGGCTCGAAGATCCGGTTCGCGAGATCGGTCGGGATGCCGGGACCGTCGTCGATGACCTGCACGACGGCCCGATCGCGGTCGGCGCGGGTCCGGACCGCCACGGTGCCGCCCTCGGACACCGCTTCCAGGGCGTTCTGCAGCAGGTTCGTCCACACCTGGTTGAGCTCGCCCGGGTTGCCCGGGACCGGGGGGAGCGCGGGGTCGAAGTCGGTGGTGACGACCACGCGCCGCTCACGGAAGCGCGGCGCGAGGACGGTGAGCGTGGCGTGGAGGCCCTCGTGGACGTCGACGTCGTCGCGGTCGGGCGCGCGGTCCATGTTGGAGTACGCCTTGACGGCCTGGATCAGCTCCGAGACGCGGCGGGCAGCCTCGGCGGCGTCGGCGAGCAGACGGCGGGCGGCCAGGTCGGCCTCGGACCAGCGCAGCGAGACCGCCAGGCCGTCGTCGGGCAGCGCGTGGGTGGCGGTCTCGAGGTCGCGCGCGCTGATCCCCGCGGCGGCCCACGTCTCGGCGGCCCGGGGGGCGTCGGGAACGCCGCGTGCGGCCAGCCAGGACGACAGGGCGTCCTCGGCGTCGGCGCGCTCCAGGGGGTCCGTGGGGACCCCCGCGCCGCCCTCGCCGAGGCGTGCCAGCGGCTCGAGCCCCGCCGACGTGACGATCGGCTCGAGCAGGTCCCGCGTTACCGTGCTCAGGTCGCGCAGACGCTGCTCGAGCTCCTCGACCGTGCGCTGGATGGCGGCGGCGGGGTTGTTCAACTCGTGGGCGAGCCCGGCCGCCAGCTTGCCGAGGCTCAGGAGCCGTTCGCGTTGCTCGTCGTGGCGGGTGTACTCCCGCGAGCGGTCGACCATGACCGCCGCCAGCCGCGCGCGCAGGGCCGGGATGCGTTCCAGCATCTCGGGGAAGAGGGCGGCCGGGAAGCACGCGACCCGCGTGGGGCCGTCGGCCCGGCCGGTGCTCGGCGCACGCGTCAGGCGCGACGAAGGCAGCATCCCCGTGACGTCGCCCGCGCGCCGCACCACGACGCGGCCGTCGGGCGGTCCCTGCTCCCGTCGGAAGTGCAGCTCGCCCGCCACCACCGCGATCATCTCGTCGGCGGGATCGCCCTCACGGAACATCGCCTCCCCCGGCCCGGCGCTCACCCAGCGCGCGCGGGCGTCCAGCCAGGCGATCTGCTCGTCGTCCAGGTCGGCGAACACCTTCACACGGCGGAGGTCGGAGGGCACGGTCACCGGGCCGGCCCCGGCCCCGACGGCGGGTCGGTCCCTTCGACCGTCCGGGGCGGCCTGGAAGGCGTCATGCCGCACCGCGGTCGCCGTGGGCGGAACGGGCTCCGACCGCCGGGAGGCGCACCGCGAAGCAGGTTCGCCCCGGCTCCGACTCCACCTCGACGCGCCCCAGGTGGCGCTCGACGATCCGGCGCACCACGTCGAGCCCCAGCCCGGTGCCCTCGCCGACGTCCTTGGTCGTGAAGAACGGCTCGAAGATGCGCGGACGGATCTCGGCCGCGATGCCGTCGCCGTTGTCGATCACCTCCACGACGGCCGCGCCCGTTGCGGCCGAGGTGCGCACCACGATCTCGCCGCCCGCCGCCACCGCGTCGATGGCGTTGTCGATGAGGTTGGTCCACACCTGGTTGAGCTCCGCCGGGTTGCCCGTGATGCGGGGCGTGTCGGGGTCGAAGTCGGTGCGAAGCACGATGGCTTTGGCGTGCAGCTTGTGGCCGAGCATGGTCAGGGTGGAGCGGATGCCTTCGTGAAGGTCCAGGTCCTGACGCCGTGGGGCGCGATCCATGTTGGAGTAGGCCTTCACCGCAGCGATCAGGTCGACGACCCGATGGCTGGCGTCGGCGATGTCGTCCACCAGCCGACGCATCGCAAGGTCCGTCTCCAGCCACGCGACGCAGGCGGCGGCGTCGGTCTCGGCGACGCCTTCCAGGATCCGTTCGAGGTCCTCGGGGGAGAGGCCGGCGGCCACGACGGTCTCCGCGGCCGTCCACGCCCCGGGGATGCCGCGGGCCTCGAGCCAGCTCGCGACCGTCTCCTCGGCGTCGGCGCGCTCGAGCGCATCCAGGAGCTCAGGACCGCCGCCGCCCGCAGCCGGCGCCACGGCCTGCCGCACCCGCGCCGAGAGCGCGGCCGCGGTCTCCGGTGGGAGCCCGCCCAGCGCCATGGCGCTGAAGGCGTCGATGCGACGGCGCAGCGCTTCCGCCCGCTGCTGGATAGCCGCCGTGGGGTTGTTGAGCTCGTGGGCGAGACCCGCCGACAACTTGCCCAGGCTCACCAGCTTCTCGCGCTGCTCGCCGTGGCGCGTGAACTCGCGCGAGCGATCGACCATGACGGCCGCCAGGCGCGCCTGGAGCACCGGCATGCGCTCCAGCATCTCGGGGAAGATGGCCTTCGGGAAGTTCGCCGTGCGCGTGGGCCGAACGGCCCGCAACGTCACCGGCGTGTGGGTCATGCGCGAGTGCGGCAGCAGGCCGGTGATGTCGCCGGCCCGCGAGACGATCACCAGCCCGTCGGACGTGCCCTTCTCCTTGCGCCAGACGATCTCGCCCTCGAGGAGGGCGATCATCTCCACCGTAGCTTCGCCCTCCACGCTCAGCGCTTCCCCGGGCTCGAAGGTCCGGATGTCGGCGCGTTCGGCGAGCCAGCGCAGGTCCGCCTCGTCGAGGTCGGCGAAGGCGGCGACCCTCCTCAGCTCCCGGGCGTCGATCACAGGTCGGCCAGGTAGCGGTGGATCGACGACACCGAGACCGAGCCCTCACCTACCCCCGAGGCCACGCGCTTGACCGAGCCGGACCGCACGTCGCCGGCGGCGAAGATGCCGGGGACGCTGGTCTCGAAGGGGTAGGGCTCGCGCTCCAACGGCCAGTTCCTCAGCTCGCCGTCGGCGTCGATCAGGTCGGGCCCGGTCAGCACGAAGCCCTTGGGGTCGCGTCGCACCAGACCGTCGAGCCACTCGGTGTGGGGCAGGGCGCCGATGAACACGAACAGGCCCGCGGCCTCGACGACCTCGGTGGTGTCGGTGACGTTGTTACGGAGGACGAGCTGCTCGAGGCCCTTGTCGCCGCGGGCCTCCACCACCTGGGTGTGGTTGCGCACGTGGATGTTGGGGGTCGCGCCGATCTGATCGATGAGGTACTGCGACATCGAGGAGGTCAGGCTCTCGCCGCGGATCAGGATGGTGACGCTGCGGGCGAAGCGGGAGAAGTACATGGCGGCCTGGCCGGCGGAGTTGCCGCCCCCCACGACGTAGGCGTCCCGTCCCTCGATGGTCGGGGCCTCGGTGGCGGCCGCGCCGTAGTAGACGCCGGTCCCGGTGAGCTCGAGCAGTCCCGGGGCCTCGAGGCGGCGGTACGACACCCCGCTGGCGATCAGCAGCACGTGGCAGAGCACCTCGCTGCCGTCGGCGAAGACGACGCGACGGCTGGGACCGTCGACCGCAACCGACACCGCCGTCTGGGGGCACAGGATGTCGACCCCGAAGCGGCGTGCCTGGGTGGTCGCCCGCCGCGACAGTTCGCTCCCCGCGATGCCCGCCGGGAAGCCCAGGTAGTTCTCGATGCGGGAGCTCTCCCCGGCCTGGCCACCGGGGGCGTCGCGCTCGACGAGCAAGGTGCGCAGGCCCTCGCTGGCGCCGTAGACGGCGGCCGCGAGGCCGGCGGGGCCGGCGCCGATGATGACGAGGTCGTAGAACTCGCGGTCGGCGTGGGTCTTGAGTCCGAGGCGATCGGCGAGGAGCGCCGGGTCGGCGCTGGCGACCACGCCGCCGTCGGGGAACACCACGGCAGGCAGCTGCGTGTCGGAGAGCCCGGCATCGGCCAGCAGGTCCCGGGCCTCGACCTCGCGCTCGAGGTCGAGGAAGCGGTAGGGCACCTGGTTGCGGGCCAGGAAGTTCTTGAGGGTGTGGGCGTCGCGGGTCCAGCGGTAGCCCAGCACCCGGAGCCCGTCGAAGGCCGGCCGGTAGTGGGCCTGCCAGTCGTCGAGGAAGTCGTCGAGGACAGGGAAGAGCTTCTCCTCGGGGGGATGCCACGGCTTCAGCAGGTAGTAGTGCACGTCGGCCTGGTTGATGGCTTCGATGGCGGCGTTGGTGTCGGCGTAGGCGGTCAGCAGGATGCGCTTCGCCCTCGGGAAGACCTGGCTGGCCTGGGTCAGGAACTCGGTTCCCGACATGGCGGGCATGCGCTGGTCCGACAGGAACAGCGCCACCTCGTCGTTGCGCAGCCTGAGCTTGCGCGCGAGCTCGAGTCCGGCCGCGCCCGAGTCGGCGGCGAGCACCCGGAAGCGCTCGCCGTAGCGGCGCTTCAGGTCGCTGGTGACGGCCCTGAGTACCTGAGGGTCGTCGTCGACTGCCACCAGAGTGGGTCTGGCCATGCCTCGTGCCCTCCTTGAAGCTGCGGTTGACGCACATCCTAGCAGGAGGGGGGAGGCGGGCGGGGTCCGCAGCCGAGCGCGGCCGGCGAGGGCCACCGCTCGACGGCACGACCCACGTGCCCGACACGGGGGAGTTCCCTGTGGGGCGCTAGCGTACCTCAGCCCAGCCGGACCACCAGGAGGAGCACGATCAGGACGACGACGCCGGTCGCGGCCGTGATGGCGAGTACGCGACGCATGCCGGGCGTGAACGACCGCATCCGCGGAAGCGTGAGCGTCAGCACGATCGTCAGGAGCACGGCGTAGAGGATGAGGAAGATCGGGTTCATCGGCTCTCCTTGCCCGCCCGGTCCGCGTCGCCCACGTACGGCGTGTCCGCGCCGCGGTCGTGGATGCCGGGCCCCGTCGCCCTGGCGTGGCACGGCGACGGTCGAGGTGCTCCACGGTGCGGGGTGGGATGGTTGTCGTGAAAGGTGCATCCGTCCCGAAGGACGATGGTGCACCAGGAAGGACTCGAACCCTCGACCTACCGCTTAGAAGGCGGCTGCTCTATCCACTGAGCTACTGGTGCACGCGAGCCGGGACGGACTCGGCGTCGGCCGACGGCCTCCCGGCCCCAGGGGCCGGGAGGCGCGCTGCCGTTGGATCGGGAGACGGGATTCGAACCCGCGACATACAGCTTGGAAGGCTGTCGCTCTACCAACTGAGCTACTCCCGCGCGCTCGTGCGTTCGACCACGACCGCCGCGTGGCTGGTCGGGGCGGCTGGATTCGAACCAGCGACCCCCTGCTCCCAAAGCAGGTGCGCTACCAGACTGCGCTACGCCCCGCTGGCCCGCGTCGGCGCCGGCGACAAGGACGCCTGCTCGTGCCGACGGCACCGAAGTATACACGCCCCACGAAGGGTGCGACAAGCGTGGCCGAGGCGGTCGTTCGGCTGCAGGACGGCGTTCGTACGATGCAGCGGTCAGGTCAGCTCGGTCAGCGCGAGCCGGGTCCAGGCCCGCACCTCGTCGGTGAGGTCGAGGGCGTCGAGGTCGCGGCCGCCGTACCAGCCGAGGCCGTCCTCGTCCGCCGTGAGGGTTCCGTCGTAGGGCTCGACGGGGCGCCCGAAGTAGATCAGGTCGATGTGCTCGTGGCCCGGACCGATGGTCTCGAGCTGCACGCCGCGGGGGCGCACCAGTTGGCGGGGAGCCGGCAGGTCGAGGGCGCGTTCGCCGACCAGCTCGACCTCCACCCCCGATTCCTCCCGCACCTCGCGCACGGCGGCCTCGTCGGGCAGCTCGTGGGGTTCGACGTGGCCGCCGCAGGGGAGCCACATCCCGAGCTTGCGGTGGCGGTGCAGCAGCAGGCGCCCGCGCCAGGCCACGAACACCGTGGCCGCGAAGTCGCGGGTGAGGTGGGGGTGGGCGTCGCTCACTGCGCCATCACCAACGGAACCGGTCCCGCCGCGGCCCCCACCACGTCCCCGTAGAGCGTGTGCGGGGTGGCGTGCCGGACCCGGACCTGGTGCAGCCCCATGCGGGTCACCTGGCCGGCGGGGACCAGCACGGTGTGGTTCTTGTCGGAGTGGCCCACGGCGTAGCTGCCGTCGCGTCCGAGCTCCTTCACCAGAACGCGCAGCTCGCGCCCCTCGAAGCGTCGGTTGGACACCAGCGACCAGTGCTTCTGGCGCTCCACCAGGCGCTGCAGGCGCTCGATCTTGAGCTCGCGCGGCAGGTCCTCGAAGTGCTCGAACGAGGGCGTTCCGGGGCGTGCGCTGTACACGAACATGTAGGCGTGATCGAAGGCGACCTCGTCGTAGAGCGTGAGCGTCTGCTCGAAGTCCGCCTCGGTCTCGCCGGGGAAGCCGGCGATGAGGTCGGTGCTGATCACCACGTCGGGGACCTTGGCGCGGATCTCGCGGACGATGTCGAGGTAGCGCTCGCGACGGTACTCGCGTGCCATGCGCCGCAGCACGGCGTCGCTGCCCGACTGCGCGGGCAGGTGGATGTAGCTGCAGACGTTGGGCTCCTCGGCGATGGCGTCGATGATATCGGAGGTGAAGTTCATGGGATGGCTGGTCGTGAACTTCACCCGCGGGATGCCGATGGCGGCCACCTGCCGGAGCAGCT
>JASBRS010000011.1 GCA_030149325.1 Deinococci bacterium
AAGCCGCGTTCGGTGATGTGCGAGAGGTCGATCATGATGCCGAGCTCGTTGCAGCGCTGCACCAGACGGCGGCCCAGCACCGTGAGCCCGGGGCCGGTGTCGGGGCTGCTCGGGAAGGAGAAGGGCACGCCGTAGCCGAAGATGTTGGCGCGGCTCCACACGATGCCGAGCGAGCGCAGGCCCGCCCGGTAGTAGACGTCGAGCGCGGCCAGGTCCGGGTCGATCGCCTCGGCGCCTTCGATGTGGGCGACGGCGGTGAGGGTCTCGTGGTCGATGCCGGCCTGGAGCTCGTCGGCGTTGGTCGCGAGGCGCACGCGTCCGTCGTTGAGCCAACGAGCGAGGATCGTGAGCATGCGGTTGACCGACCGGACGGCGTAGAGCTCGTCCACCGGCGGTGCGGGCGGCGTGCGGTAGCCGCTCGCGGTGCGCTGCAGGTCGGCGAACGGCTCGCCCAGAGCGCGAGTGGGCGGGAACATCGCGAAGAAGCCGCCCGCGAAGCCGCCCTCCTGCGCGCGGGGGAGGTCGATGTGGCCGTCGGACTGGCGCACGAAGAAGTCGCGCTCGGGGTGCTCCAGGTGCATCAGGAGCGTGTCGTTGTGGCCATCGAACACGGGGATCATGCCGTCGAGTCTACGCCCTGGCCCCGGTGTCCGCCGGCGCCGGGCGGGGTAGGGCATTTGTCCATTGGTTCACAAACCCCCTAGGGATATCGTCGGAGTCGGATAGAGAGGCCGCAAGGACGGGCTGAGACCGTCGGAGCGGCAGGAGGCGAGGAACCGAGGATGAAGGACAAGCTCAACGTCATCGTCATGAGTGGCACCGTCGACAAGCTGCTGGCCATGTCGACGATCGTGTCGGGCGCCGTCGCCATGGGCAAGGAAGTCAACCTGTTCGTGACGTTCTGGGGCCTGATGGCGTTCAAGAAGGGCGCCTGGATGGACCCGTCGCAGCAGAAGCTGCCGGCCGAGTACCAGGAGTTCGGCCCCATGATGCAGGAGCGCATGCAGGCCATGGGCATCCAGCCCTGGATGGTGACGCTCAAGACCGCCAAGGAGATCGGCGACATCCACGTCTACTCGTGCGGCATGACGCAGGACATGTTCGGCCTCAAGTTGGACGACCTGGAAGACATCGTCGATGACGAGAAGGGCGTGGCCGGCTTCATCGCCATGTGCGAGGACGCCGAGGTCCTGGTCTTCTGATCCCCGGTACCGAGTGAACGGAGAGGAAACGATCGATATGGCTGAAGCTGTCAAGCAGGAGATCGACGCCCGTGGGAGCGCGTGCCCCGGGCCCCTGATGGAACTCATCCGCGGCATCAAGGCCTCGAGCGTGGGCGACGCCGTCGCCGTGCTCTCGAGCGACCCCGGCTCGAACAAGGACATCCCCGACTGGGTCGACAAGATCGGCTACGAGCTGGTCTCCAACGAAGACCACGGCGAGTACCACCGCTTCGTCGTTCGCAAGACCAAGTAGGGCAGCCGCAGGACCCTATCGTCCCGGACCCGGCCGCCGGTCGGCGGCCCGATCCGGGACGCTCTCAGGAGGCAACGATGCATCGGATCATCATCATCGGCGGGGGGCCGGGCGGCACCATTACCGCCAACCACCTCGCCGAGCACCTCGCGGACGACATCCGCCGCGGCGACGTCGCCGTCGAGCTCATCACGGACAAGCCCGAGCAGGTCTACAAGCCCGGCTTCCTCTACCTGGCTTTCGGCCTGGAGTCGCCGGAGCGCATCCGCCGGCCGGTACGCGAGCTCGTGAGCCCGTACGTCGACGTCCGCATCGAGCGCGTCGTCAAGGTCGATACCGACCAGCGCCAGGTCCTCGTCGAGGGCGGCAAGAGCCGGCCCTTCGACCAGCTCGTCATCGCGTCGGGAACCCGGCTCGAGCCCTCGGCCACGCCGGGGCTCGCCGAGGCCGGTGACTGGTTCTACGACGAGAAGGCGGCGCAGAAGCTCCACGACAAGCTCGAGGCGCTCGAGCAGGGCCGCATCGTGGTCTCGGTCGTGGGGGTGCCCCACATGTGCCCGGTGGCGCCGCTCGAGGTCACCTTCATGCTCGACCAGTGGCTGGAGCAGCGCGGTCGCCGCGACAAGGTGGAGCTGGCCTACACCTACCCGATCAACCGCACCCACTCGATCGCGTCGTTGGCCGAGTGGGCGACGCCCGAGCTGCAGAAGCGCAACGTCCAGATCGAGACCTTCTTCAACGCGGAGTCGGTCGACGTCGAGCGCAAGGTGCTGCAGAGCATGGAGGGCACCGAGCTGCCCTTCGACATCCTGATCGCCATCCCCGAGCACCGCTCGGCGGCGTTCCTCGAGGAGTCGGGCCTGACCGAGGCCGGCTGGGTGCCCACCGATCGTGAGACCCTGGCCGTCAAGGGCCAGGACGGCATCTGGGCCCTGGGCGACACCACCAACCTGCCGGTGTCGAAGGCCGGAAGCGTGGCGCACTACCAGTCCGCGGCGCTGTCGAAGAACGTCGCGGCGCGCGCCCACGGCCACGGACCGGTCGCCCGCTACGACGGCAAGACCATCTGTTTCATCGAGGCCGGCCTCGACAAGGGCACCTTCATCGAGTTCAACTACGCGCGGCCGCCGCAGGTGCAGCCGCCGACCAAGATGATCCACTGGGCCAAGCTCGCCTACAACAACGCCTATTGGCTCACCGCCAAGGGCGCGCTGTAGAGGAGGAGGCCATGGCGAACGAAGCCACGCTCCCCGCCGACGCCGGGCTGTCCGAGAAGCTCGACCTGCTCCTGACCAAGATGGACGGGATCGAGAAGCGCCTGGACGCCATGGAGTCGAGCCCGCTCGGTGAGCTGGGGGAACCGATACGTCTGGCCATGTCGGGCATGACCGACGACATGGTCAAGGGCCTGGTGGGCAAGGTCGCTGCCCTGGCCGAGGTCGTCCTCGATCCCGGCGTGCTCGACCTGCTCGACAAGTTCAAGGACCCCGAGCTGCTGGCGACGCTCGATCGCGTCACCTCCCCGACGACGTTGGAGGGCCTGCGCGGTCTGGCCGGCGCCATCGACCTCGTCCAGGGGGCCATGACCGACGAGATGGTCGCCGGTCTGGTGCGCAAGGTCGGCGTCCTCGCCGAGCTGGTCCTCGATCCCTTCGTCCTCGATGCCCTGGCACGCGCTGCCCGCGCCCTCAAGGCCGGGCAGGCCGAGTACCCCGACGTCAAGGTGCCGCCCGTCGGCGGCATCTTCGGGGCGCTCCGCTCCGCCAACGATCCCGACACCCGTCGGGTCATGGCCTTCGCCCTGGCGGTGATGCGCAACCTAGGCTCCGAGTTCTCCTGACGCCCCTGCCTCCGGGCGTACCCGGGGCCCGCTGCGAAGCGGGCCCCATCCTTTTGGCAGCACGTGTCCGGCGCCGTCCTGAACGGGGCTCGTGGCGGCTAGAATGGCGGGGCTGCAGCGTCATCGTCTCGGAGGATCATGCCGTCACCCGGAGCCGTCGTCGAGGTCGAAGAGCTGGTCAAGCGCTACGGCGACGTCGTGGCGGTGGACGGCGTCAGCTTCGAGGTCCAGCGCGGCGAGTTCTTCGGCATGCTGGGCCCCAACGGCGCCGGCAAGTCGACCCTCATGCGCATGATCTACCAGGTCACGCCGCGCACCGCCGGCGAGCTGCGGGTGCTGGGGATGCGCGCCGGCGAGCAGGCGCGCGCCATCAAGCAGCGGCTGGGCGTGGTGCCGCAGATGGACAACCTCGACGAGGAGCTGCGCGTCGTCGACAACCTGCTGATCTACGCCCGCTTCAACGGCATCCGCGGCGCGGAGGCGCGGCGGCGCGCCGACGAGCTGCTGGCGTTCGCCGACCTCGAGGAGAAACGGCGCGCCATGGTGCGCGAGTTGTCGGGGGGCATGAAGCGGCGGCTCACCCTGGCCCGCGGCCTCATGAACGACCCCGAGATCGTGGTGCTCGACGAACAGACCACCGGGCTCGACCCGCAGGTGCGGCTCAACCTCTGGAACAAGCTCGAGGAGCTGCGCGCCCGGGGCAAGACGCTGGTGATGAGCACCCACTACATGGACGAGGCCGAGCGTCTGTGCGACCGTCTGGTGATCATGGATCACGGTCGGATCATCGCGACGGGGGCGCCGCAGGCGCTCATCCGCGACAACCTGCCGCCGCTGGTGGTGGAGGCGCGGGCCGAGCTCGGCGAGGGTGCGGGTCTGGAGCAGGCGGCGGAACGGTTGGGTCTGGCGGTGGTCCGCAGTGGCGATCGCGTCAGCGTGTTCGTGGCCGACGCCGACGCGGCGCTGGCGCGGTTGCGCGAGCAGGGGTGGCGGCTCTTGCACGCCTTCGTGCGCCCCGCCAACCTGGAGGACGTGTTCCTGAAGCTCACCGGACGGGCGTTGAGGGAGTGATGCCGTGAGAGGGCGCACCATCGTCGACCTGCGGGGGGCCGCCCGGGTGTGGCAGCGCAACCTGTGGGTCTACCGCGACCGCTGGTACTACGGTCTGCTGCCGAACTTCTTCGAGCCGCTGTTCTACCTGCTGGGGCTCGGGGTCGGGCTCGGCTACTACGTCAGCAGCGGCGGTCAGTTCGGGGAGGGCTACCTCACCTACATCGCGCCCGGCTTGGTCGCTGCGTCGGCGATGAACGGCGCCGCCTTCGAGACCACCTACAACGTCTTCGTCAAGCTGCACTTCGGTCGCCTCTACGACGCCATGGTGACCACCCGCGTCAACATGGAGGACGTGGCGCTGGGGGAGTGGTGGTGGGCGGTCACGCGGGCGCTCGTCTACGGCGGCATCTTCCTGCTCATCACGCTGCTGTTCGACACGCCGGTCACGTGGCGGCTGTTGCTCGCGGTGCCCGCCATCGCACTGGTGGGCTACTGTTTCAGCGCCATCGGCCTGGCGTTCACCTCGGTCATCCACATCATCGACGTCTTCTCCTACTTCTTCACGCTGTTCCTGACGCCGTCGTTCCTGTTCTCGGGCATCTTCTTCCCGGTCGAGGAGCGCTTCCCCAGCGCCCTGGTGTGGGTCGCGCAGGCCACCCCGCTCTACCGCGCGGTGCGCCTGGTGCGCGGCCTCGTGAACGGCCACTGGCAGGGGCTGGCCTTCGACGCGGGCTACCTGCTGGTGGTGGGTACGGTGCTGGGGGCGTTCGCCATCTGGCGCATGCAGCGCCGCGTCATCCGCTGAGGCACCGGAGGGCCTAGCCGTTCGCGGCGGGCAGCCGCAGGGTGATGGTGGTGCCCTGCCCCGCGGCGCTGTGCGCGGCGATGGTGCCGCCGTGCGCCTCGATCAGCGACCGTGCGATGGGGAGCCCCAGGCCCGAGCCGCTGCCGTCGGAACGCGCGGCGTCGGCGCGGTAGAAGCGCTCGAAGATGTGGGCCAGCGCCTCCTGCGGGATGCCGGCGCCGTCGTCCGCCACCTCCAGCGCGATGCCGTCGCCGTCGCGCCGCCCCGTCAGGCGCACCGCCCCTCCGGGCGAGGTGTGCTTCAGGGCGTTGTCGACCAGGTTGCCGAGCACCTGCCGTAGGCGGCTGGGATCGACGCGCAGGGGCAACGGCGAGGCATCGCTGGCCACCTTCAGGGTCACGCCCGCCTGCTCGGCGATGGGGGCGAAGGCCTGCCGGACCGCCGTGAGCACGTCCCCGGCATCGACGACCTCCAGCTGCAGCGGCAGCCGGCCGGCGTCCGCCAGCGAGAGGGTGCGCAGGTCCTCGACCAGGCGCTGGAGCTGGACGGCCTCCTGGTACATGGTGTCGACGGTATCGGGGCTGGCGTCGAGGACGCCGTCGCGGATGCCCTCGAGGTAGCCGGTGAGGACCGAGAGCGGGGTCCGCAGGTCGTGGGCGATGTCGGCCGTCATCTGCTCGCGCAAGCGCTGTCCGCGCGCGACCGCGGAGCTCATGTCGTTGAAGGCGTGGGCCAGCTCGCCCAGCTCGTCCTGCGCGCGGATCGGCACCGACTGCTCGAGCTCGCCGCCGCGCATCTTGCGGATGGCCCCGGTGAGGTCGCGCACCGGACGGGTCAGGAAGCTGGTCCCCAAGAAGCCGATCAGCAGGGCGAGGGCGGCGGCGATGGCGGCGTAGAAGATGGCCTGACCGGTGCGCTGCAGGTAGATGCGTTCGAGGGAGCGCAGCTCGGGGGGCGCGTCGTACGACACCGTCCCGATGTGCTTGCCGTCGAGCACCACGGGCGTGCCGGTGGCGAGGATCGCGGGCGGGATGGTCTCGCCCAGCCGCCAGCGGTGGTTGCCGACGACGACCACGCCGCGGACGTCGGCGAGGGCGAAGGGGTTGCGGCGCTCGAAGCGCTCGTTGCCGAGGGGTGCGGCGAGCTCGCTCCCGGGCGGGCCGACGGTCTGGGCGGGCGTGCTGGGTCCGGCTGCGGTGATCCGCGGCAGCGCGTCCTGGTCGGAGCGTGGGATCGAGGGCAGGGGTGCGGCGTCGGCCGGGGCGCTGGGATCGCGCACCCGGTCGGTGGCCGAGGGCACGCCGAGGATGCGGTTGACGTCGCGCTGCAACCCGACCTCGGCGCCCTTCCAACTGCCGTTCTGCTGGTAGTAGCTGACGGCCGCTTCGATGAAGGCGCTGCGGGTCTGCTCGAGCCGCAGCGTCGTGAACTGGCTGTGCGTGATCCAGCGGGCGCTCACGCCCACCAACGCCACCGCCAGCACGCTGGTCGCGATGATGATGAGGGTGAGCTTGGTCCGGATCGATCGCACGCCCTAGGCCTCGGGCCTGAAGCGGTAGCCGACGCCGAACACCGTCTCCACGTAGCGCGGGTTGCGGGGGTCGCGTTCGAGCTTCTTGCGCAGGTTCCGTACGTGCGCGTCGATGGTCCGCTCGACGCGCTCGGGAGCGTCGCCGGGCAGGTGGTCGATGAGGTCGACACGGCTGAACACGCGCCCGGGTGCCGCCATCAGGGTGGCCAGCAGGTCGAACTCCGACGGCGTCAGGTCGACGAAGCGATCGTCGACGCGCACGGTGTGGCGCGTGCGATCGAGCTCCACGCCCCCCACGGCGAGCCGCGAGTCCGAGCGATCGCGCTGGTCGTAGCGGCGCAACACCGCCCGCACGCGGGCGTTGAGTTCGGCCATGCCGAACGGCTTGGTGACGTAGTCGTCGGCGCCGAGCTCGAGCCCGGCCACCTTGTCGGCCTCCTCCACGCGCGCGGTGAGCAGGATGATCGGGGTGTCGGCCTCGCGGCGGAAGGCGCGGATGAACTCCAGCCCGTCCATCTCGGGCATCATCACGTCGAGCAGGATCAGGTCGGGCTTGGCGTGGCGCGCCGTGAACAGGGCGTTGCGGCCGTTGTCGGCGACCACGGTGCGGTAGCCCTGCTTGCCCAGGTACTCCTGGAGGAGCCGCGTGAGGCTGAGCTTGTCGTCGACGATCAGGATCGTCTTGGTCATGCGGTTCACCCGCCGGGGTCCGGCGGAATCCACCTCGATGCTACGGCCCCCGTGTTGGCGAGATGTGCAGATAGGATGCACGACCCGCCGCATCGCCTGCACACCTGGGCCGTGGACCGCCCACGGTGTGCCCGGCACCCGGCCGGCGCTGCCGCCGTCGCCATGGCGATGTGCGACACTCGGGAGAGTGCGGCGGACGGGCAGCGCCCGCCGGGTCTCGGCGAACGGAGGACGTCGGGTGGAGTCGCAGCGGCTACTCACCATCGAGCGCGGGGCCGCGTTCCTCAGCCTGCTCGCCAGGGAGGGACCGACCACCGTCGCGAAGCTGGCCGCGGCCGCCAAGCTCCCCGTGAGCACCGCCTACCGCTACGTGGCCTCGCTGCGCGATGCCGGGCTCATCTGGGAGCTGCCGGGCGGCCGCGTCGGGCTCGGGCCGCGCTGTGTCCAGCTCGAGCTGGGCTTCCGGGAGGCGCTCGACGCCTGGGTGCCCCGCCAGCCGGTGATGATGGAGCTGGCGGAGGCGACGGGCGAGACCGTATCGCTGCTCGTCCCGCTCGACCACGAGGTCGTGTGCATCGACACCGAGTTCAGCCCCCAGACCCTGCGCTACGCCTTCGAGCGCGGCATGACCAGCCCCCTGGTCCGCGGCGCTGCCGGCAAGGCCGTCCTCGCCCACCTCGATCCCGATCGCATCGTCCGGTCCATGGCCGACGCCGAGCTGCAGGCCGAGGAACGCACGCGCCTGCACGACGAGCTGCCGCGGATCCGCGAGGTCGGCTACGCGGTCAGCCGCGAGGAGGTCGACCTCGGCGCCTGGGCGGTGGCGGTCCCGGTGTTCGACGAGAGCGGAGAGGTGGAGGGCGCGCTCTGCCTCATCGCGCCGACGGTACGGGTCGTGGGCCGCGAGGCCTACCTCATCGCCGCAACGCGCGAGGCCGGGCGCCGGCTGCCCTCCATCAAGGGCTGGGGCGCCGCGGCGGTCGAGTGACGCACGGAGCCCGACGCCTTCGCCGAGCCCGCACGGGATCGAGCTGCTAGGAGGGAACCATGGACCTGCACGGCGTGAACCCGATCCTCCCGACGCCCTTCACGGCGACCGGCGAGCTCGACGTGGCCAGCCTCGAGCGGCTGATCGACCTTCAGCTCGAGGTCGGCGTCGACGGCGTGGCCATCCTGGGCTTCCTGGGCGAGGCCCACAAGCTCTCGGAGGCCGAGCGCCGCACCGTGGTGGAGACGGTGGTGGCGCGCGCCGCCGGCCGTATCCCGGTGTGGGTGGGGGTGCGGGCGCTGGGCACGGCGGGCGCCATCGAGCAGGCCCGGGACGCCCAGGCGCGCGGCGCGGCCGCCGTCTTCGTGGCCCCCATCGCGCCCCAGGACGACGGTGCGCTCTACCGCCACTACCGGGCGGTGGCGGAGGCGGTGGACGTGCCCGTGATCGTCCACGACTACCCGGCGTCGTTCGGCATCACCCTCTCGCCCGAGCTGCTGGCGCGCCTCGCCAACGAGGGCCTGGCCCCCTACATCAAGCTCGAGGATCCTCCGGTGCTGACCAAGCTCAGCCGCGTGCGCGCCCTCACCGAAGGCCGCGTGCGCGTGTTCGGCGGGCTCGGCGGCGAGTACTTCCTGGAGGAGCTGCAGCGCGGGGCCGTCGGCATCATGACGGGCTTCGCCTTCCCTGAGGTGCTGGTGCGCATCTACCGCGAGTTCCGCAGCGGCGACGTGGAGGCCGCGACGCGCACCTTCGACCGCTTCATGCCGCTGATCCGCTACGAGTTCCAGCCCAAGATCGGGCTGGCGTTCCGCAAGCACATCTACCGGGCGCGCGGCGTGTTCACGTCCGACCACATCCGGCCGCCCGGCATGGCGCTCGACGACGTCAGCCGCGACGAGCTCGAAGCGATCGTGCGGCGGGTCGGACTGCGGCTCGAGCCCGGCACCGTCGAGCTCCCGTGAGCGACCCCTCCCCACGCATCGATGCCGAGCGGGTACGGCGGCGCATCGAGCGCTTGGCCCAGTTCACCGAGGCCGACCGCCCCTACACGCGGCGTGCCTTCGGCACCCTCCACGCCGAGGCGCGGGCGTGGCTGGCCGAGGAGTTCCGGTCGGCGGGGCTCGCGCCCGCCTTCGACGCCGGCGGCAACCTCGTCGGCCGGCGCGCAGGCACCCGCGGGGACGGGCGCGCCCTGGCCTGCGGTTCGCACATCGACACCGTGGTCGGGGGCGGTCGCTTCGACGGCATCGCCGGCGTGATGGCGGCGCTCGAGGCGGCCCAAGCCCTGGACGAGGCGGGCGTGCGGCTCGGCCACGACCTGCTCGTCTTCGACTTCCTCTCGGAGGAACCGAGCGACTACGGCGCCTCGTGCATCGGCAGCCGGGCGCTGGTCGGGCGGCTCACGCCGGCCATGCTGGCGGGCACCGAGCCCGGCGGGGAGACGCTGGAGCGGGCCGTGCGGCGCGCCGGCGGGGCGCCCGAGGCGCTGACCGGGCCACTGCCGGACGCCGCCCGGCTGGCGGCGTTCCTGGAGCTGCACATCGAGCAGGGACCGGTGCTCGAGCGTGAGGGCGTGCCGATCGGGGTGGTGGAGGGCATCGTGGCCATCGGGCGCATGAGCGTGACGTTGCACGGCCGGGCCGGCCACGCAGGCACCACCCCCATGGCGCTGCGTCGCGACGCCCTGGTGGGGGCGTCGGCGCTGGTGCAGGACGTCTGGGAGCGCGCCCGCGCGGCGGGGCCCGGGTTCGTGGCCACCGTCGGGCGGCTCGAGGTCCTCCCCAACGGCGCCAACGTGGTGCCGGGCGAGGTGCGGCTGGTGCTGGAGGCGCGCTCCCTCGACGAGGGCGCGGTGCGGGCCTTCCTCGACGAGAGCGAGCGCCGTGCGCGGGGGACGGCTCGGACGCTGGGGCTCGAGCTCGAGGCCGAGGTCCTCGACACCGCGCCGGCCGTCCGCAGCGACCCGAGGCTGATGGCCGCGCTGGAGGGCGCCTGCGACGCCCGCGGACTGGCGCACCGCAGGATGTCCAGCGGGGCGGGGCACGACGCCATGGAGGTGGCTCGGGTGGCGCCGGTGGCGATGCTGTTCGTGCCCTGCCGCGACGGCCTGAGCCACCACCCCGACGAGCACGCCGACATCGCCGACGTGGCGGCGGGCGCGACGGTGATGCTGGACGCGTTGCGAACGCTCGACGACGAGCTGGCACGAGGGCACCGCTAGACCGGCCGCCGGCGAACGGCGGTCGCGGAGCGCGACGGGCCCCGAGGGGCCGCGCGCCGACGGAGGGACACATGGATCTGGGACTCGAGGGACGCAAGGCACTGGTACTGGCCGGGACCTCCGGCCTGGGGCTGGGCACGGTCCGGGCGCTGGCGGCCGAAGGCGCCGACGTGGCGCTGTGCGGCCGGGACGCGGCCCGTGCGCGCGAGGTGGCGGCGGACGTGGCGGCCGAGTCGGGCCGCACCGTCGTCGGGTTCGAGGCCGACGTCCGCGACGCGGCGGCGATCGAGCGCGTGGTGGAGGAGGCGGCGCGGAGCTTGGGCGGACTCGACGTGCTGGTGACCAACGCCGGCGGGCCGAAGCCCGGGACCTTCGAGACGCTCGACGACGCCGCCTGGGCGGGAGCCCTCGACCTCACCCTGATGAGCGTGGTGCGCAGCGTGCGGGCGGCGTTGCCGCACCTCAAGCGCTCGCCGGGCGCGAGCGTGCTGGCGCTGGCGAGCTCGAGCGTGAAGGCCCCCATCGCCAACCTGACGCTCTCCAACGTGCTGCGGCCGGCCGTGCAGGCGCTGTGCAAGACGCTGTCGCTGGAGCTGGCGGGGGACGGCATCCGCGTCAACTGCCTGTCGCCGGGTCGCGTGCTGACGCCGCGCATCCTGCAGCTCGACGAGGCTCGAGCCGCACGGGAGGGGCGACCGGTCGACGAGGTCCGGCAGGCCTCGGTGGCGGCCATCCCGTTGGGACGGCTGGGCGACGTCGAGGAGTTCGGGAAGGTGGCGGCGTTCCTGTGCAGCGACGCCGCCTCGTACATGACGGGCTCGTCGGTCCTGGTCGACGGGGGCATGGTCCGCTGCCTGTGAGGTCCGTCGCTGCCGACCGTGACGGTGCCGCCGCGGCGGTGGTAGCTTGGGCGCACCCCCAAGACGGTCCGGTGGCGACGCGCAGCGTCGATGCCGCCGCGATCGCCCGAGCCAGGAGGCCGTCATGACCCAGTCCGCTGTCCGTCCGTCCGTCGACTGGCGCGCGCTCGCCGCCGAGGTCGCCGACGACGTGGTGACGTGGCGCCGCCACCTGCACCGCCACCCCGAGCTGTCGTTCCAGGAGCACGCCACCGCCGACTTCGTGGCGCAGCAGCTCGAGGCCTTCGGCGGTCTCGAGCTGCGGCGCCCGACCGCGACCAGCGTGGTCGCGGTGCTCCGCGGTGCCTCGCCCGGCCCGGTGCTGGGCGTTCGCGCCGACATGGACGCGCTGCCCATCGAGGAGGAGAGCGGCGTACCGTTCGCCTCGGAGAACCCCGGCGTCATGCACGCCTGCGGCCACGACGGGCACACCGCCATCCTGCTGGGCGTGGCGAAGGTGCTGAGCGCCCGGCGCGAGTCGGTGCGCGGCGAGCTGCACTTCCTGTTCCAGCATGCCGAGGAGCTGTTCCCGGGCGGAGCTCAGGAGCTCGTCGACGTCGGCGTGCTCGACGGCATCGACCAGGTGATCGGGCTGCACCTGATGGCGCCGGTGCCGAGCGGGGCCCTGCTGCTGCGCGCCGGGCCGACGATGGCGGCCCCCGACACCTTCGCCATCACCGTGCGCGGCAGGGGCGGCCACGCCGCCATGCCCGAGACGGCGGTGGATCCCGTTGCCATCGGCGCGCAGATCGTGACCAACCTGCAGCACCTGGTGTCGCGCACCGTCGATCCGCTCGAGCCCCTGGTGGTGTCGGTCACGAAATTCCATGCCGGCACCGCCGACAACGTCATCCCCGAGACGGCGGAGCTGGCCGGCACCGTGCGCAGCTTCGACGCGGCCCTGCGCGACCGCATGCCCGAGCTGATGGAACGCGTGATCGAGGGGATCACGGAGGCGCACGGGGCGGGGTACGAGTTCGCCTACCAGCGGGGGTACCGGGCCCTGGTCAACGACGCCGCCGTGACCGAGCGTCTGCGGGAGGCGTTCGAGGCGGCCTTCGGCCCCGAGCGCGTGGCGACCGCGCCGCGCATCATGGGGGGCGAGGACTTCTCGGCCTACCTGGCGGTGAAGCCGGGCACGTTCTTCATGGTCGGTGCGAAGCCGCCGGGCGTCGAGACGGCCTACCCGCACCATCACCCGCGTTTCACCATCGACGAGGCGGCGCTGGCGGTGGGCGTGCAGGCCTTCCTGACGGGCATCGAGGCGCTGACGTCGGCCTGAGATCGTCGGGCCGGACGGCGGCTCCGCGATGGTTCGCCGGCCTGCGGCACCGGTGCGGGCCACGGCGGTAGCCGACGCGCCCGGCGTGCGTCGCCGGGCGCGTCGACCGCTCCGAACCGTCGCGAGGTTAGTCGTGCACGACCAGATTGCCTTCTAGGATAGGCTTCTCGCAGAGTTCCGGCCAGCCCTCGAGGTCGTCGATCGACGGCGGAGGCAGGTAGGTCGGGTGCTCGGGGCTGGGATCGGCGAACCAGCTCCACGTTAGGGTGTCGCCGTTCGCGCCGGGCGTTCCGGCGTCGTTCACGATGACGGCGACGATCTGCCCGACCCGCGAGGTGTTGCCGGGAGGATGCGCGGGGCCGCCGGAGCCCTCGTCCTCGTGGCCGCCGCTGCAACCGCCCTCTTCCTCTTCGTGCTCGCCCTCGCCCGGCATCCCGGGCTCGCCGCCGGTTCCGCCGTCGTGGCCTCCGGCGGTCCCCTTGCTGTCGTAGGTCACCTCGCCCACGAAGTACGCCGTCGGGGCATCGATGACCACGCCGGTCCCGTCGTGCTCGGCAGGGACCTCGGCGACGATCTCGCGATGGAGCGTGCCATCGGCGTTGTAGACGAGGTAGTGGAACTGGCCGCGATCCCCCTTGTTCTTGTAGGCATCGAACCAGGCGATGTCGGTGTAGGCGAGCTTCGCGGCCTCGGTCGGGGCCTCGCCGCCCATGCCGCCGCCCATCCACACGATCTGAACGTCGCCGGTCGCGCCGGGGCCGTGCCCCAGGCCCATCGCGGCGAGCTCCTCGTCCTGATCGGCGGCGGTCAACCCGCCACAGGCGGTCAGCAGCAGCACCAGGAGGCCCGCTGCCAGGGCGTTCGATCTTCGTAGGATCATGCTGCCATCCCTTCCGCTGCGCCGTGCGCCGCATCCGGCGCTCCGGCGGTCGGCCGCCCCACGCCGGGGGGCTCGAACGGTCTCACGCGGGCCGCCTCCGCTCATGGTCCGAGCTCGATCAGGTAGGCGGCGCCCGCACCCGTGCCCGCGTCCGCGTCGTGGAAGGCGCCTACCAGGAGGGTCGTCCCGGACAGGTCGAGGGCGTTGCCGAAGGCGCCGAGCGCTTCGCTCACGGCGCTGATCTCCGTCCACGACCCCGCCACCTGCCGGAAGACGTAGACCGTTCCTGGCGTGGCGGTCCTGCTCGCGACGAGCGTGCCTGCGTCCAGCGCCACTCGGTAGCCGAACTCGCCGTCGGCTGCCTGGTTGCTCGCCGCCAGGCGCGTCAGGCGCGTCCAGGAGCTGTCCGTACGCACGAACGGGTGCACCGAGCCGCTGTCCTTCTCGAAGTAGTCGTCCAGCCGCGCACCCACGGCAAGATCGTCGATGTCGATGGCGACGTCCTGGCCGAAGCGGTCGCCGTCCAGGTAGGGCAGCGTGACGAGCTTCTGCTGCTCGCTCCACGCCCCGGCGGTCTCGACGAAGACGTAGGCGTACCCCGTCAACGGTCCCAGGCCCTCGTAGCCGTAGGCCCCGATCACGGCGGTGGTGCCGCTGAGGTCGACCGCGTAGCCGAAGCGCTCGTTGAACGCTCCGTCCGAGGCGACGAGCTTGGCCTGCTTCGACCAGGTGGTGCCGGCGCGCCCGTAGACGTACGTGGCGCCGGCGTCGACCGCGGCGGTATCGTTGCGGTCGGCGCCGATGAGGAGCGTGTCCCCCTCGATGGCGAGCGCTCGACCGAAGGCGTCCTCGTTGGTGCCGTCCGGCGGGACGATCGTCTGCTGGTGCGACCACGCGCCGGCTGCATAGGTGAAGACGTACGCGGCGCTCCTGGGTTCGGCGGCGTTCCCGACGACGACGGTGTCGCCGCTGACGGCCACCGCCCAACCGAAGAGGGCGTCGGCGGCGGCATCGGGCGCTGCGAGCACGGCCTCTTCCTGCCAGGCGCCGGCCGACCGCCGGTAGACGTAGGCGGCGCCGGCGTCCTCGCCGGCGAGGTCGTGCCTGGGGGCGCCGACGACGGCGTCGTCGCCGTCGATCG
>JASBRS010000012.1 GCA_030149325.1 Deinococci bacterium
GGCTGCGCGCCGTCACTGGGCTGCCCGAACTGCTTGGCGAGCCGCAGGAACGCCCGCGTCACGCGCGCGCCCACCGGCATCTCCGCCTCGTCGAGCATCTCCCTCGAGCGCCGCAACTGCCGCGCCAGGCTGCGCAGCACGTAGTCGCGCAGGTTGCGATCGTTCATCGCCTGCTGCGGATCGATCGGCGTCAGGCAGGCGTCGTGCACCGCGATCACTGTCTCCGCGTGCTGCCCGCCGTCCAGGGCGCTGAGGCCCAGCACGTCGCCGCTGCCGTAGAGGTCGGCGATGCGATCGCGACCCAGGCTGGTGGGCACCACCGCCTTCAGCACCCCGAAGTTGACCACGTACAGGCTGCTGGCATCCCGACCCGCCTCGAACAACACCTGACCCGGCTCCAACGTGCGCGTCGGCAGGGCCAAGGTGCTGGGAACGGGTGCGGCGGGCTTGCAGGCCGAAGGATGAACGGTGTGGGGCTTGAGGGTCGACATGGTGCCTCCCATCGCCGGTCGTCGCACTGCGCGTACGCTGGGGACGAGACCGGACGGAAACGACCTTGGGTGGGCTAGGGGAAACTTCGTGACAGACGGTCGAGGGCGTCGATCGCAGGAGCGTAGTTGGGATCGGCCGTGCGTGCCGACCGGTAGCTGGTCTCGGCCTGGGACACGTTGCCGAGCTTCTCGTACACCTGACCGAGGCGGTAGAACGCCTCCACGTAGGCCGGCGATCCCGGGCGCGCGCCCCCCGGATCGGTGGCCTCGAAGACGTCGATGGCGTCGTTGAGCTTGGTGATGGCGTCCTGGTAGCGCCCCAGGTAGATCAGGATGCGCCCCTGGTCGAGGAGCGGCCACATGCTGGTCTTGCCGGCATCGGTGCCCGCCGCCGCCTGGAACGCCTGCAGGGCCTGGTCGAACGACCCCGCCTGCCAGGCGGCGCGCCCCCAGTCCATGGCGTAGGTGTAGTCGTGGGTATGGATGTACGCCGACTGGAGCGGACGCAGCGCGGCCGCGGGATCGCCCTCGGCGGCCTTCAGCAGACCGCTGAGGTGCAGGTACTCGGGGCCGGCGTCCCCCTGGACGAGCCCGGTCGCGACGTCGAGCTGCTTCTGGGCGTCGGTGAGGTTGCCCGTCAGGTAGAGGGCGTAGGCGTACAGGTAGTGCGCGCGCGGCTGGTCGGGGTAGGTCTTGATCAGCTCGGGTCCGTTGAGCTCCGCCGCCGAGTTGTAGTAGCCGCGGTCGAGCAGGTCCTGCATCTGGCTGTAGCCGTCCTGGGCGAAGGCCAGGGGGAGCAGCACGAGCACCAGCAGGGGGAGGGGACGGATCGCGCGGAGCACGGCCCTACGATAGCGCGAGCGCATGAGGATTGCTTAGTCCCCGATGTGATCTCCGAGCCAGCTGAGCCCGTCCTGGGCGCGACGGCGCAACCGGGTCACGGCCTCGGCGTCGGCCGCGGGCGTCTCCAGTCCGAGCCGTACCAGGCGCTCGACGTCGACCGGCCGTGTCAGGCAGGGCGCGGCGGCGTCGGCCAGGAAGCCGGCGACCTTGGGGTCGTAGACCAGCCCGGCGAAGCCCACCCCGGCCACCGCTGCCAGGATCAGACCGTGCAGCCGGGCCGACAGCACGTACCGTGCCGTCGCGAGCAGCGCCAGCGCATCGGTCGGATCGGCGGCGTGCAGCCTGCGCGCGCCGGTCGCGCGCTCCAGCCGTTGCGAGGCGGCGCCGTCCTCGGCCTCGTGGAGCGCCAGGACCGCGAGCGGCACGCCGGCGTCGGCGAGCCTCCGGCCGGCCGCTTCGAGGGCAGCGTTGAGGTCATCGTGGCCGGCGCGGGGCACCAGTACCAGCGGACGCTCGCCGGCGCCTCCGGGAGCGGGCACGGGCCCCAACAGCAGCGCCGCGTCGGCCACGCGCTCGGCCGGGAGCCCGAGCTCGGTCAGCAGGTCCTGCGAGGGAGCGTCGCGAACGGCGATCGGCACCCCCCGGAGGCTCCGCGCCACGCGGGCGCGCCCCGAGGCGCTGAGCGGGCCCACCGACTGGCCGTACACCAGCGCGCGGCGGCCGAGCCTGCGGGCGAGGCCGATGACGCCCAGGTAGTAGCCGAGGCTGCGTGCGCTGGTGACGTCCTGGAGCAGGCCGCCGCCCCCCGACACCAGCACCTGCGCGCGCAGCAGTGCCGGCAGCAGACCGCGGTAGCGGTGGGCGGCGGGCACGCCGTGCAGGGCCCGCGTGGCGGCGGGGTCGCCCGACAGCACGCACACCTCGTGGCCCTGCCCGCGCAGGCCCGCGATCAGGCCGGCCAGCAGCGCCTCGTCCCCGAGGTTGCCGTACCCGTAGTAGCCGCTCAGAAGGACGCGCATCCCTCGAGCAGGCGCGCTCACGCCTCGGACTCGCCGGGGGCGCTCGCCAACCAGCGTCGGCCCAGGCCCAGGACGATGCGGACGATCGGCACCAGCAGCAGGCCGACGGCGAGCCCGATGGCCAGGGCGATGAAGGTGCGTTCCGCCGAGATCAGCAGGGGCGTGTGGTAGTGGCTGAAGGTGTTCAGCACGCTGGCCTGCGCCAGTACGCCGCCCGTGAGCAGGAGCCCGCGGAGCCACGACGGCCAGCGTGGGTTCGCCAACGCCAGCACGGCCAGCGGGTGGCCGATCAACTCCTTGAAGCGCGGCCGAACGAACATGTCCGACAGCCACTGGCGGATCGCCAGCTCGGCGTGCGAGGCGCCGATCACCGGGGTGTTGCCGCGCCGCAGGAACGCCAGCGCCAGGGCGGCGACCGCCACCAGCGCCAGCGTGACGTGGCCGACGCGTACCTCCGCGCCCCAGAAGTCGCGGACCCAGGCGGCGGGCCGGCGGTAGCGCAGGGCGTACTGGAACAGGAACAGCGCCGGCGGGACCACCAGGGTGGCGCCGACGCCGGCGAACGGGCGGATGGCCAGCATGGTGTCGCGCTCGCTGCCGACCGCCGCCAGCAGCGCGGCCCCGGCGACGCTGATGAGCGTCGCGAGCACCACGCTCCAGGGGTTGCGCCGAAGGTGGCCGTAGCCCAGGACCGGGAACGTAAGCGCCGCCATCAGGGCCAGTGCGTCCCATCGGGGCCCCCCGGCGACCAGCCCGAGCCCCGCGATCAGCAGCGCCACCAGCACCCCCCAGGGGGCGGGGAAGAGCGGGATCAGGAGCAGCACCCCCGCCACGATCCCGACCCCGGCCAGGGCGCGCAGCAGGGTGCTGGTGCGGTAGTGGAAGGTCTGCGCCTGCAGCGGTCCGACGGTGTAGCCCGCCTTGCGCAGGGCGCTCGTCAGCCCCTTCAGGGTGCGCTCGGTGTTGGCCACCATGTCACCGCCGTCGCTGGTGGTGTAGGGGCGCAGGTAGAGCAGGCGGATGTTGCGCTCCGACACGGCCAGCATGTACTTGTCGACGAGGTCCTGGGGGCTGAGGCGGCGGTTGACGTAGTCCTGGTTGAACGACAGCAGTCGCACCGTCGGCACCCTGTTGAGCAGCGTGTCGAGCCCCTGCTGCGGCGTGCCCTCGATGAGCGCCGTCAGGTAGGGCTGCGACGCCTTCACCAGGGGGGCCACGTCGCCCGGGAAGCCGGGCACCTGCGTGCCGCTGTAGATCAGGTAGTGAGCGAGTTCGGGGAAGTCGGCCCCGGGATGCAGCAGCCGGTAGGGCGCGTTGCGCGGTCGGTAGGCGATGTCGAAGCCGGCGTCGTGCCAGGCTCGGATCTCCGTCAGATCCGGTCCGGCGGGCAGGCTGGCGCGGACGTCGCCGGGGTAGACGTACCAGCTGCGGCCGCCGAACGCGACGGTGCGGGGCGCCGGCACGTTGTCGGCGACCAGGGCGTCGAGGGCGCCCGGGACCAGAGCGGTCACCAGCGTGGCATCGGCGGGGACGTCGGGGGGCGCCTCGCCGCGCGCGACGGCCAACGCCGTCGCCTCGCTGCCGAGCAGGGCGACGGCGCGGCCCTTGGCGACGAGGCTGTCGCTGGTGTCCTCGTAGAGCGCGATCCCGGTGAGGCCCATGGCGCGGTAGCGCTGGGCCAGCTCGAGCGGGGTCAGGCCGAGCTGAGCGGCCTGGTCGGCGAGGGCCGGCTCGTCCATGATCAGCGCGACCCTCTCGCTGACGCCCTCCGACTGGATCCTGCGGACGACGAGGACGGCGGCGGGGATCAGGCTGAGCAGGACGATCCCCGCCAGCCACCGTCGGTACCTGGACTTCAGCACGGCGTCAGCCTCCGTTCCTGGACGCGATGTGGTGGCTGACGTAGCTCGCCAGCACGTCGAGGGCGACGCGGTTGCGTCCGCCCTCGGGGACGATCAGATCGGCGTGTTGCTTGGTGGGTTCGACGAAGAGGTCGTGCATGGGGCGGACGGTGCGGCGGTACTGCTCGATGACGCTGTCGGCCGGCCGGCCGCGCTCGCGCAGGTCGCGCTCGAGCCGGCGGATGAAGCGCTCGTCGGGGGGCGCGTCGACGAAGACCTTGAGGGTCATGCGGCGGCGCAACTCGGGCTCGTGCAGCACCAGGATGCCTTCGACCACGAGCACCGGCGTCGGGCGCAGGAGCACCGTGCGGGCCGCACGATCGTCGCGCACGAAGTCGTAGACCGGGCGTTCGACGCTCTCCCCGCGCACCAGGCGATCGACGTGGTCGGCCAGCAGCGAGGTATCGAAGGCCGTCGGCTCGTCGTAGTTCACCGAACGCCGTGCGGCGGCGTCGAGCTCGCTGCGTGCGCGGTAGTAGGCGTCCTGGGGGAGGACGGTGACGTTGCCGGCGCCGGCGGCCTGCACCAGCACCTGGGCCACCGTGGTCTTGCCGGACCCGGTGCCCCCCGCAAGCCCGATCACCAGCGGCGCGTTCGGCTCCACCTAGCGACGGCCCTCGCTCACGGCAGCACCTCGCCCGGGACCGCCGCGCGCTCGGGACCGGCGTCGTTCCGGCGCGCGCCGGCGCGCGCCACCGCGGCCTGGATGAAGCCCTTGAAGGGCGGGCTGGGGCGCATCAGGCGGGAGCGGAACTCGGGGTGCGACTGCAGGCCCAGGAAGAAGGGGTGCCCTTCGATCTCGATCGCTTCCACCAGGCCCTCGCCGCGCCCCGCCATGCCCGGGGTGATGCCCGACACCGTCAGCCCGGCGTCCTTGAGCTGCGCGACGTAGCCGGGGTTGACCTCGTAGCGGTGGCGGTGGCGTTCGTAGACGACGTTCTGGCTGGCGGGCGCAGGATCGTAGAGGCGCTGGAGCAGGGTGCCGTCGCTCACCTG
Organism: Deinococci bacterium; assembly: GCA_030149325.1. Taxonomy (GTDB): domain Bacteria; phylum Deinococcota; class Deinococci; order Deinococcales; family Trueperaceae; genus JASBRS01. The sequence goes on from JASBRS010000012.1 coordinate 5,251, forward strand.
CATCGGCCAGCTCCCCAGCCGCATGGTGCCCCCCATGTCGGCCACCTCGAGCTGCTCGGGCATCAGGTCGATGACCGGGTGCGGAGTGTAGGGGTCGAACTCGGTGGAGTTGGCCGCCTCCAGGCGGGCGACGTTGCGGGCGTACTCGATGACCGCCACCTGCATGCCGAGGCAGATGCCGAGGTAGGGGACGCGGTGCTCGCGCGCCACCTGCGCCGCGCGGACCTTGCCCTCGATGCCGCGCACCCCGAAGCCCCCCGGCACCAGGATGCCGTCGAACGTCCGCAACGGGCTCAGGTCGGCCTCGACCAGCGCCTCGGCGTTGACCCACTCGATGTTCACGCGTGCGTCGTTGGCGATGCCGGCGTGCTTGAGGGCTTCCATCAGGCTCAAGTAGGCGTCGGGCATCGCCACGTACTTGCCGACCACGGCGATGGAGACCTCGCTGGCGGGCTGGCGCAGCACCCGCACGGCGTCCTGCCAGACGCGCAGCTCCGGGGTGACGCGCTCGAGCGAGAGCATGCGCTCGATGAAGCGCCCGATGTTCTGCTGCTCCAGCATCTCCGGCACGGCGTAGACGAAGTCGGCGTCGAAGGCGTTGAACACCGCGTCGGCCTCGACGTTGGTGAACAGCGCGATCTTGCGGCGCGCCTCCTCCGGGACCGGCGTCTTGGAGCGCAGGATGATGCCATCGGGCTGGATGCCCACCCCGCGGAGGGTGGCCACCGAGTGCTGCGTGGGCTTGGTCTTGTACTCCTCGCTGGTCCCGAGGTAGGGGAGCAGCGTGACGTGGAGGTAGAGGGTGTTCTCCCGGCCCATCTCGAAGCGGATCTGGCGGATCGCCTCCAGGAAGGGCAGCGACTCGATGTCGCCCACCGTGCCGCCGACCTCGACCAGCACCAACTCCGCGCCGACCCGCTCGCCGGCGTCGACGATGCGCTGCTTGATCTCGTCGGTGACGTGGGGGATGACCTGGACCGTCTGCGATAGGTAGGCGCCCTGGCGCTCCTTCTCGATGACCGTCTGGTAGACCTGGCCGGTCGTGATGTTGTTGCCCCGCGCCAGGTCGACGTCGAGGAAGCGCTCGTAGGTGCCGATGTCGAGGTCGGTCTCGGCGCCGTCGTCCGTCACGAACACCTCGCCGTGCTCGTAGGGACGCATGGTGCCGGCGTCGACGTTGATGTAGGGGTCGATCTTGATGGCGGTCACGGCGTAGCCGCGGGCCCGGAGCAGCGCTCCGATGCTGGACGTTGCGATGCCCTTGCCCAGGCTCGAGACCACCCCACCGGTGATGAAGATGTACTTGCGGTCCATGCCTCACCTTCCCGGGATTCCATGCTACCACCCAACCCCCTGGAGGCCGGCCGGAGGACCCTGGTGTCGACCGGGCGCGCTGTCGCCCTGCCGGGCCGGATGATACACTCCGCGCGGGTGATGGCGTTCACCCTCGCGTAACCGCCCGCGTTCGGCTGATGACGCCTGCCCTCACTCCACGGACGCCGGGAGGACCCATGCTCATCCTGGGAGTCATGCTGGGGGGCGCTCTCGGCGCCCTGACCCGCTACCTGGTCACCAACGGGGTCCAGGGAGCGCTGCAGGGGACCGGCTTCGCCGGCTTCCCGCTGGCGACCCTGCTCGTGAACGTGGCGGGCTCGTTCCTGCTCGCGTTCGTGACCGAGCTCGGCTTGCGCGGCCTGGTATCGCCCGCGGCGCGGGTCGCGGTCGGTACCGGGTTCCTCGGCGCCCTGACCACCTTCTCGACCTTCGAGCTGGAGAGCCAGCTGCTCATCCGTGACGGTGAGCTGGTGCGCGCCGGCACGTACGTGATGGCCAACCTGGCGGTCGGCTACCTGGCGATCCTGGCCGGCCGCGCCGCCGCGCTGCGGCTGGCGGGAGCGCCGTGAGCGCTGCGTCGCGGTCGTCCGGCGAGGAGGCCGCCCTGCTGAGGGTGTTCTTCGGCGAGAGCGATCGCGTCGGAGGACGCCCCGCGGCCGAGGCGCTGCTCGTCGCCGCCCACGAGGCCGGCCTGTCCGGCGCGACCCTGCTGCGCGGCAGCCTCGGCTACGGCGCCGATTCGGTGCTCCACCAGCCGCAGCCCTTCCGCCTCTCGGGCGACCTGCCGATGGTGTTCGAGGTGGTCGACGCGGAGAGTCGCATCGACGCCTTCGTCGACGAGTTGGGCCGGCTGCTGACGGGTGGCGGTCTGGTGACGGTGGAGCGCGTGACCCGCCTCCGCCCCGCAGCTGACGGGAGCGAGACCCCGTGAGTGTGCTGCACAGGGCCGGCCTGGAGGGGGCATCGTTGCTGCGCGTCTACACCCTGGCCGGCGACAAGGTCGGGCGCGTGAGCCTGGCCGAGGCCCTGGTCCACGCCGCCCGCGAGCGCGGCCTGCGGGGGGCCACCGTGCTGCCGGGGCTGGCCGGGTTCGGGCGGCACGGCCTGGACGTGGCGCTGTCGGTGCTGGTCTACCGCCCCGAGCGGCAGCCGCTGGTGGTCGAGCTGGTCGACGAGCCCGAGCGGCTGAAGCGCTTCGTCGACGAGGACGTGGCGCGCCTCGACCGCTGGGGCCGGTTGGCGACCCTCGAGCGGCTGCGCCTGCACGCCTACCACGCCACCCCGGAGCCCGGCTGACCCCCGACGGCTCGTGGTACAGTCGCGCGCAGTCCGATGCCGCCACGGCGGCGCGGGCGGTCACCCCACCTGCGAGGAGCGGCCACGACGTTGGACGAGGCGCAACATCGGAAGGGCATCCTGTTCGTCATGACCGGCGCGTCCGGTGTCGGCAAGGACACCATCCGACGGGCCGCCCTGCCCGCGATCGACGGCATGGTCTACTCCATCTCCGCGACCACGCGAGGGCGTCGGCCGGGGGAGGTGCACGGCGAGCAGTACTACTTCTACGACCGCACCACCTTCGAGGGCATGATCGAGCGTGACGAGCTGCTGGAGTACGCCGACTACGTGGGCGACTACTACGGCACGCCGAGCCTGCCGGTGCGGCAGGCCATGGACGACGGCAGCGACGTGCTGCTGGAGCTGGAGCTGGTGGGCGCCCGGGAGGTGAAGCGCAAGATCCCGGAGGCAGTGATGCTGTTCATCGCGCCGCCCTCGTTGTACGAACTCGAGCGCCGCCTGCGGGGGCGGGGCACCGACAGCGAGGCCAAGATCCAGAAGCGCCTGGCGCGGGCGCGCGACGAGATCCGCGCGGTCCGCGAGTTCGACTACGCCATCGTCAACGACGTCCTCGAGGACGCCGTGGGGCTCTTCACCAGCATCATCCGCGCCGAGCGGGCACGCGCCAGCCACCTCCAGGACAGCGACGTCGCCGACTTCCTGCGCGAGCAGGGCTGACGCCCCCGACCGCAGCGGCGTGCTGCACGCGCGGGCGTCGGGCCGTCGTGTAGAATCACCTGTTAGGCCCCCGCCGCCATGGCGGGCGGCCCCGGAGCAGCGGCGGGAGGTGCCCGCTCTGCGTGCGGTGCGGGCGAGGCCCGCTGAAGGAGGACGAGGTGGCCCAGGAAGGCTACGACACCCTGATGGCGCTGACCGACTCGCGCTACCGGCTGTCGATGATCGTGGCGAGGCGCGCTGCTCAACTCAAGGCGGGCATCCCGACCACGCTCGACGTCGACGAGGCGCCGCGGACGAGCAACACCGTGAGCCTGGCCATGAAGGAGCTGGAGACGGGTCGCGACATCGTGTGGGGCGACGAGCTCCCGAGCACCGACGATCTCAAGCGGTTGGTGGAGCGACGCCCGGAGGAGCCGAGCTTCGGTGTCGCCCGACCCGAACCGGCCGACGAGGCGTAGACCCCGCCTGATCGTCGCCGCCAGCGGCGGCATCGCGGCCACCAAGACGCCGTCGGTGCTGCGCCGGCTGCGGGAGGCGGGCTGCGAGGTACGCGCCGCCGCGACCGACGACGCCTATGCCTTCGTGACGCGCCTGTCGCTGGCGGTCGCGGCCGGCGGCGAGGTGTTGGACCGCGAGCTGTGGTTCCGTGCCGACGGACGCGTGCGCCACCTGGAGTGGGGGCGCTGGGCCGACGGCCTGGTGGTGGCCCCCGCGACGGCCGACGCTCTGGCGTCCGCCGCGTCCGGCAGGGCCCACGACGTGGTGTCGGCGCTCATCGCCGGCGGCGTACCGCGCGTGCTGTGGGCGCCCGCCATGAACCCCGCGATGTGGGAGCATCCCCCCGTACAGGCCAACGTGCGCACCCTGGCGGCGCTGGGGCACGCCTTCGTCGGCCCCGTCGAGGGACCCCTGGGTGGGGTCGAGGAGGGCACGGGCATGGGCAGGATGGCGGAGCCCGAGGCGATCGTCGCGGCGGCGTTGGGGCTCCCCTTCGATCGTGACCTGCAGGGGGTACGGGTGCTGGTGTCCGCCGGCCCGACGCGCGAGTACCTCGACCCCGTGCGTTTCCTGAGCAACCCGTCCAGCGGCCGGACCGGCTTCGCGGTCGCGGAGGCGGCCCACGCCCGTGGGGCTTCCGTGACGTTGGTGACGGGCCCGAGCGGGCTGCCCGATCCGCCCGGCGTGGAGGTGGTGCGGGTCGAGGACGCCGCCTCGATGGGCGCCGCCCTCGAGGCGGCCTTCGACGCGTGCGACCTGGTGGTGATGACGGCGGCCGTCGGGGACTGGCGCGCGGCCGAGCGCTCGGACCGCAAGGAGCCCAAGACGGAGGGCGACCTCACCGTGCGGCTGGTGCGCACGCCCGACCTGCTGGCCGGGCTGGCGCGGCGCCGCCGTCACCAGGTGCTGGTCGGCTTCGCGATGGAGACGCACGAGGGCGTCGAGCGGGCGGCGCGCAAGGCGCGCGACAAGGGCCTGGCCTTCATCGCCCTGAACTACCCCGCCCGTGAGGGCGTCGGCTTCGCGGCGGAGGCCAACGACATCACGCTCGTGCGTGCCGACGGCTCGGCGCAGCCCTGGCCTCGGATGTCGAAGCGCGACCTGGCCGACCGGTTGCTCGACGAGGCGCTGCCGTTGTTGTCGCGTGCGGCCGACGACGTCACGGACCCCGCCTGAGCCGGGTTATACTGAATAATTATGCCGAGCAAAGAGTACCGCCAACGTCTGATCGCGGAGCTGGTGGAGAGCGAGTTCATCTCCACCCAGGCGGAGATCGCCGAGCATCTCGCGAGGCGCGGCATCAAGGTGACGCAGGCGACCATCAGTCGTGACGTCAACGAGCTGCGTCTGGTGCGCCTGCCCGCGGGGAACGGGCAGCACCGCTACCGCTCGACCCCGCTGACGGCGCAGGAGGACGTGGTCGGCGAGCTCGGCCAGCGCTTCCGGCTGTTCGTCCGCGACCTCGACCGCGGCGAGAACCTCATCGTGATCACCACCGACGAGGGTCACGCCTCGGGCATCGCGTACGTCATCGACAAGCTCGATCGCGACGAGATCGTCGGTACCCTGGCCGGCCAGAACACCATCCTGGTGATCGGGCGCAGCGAAGAGCGCGCGATCGCCCTCCTCGAGGAGTTCGAGGCGCTGCTCGAGTAGGGCCCGACCTACCGTACCCGGGCCGCCGGCGGGCCGCCCTCCGGCACCTTCCGGGGGACGGTCGCCGTGCTAGCCTGACGCCATCTGGAGGCCCGCATGCGTAGGTGCTTGCTCGTCCTGACCACCCTCCTCCTCGGCGCCAGCGCCTTGGCGTCGAGCCTCGTCGTGTACCCCTTCGACAGCCAGGATGCGCTGCTGGGCGTGGCCGTCGCCGACCGCGTGGCTACCGCCTTCGACGGTCCCATGCAGGTCGTCGGGCCGGGCACCGCTCCGGGCCTGGTGCCGCCGCTGGTGGCGCCGGGCGGCTTCATCAACCTGGCCACGTTGCTCGGGCCGAAGACGATGACCGGACCGAGCGGCGCCCCGATCCTGCGCGGCGCCCTCGGAGCCGACGTCGCGGTCACCGGCTCCATCGCCGTAACCGACGCCGGTTACCGCCTCGACCTGGTGGTCGCCTCGGCCGCGGGTCTGCGCCAGGCCGTCGTCGAGGCGCCCAAGGACGCCCCCGGGACGCTGGCCGTGAAGGCGGCCGGGGTGGTGGCCGCGGTGACGGGGCAGGCCTCGGCCGCCGTCGATCCCAAGCTCGACCTCAGCGGGAGCTACGGAGCGTACGTGCGCGCCCTCGCCCTGCTGTCGGCGGGCCTGCCGCAGGACGCCGCCAACGCCTTGGCGCAGGCCGGCCCCTCCGACGCGCTGCCGCCGCAGGCGCAGCGCCTGGCCGCCGATCTCGACGCCGTTCTCCACGGCGGTGACGCACGCGACCCGCTGCGCGTGGCGGTGGCGTCGTTGAGCCTGGCGCAGCTCGACGCGGCACACAGCGCGCAGCTGTTCCAGGCCGCCGAGCGGGCCACGGGGCTGGGAGTGGCCCAGGTGTGGATCGGCGCCCTCGACAGCAGCGTCAATGACAAGCAGGGGGCCGCGGCCGCCTTCGACCGCGCCGCCGGTGCCTACCCCTTCGGCCGCGCCGCCCGGGCGGCGTTCCTGAACGAACGCGGCGACACCGCCGCCGCCCTCGCCGACGTCAAGGCGGTGCTCGACAACGCCGCCGACGACCCGGCCGCGCTGCTCGGCGCCTCGGTGGCGGCGCAGTAGGCCAAGCAGGTCGAGCTGGAGAAGAGCGCCCTCCAGGCGCTGGACCGCGCCGCCCCGTTCCAGACCTACGGCTTCGAGCGCCTGTCCTACATCGCCTTCGACCAGAACGACCCGCTGGCGGCCGCCGAGGCGCTGAAGGTGGCGGTGGAGCTCGAGCCCGGGAGCGCCCTGTACTGGACCAACCTGGGCTGGTCGTACTACCTCCTCGGCTTCCTGAACGAGAGCGAGCAGGCCTCGCTCAAGGCCCTCAGCCTCGATCCCGGGGAGACCATCGCCGACTACAACCTGGGCCTCGTCCGGGTCGTGACCGGCCGGCTGCAGCAGGGCATGAGCGCCTACAGCGACGCCCTGCGCGTCGACCCCAAGGTGGACGCCGAGGCCATCGGCGACCTGGAGCGAGCCCGCGGTCGCTACCCCGATCAACCGGGGGTCGCGTTCGCCCTCGCCTGGCTGTACGAGGCCGACGGTCAGCGCAGCGAGGCGCTGCGGTCGTACCAGGCCTACCTCGGGGAGTCGGCCGCCGACGCGCCGCTGCGCAGCGAGGCGCAGGCGCGCGCCGAGGCCCTGAGCGCGCCGCCTCCCGTGATGGAGCTCGGCGGCGGCATCACGCTCACGCTCGGCAAGCGCGGGTCGGCCGCCAGTCCCTACCACCCGTTGGACGCCGTCTACCCCAGCTTCGAGCTGAGCACCCCCGGCGATGCGCTCCCGCGGCGCGTCACGCTGAGCTACCGCTTGCTGGGGATGGACGGCGCCGAGCTGGCGCGCGCCAGCGAGGAGGTGGCGATCCCCCAGAACGCGGTCGGATTCGTGGTCGACGACCTGGCGCTGACCCTGCCCGCAGACCTGACACCCGGGAGCTACCGGATCACCGTCCTGGCGACGGCGGCCGACGGGCGCAAGGTCGACGGTGCGACCACCGTCGAGGTGGCGGCCGGTGCGGTGCCGCTACGTCAGCTCCTCGGCCGCGCCATCACCATGACGGCGCTGAACAGCAACGCCCCGCTCTACGGCGCGGGCGATCTCGATCATCCCGAAGGGCTGGTGGGGGTGCTGGTCCAGGAGCTCCGCGCGACCGCCAACGAAGCGGAGCAGGCCCTGCCGAAGGCGACCAACGGGCGCTTCGCCGGCCTCTCCGGAGCCCAGGTCTTCGAGCGCAGCACCGCGCAGGACGTGGGGGACTTCCTGACCTACCTGCTGGCCTCGGGGGCCCACGACACCAGCTTCACCTTCGTGGACGCCTACGCGCAGTGGGTCCTGGACGGCACGCCGGCCAAGCCGGCGGCGAGCGGTCCGTGACGGGTCCGTGACCGGCGACGGGGCCGCGCTTCAGCCGAGCAGCCGTCCGAAGATGCGGAAGCCGGCCAGGTAGGTCCCGATCGCCGACCCGAGGGTCGACAGCAGGAACACCAGGAAGATGCGGGCGACGCGGTTGCGCCACCAGCCGCGCAGGGTGGTGACGTCGGCGCGCAGGCTGGCGAAGTCGCCGACGTTGGGCTTGCGGAGCCACAGCTCGACGCCCGCGGCCACGAAGCCGGCTCCGACCAGCGGGTTCAGCGAGGTGAGCGGCGCGGCCAACGCGGTCGCGACCACCGTGAGGGGATGAGCCAGCGCGATGGCGGCGCCGAGGCCGGCCAGCCCGCCGTTGATCACCACCCAGTCGGCCAGCAGCGACAGCCCGAGGGAGGGGCTGCGCGCGAAGCCCAGCACGAAGCCGACCAGCACCACGGCCACGATCATCCACGGCACGATCTTCCCCCAACGCCGGCCCTTCGGGACCTGCGCGAGCTCCGCGATGCGTTCCGCGGGAGGGCTCGACGGCGGCTCCGCCAGCGTCGCGGCGATGCCCTGGAGGTGCCCGGCCCCGAGCACCACCAGCACCTTGCGGGCGGCTCCCGGGAGCGACGCCTCCTGCTCCAGGCGGGCCGCCATGTAGCGGTCGCGTTCCTGGATGAGGGGGACGTAGAGGCGTTCGGAGCGCTCGGCGAACTCGGTGAAGGTGGCCTCCAGCATGTCCCCTTCCTTGAGCCGCTCGATCTCCTCCTCGGTGATCTCCTCCCGGCTCAGGACGCTGGCCGCCAGGCCCGCCAGCAGGGTCATGCGTTGCCACCAGGGGACGTTGGCGTAGACCCGCCGCAACGTGACCCCGATGTCGCGGTCGACGAGCAGCAGGTCGACCTCGGCCGCGCGCGCGCCCTCGATGGCGGCCCGCATCTCGGCGCCCGGCTCGATGCCGAGCTGGTCCGCCAGCCGCTGCTGGAACGCCCCCAGCGCGAGGTTGGCGGCGACCATCCCCGCCTTGCCTTCGCGGAACACGCGGAAGAGGTCCATCTTGGCCCAGCGATCGGCATCGGTCAGGGCGGCGTAGCGCCCGGCATCGAGCTCGACCGCGACGGCGTCGAAGTGCCCGCTGCGGGCCAGGGCGCCCACGACCTCGGCGCTCGCGCGCGACACATGAGCGGTGCCCAGGAGCGTGTAGCGCGTCCCGTGCGCCGTCACGGTGACGACCGGCTGGTCGCCCACCAACGACCGCAGCTCGGGCTCCAGGTCGTTCGCGGAGGTCGGGGAGGGGGCGTCGGAGACGGGCGTCGTCGGCTCCTGAGTGGCGCCGTCGGGGGGTTCGGTCATGGCGCGAGTGTACCCAACCGGAGGCGGGGAGGGCCGTTCCGGCGCAGCCTCAGGCCCGCGTGAGGCTGCGCAGGGCGCTGATCTGCTCGACCGTCGCCATCACCAGGAGGCGATCGCCCGCCTGCAGGACGAAGCCCGACTCGGGGTTGGGGTGCGTCTCCTGGCCTCGGAACACCGCCAGCACGCTGGCGCCCGTGCGGCGTCGGAGGTCGAGCTCCTGCAGCGTGCGGCCCGCCAGCTCGCTGGTCTCGGCCACCGCCTCCTCCTCGATGGAGAGCTCGCCCCGCCGTTCGCGCAGGGTGCCGTGCAGGAAGTCGACGGTCGACGGCCTCACCACGGTGTTGGCGAGCCGGCGCCCGCCCAGGGTGTAGAGGTCGATGGCGCGATCGGCCCCCGCCCGCTCGAGCTTGCGGACGGCCGAGGGGTCGTCGGCGCGGGCCACGATCAGGAGCGCGGGGTTGAGGGCGCGCGCGGTCATCACCACGAAGGCGTTGGTGGCGTCGGAGTTGGTGGCGACGATGAGGCCGCGGGCGCGCGCCAGGCCGGCGCTCTCCAGGACCTCCTCGTCGTCGCCGTCGCCCACCACGAAGGGCACGTCGGCGTCCTGCAACAGGGCGCCGACGCTGGGGTCGGAGTCGACCACCACGAAGGGCACGCGCTCGTGGGCGAGCTCCTCGGCGGAGCGACGGCCCATGCGACCGTAGCCCACCACCACGACGTGCCCCGAGAGGGCGGCGATGCGTTGTCTCATGCTCCTCCTCCCGAACGGGTCGCGCACCTGCTGCGCGACCAGGAAGTCCATCACCGCAGCCAGCAGGTAGAACAGGCTGCCGATGCCGGCCACCGCCACCACGATCGCCACCAGCCGACCGACGGCATCGAGCGGGTAGAGCTCGCTGTAGCCCACCGTGGTGACGGTGATGAAGGTCATGTACAGCGCGTCGAGCCAGCTCGCGCGGAAGGGGGCCCAGGTCACCTTGAAGGCGACCGTCCCCAGGACCACCACCGCGGCGAACAGCAGCAGCGGGTAGCGCACGCTGGCCAGGAAGCGCAGCCACTCGTCGGGCCGACGTTCGGAACGCCGTCTCATGCGGTGGCCCTTCCGGTACCCCGGCCGCCGCCCCGCACGCGCGGAGCGGCGTGGGCGATCCGAGCGGGAGGCCGAGCCGCCGGGCGGGGCCGACGCGGGCGTTTCACGGCACCAGCTCCCGCTGCCGCCAGGTCGAGCTCGCTCGCGTCCAGGACGTGCGCGCCAGCGGCGGGCCCAGCAGCAGGCGTTCGCAGCGCTCGAGCTCCATCGCGACGACGGCGAAGTCGGGAGGTGCCGCAGCTCCGGCGCCCCCTACCGCCGATCGGTCGACGTCGGCGAGGTCGAGGCCCGGCGGCGGGGAGAAGAACAGCGCCCGGGTGGCCCCGGGGAGCGCGTCCCAGCTCCTCGAGGCCAGCGCGTCGTCGCGGTGCACCACGGCGCGACCCCGCAGCCGCCACTGCACGCCGCCAGGCGCCCACCACAGGCACAGCTCCAGGGTGGGGCGGCGCTCCAGCGCTCGGAACTTGGCGCTGCGTCGGTCGCTGACGAACCAGGGGCCGCCGTCGTCGGCGAGTCCTCGCAGCACCACGGTGCGGACCTCGGGAAGGCCCTCGGGCGAGACGCTGGCGACCTGTGCCAGCGGGCGGCCGCCGGCCTCCCGGAACAGCTCCGCGAGCTCGGCATGGAAGGGCACGCTCACCTCCGCAGTCTCGCCCCTGGCGGGCCTGGGAGGCAAGCCGGGGGGCACGGCGGGCCGCCGGCGCCCGACCGGCGTGACCCCGCCCGCGGCCTATGATGAGGCATGTCGAAGAAACAGCAACGCCGCAAGGCCGAGCGGCGCAGCCTGGAGGAGGCCCGGCGCATCACCGTCGGCAAGATGGTGCGCCTGCTGCTGAAGTCGTTGGCGTTCGCCCTGCTGCTGACGCTCGTCGTCATGGTCCTCAAGGCCGTCGGGCTCACCTGGGTGGACAACTTCTGGATCCAGATGGGGCTCGTGCTCGGCACCTACCTGCTCGTCTATCCGATCCTCATGAGCGAGTTCAGGCCTGCACGGGGGGGACGGAGCACCGGGGAGGAGGCGTGATCCGAGCCTCGGCGGATGCGCCGCGCGCCGAGCATCGAGGCAGCCTCTACGATCAGGTCCGCGCCGCGCGCCTGTGGTTGCCGCTCACCATCGTCGGCGTGGTCCTGCTCCACCAACTGGTGGTGGTCCCGCTCGGCGGCGAACGCTACCAGTTCTGGGCGCAGCTCCTCTTCTACAGCATCCTCGGGCCGCTGGCGACCTACGCCACCCTGAACTGGATCGCCACCGAGGTGCGGCTGCGCGAGCAGGCGCAGGACGAGCTGGCCCACCTGTTCGAGCAGCTCCGCGACAGCCACGAGATGCTCACTGCCATCCAGAAGGTGACCGAGCAGTTCGCCGCCGCCTCCGACCTGGAGGCGGCCCTGGCCGCGGCCTCCCGCGGCATCCGCGAGGTCACCGGGGCGGAGGCGGTCGCCGTGCTGGTGGGGCCGGGAGGCTTCGGCGTGACCAGCGGGGTGGGCCTCAGCCCCGAGCAGGAAGCCGACGCCATCGCCCGCGACGGTGCCCTGCGCAGCCACCAGAGCCGGGGCGAGCGCATAAGCTTCGGGGACCGCGACGGCTGGGTGCTCACGTCGCCGCTGACCTGGGGCGGCAGCCTCGAGGGCTCGCTCCACGCCTACTACGACCACAACCCCGACGGACGACAGCGCGAGGCCTTCTCGATCCTGGCGTCGGAGTTCTCGGCGGCGGCCGAGGCGTCACGCAGCCGCACCCGCGACCTGATGACGCTGTTCGACGTCGACCGCTCCATCCGCGCCGAAGGCAACCTCGAGCGCCTGCTGCGGACGCTGCTGGTGCAGATGATGGCGCGCGTCGAGGCGCGCGTCGGGGGCGTCTACCTGTCCGACGAGGGCGAGCTGCTGCACCTCAGGTCGGCCGAGGGCCTCGCGCCCGGCACCGCCAGTCCGCCGGTGCGGCTGGGCCAGGGCCTGATCGGCCGGGGCGTCGGATCGCGCGAGGCCCGCATCGTCAGCCGCCTGTCGGCCGACGACCGCCGCGAGGGGGCGCCGCTCCTCGACGGCGCCGGCAGTGCCGTGACGCTGCCGCTGCTGGCCGACGAGGGGCTGTTGGGGGTGGTGGTCCTGACGCACCCCAGCCCCGATCACTTCGACGCCGCCAACCTGCCGTTCCTGAACCTGCTGGCGAGCCAGGTCGGCCTGGCGGTACGGAACGCCAGCGCCTACCTGCACTCGGAGGAGCTCGCCATCGCCGAGGAGCGGGCCCGCATCGCGCGCGAGATCCACGACGGCGTGGCGCAGTCGCTGGCCTTCACCGCCCTCAAGCTCGACCTCGTCACGCGGCTCTTGGAGCGCGACGGGGCCAAGGCGATGCACGAGCTGGGGCGTGCCAGGGAGACCGTGCGCGAGACCATCAAGGAGGTCCGGCGCAGCATCTTCGCGCTGCGCCCGGTCGACCTCGAACGCTACGGCTTCGTCGAGACGGTGCGCCGCTACGCCGTCGACTTCGGCCAGCAGAACGACGTCCACGTCGACCTCGAGGTCGGAGCGCTGCCGGAGCTCGATCTCAAGTCGGAGACGGTGCTGTTCCGGATCTTCCAGGAAGCGATGAACAACGTGGCCAAGCACTCCGCCGCGCGCACGGTGGAGATCCGTGTGGGCTCCGACGACGGGCGCATGGCCTACGTCAGCGTTCGCGACGACGGCAAGGGGTTCGATCCCGTGAAGGTGGGCGACCGCGTCACCAGCGCCGGCGGGCTGGGGCTGAAGCAGATGCGCGAACGCGTGCAGGCGCGCGGCGGCCGCTTCGAGGTGGACAGCACGCCGGGGGGCGGTACCCGGGTGGTGGCGGCGGTACCTCGCTGAGGTACCACGACGACGGCCGCTCCTTCCGGAGCGGCCGCGCAGGCACGGGCGCGCTGGAGGCGCCCCGGTGCTGGGGCTACTTGCCCTTGCCCCGCCGGTAGCTGTCGCCGAAGCGCTTCTGGAACTTCTCGACGCGACCCTCGGTGTCGATGAAGCGCTGCTGGCCGGTGAAGAAGGGGTGGTTCCCCGACCACACGTCGACGTGGAGTTCGGCCTTGGTGCTGTAGGTCTCCAGCACCACCTGGCCCTCGCAGATCACCTTGCACGGCACCATCTTGGGGTGGATGTCCTTTTTCATCGTTCGTCCTCCGCCCGCGGCCCCGCTGCGCAGGGCCCCCGGGTCTGATCCAAGCCTTGCCACTGTAGCAGACGCCGCCGTCCCGCGGCTAGCCCGGACGCGTCAGCCCGTGCTCGCCGCCTCCCGGAGCTGCCGTTTGACGCGCGCCACGATCGCTCCCATGCCCCGCAGCCGCAGCGGCGAGATGAGCTCACTCAGGCCCATGTCCAGGTAGAAGTCGTCGGGCGTGTCCAGCACCTCGTCCACCGGTAGCCCCGACAGCCCGGCGTACACCACGCCCGCGAAGCCGCGGGTGGTGGGCGCCTCCTCGGGAGCATCGAACGCCAGCGCCACGGTACCGTCCTCGGCCACCGCCGCCCGCAGGAAGAGCGGCGTCTGGCACTCGTGCACGCGCTCGAGATCGGCGTCGAGGCCGTCGGGGAGGGGAGGCACCTTGCGCGCGTACTCCAGCAGCAGCGGCAGGCGCAGGCTGCGAGGGGCGCTGCGGAAGGCGTCGACGATGGTCTGCAGGCTGGGTGGCACGCTCACGGGCGCCAGCTTAGCCCGCGGGTCGTGCCGGCCGCGTCGACCGGAAGACGCGCGCGGGACGGTGGTATCCTTCGGGGCGATGTCGACGACGTCCGAGACCGTGCGCGTGGAACCCCGAGGGCCCGTCGAGGGCAGCCTCCGCGTACCCGGTTCGAAGAGCCTCACCAACCGCTACCTGGTGGTCGCCGCGCTGGCCGACGGCGTCAGCCGCCTGCACGGTGCCCTGGTCGCCGAGGACTCCGAGGTCCTGATCCGGGCGCTCGGCGCCCTGGGCCTCGAGGTGCACGCCCGCGGCGGCGAGATCGAGGTGCACGGTGCCGGCGGGCGGGTGCCGGCCGCCAGGGCCGAGCTCGACCTTCGCCTGTCGGGGACCAGCATCCGCTTCTTGACGGCCCTGGTGGCCCTGGGCCACGGCCGCTACCGGCTCGACGGGGTCGAGCGCATGCGCGAACGCCCCATCGAGGACCTGCTCTCGGCCCTGCGTGAGCTGGGCGCCGACGCCCACAGCCTGAAGGGCAACGGCTGCCCCCCGCTCGAGGTGCACGCCGCCGGGTTGCGCGGGGGCGTGGCGAGCGTCCCGGGAGGGCGCAGCTCCCAGTACCTGTCGGCCCTGCTGATGGCGGCGCCCTACGCCGACGACGCCGTCACCCTGGAGGTCGTCGGCGAGCTGCAGTCCAAGCCCTTCATCGACATGACGCTCGACGTCATGCACGACTTCGGCGTGCAGGTCGAGCGCGACGGCTACGCCCGCTTCCGGGTCCGGCCCGGGCGCTATCGTGCTCGGGAGGTCACCGTCGAGGGCGACGCCATGGCGGCCGGCTACTTCTGGGCTGCGGCGGCCGTGACGGGCGGACGCGTTCGCGTGACCAACCTGGGGTCGGCCACGCGGCAGGGGGACGCCCGGATCCTCGAGGTGCTCGAGCGCATGGGCTGCCGGGTGGTCCGCGACGAGGACGCAACCGCGGTCCAGGGGCCCGCCGGCGGCCGCGTCCGCGGCGGCGACTTCGATCTCAACGACATGCCCGACCAGGCGCAGACGCTGGCAGCGGTGGCGCTCTTCGCCGACCGGCCGGTGCACATCCGCAACGTCTGGAACCTCCGAATCAAGGAGACCGACCGCCTGTCGGCGCTGGCCACCGAGCTGCGCCGGCTGGGGGCGACCGTCGAGGAGGAGCGCGATGGCCTCCTCGTGCACCCGCTGGCGCAGCCACCGCGAGCGCCGGTGACGCTCGACACCTACGGCGACCACCGCATGGCGATGGCGCTGGCGGTGGTGGGAGCGGCCCTGCCGAACGTCGTGATCCGCGACCCGGGATGCGTCGCCAAGACCTACCCCGGCTTCTTCGACGACTTCCTCGCGCTGGTGGCCGGAGGGCTATCATGAACGACGTGGAGGACGTCATCACGATCGACGGCCCGGCAGCGTCGGGCAAGTCCAGCGTGGCGCGGAGGGTGGCCGGCGAGCTCGGCATCCCGTTCGTGTCCAGCGGCCTGCTCTACCGGGTGGCTGCGCTGCTGGTCGAGGAGGGGGCAGGCGACCCCGGCGACGAGCGCGAGGTGATGGCCCGGCTGACGGGCACCGTGGTGCGCCTGCTGCCGTCGTTGCAAGGAGACCGCCTGACGGTCGACGGCCGCGACGTCACCGATGGGCTCCATACCGACGCCATCGATGCCAGCGTCTCCGCCGTCGCGCGCCATCCGCGCGTGCGCGCCTGGGTCACCGAGCGCCTGCGGGAGATCCCGGGTCCGTTCGTGATCGACGGGCGCGACATGGGGACGACGGTGTTCCCCGGCGCCCGCGCCAAGTTCTACCTGACGGCTCCCCCCGAGGTACGGGCGCGGCGCCGCGTGGGCGAGCGCGCTGCCGACCTCCGCGAGGTGGCCGACGCCATGCGCCGGCGCGACCGGCTCGACGCCGCCCAGTCGGCTCCGGCGCCCGACGCACTGCACATCGACACCGGCGACCTGACGCTGGACGAGGTGGTCTCCCAGGTGATGGACGCGCTCTCCGGGGTGGGCGCCGCTTGAGCGGCAGCGCATCGGCCTCGGACGGCCGGGCGTTCACCACGCCCGCCCGCGGGCTCGAGCGCGCCATCGTCACCAGCACGCGCTACAAGCCCGAGGCGCACGCGCTGGCACACGAGCTGAGCGACCGCATGCGCGACCTCGGGGCCGAGGTCGAGCTCGACCTCGAAGGCACGCTGCCGTTGGCCGAGCGCTCGCAGGGCGCCGACATGGTGGTGTCGGTGGGAGGCGACGGCACCCTGCTGGGGGCGGCGCGCCGCCTGGTGGGGTCGCGCACGCCGGTGGTGGGCGTGAACCTGGGCAAGCTCGGCTTCCTGGCCGAGTTCAGCGCCGACGAGGTGCGCGCCTACCTGGAGGGCAGGGAGCCCGAGGGGTGGCGCATCAACCCCCGCATCATGTTGCAGGTCACGCTCAACGGCGGCGGCCACCCCCCGACCTACGCACTCAACGACGTGGTGGTGTCGCAGGGCGTGGTGGCCAGGCTGGTCAACATCGCCATGGAGATCGACGGATCGCACGCCATCCAGTACCGCGCCGACGGCCTGGTGGTCTCCACCCCGGTGGGGTCGACGGCCTACTCGCTGTCGCTCGGCGGGCCGATCGTCAGCCAGGGGCTGCGCGCCTTCGTGGTCACGCCGCTGGCCCCGCACTCGCTGACCAACCGCCCGATCGTCATCGAGGGCGGCGCCCGCGCCAGCTTCCGCGTCGAGAGCGACGCCCACGAGCTCGCCCTGGTGGTCGACGGCCAGGAGCGCATGGACCTCCACCAGGGCGATCTGTTCTCGATCGCGGCGGCGCCCACCGACCTGATGCTGGTGTCGTCGGGGCGCCACAGCTTCTACGACCTCCTGCGTCTCAAGCTCGGCTGGGGCGCGGCACCCCGCCTGCAGGACGGCTGAGCCTCCCGCCGCCGGACGGAAGGGCGCATGCGCACCCTCACCATCGTCTCCAACGGACACGGCGAGGACGTCGTGGGTGCCTCGCTGGCGACCGCCCTGCATGCGCTCGACCGCGACCTGGAGCTGCGCGCCTTCCCCCTCGTCGACGACGGCTCGGCCTACGCGCGGGCCGACGTCCCGCGCCTCGGACCGTGCCGCGTGATGCCGAGCGGCGGTGTCACGGTGCACTCGCTGGCCAACCTGGTCGCCGACCTTCGGGCCGGCCTCCTGGGCATGACCGTGCGGCAGGTCGCCGAGCTGGCGCGGCTGCGGACCGATGGGCTGGTGGTGGTCGGCGACGTCTACGCCCAGGCGCTGGCTGCGGTGGCGCAGGCGCGCTTCCGCGCGGTGGTCCAGCCCTTGGTCTCGCGCTACCACGCCTCGGGCCCCGGGCCGCGGCGGCTCAACCGCTACTTCATGGAGGGGGTGCGCTACCCCGAGCGGGCGCTGATGCGCCACCGGGCGCAGGTGGTCTACACCCGCGACGGCCCGACGGCGGCGTGGCTACGCGAGCGAGGGGTGGGCCACGCACGGTGCCTGGGCAACCCCATGGTCGACGAGGCGGCGGGCGCACCGCTCGAGGTGCCGGCAGGCGTCACGGCGATCGCGCTGCTGCCGGGCTCGCGTGAGCACCGGCGCGAGGCGCTCGGGATCATGGCGCAGGCGCTGGCGCGGATGGAGGACGCCTTGGGCCTGGTGGCGTGGACCGGAGGGCCGCTGCCGGAGCTGGAGGGTTGGCTTCCCGATGCGGGTGCCCCGCCGCTGGCCGGACGGGTCGCCGCCCTGCGCGCGGATCGCGGCGCCCGGCTGTGGTTCGTCGAGGGGCGTTTCGGCGACGTCCTGGCGAGCGCCCGGCTGGCGTTGGGGACGTCCGGGACGGCGCACGAGCAGGCGGCCGCCCAGGGCCTGCCGGTGGTGTCGTTCCCGCTGCCCCCGAGCCACGGACGGGCCTTCCTCGCCAACCAGCAGCGGCTCCTGGCGGAGGCCCTCACCATCTGCGCGCCGCGTGCCGAGGCGATCGCGACCGCACTCGAACGCCTGGCGGCGGACGGTCCGGAGAGGCAACGGGCGGTGCGGACGGGTCCGGAACGGATGGGGCCGCCCGGGGGCAGCGGCGCCATCGCCCGCGACCTGCTGGCTCGCTTCGATGGGGTGGTCCCGCGTCCGGCGGGTGTCGGTGCGGGCGGCCGCTGAGGGCCGCCGCCCCCGTCACCCCGCGCGGACGGGCAGGCCGCTGCCGGGGACGGCGGCGGCGTCGGGCGGGTGCTCGCTCAGCAGCTCGCCCAGGCGCGAGAGGCATCGCAGGTGCTTCTTGGCGTAGGCGCTGTCGCGGTAGCTGACGTCGAAGAGCTCCGCCATCGGACGGGTGCCGGTGGCGCGGAGCGTCACCCCGAGATCGTAGAGCTTGTCCACGAAGTGGACGAACCGCAGCGCGTCGTTCTGCGTCGCCAGCGCCTGGACGTCGGCGAGGTAGAGGGTGCCGATCTGGCGCAGCAGACCGTCGTAGCGCGAGGGGTGCAGCGCCGTCAGCAGCGCCAGCAGCTCGTCGAAGGGGGCGAAGTAGCGCGGTTCGGGGCCGTCCGGGGCCCGGCACGCCCGCTCGAACGCGGGACGCGTGATCCATCGCCCCAACTGCTCGCGGTGCCGGTAGTCCGGACTGTCGAGCGTCACCGTCTCGAAGCGTTCGGCCAGGGACTGGATCTCCCGCTGGAAGTCGTCGGCGTTGAAGCGCCCCGCCCCCTGCGCCTCGGGCGCGGTGTTGGAGGTCGTGAGCACGTAGCCGCCGGCGGCCGCCACCGAGCCCAGGAAGGTCTTGACGATGAGGGTGTTGCCCGGATCGTCGAGCTCGAACTCATCGATCAGGAGCAGGCGCGCCCCGCCCAGCTCCTCGCGGGCGCGTTCCATGCCGAGCACGCCGATCAGGTACACGAGCTCCTGGAAGCTGAGGTAGTGCTTCGCCGCGACGTCGGCGCGGAAGTAGGCGGCGGCCAGCAGGTGGGTCTTGCCGACCCCGAAGCCGCCGTCGAGGTAGAGCCCGCGGCCGGGCGCGCGTCGGCGCCGAGGGGGCCAGACCGACCGCCTGCGGGGCGGGGAGCTCAGCGCGCGCTCGGCGTCCTCCACGAAGGCCCGCACCCGATCCAAGGCGTCGGCCTGGCTGGCGTGTTGCGGGCGGTAGCTGTCGAAGGAGACGCGCTCGAAGCGCGGTGGCGGCACCAGGCGCTCGGCGCGGGGCGGCGGCGGTGCGGCCAGCTCCGACAGGGGGCGCAGCAGCGTCACAGCGCGGAGCCTACCACGCAGCCGCAGCGCTACGGCGTTCCGCCCGACCGGCGCCGCCGGGCGTTTGACAGCCCCAGGGGGGCGTCGTAGGCTACGGCTGTCGGTTCACGGGGAAGTCCGGTGCGATCCCGGCACTGTCCCGCAACGGTGAAGCGCCGCTCAGGCGGCCGAAGTCCGAGTACCGTGCCCCGACGAAGCACCCCCTTGCGAGGACGAGGAAGGGTCGCCCAGAAGCCGCCACCGCGGCCAACGGCATCCATCCCCTCCGGGATGGATCTCTTTTTCTCCCATCGCAGGAGCTGAGGAGGCGTTGGTATGAAGCGTGTGGCGTTCCTCGTGGTCCTGCTGCTGGCGCTCCAGGTAGCGCTGGCCACGACCTATCCCATCACCGTCACCGACGAGCTCGGGCACGAGCTGACGTTGACGGCGCCGCCCCAACGGATCGTGTCGATGATCCCCAGCGACACCGAGACCGTGTGTGCGCTCGCCGCCTGCGACCGGCTCGTGGGCGTCGACCAGTTCAGCGACTGGCCGCAGCAGGTCGCCGACCTGCCGCACCTGGGGAGTGCCACCAGCCCCGACCTCGAGGCGCTGGTCGCCCTCCACCCCGACCTCGTCCTCACCGACGAGTACAGCGGCCTGGCCGACCGGCTGCGGAAGCTCGGCATCCCCGTCTACGCCGGCACGCCCCAGACCTACGACCAGGCGCTCGCCTTCCTCGGCACCGTCGGTCACCTGCTCGACGTCGAGACCCGCGCCGCCGTGGTGAGGGGGACCATCGAGGGGCAGGTCGCCGCGGTGGCGCGCCAGGTGGCCGGCCTGCCGGTGCAGCGGGTGTTCGTCGAGCTCGATGCCACCCCCTACAGCGTGGGGCCGAGCTCGTACCTGGGGACGCTGCTGGCGAAGGCCGGCGGAGCCACCGTGGTGACCGCCGCCATGGGCGAGTACCCCCAGGTCGACCCCGAGTTCGTGGTGCAGCGCGACCCTCAGGTGGTGCTGCTGATGGACGCCCCCTACGGCCAGACGGTGGCCGGCGCCGAGAGCCGGCCCGGCTGGCAGGGGCTGACCGCCGTCCGCGACGGACGCGTGATCACCCTGACGCAGCCGCAGGTCGACCTCCTCAGCCGGGCCGGGCCGCGCATGGGGGACGCCGTGTTGCTCCTGGCGCGCCTGCTCCATCCGGGGCGCTTCTAGGTCATGGCCCGCGCGCTCCCCGCCTCCCGGCTGCTGCCCCGGCGCGGGCCCGCCCCGCTGCTGCTCTCGGGGCTGGCCCTGGCGGCGGTGGCGGCGCTCGCGGTGGCGGTAGGCGGCGTTCACATCGCGCCCGGGGAGCTGTTGGGCGCCCTCCTCGACGGCGTGACGGGCCGCCTCCACGGGACGACCGACACCATCGTGTGGCAGCTCCGGTTGCCCCGCGTGCTGATGGCGGCGACGGTGGGCGCCTCGCTGGCCCTGGCCGGCGCCGCCTTCCAGGGCGTGTTCCGCAACCCTCTCGCCGACCCCTACCTGCTGGGGGCCGCCAGCGGGGCCGGCTTCGGCGCCAGCCTGGTGCTGGTGCTCGCCGGCAGCGTGCCCTGGCTGGCGCGCCTGGGGGTGCCCTGGGCGGCCTTCGCCTGTGCCCTGGCCACCGTCGCGGCGGTGGTGGCGCTGGCCCGCCAGGGGGCACGGTTGCCGACCGTGTCGCTGATCCTGGCGGGGGTGGTGTTGGGCTCGAGCCTGGCGGCCGCCACCTCCTTCCTGATGCTGGCCTCGCGCGATCGTGCCGCCGGCATCCTGAGCTGGCTGCTCGGGAGCTTCGCCTTCTCCAGTTGGGACGGCCTGCTGGCGATGCTTCCGCTGGCGCTGCCGGCCGCGGCCCTGCTGCTGCTGGCGGGCCGGTCGCTCGACGTGATGCAGCTCGGGGAGGAGGCCGCGGCGCAGCTCGGGGTCCCGGTCGAGTCCGTCAAGTTCGCCCTGCTCGGGGCGGCGACGCTGGCGACCGCGGCCGCCGTCAGCGCGGCGGGCGTCATCGGCTTCGTGGGCCTGGTGGTGCCCCACGCCGTGCGGCTGGCCTTCGGGCCGGCGCACGGCCGCCTGCTGCCACTCTCGGCACTGTGGGGGGCACTCTTCCTGGTGCTCGCCGATCTCGTGGCGCGGACCGTGCTGGCGCCGGCGGAGATCCCGGTCGGCATCGTGACCGCGCTGGTGGGCGGCCCCTTCTTCCTGGCCCTGCTACGGCGCCAGCAGCGGGGGCGGTGACGCCGCCATGAGCCTGGAAGCGCGCGGGGTCACCGCCGGCTACGGCGGGACGGACGTGCTGGTCGGCGCCGACGTCGCGGTGCGTCCCGGGGAGATGGTGGGGATCATCGGCCCCAACGGCGCCGGCAAGTCGACGCTGCTACGAGCCCTCACGCGACGCCTTCCGCTCCGGGCCGGTCACGTCCTGCTCGACGATCGCGAGCTCGACCGCTGGCCGCGTCTGGCGCTCGCCCGTGCCCTGGCGGTCGTGCCACAGACGGCAACGCTGCCGCCCGGCTACACCGTGGCGGAGCTCGTCGCCATGGGGCGCACGCCGCACCAGGGGCTGTGGCGGCCGGCCTCGCGCGAGGACCGCGAGGCCGTGAGCTGGGCCCTCGACCACACCGACACCCGCCACCTGCGCGACCGCTCGGCCGAGGAGCTGTCGGGCGGGGAACGCCAGCGCGTGGTGCTGGCGCGGGCCCTGGCGCAGCGGCCGCGCATGCTGCTGCTCGACGAACCGACCACCCACCTCGACCTGCGCTACCAGGTCGAGCTGCTGACGCTCACCAGGCACGAGGTCGCGCGTGGACTGGGTGCGCTGGTGGTGCTCCACGACCTCAACCTGGCGGCACGGGCGTGCGATCGGCTGGCGGTGCTCAGCGCGGGCCGGGTGGTCGCGCAGGGAACGGCGTCCGAGGTGCTGACCGCGCCGCTGGTGCGGCGGGTCTTCGGCGAGGGGGTCGAGGTGCGACCGGACGGCGAACGGCCGCTGGTGCTGCCTCGCTTCGGGGGGACGTGAGCCCCCGGCCGCGAGGTCGGGGTCAGCCCGCGGTGGGGGGGTCGAAACGATCGCGCACGCGGATGGCGAGCCGGTAGGCGTCGACCAGGCCCTCGGTGGCCGTGCGCCATCCGAAGCGCTCCATGTCGCGGCGCGCGGCGGCGCCGAGACGCCGACGGAGCTCGGTGTCGGTCAGCAGGCGGCGCAGCTTGTCGGTCAGGTCGCCCAGATCCCCGGGGGTGAACATCAACCCCGTGACCCCCTCCTGGATGACGTCGGGGATGCCGCCGGCGCGAGCGCCCACCGGCGGGACACCCGACGCCATCGCCTCCATCGCCACGAAGCCGAGCGTCTCGGTGTCGGAGGGGAAGGCGAACACGTCGGCGCTGGCGTAGGCCGCCGCCAGCTCCTCGCCGCCCATGTACCCCGTGAAGACGGTTCGGGTGCCCTTGAAGCGCTCGCGCAGCACCGCTTCGGCCGGCCCCGACCCCACCAGCGCCAGGCGCACGCGCGGGATCTGCGTGATGGGGGCGTACAGCCAATCGAGACGCTTCTCGAACGACAGCCGTCCCACGTAGACCATCAGCGGGTCCTCGGGGTGGCCGTCGGTGAGGCGCACGCGCATCGCCTGGGAGCGCTTGTCCGGGTGGTAGAGGTCGGTGTCGACGGCCTTCGGCCACAGCCGCACGCGACGGATGCCGAGGCCGCGCGCGGAGTTGACCATCGGCCCGCTGGTGCAGAGATTGACGTGCGCCTGGTTGTGGACGTCCCGTAGGAAGATGCGCGACGGCTCCGTCAGGAACCGCAGACGCAGGGCCTCGGCGTACTGCGTGATGTCGGTGTGGTAGCTGGCCAGCAGCGGCAGGTTGCGTTGCTTGGCGATGGCGGTGCCCCACAGGCCGAGCACCACCGGATTGATGACGTGGACGATGTCGGGCTGGAAGCGGTCGAGCTCGCGCCCCAGCCGCGGGCGCGGCAGGCCGAGGAACAGCTCCGGGTACCAGGGTCGGAAGGGGACCCCCGGCACGCGCACGATGCGATGGCCGGCGTAGCTCTCGGGTGGGTTGTGCGGGGCGAAGATCAGCGCCTGATGGCCGAGCGCGCCGAGCTGCTCGAGGGTACGGACGAGGCGCGTGACCACCCCGTCGATCTTGGGGAGGAAGGTCTCGGTGAAGAAGACGATGCGCATGCGGGCACGGGGTCGAACGCGCCGGGGGCCGGGGTGGCGGGCGGTCCCGACGGCGGGGGCCCGCGCTGCTCGCGCGGGCCCTGGCGCTCAGGCGGGTTGCTCGGTGGCCTGGTGGGGGGTCTGGGGTTCGCCGGCTTGTTGGTTGCGGGTCCAGGTGCTGGTGCAGGGGATCTTGGTGGTGTCGGCGCGGTGGGCGTATCTCTTGGCGATGGTGGTGACTTCTTCGAGGAGGCCTTGTTGGAGGGTGGTGGGTTGGAGGCCGAGGTCGAGGAAGAGGTCGTTGCGGACGTGGAGTTCGTTCTCGGCGTCTTCGTTGCGGGGGTTGGGGACGTTCTCGATGGTGGCGCCAGTGAGGTCTGAGACGATGTGGGCGAGGTCGCGGACGCGGTGGGTTTCGGTCATCTGGTTGAGGATCTTGACGCGGTCGCCTCGTTGGGGTGGGTTCTCGAGGGCGAGTTGGATGCAGCGGACGGTGTCTTGGATGTGGATGAAGGCGCGGGTCTGGCCGCCGGTGCCGTGGACGGTGAGGGGGTAGTGGACGGCGGCTTGCATGAGGAAGCGGTTGAGGACGGTGCCGTAGTCGCCGTCGTAGTCGAAGCGGTTGATGAGGCGTTCGTCTTGGAGGGTGTCTTGGGTGTTGGTGCCCCAGACGATGCCTTGGTGGAGGTCGGTGATGCGGAGCCTATCGTTCTTGGCGTAGTAGGCGAAGAAGAGTTGGTCTTGGGTCTTGGTGAGGTGGTAGATGCTGCCGGGGTTGGGGGGGTAGAGGATCTCCTGGCGGATCTTGTCGCCGTCGTCGGTGGTGACTTCGATGGGGAGGTAGCCTTCGGGGATCTTCATGCCGGCGGTGCCGTAGCCGTAGACGCCCATGGTGCCGAGGTGGATGAGGTGGGTGTCGGTGTTGGCTTCGACGATGGCGGCGAGGGTGTTGTGGGTGGCGTTGAGGTTGTTGTTGACGGTGTAGCGCTTGTGCCAGCTGGATTTCATGCTGTAGGGGGCGGCGCGTTGTTCGGCGAAGTGGACGATGGCGTCGGGTTGTTCGTCTTGGATGAGGGTGAGCAGGCGGTGGTAGTTGTCGGCGATGTCGAGGCGTTCGAAGCGGATGGTGTTGCCGCTGACTTCGTGCCAGGCCTTGAGGCGTTTGCCCATGGGTTGGATGGGGGTGAGGCTGCCGGCTTCGAGTTCGTTGTCGATGTTGCGGCGGCTGAGGTTGTCGATGATGGTGATGTCGTGGCCTTGGTTGCTGAGGTGCAGGCTGGTGGGCCAGCCGCAGAACCCGTCACCGCCGAGTACGAAGACTTTCATGTGAACCTCCGGGCGCCGAGGCGCCGAGTGCGGATCGTGGTGCGGCGCGTACCTCGCGGGAGCCGCCGGGTCCGACCCGAAGGCGGCGCGACCGTACGGCGGCACCGCGGCGATCCGTCGCCCGGACGCGCGGCGAGCGCGGCCGGCACGGCCGGCCCTCGGGCCGCCCTGGGGCCCCGGCGCCGGCATCGATGGACCACGGGAAGTGTACCACCGGCCCCGCGCACCGACGGTCGGCCCCCGGCCGTCGGCGACGGCGGGATCGGCCCTCCGTGGGGTAGGCTCCGGGCGTGAGCCCCGCGCGCGAGGAGAGCTTCCACGCCCTGTTGACCGGACTGCCCGAGTACCGCGATCAGCTCGCGAGCTACGCCTTCTTCCCGCCGCGGCCGGGGCGCCTGGCGGAGGACTACCGCGGCCCCTACGCCGACGCCCTCGCCTCGCTCAGCCTGGTGCCCTACCTCCACCAGGCGCACGCCCTGGAGCTGGTGGCCTCGCGACGCAACGTGGTGGTGGCGACCGCCACGGCCTCCGGGAAATCGCTGGTGTACCAACTGCCGACCCTGGAGGCGGCCGCCGCGGGCGGGACCAGCCTTTACCTCTACCCGACCAAGGCCCTCGCCCACGACCAGCTCGGTCGCTTGGTCGAGCTGGCGGGTCGGTTGGGGAGCGATCTGGGCGCTCACGGCATCGCCTGCTACGACGGCGATACGCCCGCCGAGCGCCGGGCCGAGGTCCGCCAGGGGGTCCACCTGGCGCTGACCAACCCCGACATGCTGCACTACGGGGTGCTGCCCTACCACGCGCGCTGGGCGTCGTTCCTGGCGCGACTCGACACCGTGGTGCTGGACGAGTTGCACAGCTATCGCGGGGTGTTGGGGACGCACGTCGCCAACATCGTGCGGCGGCTCCTGCGCGTGGCCCGTCACTACGGTGCGGCGCCGCGTCTCATCGCGGCCAGCGCCACCGTGGGCAACCCGCTGCAGCACGCCGAGGCGCTCACCGGCGAGCCCTTCGAGCTCATCGATCGGGACGAGGCCCCCAGCGGGGCCCGGGAGTTCGTGCTGTGGCGACCCGCCGCCACCGACGGCGGCGTGCGACGGCGCAGCGCTACCACCGAGGCCGCCGAGCTGGCGGCGAACTTCGTGCGTCTCGGCATCAAGAGCCTGGTGTTCTGCAACTCCCGCAAGGTCGCCGAGCTGGTACGCAGGTACGCCGTCGGTCAGCTCCAGGGGGAGCTGGTGCCGCTGCTGCAGAGCTACCGGGCCGGCTACAGCCCCGAGGACCGGCGTCTGCTGGAAGCGGGCTTCCGGAACGGCGACATCCGGGTGCTCACCGCCACCAGCGCGCTCGAGCTGGGGATGGACATCGGCGGCGTCGACGCCGTGGTGCTGGTGGGGTACCCGGGCTCGAAGATGGCCCTGTGGCAGCGATCGGGGCGTGCGGGGCGGCAGGGGCGACGGGCCCTGACGCTGCTGGTCCCCGGCAACGACCCGCTCGACGAGTACTACCTCCACCACCCCGAGCTCCTCACCGAGGGACGCGTGGAGGACGCGGTGGCCGATCCGTACAACAGCGAGCTGCATCCCCTGCACCTGGCCTGCGCCGCGGCCGAGCTGCCGATCCGCGACGAGGAGGTCGAGGGTCTGGTCGATCCCGGGCTCGACCTGGCCGCGGTGCCGGGGCTGCATCGTGCCCCCGGGACGTGGACCACGCTCGCGCGCTACCCCCATCGCCGCCTCAGCCTGCGCGGCAGCGGGGGCCGCCTCGTCCGGCTCAAGGACGCGACCGGGAGGTCGCTGGGCACGGCCGACCCGGCCACCGCGCTGCGGGACCTGCACCCCGGGGCCGTCTACCTGCACCAGGGCGACCCCTACTTGGTGGTCCGGCTCGATCTCGAGCGCGGGCTGGCCGAGCTGCTGCCGCACATCGAGGACTACTACACCCAACCCCGCTCCGAGACCGACATCGACATCCTCCACGAGACCGAGGCCATCTCCGACACCCTGCGCGTCGGTCGCGTGCGCGTCACGACGACGGTGACGGGGTACGTGAAGAAGCGCTACGTCTCGGCCGCGGTCCTGGAGGAGCGGGCCCTGGACCTCCCGGAGACGAGCTACGCCACCCAGGCGCTGTGGTTCCGTACCCGCGACGTCGAGGCGGCGGTGCGGCCCGACGAGCTCCCCGGAGCGCTCCACGCCCTGGAGCACACCCTCATCGGGCTGTTGCCGGCGTTCGTGCTGTGCGAGCGCGCCGACGTCGGCGGGGTCTCGTACCCCCACTACCCTCCCACCGGGGAGAGCACGGTGTTCATCTACGACGGCTACCCGGGCGGGGTCGGCTACGCCCGCGCGGGCGCCGCGCAGTTCCAGGCATGGCTGAGCGCGGCGCGCGATCTGCTGCGCGACTGCCCCTGTGAGAGCGGCTGCCCCCGCTGCGTGCTGTCCCCCAAGTGCGGCAACGGCAACCAGTTCCTCGACAAGGCGGCGGCCCTGCGCCTGGCGTCGGCCCTGCTGGCGCGCCTGGCCGTGCCTTCGCCGGCGCAGGCGTAGCGCGCGGCCGGGGCCGCCGGCGTGCTAGACTTCCGAGCCGTGCGAGTGGGATTCGTGACGACCCTGTTGTGGGAGCGCTACGGCGCGCTCTGGCTCCGGCTGGTACGCGACGCCGAGGCGGAGCCGGTGCTGGCCCCCGCCGACGCCGTGCTGGCCGCCTGGTCCGACCCGCGGGTCGCCGCCGTCGGTCCGCTGGCGTTCCGTGCGGCGGCGGCGCAGGCGCTGGCGCTGGCTCAGGTCGACGTGCTGTTCGTGCCCGACCTGAACCCCGGGATCGACGGCCAGGGGGCGCCGGCCGGCGCGATCGCCCCCGGCGGCGCCGGGGATCCGTGGGTCGCCGACTTCCCCGACGCCCTGCGTGCTGCGGTGGCCGGATTGCCGCCGTTGGTGGCGGTGCCGGCGTCGCTGGAGCAGGGCGTCGAGGCCATCGCCGTGACGGCGCTTCAGAACCTGGTACACGACGCCCACAGCGTGCGCAGGATCTGGGGGCGACGCCGCGCGGAGGCGCGCCCGTTCCGCCCGCAGCCGCCGCGCTGGACGCGTCGGCCCGAGGAGGGCAGGACGGTGGGGCTGGTCGCCCAGCCGTGGCTGCTGGACGATGCCATGGCGGCGAGGCTGACCGAGGCGGGCGAGCTGATCGTCCCGCAGCATCGCCTCGACCCGCGCGACCTGCGCGCCGAGGCCGAGCGCTTGGGCGGCTGGCTGGCGCCCACCGACGCCGAGGTGCTGGGGGCCGGCAGGCTCTTCGGCCGGCGCGGTGGGGTGGCGGCCGTGCGCGTCCTGGCCGATCGTGCCTCCGGGGCCGATGCCTGGCTGGTGGATCGGCTGCGTGCCCAGAGTCGCAAGCCCGTCGAGGTGCGCTACCTGCAGGATGTGCTCGCCGACGCCCACCCGCTGGAGGTGCTGGCACCGACGGTGGGGGAGGGCTGACGGGTGCTGGCGCTGCTGGTCTTGGTGGTGCTGGCGGTGCTGGCCCTGGTGGCGGTCAACGCCTTCGGAGCCTGGGCGGTGAGCCGGCGCATGCCGCGCCTGGCAGGGCTCTTCCTCCTCGCCGCGGTGGCCCTGGTGGTCGCCGCCGTGGCGCTGGCGTACGGCCTGCGCTTCGCGGTGGGCATCCTCGGCGGCGGCCTGGCCCTCACCTGGCTGGCCTCCTACCTCAACGCCCGCTGGGTGCTGGGGCGGGTGGTGGCGCGCCACCACGCCGTGCGCGCCCTCTCGGTGGTGGCCCTGTTGGCGCTGGCGGCGCTGGCCATGCGCTGAGCCGGGCCCGCTCCCGCAGCGCCGTCGTGGCGTTCAGAAGGCGCTGGTGCCGGTGATCTCCCGACCCAAGACCAGGGTGTGCACGGTGTCCGTGCCCTCGTAGGTAGCCACCGTCTCCAGGTTGAGCAGGTGCCGGATGGCGGCGTACTCGGTGGTGATGCCGTTGCCGCCGAGCAGGTCGCGGGCGGCCCGGGCGACGGCGAGGGCGGTGCGCACGTTCTCGCGCTTGGCCAGCGACACGCGGGCCGGCCGGTCGCCGCCGTCGGCCTTGAGTTGCGCCAGGCGGTAGGCGAGCAGGCTGCCCTGGGTGATGCCCGCCAGCATGTCGGCCAGACGCTCCTGGACGATCTGCTTGCCGGCCAGCGGCTGCCCGAAGCTGGGGCGGTCGGCGACGTAGGCGGTGACCTCGTCGAAGCAGGCCTGGGCGGCTCCCAGCACCCCGAAGGCGATGCCGAAGCGCGCCTGGTTGAGGCAGCTCAGGGCGCCCTTGAGTCCCACCACGTCGAGACGGTCGGAGGCGGGGACGACGACGTCGTCGAGGTACAGCTCGGAGGTGACCGAGGCGCGCATCGACGCCTTGGTCTTGATGTCGACGGCCTGGAAGCCCTCGGTCGAGGTGTCGACGACGAAGCCGAGGATGTCGCCGGTGGCCTCGTCCTTCGCCCAGATGATGGCCACGTCGGCCCGCGAGCCGTTGGTGATCCAGCGCTTGACGCCGTTGAGGACGTAGCCGTCGCCCACCTTGCGGGCCCGCGTGCGCATCGCCCCGGGGTCGCTGCCGGCGTCGGGTTCGGTCAGGCCGAAGCAGCCGACCGCCTCGCCGCTGGCCAGGCGCGGCAGCCAGCGGTCGCGCAGGGCGTCGGAGCCGTAGCGATGGATGGGGTACATCACCAGGCTCGACTGCACGCTCACGAACGACCGCATGCCGGAATCGGCGTACTCGAGCTCGCGGTTGATGAGGCCGTAGGCGGTATAGGAGGCCCCGGCGCCGCCGTAGCGCTCGGGCAGCGTGGCGCCCAGCACGCCGAGCTCCCCGAACCGTCGCGGCAGCTCCTCGGGGAAGCGGTCGTCGCGCCACCAGTCGGCGACCGAGGGGAGGATCTCGCTGCGCACGAAGTCCCTGACGGCGTCGCGGATCATGCGCTCCTCCGGGGTGTAGAGGGCGTCGAGGTCGTAGAAGTCCTCCAGCGACAGAGCGGTGGCGGACGGTGCGCGCGTGGTCATGCTGCCTCCTGGGTGCGGTCCCGGTGGAGCCGCGTATCGGTCTAGGGATCGCCGAAGAGCTTCTTGAGGGCGTCCTCCTTGCTCGTACGCTGCGCTACGGCGTAGCGCTGACCGTCGAGCTGCAAGCGCCCCTGCGCCACGAGCGATGCCAGAGCGGCCTCGATGGTGTCGATGGCCAGCTCTTCGAAGTGCTTCTCGTCGATGAAGCGCTGGACCTCGCGCAGCGTCGCGCCCTTCGTGCCGGACGCCTCCACGGCCTCGAAGACCCAATCGTCCACCGTCATGGGTCAGTGTACGCCCCGCGGACCTGCCCGCACCGGTCGCCGTGCGTGCCGGCGCGTAAACAGGCGCTCAGTGGTAGGCGGGGTCGCTGCCCGGCTCGTCGGGTGCCTTGCGGTACACCTCGGTCGTGCCGCCCGAGAGCTCCCCCCAGCGGACGTCGTCGTCCATGCGGATGACCTTGACGGGGCAGGCACGCACGCAGGCGTCGCAATCGAGGCAGCGTTCGGGATCGAGGCGCAACACCGGGCCCTCGCCCTGCTCCGGCTCGAAGTCGCGGGAGAACGCTCCGGTGGGGCACACCCGCGTGCACACCGGACACAGGATGCAGCCGTCGTCGATGCGGGGCAGACGCCACGGCACGGGCGTCTCGGGGGACGGCGCGGCCAGCTCCAGCACCCGGTAGCGCCGCGCCAGTTCGCGCGGTAGCGGTCGGGGGCCGTCCTCCTCGTCCTTGAGGCGGAGCATCCCCTCCAGCGGGGCCAACGCCTCGGCGGCGGAGCGTCGCACGTTGCGCAGGCCGCCGGTGAGGAGGGCGCGACGGCTGAGGCCGGCCGGCGGTCGGTCCTGGTCGAGCTGCTCGCGCTGCTCGACCCTCACCTCGATGGTGCGGCCGTGGACGGCCACCAGCGCCTCGGCCTCGGCGATGGCCCGTGCCAGTCCCTCCAGCACCTGCGGGACCCCGACCGGGCAGTCGGCGCAATCGCCGTGCGCCAGCGTCACGTCGCCGTGGCGGGCCACCAGCCGTACCACGTCGCCGGCCTGCAGGCGTCCGAGGCAGACCACGCTCTGGGCCGTCCCCTCGACCTGCGAGCAGCGCACGGAGGCGCCGGGCTGGTAGCTGAGCTTGGGCTCGAGCGCCTGCGAGGGGCAGACCTGGACGCACAGCCCGCAGCCGGTGCAGTCGACCTCGTCGATCTCCACCTGGCGGCCGAGCCTCACGGCCTCGTGCGGGCATACGGCCACGCAGGCGTGGCAGGCGGTGCTCGACTGGGTCACCGCGATGCAGCGTTCGGCGCTGTAGGCCGGGGCCACGTTGGTGGCCTTCAAGACGAAGTTGAGGAGGTCCTCGAGCCCGGGCATCGCTGGCGCCTAGAAGCCGTAGACCTCGTGACGCTTCTCCGAGAGCTTGGTGTGGTAGCCGGTGTCCTCGAGGTAGCGGTCGAAGGTCTCGAAGTCGACCTGCTGCTTCTGGTCGGAGAGCGCCACCGCGGGGTTGGGGTGCACCTCGATCATGATGCCGTCGGCGCCGATGGCCAGCCCGGCCTTGGTGAGCGGCACCAACAGGTCGCGACGGCCGCCGGAGTGCGTCACGTCGACCAGCACCGGCAGGTGCGTCTCGAGCTTGGCCAGCGCCACCGCGGAGACGTCGAGGGTGTTGCGGGTGTAGCGCTCGAAGGTGCGGATGCCGCGCTCGCACAGCACCACGTTGGGGTTGCCCTCGTTGAGGAGGTACTCGGCCGCCATCACCCACTCCTCGACGGTGGCCGCCAGCCCGCGCTTGAGCAGCACCGGCTTGCGGCTGCGCCCGACGGCCTTGAGGAGCGTGAAGTTCTGCATGTTGCGGGCGCCGATCTGCAGCATGTCGACGTGCTCCTCGAACAGCGGCAGCTCCTTGGCGTCCATGATCTCGCTGACGAAGGCGAGCCCGTGGCGGTCGCAGGCCTCCCGCGCCAGGCGCAGCCCCTCCTCGCCGAGCCCCTGGAAGCTGTAGGGGTCGGTGCGGGGCTTGAAGGCGCCGCCGCGGAACAGCGTGACGCCGCGCGAGGCCACCCGCGCGGCCACCGCCTCGACCTGTTCGGCCGACTCGATGGCGCACGGTCCGGCCACCAGCACGGGCGCGTGGCGTCCGCCGATGGCGACGTTGCCGACCTCCACCACGGTGTCGGCCCGATGGGCGCTGCGCGAGGTCAGGTAGTGGCGCTTCTCCTCGGCCTCCTCGAGCTGCATGCTGGCCTGGAAGATCTGCTTGAACAGGCTCTTCACGGTGGCGTCGGTGAAGGGGCCGGGGTTGGCGGCGGTGAGCGCCTCGAGCATCTCCTGCTCACGGACCGGGTCGTAGTGCGACAGCCCCATCGCCGACTGCAGCTCGCCGATGGCCTGCGCCAGGCGCGCGCGCTCCGACAGGAGCTCGAGGAGTTGCAGGTTCAGGCCGTCAATTCGGGCTCGTAGGCTCTGGATCTTCCCGTCCATACTCCGTCCTTCGTTGCGAGAAGCGCACCACCCAGACCGTCACCTCGTAGAGCACGATGAGGGGGACCGCGACGAGCGAGAGGTTGAAGGGATCGCCGGTCGGCGTGATGACGGCTGCGAACACCAGCCCGATCACGATGGCGTAGCGGCGGTTCTTGGCGAGCGGCGCAGAGCGTAGGATGCCGATGCGGGCCAGCAGGTAGCCCAGCACGGGCATCTCGAACATCAGCCCGAAGACGCCCATGAGCATCAGGATGGTGGAGATGTAGCGGCCGATCGACAGCAGGCCGGTGGCGGCCGTCCCCAGGAAGCCGAGCAGGATGGGGATGGTGATCGGCAGGACGGCGTAGTAGGCGAAGGCGACGCCCGTCAGGAAGGCAAGCACCGCGAAGAAGATGAAGGGCACGGCGTAGCGCCGCTCGTGCGCGTAGAGGCCGGGAGCGATGAAGCCCCAGAGCTGGCCCAGGATCACCGGCGAGGCGACCACCACACCGAAGAAGCTGGCGATCTGCATCGACACCGTGAACGGCTCGAGCACCCCGAAGTAGCTGAGCGTGGTGTTGCCCGGCAGCGGTGCCTTGAGCCAGTCCAGGATCTGGAAGCGGAACACGAAGGCCAGGCCCGAGCCCACCACCCAGGCGCCGAAAGCGATGAGGAGCCGGGTGCGCAGCTCCTCGAAGTGTTCGATCAGGGTCACGGCTGCGGTCGAACCCAACGTGGACGCCGGCCGCACCCGGAAGGGGCGCGGCCGTCACGGCCTGGTGGCGGGTTCAGGCTCCCTTCGCCTCGTTGTCGCCCTCGGCGGGGGCGGCCGCGGGGGCCGCTTCCGCGGGAGCCGCAGCCTGCGTCGGTGCCGACGCAGCCGCACCTTCACTGGCGGTCGCCGTGGCGGGCGCCGCGGCGGGCGCCTTGGCAGGCGCCTTCGAGCCGCTGTCGTTCGCCTCCGCCTCGAAGTCCTCCTTCATGTCCTTCACGCCCTTGCGGAACTCGCGGACGGACTGACCGAGACCCTTGGCCATCTCCGGTAGCCTGCGCGGCCCGAAGATGAGCAGAACGACCAGCAGGATGATCAACAACTCGGGAAGGCCCAGCGACCCTATTCTCATGGATGTGCCTCCATCGCGCACAAGCGTAGCATCCAGCGAGCGTCGACTCGGTGGTCTGAGGCGACGGTCGGGAGGGGGCGCGACGGGGACGGCCCCGCGGCCATGCCGGGGGTCGCGGTCGGCGGGCCGTTAGGCGCGTCTCGCACGGGGATTCGGTCCGTTGACAGGCGAAAATGGGGCGTGCTAACTTAGGCATTCGGACGTCAGCCCGGGACCCACCTCCGAAGCTCGGGGGCGCGGGCGAGCGTCGGCGGGGCCGCGGTTGCGGCGCGCCACCCTAGCTCAACCGGTAGAGCATCCGAC
This sequence comes from Deinococci bacterium, assembly GCA_030149325.1. Lineage (GTDB taxonomy): Bacteria > Deinococcota > Deinococci > Deinococcales > Trueperaceae > JASBRS01. Next base: position 38,882 of record JASBRS010000012.1, read on the forward strand.
TTGTAATCGGAAGGTTGTCGGTTCGACTCCGATGGGTGGCTCCACGACGCGAAGGCCGCGGACTCCGCGGGTGCGATGTCCAGGGTGCGGGTAGGTGCCCGAGTGGTTAAAGGGGACGGACTGTAAATCCGTTGGCTTTTGCCTACGCTGGTTCGAATCCAGCCCTGCCCACCACCGTCGGCCACGGCCGACGTCCGCCTACGGGCGGAACCAGAACGCGGGAGTAGCTCAGTTGGTAGAGCGTCAGCTTCCCAAGCTGAATGTCGCGGGTTCGAATCCCGTCTCCCGCTCCAGTCCAGGTCCTGTGCGCGCTGGCGCCGAGGCGGCTCGTCGCACAGGACCGGGCGGCAACGACGGGGTACGAAGGCGGGCTCGTGTAGCTCAGTGGTAGAGCACTCCCTTGGTAAGGGAGAGGTCGACGGTTCAATCCCGTCCACGAGCTCCAAGGCTGAACCCCGAAGCCGGATCGAGTCGCGCTCGCGAACACGCGGGCCGGCTCGTTTCGGCTGGGAAAGGACGCTAGATCATGGCTAAGGGTGTGTTTGAGCGTACGAAGCCGCATGTGAATGTTGGGACGATTGGGCATGTGGATCATGGGAAGACGACGTTGACGGCGGCGATTACGTTTGCGGCTGCGGCGGCGGATCCGTCGGTGGAGATTCAG
>JASBRS010000027.1 GCA_030149325.1 Deinococci bacterium
AACAGCACCGACCTGCACAGCTTCATCAACCCCATGCAGGAGGCAGTGCCCCCGGCATGGGAGTCACGCTCCGATTGGGAGGTCTTCAAGGGCCTGGCCCGCAAGGTCTCGGACCTGGCGCGAACGTCGGCCCCGGAACCGCTGCTCGACGTCGTCCTGCAGCCCCTCAAGCACGACACGCCCGACGAGCTGGCCCAGCCGCGCGTGGCCGACTGGCGGGCGGCCGAGACCGATCCCGAGCCCGGTCGCTCGATGCCCCATGTCCAGGTGGTGCGACGCGACTACGCCCACCTCTACGACCGCATGCTCACGCTGGGTCCGGGGGTGGAACGCAACGGCCTCGGCGTCCACGGCCTCAAGATCGACGTGGCCGACGTCTACGCCGAGCTCCGCGCCGCCAACCCCCGCACCTTCGGCGATCCCGACGGCGTCCGCGGGGCCCAGCGGCCCCGCGCTCGGCGGCACGATGCCGACAGCGCAGCGCCCCCCGCCACCACCTACCCCTCGCTGGAGGGGGCGCGCGACGTCGCCAACGCCATCCTGGCGCTCGATCCGGTCAGCAACGGCGAGCTCGCGCACCGCGCCTTCGCGTACGAGGAGCACAAGACCGGGGTGCAGCTGACCGACCTCGCCGAGGGGAGCCGCGACGTGCGCATCACCTTCGACGATCTGGTGGCCCAGCCCCGGCGTGTCCTGACCAGCCCCACCTGGACCGGCATCGTGAAGGCGGGCCGCGCCTACACCCCGTTCGCCCTGAACCGCGAGCGCCTCGTGCCGTGGCGCACGCTCACCGGCCGCCAGCACTTCTACCTCGACCACGAGCAGTACCTGCGCTTCGGCGAGGCCCTGCCGACCTACAAGCCCAAACCCGACGCGGTGATGATGGCCGACACCGAAGGCGCCGGCGTCCCGGACGGCGGCAGGCTGATGAACTACATCACCCCCCACGGCAAGTGGAGCATCCACTCCACCTACTCCGAGAACCACCGCATGATGACGCTCTCCCGCGGCGACTACCCGGTGTGGCTCAACGCCAAGGACGCGCGCGAGATGGGCATCCGCGACAACGACTGGGTGGAGCTCATCAACAACAACGGCGTGTTCGTGCAGCGCTGCATCACCTCGTCGCGCATCCCGCGTGGGGCGGTGTTCGTGTACCACGCTACCGAGCGCACGGTGGGCATCCCCAAGTCGCCGACGCGCGGGCGCAGGGCCGGCATGAACAACTCCATCACGCGCGCCCGCCTCAAGCCGGTGCTGATGTCGGGCGGGTACGCCCAGTTCAGCTACGGCTTCAACTACTGGGGCCCGACCGGCGGCAACCGCGACACCTTCGTCTACGTCCACCGCATCGAGAAGCCGGAGTTCTGATGACCGCGCACCACCCTCGACCCCCGTGCCGGGCCGCCAACGCGCCCGCCACCGCCCGCGCCACCCTCGGAGAGGCAGGGACGCCATGAACGTCAGGGCGCAGATGAGCATGATCTTCCACCTCGACAAGTGCATCGGCTGCCACACCTGCTCGGTCGCCTGCAAGAACCTGTGGACCGACCGCAAGGGCACCGAGTACATGTGGTGGAACAACGTCGAGACCCGGCCCGGCACCGGCTACCCCACCGGCTGGGAGGATCAGGACACCTACCGTGGCGGCTGGCAGCTCGCCGGCGACCGGCTCGAGCTCCGCCTGCACTCCCGCGCCGGCGGCCTCGCGAACCTCTTCTACAACCCGGCGCTGCCCACCCTCGACGACTACTACGAGCCCTTCACCTTCCGCTACCAGGACCTCTTCACCGCTCCCGCGGGCGACGATCAGCCCACCGCCGAGCCCGTCTCCATGCTCACCGGCGAGCCGATCGACATCCGGTCGGGCCCCAACTGGGACGACGACCTCTCCGGCTCCGACATCTACGCCGCCGGCGACCTCAACCTCGATGCGCTCGATCCGGAGGTGCGCGCACAGTTCGAGGAGATCGACCGGGTGGTGATGAACTACCTGCCGCGCATCTGCAACCACTGCCTCAACCCGTCGTGCGTGGCCGCCTGCCCCAGCGGGGCGATCTACAAGCGCGGCGAGGACGGCGTGGTGCTCGTCAACGAGGACAAGTGCCGCGCCTGGCGCATGTGCGTCGCCGCCTGCCCCTACAAGAAGGTCTACTACAACTGGCAGACCGGCAAGTCGGAGAAGTGCATCCTGTGCTTCCCGCGGCTGGAGACCGGCCAGGCCCCGGCCTGCGCCCACTCCTGCGTCGGCCGCATCCGCTACATGGGCGTGCTGCTCTACGACGCCGATCGCATCCCGGACGCCGCCACCGCGAAGGACCCCGCCGATCTGGTGGAGGCGCAACGCTCCGTCATCCTCGATCCCTTCGATCCGGAGGTGATCGCCGCCGCCCGCGCCGCCGGGCTCGACGACGGTTGGCTGGACGCGGCCCAGCGCTCGCCCGCCTACCGCTTCGTCAAGGACTGGGGCATCGCCCTGCCGCTGCACCCCGAGTTCCGGACCATGGCGATGATGTTCTACGTGCCGCCGCTGTCCCCGGTGGTGTCGACCCTAGAACGCGAGCTCGTCAAGCTGCGCATCCCTGCCGAGGACAGCGATGCCGAGGTGTTCCGCCGCATCGACGACGCGCGCCTCCCGGTGCGCTACCTGGCGAGCCTGTTCAGCGGCGGCAACGAGGAGCTCATCCGGCAGGCCCTGCGCAAGTTGCTGGCCGTGCGCGCCCTGAAGCGCCGCCAGAGCGTCGAGGGCGACGTCGACGCGGGTACGCTCGGGCTGCTCGAGCAGGCGGGGCTGAGCCTGGAGGACGCCGAGGCGATGTACCGCCTGACCACGCTGCCGACGCTCGATCAGCGCTTCGTCATCCCCCCGTACCACCGCGAGGTCTCCATCGAGGCCGCCAACGATCCGCTCGCCCGCACGGGCGAGGCCGGCTTCGGGTCCGTGCAGGGCCCGCACCGCGGAGGGTGAGGCCGTGACCCCCGCAGCCCCCTGGCTGGAACTCCTGGCCGAGGCGTTCCTCTACCCCGACCCGGACCGCGCGCAGCGCATCGCGCAGCCCGCGCACGGCCTTCCCACCGCGAGTCGCGCGTCCTGGACACGCTTCACCGAGGCGGTGGGCCGGCTCGAGCCGAGCGCCTGGGAGGAGCTCTACACCCGCACGCTCGACCTCAACCCGGTGGCCGCCCCCTACGTCGGCTACCAGCTCTTCGGCGAGGACTACCGGCGCGGCGCCCTCATGGCCGAGCTGACGCGCGACCTCGAGCAGGCCGAGGTGCCCACCGACGGCGAGCTGGCCGATCACCTGGCGCCGGTGCTGCGTTACCTGGCGCGCCGCGAGCCTACGGACGAGACGCGGGTCGCGCAGACCCGGCAGGCGCTGGCGATCATGGCCCGGCAGCTCGAGGGGATCGACCGCAGCAACCCCTACCGCCACCTGGTCCGCGCCACCGACGCCGCCCTGGCGCGGCTCACCGAACGGAGGCCGGAGTCGTGAACGCGCTGCTGTTCCTCGCCCTGCCCTACGCCGCCATCAGCCTGTTCGTGGCGGTGACCGTCTACCGCTTCCGCGAGCGGCCGTTCACCGTGTCGTCGCTCTCCTCGCAGCTGCTGGAGCGCAAGCGCCTGTACTGGGGCTCGATCCCCTTCCACTGGGGCGTGGTGCTGATCCTGCTGGGGCACCTGACGGCCCTGCTGGTGCCTCGGGGGGTGATCTGGTGGGGCGCCGTGCCGCTCCGGTCGTGGCTGCTGGAGGGCAGCGGCGCGGCGCTGGCGTTGTGGGCGCTGGTCGGCCTGCTGGTGCTGCTGTGGCGACGAGCGTCGGACCCGCGGGTGCGGGCCGTGAGCACCGGCATGGACTACGTCGTGCTCCTGCTGCTGGTCGTGCAGCTGGCATCGGGGCTGTGGACGGCCGCCAGCTACCGCTTCGGTTCGATGTGGTTCGCCGGCGTGATGACGCCCTACCTGTGGTCGATCCTGACGTTGCGGCCGCGGCCCGAGCTGCTCGTCGACATGGCCTGGCCGATCCAGCTCCACGTGGCGGGGTTCTTCGTGCTGCTCGCCGTCTTCCCCTTCACGCGGCTGGTGCACATCCTCACCCTGCCGCTCGGGTACCTGGTCCGTCCCTGGCAGATCGTGGTGTGGCCGCGCCGGGCACGCGCACTCAGGCGTCGTCGCTGAACAGCCGCTCTCCCCGCTCGCGGACCCGCGCCGCCTGACCGACGTCGCCCCGCTGCAGCAGCAGCCGCGCCAGCTCGTCGTAGGCGGGTCGGTGCCAGGGGTCGGCCTGGAGCAGGCGCCTCAGGCTGACGACGGCGTCTCCGTGGCGCCCGCTCGCTTCCTGCAGCGCCGCGCAGCGCTCCAGGGCCGAGGTCAAGCGCTCGCGGTAGTAGCCGCGGTCGAGCTCGAACCAGTCGATGTACAGCTCCTCGGCCATGAAGTCGCCGCGGTAGAGCTGGAACGCCTCAGCGTAACGCCGGATCGCCGCCCCGTTCTCGCTCCTCTCGGCCTCGTCCAGGAGCCGCTCGAACGCGACCACATCGATGTCGACGGGCTCGAGCGGCGCCAGCGTGTAGCCGTCGCCCTCCGACAGGATCACGGTGGGGCGCTGCGCATCGAGCTCGATGGCCTTGCGCAGCGTCGACACCAGCACGTGCACGCGCTTGACGGCGGCTCCGGGATCGTCCCCGGGCCACAGCCGCTCGGCGAGCTCGTCGCGGGCGAGCACATGCCCGCGGTGCGCGACGAGCAACTTGAACAGCAGCCACGCCTTGCGGCGGCCGAGACTGCGGGGATCCATGGGACGGCCCTGCAGCAACACCTGGAACGGACCGAGGGCCCGGATGGCCACGCGCTCCGGCCGGGAACGGCCCTGCCCCGCCTCGTCCCCGGCCATGCCGAGGACGTGGCCGGCGCGGTGCTGGAGCCACAGCAGCGGCGCCAGGTACTGCGTGGGGGGATCGGGAGCCCCCGCCAGGACCACCTGCTGCACCCCGGTGACCGAGGCACCCTGGCGCCAGGGGAGGCAGTAGCGCGCGGGACCGTCGACGCCCATCGGACACCTCAGGCCCGCGACCCCGACCCCGTGGGGTTCGCCGCGCAGGACGGGGCAGGTAGCGATGCCGGGGCAACGCCCCGGTGGGTCTGGCGACGCACCGTCGGCGGACGCCACCACATCGACCCGATCGGCACCCGACAGCTCCTCCGCCAGGCGCAGCACCCGTCGTTGGGCGGCACGCGCGTCTCCCCCCTGCAGCGCCTCCACGACCTCGACCAGCGCCCGCTCCGAGATCTCGGAGAGGACGCCGAAGACCGCGGCGGCCAGGACCGGAGCGACCGTCGTCATCAGCGCCGTCACCGCCGCATCGGAGACGTCCGCGTCGCGGCTGGCGAGGTCCAGCGTTCCCACGAACCCGCCGGGAGCGTGCAGCGGGTAGCTGAGGAAGGTCCGGTAGCCGAGCCGCTTCACCGCCTCGCGGAGGTAGCGCTCGTCCCCCGGCAGGTCGTGCGTGCACAGGGGAGCGCCGTCGTAGGCGACGATGCCCGGGAAGCCTTCGCCGACGCGGAACACCGCACGCTCCTGGAACGCCGCCACGTCGCGACCCTGGTGGAGCGTCAACACCAGGGCCTCGTGCCCCGGATCCACGAGGAACAGCTCGGCCGCTTCCATCCCGGCCGCGCGCCGAAGGACGTCGAGGAAGCAACGCAACGTCTCGAAGAGGCGGGTGCGGTCGCGCATGCGGTCGACGGCACGGGCGAGCGACGCCAGCACCTCGGAGCCATCGGGGGTCAGGTCGGTCGTGAGCCGCACCTCGGCGCCCGAAGGGGTCGCGGTCGCGGTGCACCGCAGCGCGGTCGCGCCGGCCAGCAGACGCGTCTCGGCGGTGTAGGCGCCCTGGCGGAGGCGAGCGAGGACCGGGCAGCGGGCGCACACGGGCGCCCCGCGGTCGTCCCGTCCGCGAACGACCTCGGCACAGGTGCGCCCCGACGCTGCGGCGCCCCCCAAAGCGATCTGCTGCACCGGCGCCTCGAGGATCCGGCCCTGCTCGTCGAGCAGCCAGCGGCTCTCAGCCACGGTCGCCTGAAGTATAGGGAGTGGCGGAGGGGCCTTTCGGGACGATTGTCCTGACCCCTGTTAGTGAACCGGTAGCGGCCCCTGCCATGCTCCATCCCATCAGAGACCGCTCGCCGTCCCCGCTCCCCGGCGGGGACACGCCCGGTCGAGCCCGCCGCGGGCGCACCGCCCGCGCCCGGGCCGACCCGGGCAGCGAGCGACGGGAGGTCAAGGCATGGCAACCACGAAGGGTACGCCTACGACGGGACTGTGGGCGGCCACGCTCGGCTTCTTCTTCGGATTCGCTTCGGTGGCCCTGTTCGGCCCCACATCCCACCAGTTCGCCGGGCCCATGCACCTCAGCGCGAGCCAGATCGGCCTGTTGGTCGCCGTGCCCTCGCTCTCGGGCTCGCTGCTCCGCATCCCCTTCGCGGCGTGGGTGGACACCTCCGGCGGTCGCAAGCCCTTCCTGGTGCTGCTGCTCCTGTCGATCGTGGGCATGGCGGGCCTGGCCGTGGTCACCCTCACGCTCTACCCCGCGCGCCTCGACCACGCCCTCTACCCCCTGCTGCTGATCCTCGGGCTGCTGTGCGGCAGCGGCATCGCCACCTTCTCGGTGGGGATCGGCCAGGTGTCGTACTGGTTCCCGCAACGCCGCCAGGGGTTCGCCCTCGGGACCTACGCCGGCGTCGGCAACCTGGCGCCCGGGATGTTCTCGTTCCTGCTGCCCGTCGCCCTCAGCGGCTTCGGCCTCGGGACCGCCTACCTGGCGTGGCTGGCCTTCCTCGTCGTCGGTACGGCGCTGTACTTCGCGCTCGGTCAGAACGCCCCCTACTTCCAACTGCGCGGGGCCGGCAGCGCTCGCGAGGAGGCCCGGAGCGAGGCCCGTGCCGCCGGGCAGGAGCTGTTCCCCGCGGGCTCGGCTGTCGACACCCTGGTGCACTCCGCCAGGGTGTGGCGCACGTGGGTCCTGGTGCTGCTGTACTTCACCTCGTTCGGGGGCTTCCTGGCGTTGACGGCGTGGCTTCCGACCTACTGGCTCGAGTACCTGCGTACCTCCACCGTCCTGGCCGGCGCCCTCACGGCGCTCTACTCCATCCTGGCCTCGGCCATCCGCGTGCCCGGCGGGTCGTTCGCAGACCTCATCGGCGGCGAGACGACGGCGCTGGCCTCGTTGGCCACCACGCTGGTCGGCGCCGTGGTCATGACCTTCAGCGGGGGCCTCGCGCTGTCGGTGGTCGGCGTCGTGCTGATGGCCATCGGGATGGGCGTGAACAACGCCGCCGTGTTCAAGCTGGTGCCGCGCGTGGTCCCGCACGCGGTGGGCGGCGCCGCCGGCTGGGTGGGGGGCCTGGGGGCCTTCGGCGGCTTCGTCATCCCGCCGGTGATGGCGCTGTTCATCCGCGGAGGCGACGCCGGCGGCTACGCCACGGGCTTCATCGTGTTCGTCGCGCTGGCCGCGGTGGCGATCCTGGCGGCGCTGCTGCTGCGGGTGACCCCCCTGTCGGCGGTCCCGGCGGTCGAGAGGCAGCCCGAGACGACCTGACCCGCCTCGACCGCAGGCGCCGAGCGTCCGGACCACGGAACTCGCGTACAGTGGGCACCGTATGTCCTCCGAACCGCTGACGGACGCCGAGGTCATCGCGCGCTGCCCGCTGTTCGCGCAGCTCCACGACGACGATCTGCTGGCCCTCGCCGGGATCTCGGCGCGGCGCGGGATCACGGCCGGCGCCACCGTGTTCCTGGCGGGAGAGCGGCCGCGCGGCCTGCCTCTCGTGGTGCGAGGGAGCGTGAAGGTGTTCGTGCTCTCACCGTCCAGCGGACGCGAGGTCGTCCTGACGATCGACCGGCCCTACAACGCCGTCGCGGAGCTGGTCGCCTTCGACGGTGGGGCCTATCCGGCCAGCGCCGAGGCGCTCGAGGACGGGGAGCTGCTGTGGATCGACCAGCAGGGGCTGGATCGCCTCCTCGACACCCGGCCGAGTCTGGGCCGGCACGTGATCCGCACCCTGGGGCGGCGTCTGCGCAGGCTCGTCGGGCTGATCGAGCAGATCTCGTTCCAGGAGGTCATCCAGCGCCTCGCGGCCTACCTCCTCGAGGTGTCGCACGACGGGATCCCCTTCGCCCTGGACACCAACGCCGCCATCGCCGCGCGCCTCGGCACGGTGCCCGAGCTCGTCAGCCGCAACCTCTCGCGCCTGCACCACAGCGGCATCGTGGTCCTCAAGGGACGCACGGTGATCCGCGTCGACGCTGCCGCCCTCGACGAGCTGGCGCATCAGACGGGGCGCTGAGCCTCCCACCTCAAGCGAACCCCAGCGCTTGGCGCGCCCGCTCGCTCATCGCGTCCGGCGTCCACGGCGGGTCCCACACCAACGACACGTCGACGGCCCCCACGCCGTCGAGCTGCGACAGCCGGGCCCGGACGGCCTCGGCGATGCTGCCGTGGAGCGGGCATCCCGGCGTGGTCAAGGTCATCTCCACCGCCACCGCGGCCCCGGCGATCTGCACGGTGTAGACGAGGCCGAGGCTCACGATGTCGATGGCGAGCTCGGGATCGACGACCTCCGCGAGCGCGGTCAGCACCGCCTCGGGGTCGGCGCCGGCGCCGATGGCGTGCACGGTCGGGTTCATGACGTCTCCTTCCGGGGGACGGCTCGGGGGCGCGGGGACGGCCGCGACCCATGCCGCCCCAGGAGGACGACCCCGGTCTGAGCCAGTTGGGCCGAGGCTCCGGCCGCGAGCAGCACGGCGGCCACCACCGACGCCGCGCTCCCCGAGGTGAGCGTCGCCACGACGGCGGCCGCGGCGCCCCCGGCCAGTCCCACGGTGATCACGGGCTCGAGCCCGGGCCGGATCATGTCGCGCAGCAGAGGCGCACCGTTCGCCGCACCCCGAGCCGCGTAGCGCGCCTGCCAGGTCAGGAACGACGCGATCTTGACCTGCATGCCGCTGGTGGCGAGCACCAGGTAGCCCAGCAGCAGCGCCGTGCCCGCCGCCTGGGACCTGCCGGCCACGAGGAGACCTCCCGCCACCGGCAGGAAGGCGTGGGCCAGCAGGTAACGGAACACCGGCGGCTCGAGGCGCCGGCGGAGGCGGGCGCGCAACAGGGCCGCCACCTCGCCCAGTTGCAACGTTCCCGCCGCCGCCAGCAGCGCGATCGTCACCGCCCGCGAGGGCAGTCCGCCGAACGCCGCCAGCATCTCGGAGACGACGGCGCCGTGCACCAGGTAGGTGAGGATGCGCACGCGCGTACCTGGCGCGCCCTTGCTGAGGACGAACATCGCCAGCAGCTTGCGCCCGGCCGCGGCGATCCCCAGCAGGAAGGCGCCGAACAGCCCGAGGGTGAGGTGGAGTTGCACGGGGAAGCCGAGCGTGCCGGCCAGGCGCGGAAGCCGGGTGGCGGCCGCCATCAGGAAGCCGAGGGTGACGGTGAGCGCCAGGTAGACGGTGGCCGTCACCAGGCCCGCCGCGGCCGCATCCGGAGGCCTGGCGGGGCCGGCCTCGGCCCCGCCCTCCCCGACGGCGGGCGGCTCGTGCGCCGCTGTCGCCCGCCCCGCACGCGTACGCCGGGCCCGCAGGTAGGTCGCCAGCGCCTGCGCCGCCACGGCCCACAGGCCCACCGACGCCAGCGCGCCGCCGACCGCCAGCGGCACGGGTCGGAATCCCGTCGCGAAGCCCGCCACCACCCCGGCGGCCCCCAGGGCCAGCGACGGCAGGCCCAGCGGACCCAGCCAGGGCAGGGCCAGGGGCGTCACCAACAGCACCGGCAGGAGCTGCTGGAGCGTGCCCGCGAACGTCAGGGCCAGGTAGCCGACGGTCACGGCGTGCAGCAGCGCCAGCAGGACGGGAGCGGAGGCCGGGCCGCCGAGCACCGACGGATCGAGCGCCAGGCCCGCGGCCGCCGCCACCAGGGCGAGCGTCGCGACCGCCAACGACGCCAAGGGCAGGACGGCGCGCGGTGCGCCGCCCGGGACGGTCACCGCCCGGACCCCGCCGCGCCCTTGACGATGCGCACGCGGGCGCTTCCGTCGGCGTCCTGCTCGACCCGGTAGCTCGCCCCCAGCTCCTCGAGCTGCGGCAACAGGTAGACGGGGACGCGGTCGTTGTGGATGGTGAGCACGTCGCCGGGGGTCATCGACTCCAGCGCCTCGAGCGTGCGGACCATCGGCATGGGCGGCTCGAGGCCGCGGTTGTCGAGCGTGCGTTCCGGCATGGGCCCAGCCTAGGCCGGCCGCACCGAGGGCCACCTTGACCTGGGTGGAAGGCTTGACCCAGGTCATGGCGGCCCCGCACCGGAGCGCGAGAAGCTCGCAGGCATGATGCGACCGGCCCGCTCGGAGATGACCTCTCCGGCCCACACGTCTGCCTCGAGCGACCTTCTCCACCTGCCCGCGGCGCACGATCTCGTCCTGAGACCCCGGGAGGCCTCCCCATGCCGCTGAGCCGCGCGCTCGACGATCGGCGCTTCTCGGACAGCGGACCGGTACCGCGTCCGCTCAGCCTGGGCGAGGGGCTGGCCGCGATGCTGCTCTGCCTCCAGCAGGGCCAGCGCCTCGAACCGCCGGCCGGCGACGTCGCGGAGACCATCTTCACGGTCCTCGACGGCAGCGGGACCATCCTCGATGGGGACGAGCGCTTCGCCGTGGCGCAGGGCGACGTGGTCCACGTGCTGCCCGGGCGCAGCAAGGCGCTCGAGGCGGGCCCCGGCACCTTCACGGTGCTCGGGGTGCGTCGGTTGGGAGGCTAGTCAGGTGACCGACGGAAGCACGGAGTCGCTGCGACGGCCCGCGGCCATGGTGCTCGACCTCGAGCGCTGCATCGATTGCGGCACCTGCGAGACGCTGGCCCCCGGCATCCTGGCGGGTCGCGGCCGCATCGCCATCACCCCGCGCAGCCTCGAGGCGATGGCCCTCTGCCCCGTGGGGGCACTCCAGTGGCTGGAAACCATCCCTACCGAGAGGACGGACGACGATGGACACGAGTACGCTGACGACGCTTGACGTGAGGCCGATCGCTCCACGCGACCGGCACCCGCTGATCTTCCGGACCTTCGACGAGCTCGAGCCCGGCGGCGCCTTCGAGCTGATCAACGACCACGACCCGAGGCCGCTGTACTACCAGTTCCACGCCGAACGCAACGGCCAGGTCGAGTGGGAGTACCTGGAGCAGGGTCCGGAGCGCTGGCGGGTGCGGATCGGGCGTCCGGCGTGACGGCCCTCGGCGCGACCCGGGCTCCCGCCTTCGCCGGCTACGCGCTCGTCGAGCGCGTCTCGGGAGGCGACCTGCCGGAGTCCGGCGTCCTCACCCGCACGGTGATCAAGGAGCCCGGCGTGCGGGTCACCTGGTTCGGACTCGTCGCCGGCGAGGAGCTGACCGAGCACACCTCGAGCCATCCGGCCCTGCTGCACTTCCTGCGCGGCCGTGCCCGGCTCACGCTCGGAGGCGACCCGGTCGAGGTCGGCCCCGGCGACTACCTCTACATGGACGCCGGCCTGCCCCACAGCGTGCTCGCCCTGAGCGAGCTCGAGTTCATGCTCACGCTGCTGCCGGTCGGCACGGCCGGCTGAACCCGGGCCCAGCTCCGTGACCGCCACCCGACCGAAGCTGCGCTGGCGCACGCTGGCGATCCCGAACGAGCACGGCGCCTGTGCGTTCCTGCTCGAACCCGCGCTCCTGGGTCTCGGCGTCGCGCCCGGCGCGGCGGGCCTGGCCGTGGTCGGGGCGGGCCTCGGAGCCCTGCTGGCGCAGCATCCGCTGGGCATGGCGCTCGCCGACCTGCGCCGCGGGAAGCGCTACCCGAGGACCCTGCCGGCCGCCTTGCTGGCGGGAGCCTACGCGGTCCTCGCGGCGGCGATGCTCGCCATCGCTCTGCTGGGGGGCGCGCCCGCCGCCGCGCTGTGGCCCCTGGCGGCGGCCCTACCCGCCGCGCTGGTCCAACTCGCGTTCGATGCCCGCAACCGAGGACGCGACGTTCGCGCCGTGCTCGGGGGCGCCGTTGCGCTGGGGGCGCTCGCGGCCACCGTCGGGCTGGTGGGGGGTGCGTCCACGAAGCTGGCGTTGGCCCTGTGGCTGGCGGCGGCCGCGCGCAGCGCTCCGTCGATCCTCTACGTCCGGGCGCGGCTGCTCCTGCAGCGCGGCGCCGGGGCGTCCCGTGCCCCCTCGTGGGTCGCCCACGCCGTCGCCCTGCTGGCGGTCACGGCGGCGGCCTGGTGGGGGGTCCTGCCGCGGCTCAGCATCCTCGCGTTCGGCGTGCTGTTCGCTCGCGCGGCCATCGGACTGCGGCCGGGCATGCCGGCGCTGGCGGCGAAGCGCGTGGGGATGCTCGAGCTGGGGTACGGCCTGCTCACGGTGGCCGCCGTGCTGGCCGGCGTCTGGCTGGGCTGGTGAGCCGCACCGCCGTGGCTGCCGAGCTCCGCGGGCGCGTCGCATGAGCCGCTACCAGGTCGCGCTGCTGCGGGGCGCGGTGCTGTACCTGCTGGCGACCGCCGCCCTGGGCATGCTCTTCACCGTGCGCCCCGGCCTGGTCGGGGCGCTCGGGCCCACGCACGCCCACCTCGGTTTGGTGGGCTTCTTCCTGTCGACGGTGATGGGGGTGGCGTTCTGGATGATGCCGCGCCCCGGAGGCATCCGGCAGGAAGGCTGGGAGGCGGCCTGCTTCTACCTCCTCAACGCCGGCCTGCTCCTCCGCGCCGGTGCGGAGCCGTGGTGGCGCCTGACGGCCGCGCCCGCCGCCCACACGTTGTTCGTGGTGTCGAGCGCGCTGGCGCTGGCCGCGGTCGCGTGCTTCGCCTGGGCCATGCACGGGCGGCTGGTGACGGTGGCGACCGTACGCGCCAGGAGCCGGGGGAGGAAGGGGGCCGGCGGGAGCTAGGGGCCGACGCGCGTTCGGCGCGGACCGGCCGCTCCCGCAGCGACGTACCCGAGCTAGTCCTCGTCGGTTCGCGCCTCCGGTGCGGCTCGCCACGACCGCAGGTGGTGCACCACGTAGAACGCTGCCGCCACCGCGACCGCCCCCACCACCACGGCATCGATGCGGTGGAACCAGCCCCCCAGGGTGTCCCAACGCTCCCCCAGGGCCTTGCCGATCCAGGCCAGGCCGAGGCACCACACGTAGCTGCCGACGAAGGTGTAGACGCTGAAGCGCCACGGATCCATGCGCGCCATGCCCGCCGGGAAGCCGATGAACGTCCGCACCACCGGCAGCACCCGGCCCAGGAGCACGGTGGCATCGCCGCGCCGCTCGAACCACCGATCGGCGCGGTCGAGGTCGTGGCGGGACACCAGCAGGTAGCGGCCGTAGCGCTCGATCAGCGGGCGCCCGCCCCAGGCGCCGAGCGCGTAGGCGGCCCACGAGCCGACCACGGACCCGGCAGCGCCCGCCGCGGCGACCGCCCACAGCGAGAAGCGGCCGGTGGCCGCGAGGTAACCCGAGAAGGGCATGATGATCTCCGACGGCAGGGGGATGCAAGCGCTCTCGATGGCCATCAGCCCCGCCACCCCCAGGTAGCCGAGGTGCGAGATGGCGTTGACGATGAACGACGCGATGTGGGCCAGCATGAGGGCCCCAGCGTATCCCACGCGGCGTCGGGCGGTGGGTCAGGCCCGGTAGAACCGTCTCGTGCCCGGCATCGAGGCGACGGCGAGGATCCCGAGCCCCAGGATCGCGTAGGCCACCAGCAACGACGAGGGGCCGACCAGCCACAGCTCGACCGCCAGCCACACCAGCAGACCGACGCCCACCACGCCGGCGCCGACCCACGACCAGTGCTCGCCGAAGGCGCCCTCGATCGACGTCAGGGCCCGCCACGGCGGGCGCCTCCACAGGGCCAGCGCGATGGCGGCCGGGAACACGCCCAGGACCAGCATCAGGATCAACCCCGGCACCAGGAAGTCGACGAACGGCCCACGGCGGAGCACGCTCAGTGGCATGCCGAGGATTCCGCCGGAGGGATCGATCACCAGGACCGCCCCGCCGCCGAGGCCGCTCACCGCTTGCAGAGCGACCAGGATCGCCAGCACCGCCGGCCCCAGCGGGAGCCGGCCCCGCACCGCGCGCGCCACGACGACCTCCTCCACCTGCCATGCGACGTGCACGGGCAGGTTTTCTGTCTTCCTTCATAGGGAGTGCGAGGCGGCAGCGGAAGAGGCGGATGTCCTCCCGGACGGCGACTCGATCCCGGCCACGCAGGGACGCCCGACCTCGAGCCCACCCCGCTATCGCCGTAGGGGAGCCACGACGCGATGTCGCGCCCGGCGAGCTCCAACGCACCGTCCGACGACTCCGCGGCGGGACGCAGGCGGCTAGGCGTTCGAGCCCACCTCGCGACCCCCGAGCGGCTCCAGGCGGATCTGCGTGGCCAGGGCGTGGGCGACCGGGAGATCGTCGAGGTCGGCGACGTAGACCCGCCCGACCACCAGCACCGAGTTCCGCGGCGCGTCGATGCGGGCCGTGCCCTCCGGCACCCCTCCGTTCCAGCCGGGGCCGCAGACCAGGAAACTGCCGGCGCCCGTGCCCGTGGTACGCGAACCGACGTAGGCGAAGTTGAGGTTCTTCGAGGGGTCGGTGAACTGCACGCTGTAGTAGCGGCCCGCCATGTCCGGTACCTGCAGGACCTGCGGGCCACGCGCCAGATCGAGCCAGCCGACGGTGTAGAGGGTGTCGCGGTTGACGCCGGTGGTCGCCACCTTCGGAGCCGAGGCGGGCGGGTGGAGGGGATCGGCGAACAGCTCCTGAGGGACGGTGGCGAGGGTGTTCATCGGCACCGGGCCGCCGCCGAAGCCGCGCGCCAGGATCGCCCGCTTGTACACCGACAGCAGCAGGCTCGGCCAGAAGTAGGTGAACAGGTACCAGGTCGGGACGCACACCGCCGCGAACAGGAGTACGTGCTGGAGCCTCATGCTCGGTCCCCCGGCACGCGAACGACCGGCGGCACCGTGTAGCTCCCGTCGAGCACCGACGGGCCGGGTACGTACACGCGCAGCCATAGCAGGAAGGGCCCCGCCGGCGCCGGCAACCAGTTGGCTTCGTGCCCCGCGGGGGCCGTGGATCGGATGTAGACGTCCACCGAGCCGTCGCCGTTCGGCACCAGCCCCGAGCGGTCGCTCACGCTGTAGCGATCGATCGGGTTCGGCACGAAGCGGTTGTGCGCGTCGCCCATCGTGAGCGACCAGAACGCCGCGTTGGGAGGGAGGCCGCCCGGTGGGAAGTGCATCACGTAGGCGTGGCGGCCGTCGAGCGGACGCCCCGACCCGTCCTCGTTCGCCCACCAGTACATGGCCTCCTCCGGTACGTTCACCGGGCCAGGGAAGTACTGGGCGTGCGCGGCCCGCAGCACCATGCCGTTGCCGGGGACGCCCAGGCCGACCATGGTGATCCAGCCGTTGACCTTCCTGGCCCGGATCCTGGCGACCGCCTGGGCGACCACGAAGGCCAGCCCGAAGCCGATGAGGACGCCCTGGATGATGTCGTTGCGCACCGTGCGCTCGGGGCCGAAGGGGAGCGCGTAGGCCAGGAAGTAGACGCACACCGCGCCGACGAGCACCGCCAGGTAGCTGGTGGCCGACCTGCTCACGGCCCGCCCATCACACGCGCGAGGCCAGCGCATCGCGACTGAAGCTGCGCAGCCCCACCGCGAACAGCGCCGCGTCGACGGCGAAGAGCGCCGCGCCCACCACCAGCGCCGCCACCGCGTCGAGGTAGACGACGCCGGCGGCCTGCCCCGCCACCACCGCGATGATGGGGAGGACCACCACGCCGCCGATCTGGTAGGCCTCCTGGAAGCTGCGCACCCTGGCCGACACCAGGACGGTGATGCCCAGCCCCAGCCCCGCCACGGCCGGCGCCACCCACAGCACCAGCACCAGCCACAGCGCGTCCGGGAGCAGCACGCGATGCAGGTAGGGGTAGGCCACCAGGTCGGCCACCAGCGAGTACAGCGCCAGCCCGGCCCACGACACCGCCACCGCCGGGACCATCGCCACCAACAGCTTGGCGCCGAACAGCTCGACGTCGCGGGTGGGGGTGTAGAGCAGCGCCTCCAGCGTCTTGCGTTCCTTCTCGCCGGCGAAGCTGTCGGCGGCGATGACGCTGGCGACCATCAGCGGCAGCACCAGGAACATCGGCGCCATCAGGTAGGCGAGCACCAGCACCAGCATCTGGGCGGCCGGCTCGAGCCCCGCCAGTTGCGCGGCCACCGGCAGCGGCGTGCGCTCGAGCAACGCCACCAAGTTCGACGCCTGGCCGATCGCCTGGCCGCCGAACCGCGCGGCGAGGCCGACCCCCACCGGCAGCAGCACCAGGAACACCAGAGGCACCACCACCAGCGGGATCATCACCGCGCTGCTGCCCCGGACGATGCGCAGGTCGCGCGCCGCCAGCGCCCATACCCGCGCCCAGCGGCGGGTGCGGGTGACCCCCTCCGCGCTCACGGCGCCACCGTCCCCTCGGCCGGTCGCTCGACCAGCGCGAAGTACGCGTCCTCCAGGCTCGGCTCCTGCGGGACGACGGCGTGCACAGGCACCTCCGCGGCCACCAGCGCCGCGACGGCCGCGGCCACGCCCTCGGGGCCCGCGCCGTCGAGGTGGAGCGTGCCCGCGTCCTCGCCGGCGTGCAGGTCGATGGCGGCGTCGCCGCCCACGGCCGCGCGCAGGGCCGCCAGCGCCTCCGCGGCGCGCTCGACCGCCACCGTGAAGCGCACCCGCCGCCCCCGCTGCAGGCGCCTGGCCAGCTCGGCCGGCGTACCCAGCGCCACCATGGCGCCGCGCTGCAGCACCGCGACCCGGTCGCACAGGCGCTGCGCCTCGACCAGGTTGTGCGTGCAGAGCACCACGGTGCGACCCTGCTGCCGGGTCATGGTGCGAACGAGCTCGTGCACCTCGCGCGCCGCCACCGGGTCGAGGCCCTCGGTGGGCTCGTCCAGGAAGATCAGCTCGGGCTCGTGCACCAGCGTGCGCGCCAGCGCCAGGCGCTGCTTCATGCCCTTGCTGAAGGCGGCGACGGGCTCGTCGGCGCGGTCTTCCAGGCCGAAGTCGCGCAGCAAGGCGGCGGCGCGGTCGGCCGCGGCGCGTGCCCCCAGCCCGAAGATGCGCCCGAAGAGGGCGAGCGTCTCGCGCGCCTCCAGCCGCTCGTCGAGTGCGGGCGTCTCGGTGAGCACGCCGCTGCGCTCGCGCAGCGCGGGCCCGTCGACCTGCGGGTCGAGGCCGAGCACCGTGGCCGAACCCGTGGTGGGTTTCAGCACGCCGTTGAGGAGCCGCACGGTGGTGGTCTTGCCGGCGCCGTTGTGACCGAGCAGGCCGAACACCTCGCCGCGCCGCACCTCCAGCTCGAGCCCTTCGAGGGCGCGCACGGCGCGGTCGCCGGTGCCGAAGGTGCGGCCCAGTCGGCGTGTGGTCAGCGCGATCTCGCTCATGGGGAATCGGCCATCGGGCATCGCTCCTCGCCGCGGGAAGCTCAGTACTCGCCCTTGACCACGAAGAAGGACCCGCGGATGGTGCCCGCGAGCTTCGACTTCTGTCGCGCGAACTTGAACGAGGCGAGCTCCGCGGGGACCTCCATGCCGTCGGACAGCTTGAAGCCCACCGCCCGCTTCTTGGCGTTGTCGAGGGTGTAGAGCACGTTGATCGACAGGCCGCTCCGGTAGAAGACGTAGGTCCAGCGGATGTTCTCGACCTCGAAGTCGGTCGCCTCGAGGGCCGGCGACGCGATGACGATGTCGCGCTCCTCCCGGAGGATCCGCTGCACCCGCTCGACGGCCGCCGCGGCCTCGCCCGCGGGTTGCACCGTGAAGGTGTGGTCGTACTTGTTCTTGAAGTAGCGGGCCTCGTTCGCCCGCAGGCCGGCCAGCGCGTCCGCCACCGGCGACGACTCCAGCCCGACGGTCGACACGGTCTCGAAGTCCACGACATACGCCATCAGGTACCTCCCGGATGCGATAGAGGAAGGCGGACACGTTCCACCCGGACTACGACGTCCAGGCTACGCCTCGACGTCGGCCGAAGGCCAGGGGCGGGCACCGGACGTGGGCCCGGCGGTGGCGTCGGTTCCGCTCGATCCAAGTGATCTCGGTCTGGTTCATGAGCACTAGCCAAACCACATGAGGTTCGCGGGAATCCCGCATGGGACGCAGCCGACGACTCGCCCATCCCCGAAGACGACGTCCGGGCGGGCTCCGTCACGGCTGTGGCCGCCCTCGACGCAGGCCTCTTCGGCGTTCGCTTCGACCGACTCACGCCCGCCGAGAAGAGGTACCTGCGGGCGATGGCCGAGCCAGGGCCCGGACCGCGCCGATCCCTCGACGTGGCCCAGGCGCTGGGAAGGAAGGTCACGCCCCTCGCTCCCACGCGGGCCCAACGCATCTCCACGGGCATGGTGCGGAGCCCGGGCCACCGCGACACGGCCTTCACCGTCCCGCTCTTCGACACCTCGGCCGAGGCGCGGTCGGCAACCGCTCGAGGTCCTACCCCAGCGACACACGCCGGAGAAGCATGGCGTTGGCGGCGACGATCACCGTCGACAGGCTCATGAGCAGCGCGCCCACCGCGGGCGACAGCAGGACGCCTACGGGGGCCAGGACCCCGGCGGCGAGGGGGATGGCGACGGCGTTGTACCCCGTCGCCCAGACCAGGTTCTGGACCATCTTGGCGTAGGTAGCGCGCGACAGCTTCAGCACGCGGACGACATCGAGCGGGTCGTCGTCGACCAGGACGAGGTCGGCCGACTCGATGGCGACGTTCGTTCCGGCGCCGATGGCGATGCCCAGATCGGCCTCGAGCAACGCCGGGGCGTCGTTGATGCCGTCGCCCACGAAGGCGGTCGCGCCCTGTGCGCGGAGCTCGCGGATGCGCTCGGCCTTCTGTTCGGGCAGCACCCGCGCGAAGGTCTGCGTGATGCCGAGCTCGTCGGCGACGGAGCGCGCCACGGCCTCGGCATCGCCGGTCACCATCACGGGCGTGACCCCCGCCTGGACCAGGCGCGCCACGGCCTGCCTGGCGCGCGGGCGGACGCGATCGGAGAGCGAGAACACCGCCACCACGCGGGACTCGTCCATCAACACGATGGCGCTCTGCCCCTTGCGATCGGCCCGGTCGAGGGCGTCGCGCAGCGGCTCGGGGGTGGTGGCGCCGAGCTCGGCGACCCACTCGGGGCGCCCCACCCGGTAGCGGCGCCCATCGACGAGCCCGCTCACGCCGCGCCCGGCCTGGACCTCGAAGTCCTGCACGGCGGCGGGCGCGCCTTCGCCGGCCCCCTCGACGACGGCCCGCGCGAGCGGGTGCTCGCTGCGCGCCTCGAGCCCGGCGGCCAAGCGGTACGCCTCGTCCCGATCGATCCCCGCCACGTCCACCCCCGCCACCTCGAAGCGCCCTTCGGTGAGCGTGCCGGTCTTGTCGAACGCCACGAAGCGCAGGCCGCGCGCCCGCTCGAACGCCTCGCGGTTGCGGACCAGGATGCCGTGACGCGCGGACAGGCTGGTGGCGTTGACCGTGACGAGCGGGATGGCCAGCCCCAGCGCGTGGGGGCACGCGATCACCAGCACGGTGACCATCAACGTCAACGCCGTCGTGAGGTCCTTGCCCAGCAGCAGCCAGGTCACCAGCGTCACCAGCCCGGCGCCGACGGCGACGTACACGAGCCAGCCGGCGGCCCGATCGGCGAGTCCTTGGAAGCGGCTGCGCGACGCCTGCGCCTGCGCCACCAGGCGCAGGATCTGGCTCAGGGTGGTGGCGTCGCCGAGGCGGGACACCCGCACGGTGAGGGCGCCCTCGCCGTTCACCGAGCCGGCGACCACCTCGTCGCCCTCCTGCTTCGGGACGGGCCGGGACTCACCCGTCAGGAAGGCCTCGTCGACGCTGGAGCGCCCCTCGAGCACCTCGGCGTCGGCCGGCACCTGGTCGCCCGGGCGGATCAGCAGCCGGTCGCCGTCGACCAGCTCCGTCACCGCGATCTCCTCGGTGCGCCCGTCCGCCCGCAGGCGATGGGCGGTGCCGGGGACGAGCTCGGCGAGCCGGTCGAGCGCGCGCGACGCCCCCTGGACCGAGGCCATCTCCAGCCAGTGACCCAGCAGCATCACGTCGATCAGGGTGGCCAGCTCCCAGTAGAAGGGACGGCCGGCGAGCCCCAGGCTGACGGCCAGGCTGAAGGCGTACGCGACGCTGATCGCCAGCGCCACCAGCGTCATCATGGCCGGCTGGCGTTGGGCGAGCTCCCGGCGGGCGCCGCGAAGGAAGGGGGCCCCACCGTAGAAGAACAGGACGGTCCCGAGCAGCGGGTTCAGCCAGGAGACGCCGGGGAAGCTCGGAGCCGTATAGCCGAGCCAGACCTGGAGCTGGCTGCTGAAGAAGAGGACCGGCAGGGTGAGGAGGGCGCTGAGGACGAGCCGGTCGCGGAACATCGCCGGGCTGTGGCCGGCATGCCGGTCGTGGCCCGCCGAAGCGTCGTGATCGTGCGTGTGTGCGCCGGCTCCGTCGCTGCCGTGATCGGGGCTGGGATGGTGCACGGGCGCCGGAGGGTTCGTTGTGTCGCTGCTCTCGGTGTTGGGCATCGCGCCTCCGAACGGGGACTCGTGGCTTCGGTGTACCCACCCCCCTAGGGGTGGGTATCCCAAGCCTACCCTCCCTCCCGGGCGGGTGCAAGCGGTGGTGAACGCGGTCGCCGCGCCGGCCCCAGACGTCGCCACAGAACGAACGTGCCGGGAGCTTCGAGGAGGCAGGCGACCGTGAGCGTGCCCGCCCGGTAGGCCGGGCGGGCACGCTCGGTGGCGACGTGGAAGCTACTCCATCTCGCGGATGAACACGCCGTGCCAGGTGTGCGGCCAGATCTGGCCCGTGGTGGCGTTGACGCTCAGCATGCCCTTCGCGGCTCCGTCCATGCCGTAGTCGAAGGTGTAGTAACCCGGGAAGGTCTGCGACCCCATGGCGGTCGCGCCGGGAAGGTATCCGGCCAGGAAGGCGTCGGCCCGGGCGCGAGCGGCGGCCTCGTCGTAGCGAGGGGTGCCGGCCGACCCGGATCCGCCCATCCCGCCGGACCCGCCCCGCATCCCGGGCCCGCCCATCCACGAGCGCGTGTTCCACATCATGTTGGGGCCGGGCTCGGGCGACACGGCGCCGCTGTAGCGGTCGAGCAGGATCTCGCCGACCGCGTTGCCCTGAGCGTCCAGCACCTGCGCGTAGACGTTGTTGGTGAACACCATGATGTCGTGGAGCGTGGCGCCCGGGGTGACGCCATCGGCGGCCCGCTGCAGAGCGGCCCGGACGGTGGCGTCATCGAGCGGCGCGGCGTCGGATGGCAGCACCTGCATCATGCCGGTCCCGGCCATCATGCCGTAGCCCCCCATCCCACCGCGACCGTAGCCCGGCATCCCTCCGGGACCGTCCCCGAAACCATGGCCGTAGCCGTTGCCCATCATCCCCGGGCCGTAGCCGTAGCCTCCGGAGCCGGGCGCGCCCCCCATGCCCTGCGCCAGGGCGAATCCGACGACGGTCATCCCCGCCAGCAGGGCCAGCAGGACCAGCCAACCGCCGCGGCCCGAGCGTGGTGCGACGCCCCTCATGACAGCGCCCTCCGACGCTCGTCGAACTCGTCGCGGTCGATCTCGCCGCGCGCGTAGCGCTCGCGCAGGATGCGGAGCGCACTGTCCTCGCCGTCGCTCGCGCGCGGCGCCACGTTCGTCGCATCCCGCGCCCGACCTGCGGGCCGTCCCAGATCGAGCGCCCGCACCAGGTAGACGATGCCAACGACCATCAGGGCGATGAACAGCAGCGATCCGAGTCCTCCGAATCCGCCGATGCCGTAGCCGAATCCCATCATGGGCCGAACTCCCTTCGAGGTCCTTCCGAACCAGGTCCTACTGGATCGAGGGTAGGGCGCCCATGTTCAGCTTCGATAAAGCCTGTCGGGACTCCTCGGGGCGGTCGTCGGCGCGAGCCGCCTAGCCGAGGGGCGGGTCGTGCGGCGCCGCTGCCGGCAGCGTGAAGGCGAACGTCGCGCCCTCACCCGGCTGGCTGGTCACGCCGATCTCCCCACCTTGGCGCTCGACCAGCTGCCGCGCGATGGTGAGCCCGATGCCGCTTCCGCCGGCGTGCGGGCTGCGCGCCTTGTCGCCGCGGTAGAAGCGCTTGAAGACGTTGGGGAGGTCCTCCGGGGCGATGCCGGGACCGTCGTCGGCCACCGACACGCGCACGGCGTCGTGATGCGTAGGCGACACCGTGACCCGGACGCGGCCGCCATCGGGCGTGAAGCGCAGGGCGTTGCCGAGGAGGTTCGTGAGCACCTGGAGGGTGCGCTCGCGGTCGGCGCGGACCCACGGCGCCGGGTCGGGCGTGACCGCCGACAGGTGCACACCGCGGCGCTCCGCGTCCGGCCGGAACGGGGCGAGGGCGGCCTCGACCAGATCGGCCGTGTCGATCGATCGCAGGTCCAGTGCGATCTGCCCCGTCTCCACCCTCGACAGCAAGCTGAGGTCGTCGACCAGGTGCCCCAGGCGATCGAGCTGCCGATCGAAGGCCTGGTAGACGGTGGCGCGGTCCTCGAAGACGCCGTCCTCCAGCCCTTCGACGTAGCCGCGGAGGTTCGACAGCGGGGTGCGGAACTCGTGCGCCACGTCGGCCAGCAGTTCCACGCGGCGCTCCTCGCTGCGCTGCAGGGTGTCCGCCATGCGATTGAAGGCGCCGGCGAGCTCCCCCACCTCGCCCGGCGCTCGTGCGTCGAGCCGGTCGCCGTAGCGCCCGTCGGCGATGCGTTCACTGGCGCGTGTCATGGCACGCAGGGGGGCCACGATCCGGGAGGTGACCACCAGCGCGACCGCGGCCGCCACCAGCGTCGCGACCACCGACGCCCAGGCCAGCGATTGCGTCAGGGCACGGCGGTAGGCGGCGTCGAGGTCGACCGTCATCCCGCCCATCGATCCGGCCATGCCGCCCCCCATGCCGCTCGTTCCCACCGGCCCCATCATGCTGTCCATGCTGTGCTTCAGGAAGTACGGCGCCAGCGCTTGACCCACCACCACGGCGGCCACCGCGCCCACCGCGATCACCGCGAGGTAGGTGGGGAGCAGCCTCCAGAAGAGGCTGGAGGTGGGCCGCGGGTCCGGACCGGCGGGGCTCATCCGTCCTCCAGCCGGTAGCCGACGCCCCGCACGGTGCCGATGACGCCGCGCGCGCCGGCGGCCTCGAGCTTCTGGCGCAGGTTGGACACGTGGACGTCCACCACCCGGTCGACGCCGTCGAAGTCCGGGCCCCACACGCGCGCGATCAGCTCGTCGCGCGTGAACACGCGCCCGGGCGCCGACGCCAGGGTGGCGAGCAGGTCGAACTCGAGCGCGGACAGGGCGACGTCGCGCCCGGCCACATCGACCCTGCGCCGGGCCGTGTCCACGAGGAGCCCGGCCGCTTCCAGCGGTGCCTCGCGTGGCGGGGAGGCCGTCTCGGTGCGGCGCAGGACGGCCCTCACCCGCGCCGTCAGCTCGCGGGGACTGAACGGCTTGGCGACGTAGTCGTCGGCGCCGGCCTCCAGGCCGGCGATGCGGTCGCCCTCCTCGGTGCGAGCGGTGAGCATGATGACGGGCACGGCCTTGGCCCGCCGCAGTGCACGGAGGAACGACAGGCCGTCGAGGCCGGGCAACATCCAGTCGAGCACGACCAGGTCGGGAGGGTCCTCGAGGGCGAGCTCGAGCCCCGCCACGCCGTCACGCGCGACCTCGACGCCGAACCCCTCGCGCTCGAGGTAGGCGCGCACCACCCGAGCTGCGTCGGCGTCGTCCTCGACGATCAGGATGCGCGAGCTCATCTCCCCCAAGCTACACCGGTCCGCCCCCGGGGCCACCTCTGCGCCACCGGACGACGCGCGCAATGGACGCTCTCTCGAGGATTGCGCCCTCGTCGCGGAGCCCGGGACATATGTCCTGGACGGGATAATTGTCCCTAGTGACTCTCGGCACAAGGAGCGAGGATTGGCCCCAGTTGGCCCACCAAGGCCACATAGGAGGCAACCCATGAAGACCGTTCCGCGTACCGCCCTGCTACTCCTGCTCGCCGCTCTGACCCTCATGGTCCTCGCGCCCGCCTTCGCGGCCGGCACTCCGCAGCCGGTCACCGTCACCATGTACGCCTTCCCCAACCACCTGCCCTCCGGCGCTCCCAGCAAGCCCGGCCCCGACGGCAACACCCACGACATGCTCGTCCCCTCCGACATGGTCGTCCAGCCCGGCCAGCAGGTCACGGTGAAGGTCATCAACTACGACGACATGCCGCACAGCATCACCGCGCCCGAGCTCGGCCTCAACGTGATCGTCAAGGGCGGCACGGCCGCCAAGGAAGGCGACCCTGTCACCCCCGCCACGACGACCTTCACCTTCACCGCCCCCACCAAGAGCGGCCTCTACCGCTGGTTCTGCGCCCTGCCCTGCGACGACGAAGCCGGCGGCTGGGACATGGCCAAGAGCTTCGACGGCCAGGATCAGGACGGCTTCATGGCCGGCTACATCATCGTCAACTGACGCCAACGTTCTCCCCGACGAGTCACCGTGCGGCCCGACGCTTCGAGCGCCGGGCCGCGCACTATCGTGGAGCATGCTGGTGGACATCGAACTCCTGTACTTCGACGGCTGTCCCTCATGGCGAACTGCATGGACCGAGCTCGGCGACGTGATCGCCGAGCTCGGCATCGACGCCACGGTCCGCCTCCGCAACATCGATCGGCTGGGCGAAGCCGAGCTGGGCGGCTTCGCGGGCTCTCCCACCATCCGCATCGAGGGACGCGACCTCGCGGACTACGACGGTCCGCCCGTGATGGCGTGTCGCCGCTACCTCGACAACGAGGGGAGAGGCTGGCCCGGGCGACGGCTGCTCCGACAGCGCCTCGAGGAGGCTGGCCGGTAGCCAACGGGGCTGCAACGACATCACGTCAGGCACAGCACGCGACCAGCTCCACTTCATGATGGGGAAGATGGTCGAGGAGCTGATGGGCGTCATGCCCATGATCACCCTCCAAGACAAGGGCGGCGCCATGACCTTCACCTTCACCGTGCCCGACAAGAAGGGCACCTGGCAGTACGGCTGCTTCGAGGAGGACGGCTCCCACTTCCTCGACCACAACATGAAGGGCGCCGTCGAGATCGTCGACTGAACGCCCTTCGACCTGCCGAGTCCGCACCACAACGGGCACGACCCTCTGCAGAGTCGCGGAGTGCAACCGCGGCGAGATCCGCCGGGGGCTCCCTGCCCCCGGTTCACCTTGGGTGGGCAGATGGCAGTTGGAGCACGAGGTGGACGCGAACCTGAACGACGTCGGCAACCACCACGGTGAAGAAGCGCGGCCTGGTCATGCCGAAGTCGGAGAGCCTCACCTGCATCTTCAGGATTGCATCGAGCCGGTCGCCGGAGCGCGTGACCTCGCCGCGCGCCACCACGTCGCGAGCGACTCCGTGCATGCGCAGCCTGCCGGTCACGACGACGTCGACGGCCCCGCCATCGGCCAGACTGGAAGGCTGCGCCTCGACGGCACTGACGCGGTAGTCGATGGTCGGATACCGAGACGCCTCGAATACGGTCCGGTGGGCATTCACGTCGCGCAGGAAGTTCCCAGTTGTGACAGCATCGCTACTCAGGAGAAGGGTCCCCTGGATGCCGGCGACGTTCCGAAGATCCATCGCGATCGACGCGGACGCGATGGGCGCCTCCCCGTCGAAGCCACCCAATGGGTCGGAGGCGTGGAAGATGATGGTACTGCCCGGTAGCACAGCGAACGACACCACCGCCCCATCGCGCGCGCCCGAGGCAGTCGCGTTGCCGCCGGGAAGGCTCGCGACGGCAACGGAAGCCAGGGTCATAGGGAGGACCACCGCAAGCACCGGCAGAAGCCGCTGGACCGCTGCCGTCGACCTCGGGGCCGCTCCGGTGCGCGAGCGGCATCGTGGCACAGGCATCCGACCATCCTCCCCGTAGCGTGCGTCGTTCGGGCCGCATCAGGACCACGCGACCCCCTGATCCGGCCACCCATAGATACGCATCTCAACCACGGTCGGACGCGCCGACCAGCGACGAAGGCCACCCGCAAAGCTCGCTGCTCGGCCCAGCCCAGCTCATCACGGTACGCCCCACCTTAGCGTCCCTCACGCCATCTTCGGACGCCACTTCGCCGGACCGCACCGCAAGATCTCGCGCCCAATCACGGACTCGGCCGTCCGATCGACGTGCGCGCCCCCGGATCCGATCGCCCCCCAAGGGCGATCCGCGTGCGTTCATCCACGCGGTCACCCTCGAAGACGCCGATCGCGGCGAGATCTTCTACGCCGACATCGTCGACCTCCGAAGCCTGGAGCCTGGAGACCTTTATCGGAGCTGAACACGGCTCCTCTAGCCTGATCCCGTGATGCCTGGGAAGGAGGTCCGGACGTGCCCGACGCCAGTACCCTCACCGGGTCGCTCCACCCCGTCGCGGATCGCTCCGTGCGCTTCGTCCCAGTGACGACACCACCCCCCGCGAGCACGTCCGCAACGCGCCAGCATGACAGGCGCCCGCCTGAAGCGCACGTTGCCCGTTCCCGCGGGACCGAAGGAGATCGACCATGATGGGATTCGGCTACAGCTGGGGAGGCCTTGGCGGCATCGGCTCGCTAGGGATCCTCGCTCTCCTCGTGATCGGCGTCCTCTACCTGGGGCGCGCGTACGGCAGCGGCCGGTGTGTGCCGTGCGCCGACGGCGCACGGCCGCAGGGCGAAACCGCCCTCCGCATCCTCCGCGAACGCTACGCACGAGGCGAGATCGATCGCGAGGAGTTCGACCGCCGCAGGGAGGGGCTGGCGTGAACGCCCGCACGCGCACCACCCTCTTCGCCGCCCTCCTCCTCACAGGCGCTCTCCTGCTCGGCGCCACCCTCGCCCAGCGCGGCATGGGCGGTGCGCCGGGCACCGGTTACGGTGGCGCCGGTGGCTTCGGCATGATGGGCGGCGGATACGGCGGCGCCGGCATGATGGGTCAGGGCTACGACGCCAGCGCTCGGACCCTCGACTTCGATGCGGCTCGCGCCATGATCCAGAGCAGCAGCCGAGGCGCCACCATCGACCCGACCACCAACACCGTTCGCTACTCCGGGACCACCGTCACGCTGGACGTCATCGCCGTGCAACCCGGCAAGCCCGACACCACCTTCGAGATCGCCGGCCTCGTCGACCCCACGGTCGAGATCCCGCGCGGCGCCACGGTCACCCTCAACCTCGTCAACATGGACTACGGCGCCGACATGCCCCACGGCCTCGTCATCACGCGCTTCCCGCCTCCGTATCCGTACGTGGCCATGCCGATGATGGGCGGCGGACCGAGCGCCGGCATCCCTCCCCTTGTGGCTCGCAACGAGCAGGACCTGCAGACCGCAACCTACGCTGCGGGCAGCACGCAGTTCCACGCCACCACACCGGGGGTGTACTACTACCTCTGCCAGGTCCCGGGTCACGCCCAAGAGGGGATGTACGGCAAGCTCATCGTCGAGTAGGACCGCCATTCGCCCTCGGGCACGGCGTCCGTTGCATGAGTGCTTGATGAGAACCGGCTCCGCTGCTAGGATCGAGCCACCCGCCAAGCAAGCACCGCGCTTGCCCCACCTTCCGAGGCCCGAGTCCCCCGACCCAGACCCGACGAGGAGAGGCTAGGATGTCGTACCATCGCTCGAACACCCCTACCCGGATGCTCACGTTCTTCGCCATGGCGTTGACCCTGCTCGCGATCGCCTCCACGGCCCTCGCAGCCAACGAGAGCTACACCATCGTGATGACCGACTTCAGCTTCGAACCCGATCACATGACCTGGCACGTCGGCGACACCGTGACCATCAAGCTGGTCAACAACTCCACCGACAAGACCCACGAGATCATGTTCGGCAAGGGCGACCTCAACTACGAGACCGACAGCTTCGGCAAGAAGTACCCCCACGGCTGGACCACTATGCTCTTCGACAGCCCCGACCAGCTCCACTTCATGATGGGCAAGAAGGTCGAGGAACTGATGGCCGCCATGCCCATGATCACCCTCCAAGACAAGGGCGGCGCCATGACCTTCACCTTCACCGTGCCCGACAAGAAGGGCACCTGGCAGTACGGCTGCTTCGAGGAGGACGGCTCCCACTTCCTCGACCACACCATGAAGGGCACCGTCGAGATCGTCGACTGAGTCGACACGGCCTCCCACGCAAGTCCGGTTCGACCCAGGTCGGTCGGCCCGACTCGCGCGACGTCACGGAACCTCATACACGAACTTCGGCCGGGCCGACGAGCGTCGACCCGGCCGAAGCCTGTCTGGTTGCTGGATCCGTTACCCGCCGGCCGGGCAGAATGCCAGATGATCCGCGTGCGACACGAAGTACGCATGGATGTCGTAGTGCGGCACCGTGTAGCCCTCGTGACCGTGCGGCTCGAACTCCATGTCGACATGGTTGATCGACTGACCCGCCACCGGCATGAGGATCTGCGTCCAGCTCATGCCCTGCTCGAAGTCCGCCTGCGACGGCATGACCTCGACGAACACGACCTCGTCCCCCATGACCCCGTAGATGGGTCCGAATGGCATGTTGGCCGGATCCGCCCAGTGCTCCCCCATCCCAGGGACACAGGGGGTGAGTTGGATGACGCCATCCGGAAGGCCCAGAGTCGCGGCCTTCTCCTTCATCGCCTGCAACTGCTCCTGCGTCGGCGCGGGAGCGCTGCTGTCCTGCGCCAACGCCCCGCTCACGAATCCGAACATCACCAACACCATCAGCACGACCCGCGTCACCCTGGACACGTTCTTGCGTTCGACTCTCACCTTCATGCCCTCCTAGCATGGGGTCCAACCGGTCGGGGCCCGAAGCCGCCGCTCGGCGGTCAGCGCGACCCGACCCAAGTCTCGACACACGACGCGCCCCTCCGGTGGCCTAGCGCATGGGCCCCCGGAGTACGGCACGCGCTGCCCGCGAACCGCAAACTCCTTCCATCGGCTTTGACCTTCAGAGTGAACCTATCCGAGACGCCCGCCCTCGTCTGTGACGGCCGAGATTCCGCTGGAGATGTCCCGGTTCCGCAGACGCTTCCTGGCCCGCGGATGAGGGCCGCTCCACGGCGCACGCGGCGCCGCTCGGCGCCCGTACAGAACGTCGTTCGCACGCGCGGCCCGTTGTTGCGGCGCTCGACGCCCAGGCGTTCCCCGGTTCAGAAGCTTGGCCGACGGGCCCGTAGATGCAGCAGCTCGCCGATCAGGAGTCGTAGGAGTGGGCGCATGCATCCACCGGACGAGGACGGTGGATCAGGCTCGGTAGAACCGCCTCGTGCCAGGGATCAACGCGACGGCGATGATCGCCAGCGCCAGCACGGCGTAGGCCACCAGCAGCGACGACGCGCCCACCGCCCACAGCTCGACCGCGAGCCACAACACGAGGCCAACGCCCACCACGCCCGCACCCACCCACGACCAGTGCTCGCCGAAGGCGCGCTCCAGCGGCGCCAACGCGGGCCATCGCGGACGCGTCCACAGCGCCGCCGCGACGAAGGCGGGGAGCACACCCAAGACCAGCATCAGGACCAGCCCTGGCACCAGGAAGTCCACGAAGGGCCCGCGGCGAAGCACGCTGAGCGGCAACCCGAGGAGCTCGCCCGAGGGATCGATCACCAGGAACGCTCCGCCTCCGAGGCCACTCAGGGCCAGGAGGGCGACGAGGATCGTCAGCACCGCCGGCCCCAGCGGGAGACTCCACTTCTTCCTTGCCACGCTCGACATGACGACCTCCTCCACCCGCGATGGGCACCGGATGAGCAGCCCTCCCATCCGCATCCATACGCAACCGGCCGGACCGTGGGAAGAGGCGGAAGTCCTGCGTCCCGCCACGATGCCGCCGAAGGACGGCACCTTCATCCGGCCCCGCACCCCGTACCGGTCCTTCAAGCGACGCTTCGCCAAGGCCAAGGTGCCGGACTACGGCTTCCACGGCATGCGCAGCACCCACGCCAGCCTCGAGAACGTGCGTGGCGTGGACGAGCGCGTCATCTCCGACCGGCTGGGGAACAACGACGTGGCCTTCACGCGCCGCACCTACCAGCACCTCCACCCCGAACAGGAACGCGGCGGCGCCTTCCGCTCTTCCTGCAGGCACAGGCAGGAGACCTTCTCCCGTCCCACGGTCTTGCTGGGACCGCTGGGGTCCGTACGCCCGACTGCGGATCTTGGCCAGTACGGATCCAGTCGGTCGCTAGGTCACCTCGCTCGGCGATACCGGATGTGCGTGGCCAGCGGCGAGTGGAGCACCTCGACCGGCTCGAAGGCGAAGGACTCCGTCCCGTCGAAGATGCGCTCTCCCGACCCAAGCAAGACCGGTGCGATGTCGAGCGTCAGCTCGTCGATCACCCCGGTGGCCAGCGCCTGCCGGACGGTCGAGGCGCCTCCGGCGATGTCCACACCCTGGTCGCCGGCGGCCTCGCACGCCGCGGAATAGGCTGCGTCGAAGCCCTCGGTGACGAAGTGGAACGTCGTCCCGCCGTCCATCTGGATCGGGTCGCGGCGGTGGTGGGTCAGCACGAAGACGGGCGCGTGGTACGGCGGTTCGGCACCCCACCAACCCGACCAGTCCTCGTCCCAGTCCCCACGGACCGGCCCGAACATGTTCCGGCCCATCACATACGCGCCACGAGGGCGCATGAGCCATCCGCTCGCGACCTTGTCGGCGTCGGTGGCTCGAGGGTCGCCCATGTGCCAGGCGTGCAACTCCTGCCCCCGCTTTCCGAGGGGGTTCTCCCGGCTCTGTCCGGGCCCGGCGACGAACCCGTCCAGCGAGATCGACATGTGACAGGTGGTGTCCGGCATCGCGAGCCTCCTGAGGGATCACAGATCGCTGGCAGACGTACGGACGATAGCAGGCCGTGACCGGCGTCACCATCCATCGCGCGGCCCTACCGACACGCCGTCGCCGTTGTGCGACACCAACATGACAGCCCGGTCGGGGCGCCCCCATGTGCTGGGCGCCCCCACCCGGCTGTCATGTTGGTGTGGCACAACGGCGACGGCGGGTGGGGAGGGCCGCGCGCTGGATGGGGACGCCCGTCACGGCCAGCAAACGTCCCGA
>JASBRS010000046.1 GCA_030149325.1 Deinococci bacterium
ACACCCGGCGCGGTCTGGCGCACGCTCGTGCTCAGGGTCGTGTCGGCGGACGGCCGTCAGTCATGACACCCGAGCGGGTCAAGGCCGCTGTGAAGATGCGCGAGCAGGACATAAGCATCGCGGAGATTGCGCGCACGTTCGGCGTCGGTGCTTCCAGCGTCTCGCGTGCTCTGGCCAAGCACGACGGTCAGGCATCCGTCACCACGCCGTAGGCGGTCCTGACCGTTCCTCCCCATCCCCCCGATAGATGCCGCCCTGCACACCACAGACCCCCGTCAAGGGTGCGGCGTAGCCGCATCACGCAGTGACGCGAAGCGCCCTTGACGGGGGTCGGTGGTGTGTGATCCTTCGGCGTCGGGGGGAGGGGGACCGTGCACCCAAGGAGGCCGTGCACAGGCCGCACTACCTCGACGCAACCGAGCAGGCGGAGCGCAACGGTGCGGCCTGTGTGCGGGCGGTCAGATGGGTCCCGCTGTCCACCTGTGGGCGGGTCCGGCCCCGGCGTTAGCCGGAGCCGTCCACAGGTGGTCAGGGGGCAACGTCACGCAGCGTCCTGCTCGCCCTTGACCGCTGCGCGGTCGTCGCTCGGCGGAGTCGGCTCAGGAGCCGGGGGAGCGGGCCGCGAGGCCGCGGGCTTGCGCGCCGCTCGGCGGCGCGTGCGAGCCTTCTTGTCGGGCTCCGGCAGTCCGATCTTGCGCAACTCATCAGCGGACCACCCGGCACTCATGGCGGCGTTGTACGCCTTGACGTCGGCACGTTCGGCGTCGCCCACCCGCTGCGCGATCTGCGCTTCCAGCTCGGCGCGCTGACGGTCGGTCTCCGCACGCACGTCCGCGACGTGCTGACGAGCCTCGACGGCCTGGCGGATGGTGTCGATCCGATCGTCCAGCACGCGCCTGGCGCGGTCGATCGCTTCCTCTGGTGTTGGTGTCGTAGCCATGACTCCATCGTACGGATTCGCGCAGTTTACGTCGACGCCTTGCGTCGACCAAAAAAGCACCGTCGCGGCGGAGCCGCGGCCGCTCCCGTCTGCCGACGTGAGCACTTCCGAATCGTGTCCCAGACGGAGCAAGCTAAACACTTAGCCGTGCTAAGTGGCTTGAATCCTCGACTTGGCGTCGCGGATCGGGCACACTGGGAGTGTGGTCCCCGCACGAGGCGGGGTCGCTGCGCTGGGCTGGAAGGCAGGTGATCTGATGGGCGACGAGGCTCCCAAGGGTCGCCTGTTCGCGCGCCGTCGCAGGGCGAACGTCGACGGTGGGCGGCAGCACCGTCACGAGGTGAAGGTCTCGCCCGAGGAAGAGGGCATGCTGCTACGTCTCGCGGAGGCGCAGCACGTGACGATCCCGCGCCTACTCGTCGAGTCCGCGCTAGCGTCCGCGACGTCAGAAACCCCCACCGAGCGTCGCAACGCGATGGCCGAGCTGTTCGCTCTGCACCGGCTGCTCGCGGCCGTCTCGAACAACGTCAACCAGATGGCCCGTGCGACCAACGCGACCGGCGAGGTGCAGGCTGAGATGAGCGCGACGCTCGACGCCGTGCGCCGCACTGCACAGCGCATCGACGACGCGATCGACGGACTGAGCCTGCCATGATGCCGAACGTTGTCCGCGGCAACAGGATGGCCGGACTGCTGACGTACCTGACCGGTCCGGGCCGCGCGAACGAGCACACCGAACCTCACCTCGTCGCCGGTGACGAGGCGATGATGGCGTGGCACGACGACAACGAGCTAGGCCGTGATTCGGCACTGGCGATCGCACGTCACCTCGACCGCCCGCGGAAGGCGTACGACGTCGAGGTGAAGGGCGGCCACGTGTGGCACTGCTCGCTCTCTCTGCGAGCCGACGAGGGCGCCCTGACCGACGAGCAATGGGGAGCGATCGCCCGCGACTTCATCACCGCGATGGAGTTCGACGACAACGAGGGCACGAAGGCTCCGTGCCGGTGGGTGGCCGTGCGACACGGGGTGTCGAAGAACGGCAACGACCACATCCACATCGCCGTGAACCTGGTGCGCGAGGACGGCACCAAGGCGTCGACGCACCACGACTTCCGACGCGCTCAGACAGCCGCCCGTGCACTCGAAGCCAAGTACGGGTTGGAAGAGTTGGAGTCGGTGCGCGCCGAGCGCTCGACGCGCGGGTACAACCCGGCCGAGCGCGAGGCGCAGGCACGCGCCCGAGCCCGCGCGAAGTACGAGCGCACGCGCACCAAGCAGGGCACCGAGATGCCGGCATGGGAGCACCTGGAAGGAGCGGACCGGCAGGCGCGGATCGCATCGGAGCTGCGCACCGACCAGCCGCGCTACCTGCTCGCGTTGAAGGTTCGCGGCTGCGCGACAGCGGCACAGGACGAGGCCGAGTTCGTGCGCCGGCTGCGGCGCGAAGGGCTCATCGTTCGACCGCGGTACGCCGACGGTCGCACGGACGTAATCACCGGCTACTCGGTCGCGCAGCGACCCGAGGCCGGAGAACGCCCGATCTGGTACGGCGGCGGCCAGCTCGCGCGCGACCTGGCGCTGCCTCGACTGCGTGACGGATGGCCGGACACGCCCACCGGAGCGACCGAGGCCGCCGCCGAGTGGACCGCCGCGAAGCGAGGCCGACGCGTCGTCGCGCCTGGACGCGAGACCGCCGAGCCCGACCCCGAGCTGTGGGACCGGCGCAACGAGGAGCTGCGCGCCCTCGTCGACCGCCTGCGGGGCGTCGATGTCGACGACCGCGACACCTGGGCGACCGTGGCGCGGCAGACCGCCGGCGCTCTGGCCGCCTGGTCGAATGCGGTCGAGGAGACCCCTGGCGACCTGGCGGCGGCGGCCGAGGCGCTGTCGCGCTCGGCGCAGACGCACCAGCGGACCGTCCGGCCGCACAAGGCCGGGACGGTCGCCATCTCCGGTGCGGCGATGCTGCTCGCCAGCGCAGCCCGCGGCGGTCAGGGGACCGTGGCGCAGGCGGTCATGGTCCGGCAGCTCCTCCGGCTGACACAGGCCGTCTACGACGCCTCAGTGGCCGCCGGCCAGGCACGCCAGGCGAGGCTACTCGCAGAGGACACCCGTGCGCGGCTCGTGCGGCTACGTGAGGCCCTGCCGGCACCGGCCGCGGTGGCCACGGCGGCGCCGGCGGCCGCGACATCGACGAGCCCGAAGCTCGACCCGGAGGCACAGGCCGTGCTCGACCGGCTGCGCGCCGGGCAGGCGCACGACGCCACGCGCGCAGCGTCGCCGCTGCCCTCGAAGATCGAGCCAGCGAGGCGCGCAGAGACGATACGACCGGGCGCAGATCGCGGACCGGAACGATAGGAAGGAGGGCCGGTCATGGCCGAGGAAACCGACGGCATCGAGGAAGCGTTCGAGGGCCAACTACGGGTGCTGGTCACCGCGGCCGGGCAGGTGGGGGAACGCCTCGCACGCGCCCGCGAGGAGGCGCTGCGCGCCGCACAGGCGCGCAGCGAGCAGGAGCACCGCGAGCTGCAATCGCGCATCGAGGCCGAGCGGCGAGCCGCCCGCGTCGAGATGGCGAACGTGCACCGCTCGGACTGGTGGGACCGCGCGACCCCCGAGCAGATCGGGCGCACCTACCAGGTGGCCCGTGCGTGGTCCCAGGAGGACCCCGAGGCGGTTCGTGCCGAACAACGGGTGCGTGACGAAGTGCGCGCACGGTACGGCATCGACGTCAACGACGCCGGGGCCGACCCGGAGGCGGTGCGCCAGCGCATCCGGCTCGAACTGGATCGCGCCGAGCGTGATCGTGCGGGCGGAGACGCAGAACGAGGGCGCTCGGCGGCGGAGCACGCCGAGGCGCAACGCCTGCTCGCTCAGGCGAACCAGGAGGACCAGCGCGCCGACGAAGCCAGGGCCGCGGCCGAGCACGAGCCGGACCCCGAGGAGCGGGCACGAGCGGCCGCCGAGGCCGAGCAGCGCGCAGCCACGGCGGACCGGGCACGCGAGGACGGGCGCACCCTGTACGACAGCGCCGAGCGGCGCGAGGGCACCGCACGCGACCTCGAAGCCAAGGGCCTCAGCCGGGAGGCGGTGGCCACCAGGATGCGAGCCGACGTCAGCCAGGCCAAGCCGGCGACCGAGGCCGTGAAGGCCGGCGCCGCAGCTCGCGCACCCAAGGCTCGGAAAACTCGACGAGGACGCGCCGCGCAGGTGCAGCGCACCGGACTCGATCGGTGACGGCCAGGCGTCACGCACAGCAGAGAGGGACCGCCACCCCACGGGGTGCGGTCCCTCTCTTGCGTCGAGGTCAGTGCGCGTCGTCGACGGGCGGGCCGTCCGTCTCCTCGCGCACGTCGGGGAACATGCCCTCCGGCGGTGCCACGTAGGGCAGCGGCTCGCCTCGCTTGGACTTGTTCTCCTCGCCCTCCGTCGCGGTGGCGAACGGGCCGTCCGGGTCCATCAGCACCGCCATGTGGTGGTCGGCGTGATCGCGCCACCACACGCTCATCCCGGTGGCCGCGTCCTGGCGCAGGTGCTCCCACGACCGCCACAGAGCTTCGAGACGAATCACCGCTTCGTCGTGCTCCCACCACCGGCCGGCCCAGCACCGATGCCGGCCGTCGATGCGTCGGCGGTACACGTTGCGCAGGTACTCGCGCACGAACTCGTCGACGCTGCCGTAGTACAGCTCCGGGGCCGGCTCGGCCGTCTCGCGTCCAGGCTCGTCGACGTCGACCGGCTGCGCCTCGACGCCTTCCAGCTCGTCGTCTCCCCAATCGCTCACGAGGGTGCTCCTTCCGTCGACAGGGCCGCCTCGACGGCCGCCAACTCGCTCTGAGCCTCGCGGATCGTGCGCTCGGCCTTCGGGTCGTGCGCAGCGATCGAGGCCGTCACAGCGTCAGCGTGCGGGCCGGTCATCCACGGCACCGTACGGATGAGCGTCGGCCGAGAGCCGGAGGACAGGACGACGGCGCGGCCCTTCGGCATCGCCGCCAGGTCCGCGACGTCGAGGATGCGCTCACGGTGGAGCTGCTGCGAGACGGTGCGGTGGCCACGGCCGTAGGAGGTCGAGGAGGAGAGCCGGTCGTAGTCACCGATGACCTTCGACAGGTGCTCCAAGAAGGCGTCCTCGTCGACGCCACCGCCGTAGACCTTGACGTTCGACGCGGACCAGAGCTTGCGCATCCCGGAATCGCCCCACACCTCGACGCCCTGGGACCAGGACTGCAAGATCGTCATCAGGACGATGCCCCGGCTGCCGTAGTGGGAGTACAGGTCGGGAAGTGCGCGCCACCGGCACACGTTGGCCGCCTCGTCGAGGACCCCGAGCAGCGGGGTCCTCAGCCGACCGCCGGCGGAGCGGGAAGCCAGCTCCTCCGCTGCCTCGACGACGGCGACGGTGAGCGCCGTCACGAGCGGGCCGGCCGTGCCCCTGCCCTCCTTGGACAGCGAGTAGAGCGTGCCACCGTCGGCGCGCACGAAGTCCTCCGGGCTGAACTGCTTGCGCGGGTCCGCGGCGCCCTGGGGCGTCACCCAGCGCGCCACCTGACGATTCGTGAGGCAGGATGCCATCTGCATGGCAGTGCCGAAGATGCCCCCGCGCTGCTTCTCCGGGGCGGAGACGACACCGGCAACCTGATCGGCGGTGAGCGCGAAGTCGTGCTCACGCAGAATGTCGACGGCGGTCTCGTCGGTCGGGCGCGTCAGCCACGTGTAGACGTCGGTGATCGGCCGATGATCGAGCGCCGCGGCGAGCAGGAGGCCGGCCAAGAGGTCTTGGCCGGCGGGGTCGAAGTAGGCATCGGTCTTGGCTCCGGGATCACGTGAGCCGGACGCGAAGTGCTCGGCCAGGCGGGCGGCCTTCACCTCGTCGGTGACATAGGAGAGCGGGTTCCACCACCAGGTGGGCTCTTCGAGCGCGATCGCCTGCGGGTCGAACACCCACACCGGTCCGGCGGCTGCCCGCACGTCCCTGGTCGCGTCGACGACGTCGCGCTTGTTCGAGGTCACCAGCACCGAGCCCGGTGCGTCCAGGATCGCCGGCACCGCACGCGAGGTGGTCTTGCCGGTGCGCGGACCCCAGATATCGATGTGCATGTCCTCCCACGAGCCGTAGAGCTGCTGGCCGGCGGCGACCGTCCGGCCGATCGGCACGCCTGGCGCGCCACTGACCCCGAGCCGTTCCGCCTTCGCCGTCACGCTCTTGCGGCTCAGGTCCTCGACGTCGCGGCCGCGACCCATGTAGGAGGCGGCGCGGTCGACGCGAGAGCGGCGCCGGCGCATGCGCCGCAGCGCCAGGCCGATCAGCACACCGAGCGCCAGGAGCAGCGCTCCCATGACGCCGAGGACCCACCAGCCGGCAGCACCAGGCCAGGCGAGGTCGCCACCGAGGAGGCCGAACAGGACCGAGAACGGGTCGGCGGGCACCTCAGTGCCCGTCCCGGCGAAGCGGTGCCCGAGGTGCATCGCGACGTAGACCGAGCCGACGACGACCACCACGAGCACGACGGCGATCCAGACCAGGACGGCCTCAGCGGAGAGGCCGCCGGGGTCCCGGCGGCGGTTGTTCGGGGTGCTCATGTGCTCGCTCCTTCGACGGCGCGAAGCGCCCGCCGGCCCACGCGAGACTGCTCGTGCCACAGCTTGTTGGTGTCGTTGATCGACAGCTCCGTGGCGGTGAGCTGCACGTTGACGGGGATGCCGGGGCGGCCGCCGACCTTGACGAGGAACTTGCCCCGTCCCGGCGGCTCGGCCTCGCGGCCGGTCGAGGGGTCCCAGGCGGGTGGGTCCTGCCAGCCGATCAGTAGCTCTTGCTCGGCCTGGGAGAAGGGCACCGCGGCCGTGAGCTGAGGCATCTCGGCCGAGGGCAGTCCGCCGCAGATCACCATGCCGGACCGCTCGACGAAGCCGCGGGCCTTCATGCGGTCCTCCTCACTGGACAGTGAGAGCAGGTCGCTCATCGTGTGCGAAATCATCGCCATGCCGACACCGCGCTGCCGGTTCAGGCGCGTCAGCGCGTCGACGCGATCGACCATGCCGCGCCCGGCGCGCAGCGCGCGCCACAGCTCGTCGAGGATCACGAAGTAGTGTCGGCGCGGTTCCAAGCCCGCGTCCGCGAGGGCGTTCGCGACATTCACCGTGCCGAAGCCGGCCGACCAGCACGCGAGCAAAGTCGCGGCCTGTAGGTCCATCTCGGAGTCGTCGATCGCGCTCACGTCGTAGACGACCGGGGCGTCTCGGCGCATCGGGTTGGTGGTGTGGCGCGCGAACGTCTCTCCGAGCCGCCCACCGCCCACCAGGCCGATGAGGGAGGCTTCCAGGTCCTCCGTGATCGCCTTGTAGCGAGCATCGTCGCCGCGGTCGAGGGCGACGGCTCGCACCTCCGGCGGACCGTCCTGGATCACACGCAGCAGATCGCCCAGCACGGGCACGCCGTGGTGGTGCTCGTCGAGGTGCTTCAACGCCCGGTCGATGATCGTCTCTTCACGATCGGTCGGCGGGGTCGATCGCAGGATCGTCAGGAGCGCCGACACCATCGTGTGCCGGCGCCCGTGAGCGTCCGCGAGCACCTGCGATGCCTGCTTCTCGAAGCCCGCCTCGCGCAGCCGGGCGGCGGCTTCCGTCGCCTCGCCAGGGTCGAGAATGTTCAGGTAGCCCCGACCGCGGCCGAGCGTGATGACCTGCCCGCCCAGCGCCTCGATGAGGTCGACGTAATCGGGCTTCAGGTCGCCCAGCACCAGCGGCATCACGCCGTAGCCGGCGAGCCCTGTCGCCATGCGGCGCACGATCGTCGACTTGCCCAGGCCCGGCTTGCCGAGCACGAACGCCGACGGGTTCGAGATGAGCTTCGCGCGCTGGAACCACGAGATGGGATCGCAGCACAGCGTCGCGCCGGTGTGAATGTGACGACCGAGGGGCACCCCGACCATCGGGGTGCCCGTACCGATCGAGAAGGGCCACATGCCGCACACCTGCACCGTCGTGCCGCGCCACTCGTCGGCCTGCTGGACGTAGGTCGAGGTGCCCCGGCCGCGGCCCAGCCACCCACGCATCGGCGGCCGCTGCGGACGCAGCTCGCGCGGCTGCTCGACCTTCGCGCTCCCACGCTTCTGACGCGATCGCTTCCCGCTCACAGCTTCTCCCTCAGTTCGGCCGGGACCTTGATGTGCTTGGGCAGCACCAGGCCCAGCGGCAGCGCGGCGGCGAACGCGCTGTCCTGGCTCCCGTACACGGGACGCAGGCGCAGGCGAGCGGTTGCGGCGAGGTTGTCGATTGCCGCCCGAGCGTCGGCCTGCTTGGACAGGTCCATCACCGTGGCGGTCACGAGCATCCCGAACTGCACCAGGCCCGCGCCGGAGGCCTCCTCCTGCGCGGTGGCCGACGCCGCGCGCACGGCCAGGCTGTCGCGCGCGGCCGGCTTGCTCGTCGAGGTGACCCGGAACTCGGCGGCCCGCAGGTCCGCCTCGACGATCGCGGCCGCCTTCGCGGCGTCGATCGGCCGGTACAGCAGCGTCACGCGCTTGCGCGCGATATCGCGGTGCGGCGCCAGGAGCCGCGCCAGGACGCCGCTCTGCACGTTGCCACGGGGTGCCTGAGTCATCGCCCACGTGCACGAGGACCCCGAGTCGTGACGGTAGCGGTCCCAGGACGCCTGAGCCGCGGAAGGGCCGACGTCGGTCCAGAACACCTCCGGTGTCTCACCCGCGGCGTGCGCCTCGTCGATGAGCACCGCGGCGGCCGGGTCGTAGGCGACCCGCACCACCTCGCAGAGCTCCTGAGCGGACAGGGGATGCGCGGCGCCGGCGCCCGTGGCTTGCAGTCCGGCCGTCAGCCCAGGGAGCCGGGCCGCGAGCTCGCGGCCCATCTCGTCGGGCTTGCGCTTCTTGCTGCCCGACCGCTGCGCGGCGGAAAACGTGATCGCCACGAACGCCTTCACGGTCGAGGAGCCGGCCGGGTACGAGCCCACGACGTCGGCCAGCATCGCCTTCGAGAACGGCGGCGCGTCCTCGTCGACGTTGTGCTCGACCTCGCGGCGCAGCCGCGTGCCCGAGTCCGGCGCCGTCTCGATCGTGACGGACGCGGCCTCGACGCCGGGCTCGTCGCCCAGGTTCGCGAGCCAGTGGCCCCAATCGGCCACCCACACGTCGATCTGCTCCTGGTCGACCAGCGCCGCGCCGTCGGGCTCCGTGCCGATCACCACGCTGTAGGAGCCGGTCGCGGGCGTGTACAGCAGCGCAAACGGACGCCCGTAGGAGTCCTGCCACTCACTGAGCCGGGTCGGCGCCGCGAGACCGGGGAGCTGATACGTCCCCCACAGCGCGCGGCCCAGCGGCCCCGAGCGGTAAACGTTCGACCCGCGCGAGCGTGAGGACCACCACGCGATCCGCGCGCCGCCCCGGCTGATGACGTTTTTGCCGTGCGAGTCCTTGGTCAGCACCGCCAGCATCACCGCGCCGAGCACGGCCGCGAGGATGACTGCTTCAAGCAGCCCGGCGATCATCACCGTCATCACAACGGCGATGAGCCCCGCCAAGAGCAGCGCGGTCCCGATCGAGCCGAGGCCGAGGATGCCCGGTGACGTGGGCCGCCGCCAGTTTCCGTAGGTCCGAGGACCCCTGTTCGTGTCAACGGCTGCCATCGGGACCGCCCCCTTCACCTGTCGATTGCTCACCGAGACTCTGGGCCGCTCCCGCGGCCGCCTGCCCGGCCTTCTTGCCTGCTTCGAGCGCCGCTCCGGCGGCGATGCCGACCGGGCCAGCGGCCGCTCCTGCTGCCGCCGCGCCACCGCCGGCGGCCGCGCCGCCCGCTGCGGCGCCACCACCTGCTCCGGCACCTGCTGCCGCCGTTCCACCGCCACCAGCCGAGGCGGCGCCGGAGGACTGCGCCTGCTGCGACGCATTACCGCCGCCCGTCTCACCGCCGCCCGAAGGACCGGGCGAGCCCTGAGAACCGCCCTCGCCGTCCGAGCCGGACGGGGCCGACGGCGCCGCCGAGTTGGAGGACCCCGAGCCGCTGCCGGACGCGAGGCGTCCGACCGCGGCCGCGCCGCTCGGCAGAGCCGCCAGAGCACCGACAGCCAGTGCGCCGCCGGCGCCTCCCGCCATCGCACCGACCATCGGCGTGACGAACCGCATCAACGCCGGCATCGCGAACAGAGCGATGACCATCAGCATCAGGCCCGTGAGGACCGCCAGGAGGCCGGTCCCGTCGTCGGAGAACACGTCGGTGCCGACGAGCTGAAACGCGGCCGCGTACACGATCGCCGCGGCGGGCTTGTAGAGGATGAAGGCCACCAGCCACGCGATGCACTTCTTGAACCAGCTCTTGCCCATCTCGGTGTTGGTGAACGAGGCCGACAGCGGCAGGATGCCGGCGAGGATCACCAGCATTCCCCCGCGCGCGACCATGAGCACGATCTGGAACGCGGCCGCGAGGATCGCGATCAGGCCCAGGATGATGATGAGCAGCGCGCCCAGGCCTCCGGCGGCCGGATTCGTCGTCAGGGCAAGCAGCGTCAGCATGTTCTCGCCGAAGCACGCCGAGTCGGTCGTGACGTCGCAGCTCAGCGAGCCATTGATCATCCACACCGAGAACGAGTCCGCAGCCGTCACGAGCAGACCCACCATCGTCACACCAGCACCCGCGACGACCACGAGCGTGAGCAGGCTCTTCACGGTCTCGCGACCCGGCTCAGCTCGCTGCTCCCACGCCATCCGGGCCCCGCCGATGATGACGGACACCACGGCGGCCGCACCCATGTACCACCAGAGTCCTGACTGCAAGAACAGCACGGCTCCGCCGGCATTACGCGGCCCGGACGGCATCAGACCTGCCACGATCGCGCTGGCCCCGGCGATGAGCACGACGGCGGAGAGCACCAGGCCGACGCGGCCGACGGCCGCGATGCCCTCGCCCGCCCTCATGCGCGTAGCGATGAGCGCGCCGAGGATGAACAGCGCCAGCACCGCGATGCCCAGGCTGATCCACATCACGTAGCCCATCACCGACGTCACGTTGGCCGAGTCCGGCGCCGACGACCCGGCGTCGATCGCGGAGCCACCGCCGGAGCCCGTGAGGTTCGGCGTACCGATGTGCACCCACACCGTTCCCAGCGACGCGATCGCCTTGCCGAACGCCTCC
This sequence comes from Deinococci bacterium, assembly GCA_030149325.1. GTDB lineage: Bacteria > Deinococcota > Deinococci > Deinococcales > Trueperaceae > JASBRS01. The sequence continues at coordinate 11,084 of JASBRS010000046.1, forward strand.
ATGACGGCGTTCGCCATGTTCTCGATGGCGTCGCCGATGGCGCTCTTCGCTAGTTCCTCGGCCTTGCAGGTGAAATCAAGGAATCCGCAATCGGCCACAGCAAGTCACTCCCCCCAGGCGATATAGCCAGCGGTGTCGGGAATCGTCGCCATGTTGAGGGGCTGCGCTACATCGGCACTGATCTTCCAGTCACCCTCCTGCCAGACCAGCTCGTACACGCCAGAGAGCGTGATCGTCTGACCTTGCGAGGTGCCTCGGACAGCGAGGTCGATGCGCGCAGTTTCGCCGTCGTAGGCCAGGACGCGGAAACCGACGATGGCGAGGCGAGTGCCCTCGCCAGTTGTTCCGCTGCCCACGTCCGCGAGAAGCTGATCCCGGAACGGGCCCTCAGCGACGATGTATTGCAGCCACTCCTCCGCGATCGACGGGTCGGAACCCTGAACGAGCGAGTTGGCCGCCGCGAAAAGGGCTCCTTCGGGCGATCGCTCGAAGCAGAAGCGAACACCTCCGGCGGAGGTGTCACCTGGACCAAACTCGCTTGATGTCGGATAGGCGGTCGTTCCCTGGTACTCCCACTCAGCGGCCGGCGCTGTCGTGAGCGTGCCTTCCAGCACTTCGCCGGGGAGTCCGCACACACTCGCGCCGCCCACGGCCTCCGGTGGTTCAGAGGTCGGGGCGGCGCTGGTGGGCTCGACCGACGTCGAGGTGGTCGGCGCGGGGTCGGGATCGTCGCGATTCATGTTGACGATGACGATCACGAGCCCGAGCACGACGATCAGCGCGATGACCACCGTGGCGGCCACGAAACCGGGTCGGGTGAACGGACTTTGCTGCTCGTTGTCCTCAGCCATGTTGGCCCTCCCGATTAGGTGGTGAGGAAGCCGACGAGCGCGGCGGCAGCGGAGATGATGATGACGCCACCGAGCGCCATGCCGATCTTGCCGACGTGCTCGCCGCCCTCACCGCGGCGCGACTGGATCGCCATGAGCGCACCCGCGGCGAACAGACCGAGGATGCAGACCGCCAGGGCGACCCACTTCGCCCAGCCCATGATCGAGTTGAAGCCCTCCGTGCCCGGCGGCTGGATCGGGTCGGGGTCAGGCACCTGCGCGATGACCTGCTGCGGCGCGGTGGCGAGGAAGTCGCCCACCGATCCGGCGATGGTGAGGAGCGTGCTCATGGAGATTCCTTTCGGTTGACGGTGCCGGCGGCACCTGGTTCGAGGATTGCGTGCAGCTCGTCGACGAGACGGCGAACGGCACGCGGTGAGTCGGCAAGCGTGGGAGTTTCGCCCAGCCGCCAAGAGTCGATCCACGGCACCGTCCAGGTGCGCGGGAGCCCGCCGCTGACGAGCTGCGCGAACTCGCGGAGCGGGCGAGGAAGGCGGCCAGGAGCATCGGAGACGATCACCAGGCCCAGGACCTCGACGTGCGGCACGATGCCCGAGGCCCACTGTGTCGCGGCGCTCTGCGCCGCCCGGAGGCCGCGCATGTTCGACCTCGCCGTCAGGACGACGCGCGCGGGTCCCGCGCCGGGCTGCCGAGGCCATCCGTGCTCGGCGCCGCGCCACTCGGGCACGAGGGCCGCGAGACTCGACTCGCCCGCTCCGCCGTGCACGCCGAGCCACCACAGATCAGCGCGCTGCGCCTGGTCATTCGTCGCGAGCTGGTCGGCGCGATCCGGGACCGGCACACCCCGCTGCGGAGCAACCGGCCCCGTCGGCGGCGCGGGTGCTCGCTCTGTCACCGCTGCGGTGGGCGATGGCGGCTCGGCAGGTCGCGAGAGCCACGGGTTGCTGCCATCTGACACGACGCGATCCCTTCCCGATAATGGTTGTACGAGTGTCCCTCTATCACATCATGGCACCGGTAGCGGAAGGAAGCAACATCATGCGGGATTTTACGGATCGTAGTCGATCCTGTCGGATCATGGCGGAATCGTCTATCATGGGGGCATGCGACCAGCGGCGTGGATGCGCGCAGTGAACGAGGCCCGGAGCACCGAAGCCCTCGATGCACTGTTCGCTGACCGCCCGGAGACGCTGAGCGTCGAGGAGGTGGCCGAGGTGCTGAACATCAGTCGGCAGAACACGTACGCCTGGCTGCGTGACGGGGTGATCCCCGGCTACAAGCTCGGCTCGACGTGGCGGGTCATCCGCGACGAGCTGAAAGAGACCATGCGCCAGGGAGCGAACGTCCCCTCGCGTCGAGGACACGAGGGGAAGGGCTGAGATGCGACGTGCGGCGATCGGGGGCGTCGCCCTGGCGGCCGCCCTCGTCCTGGTCGGCTGCACCGGTCAGGACGAGGGGCCTACCCCAACACCGACCACCACGAGCAGCCCTGGTCCCACGATGCCCGACCTCGACCAGTTCACACCGCCGCCGAGCGGGCTCGTCGACGAGGACACCGGCGAGACGATCGAACCCCAGCCCGTGCCTGAGTGGGACGAGGCATCGCGGGTCGCCGTCGTCGAGGCGGCCGAAGCAGCCATGACGGCCTTCGCCCGCCCGGACCTCGACTACGACACCTGGTGGGCCGGCGTCGAACCGCTCCTCACACCCGAGGCGGCCGAGGACTACGCCTACGTCGACCCCGCGAACATCCCGGTCCGCGAAGTCACCGGAGAGGGCTTCATCGTCAACGACGCCAGCGCGTACGTCGCCACCGTCGAAGTCCCGACCGACGCCGGGCGCTATCAGCTCGTGCTCAACCGCAAGCACGCTGACGCCCCGTGGCTGGTCAGCCGCATCACCCCCGTGGAGGAGGTCAACTAGTCATGCCCGAACGGAAGTCAGGCGTCCTCGTCGTTGCCGCGCTCGTGCCCGCCCTGGTCCTGGGCCTCGTGCTCAGCCTGATCCTGCTGGGCGGCCACGACAGCGACGACCTGTGCCTGCCCGGCTCGCAGCAGCCGGGCATCACGATCGACCCTGACTCCGTTCCTGACACGCCGATCGCCGGCTACGAGCACGAGCAGCTCGTCAACGCCGCCTGGATCATGCAGGCCGCGAACGCGCTCGGCCTGTCCGCACGTGACCAGACGATCGGCGTCATGACCGCCATGGGCGAGTCCAGCCTGCGCGTCATCGACTACGGCGACGCGGTGGGACCCGACTCCCGCGGGCTGTTCCAGCAGCGTGACAACGGCGCCTGGGGCTCGTACGCCGACCGGATGGACCCGTTCATCAGCAGCACCAACTTCTTCAAGGCGATGATCGCCAACGTCCCTGATCGGGACACGTTGGAGCCGACGATCGTCGCGCACAGGGTCCAGCGGAATGCCGACCCCTACCACTACACGCGCTACTGGCCCGCGGCCGTCCAGGTCGTCGAAGGGCTCAGCGGCGTCCAGGGCATCGCGACCGGCGAGCAGCCGGTCACGTCCTCGCAGTACTCGCTCGGAGACGTCCGGCCGCAGACCGCGATCGTGGCGAACACCGTCGGCCCCATGTTCGGCATCGTCACGGTCGGCGGTTACCGCGAGTCCGCCCGCGACCCCAACGGGCACCCGAGCGGCCTCGCGCTCGACTTCATGACCAACGACATTGCCGACGGCCAGGCCACCGGCGACCGCCTGGCGCAGTACCTCATCGACAATGCCGACCAGCTCGGCGTCGACTACATCATCTGGTGGCAGCAAATCTGGTCCGCCGACCGCGCCGACGAGGGCTGGCGCGCGATGGAGGACCGCGGCTCCGACACCGAGAACCACTTCGACCACGTTCACCTGAACATCAAGGCCGACGCCGGCGGCGTCGTCACGCCCGGCTGCGAGTCGACGACGCCCGGTCAGGTCAGCGCCGAGGGTTGGGCACAGCCGGCAGCCGGGCCGATCACTTCTCGGTTCGGCATGCGCACCGATCCCGTGACCGGATCGTTCACCCGGCTTCACGCCGGCGTGGACTTCGGTGGTGGCGGCGACGGTGGCCCCATCTGGGCCGCGCAGGACGGCGTTGTGATCGACGTCTACACCGACTCCAACGGCGGCTGGACGATCGACGTCGACCACGGCGGCGGCGTCATGACCCGCTACAAGCACATGTGGGCCAGCGGCGTGCTCGTGAGCGCCGGCGATCGCGTCACCGCTGGCCAGCAGATCGGCCGCGTCGGCTCGTCCGGTTGGTCGACCGGCCCTCACCTCCACTTCGAGGTGCACGTCAACGGCTCCCCCGTAGACCCCGAACAGTTCATGTCCGAGGTCGGAATCACGCTCGGATAGGCAGGAGAAACCATGAGCACCACCACCGAAGCGGCCACCTGGCCGCGCGTTGAGGCCACGCTGCACGAGGACGGCACCGCAGAGGTGTCGATCGGCGGCAGCGTGCAGACCATCAACGCGAACAACGTCGACGAGGCGCGGCCCCAGGTCGTCGCCCTCATCGCCCAGCGCGCCGCCCAGCTCGGCCGGCCGCTGCGCGCTCTCACCCGCGACCCCGAGGGTGAGTGGCCCATCATCATCCACGGTGACGGCACCGTGGCGGAGGACGCCGGCGCCGCCGGGCGGCCGCGCCCGCCGCTGCCGCCCGAGTCCCCCGCGATCGCACGGACGGAGCCGAGCCCTCCCCCGGCACCCGCGCACGAGCTGACCGTTGCTCCCGTCGAGCCGCCCGCCCCGGCGCCCGTGAGCCAGCCCGTGGCCACGGAGCCCGTGGCGACCGAGGCGGAGACGAGCGGTCACAGTCGCGGATGGGTCCGCTCGGCCGCCGAGCAGGCCGAGGAGCTGTCGCACCTCAGCACCCCGTACCCCACGCGCCGGGAGCGGCGTCAGTCGTTCCTCACCCAGGAGCAGGCCGAGGAGCCTGCCGCCCAGGGCTGGCGCGGGCTACTGACCCGCGCCGGTCTACGACTGAGCCCCAGCGAGGCCGAGCGCGCCGAGCGGGCCGACATTGCGGCCGTCTCCCAGCACTGGCCCGGCCCGCGCACGATCGCGATCGTCAACTCCAAGGGCGGCGCCGGCAAGACGCCCAGCACGGTGCTGCTCGCCGCGGTGTTCGCCCGCTACGGAGGCGCCGGCGTCCTGACCTGGGACAACAACCAGACGCGCGGGACCTTGGGCTGGCGGACCGAACAGGGGCCGCACGACGCGACCCTCCTCGAGTTGCTGCCCCAGGTCGAGCGGCTGCTGAGCCCGAGCGCCCAGGCCGCCGACCTGGCCCGGTTCGTCCACCACCAGACCCGCGACCGGTTCGACGTGCTGCGCAGCAAGCCGACGGCGCTGGCTCACGAGCAGCGCGTCGAGCCCGAGGACGTCGACGCGATCCACGCCGTCGCCAGCAAGTACTACCGGCTCGTGTTCATCGACAGCGGCAACGACGAGTCCGACCCTATGTGGCTGCGGATGATCGACCGCACCGACCAGCTCGTAGTGGCCACCACCACCCGCGACGACCACGCCGAGGCCGGCGCGCTCCTGCTCGAAGCGCTCTCGGACCGCGACGAGCGCTCGGCGCACCTGGCCGAGCAGGCCGTCGTCGTGGTCACGCAGGCCGACTCCAAGGCCCCGCCGGCCGACGTCGCCCGTGTGGCCGACGGCTACCGGGCGATCGCGCGTGAGGCCGTCACGGTGCCCTTCGACCCCGCGATGGTCGACGGCCTCCTGCGGTACGGCTCGCTGCGTCCAGGGACACAGCGCGCCTGGCTGGCCGCCGCCGCGGCGGTCGCCCGCGGCCTATGAACGCCACGCAGGCCCTCCGCAACGCCGAGCGCGTCGCGGACTGGCCGCGAATCAGCGCCACAGTGCGAGCCGACGGCACGGGCAGCCTCACGATCAACGGCACCGGGCGCACCTGTGCCGCCAGCGGCGTCACCGAGCTGCGCACGGGCATGATCGCCAGGTGCGTGGCGATCGCCAACCGACTGCACCGACCCGTGCGCGTCACGGTGACCGACGTCGCTCAGACGTGGACGCTCGCCGTCCGCCCCGAGGGGATCGTCCAGGCAGTCACCGACGCCGGGCTCATCCCGCCGGCAGACGGGCTCAGCGTCCACGAGGGCCGCTGCCGTCGCTGCCGGCGGCTACAGGCCGTCACGTCGACCACATGCCCTCAGTGCGGCGTCGAGGAGCCGCACCGCGTCGAGGCGGACCCGATCGCCGCCGAGGCGATCGTGCCCGACGCCTCCGCCGTCGACGAGCTGGACCTGACCCGCGCACGGCCGGCGCCGATGACGCCCGAGCCGCGCGCCACGCTGCGACTGACGTTCAGCTCACAGAGTCCGGTCGACGTCGCAGAGAACGTCGCGCTCGGCCGTAACCCCGAGGCCGTCGGCGGCCGCCGGCCGATCCAGGTCCGCAGCCCACAGCGGATGCTCTCGCGCACCCACGTGCTCGTCGACCTCGACGAGCACGGGCGCATCCTCGTCACCGACCACGGCAGCGGCAACGGCACCGAGTCTCAGACCAACCCGCCGCGCCTGTTCGAGGCACACGTGCCCTACGTCCTCGCACCCGGCACCACGCTCCGTCTCGGAGACGTCATCTGCCGCATCGACCTAGTGTGAATTTCCGCGTGTCGAACATGATTAGTGGTTCCGTCACCGATAGGTTGGTGCTCATGAACGCACGCCGCCGCGAACGCGGCTCCCTCGTGGAAGCGAGGAAGGTTGGCCTCTGGTTCGAGGCCGATGCCGACGCGCGTCTCAGCGATCTTGCCGACGCCGCCGGGACGACGCGCTCTGCATTAGCACAGTGGCTCATTGAGCGTGTACCGGTCGACCACGCTGGCCGCCCCGAAGGTTGGGAGAAGGATCACCCCCGCGACGAGGAGCTGCCCATCAACACCGGCTGACATATGACAGAACCCCCGCCCTTGGCGGGGCGGGGGTTCGGAAGCTTGCGCCCTTGATCTGACTCGTTTGGCGACGGTGATCCAGATCGAGAGGCGATGTGTGAGGAACTGGCTGGCTAGGCCGGGACCTACCTACTCCAAGTCCCAAGAGGGTTGCTGCTCTCTAGTCCTAGGAGGTTGCTGCCATCGTAGCGCCTACATCTACACAGTTCCACGTCAGCACAGACGGCGAGTCGTGCTGGCGACTCACCGCGGCGCTGAGCCCGCGCCCCGTCGTGCGTGTCGCGGGCGTGGACGCTTACGGCCAGGTGCTCAACGAGTACACCGGCCACCGCCGCGTCGACGGCGCCGAGCCCGCCCAACCGTGGGCGGTCTACCTCGCCGGCGCCGATCGCCGGTTCCGGCTGCTGTGCTTCGACCTCGACGCCAAGACCGCCGGCCGCGCCGCGGCCGCCGCTCGTGACGCCGACGTGCTGTCCGGCCTCCTGCACGACGTCGGCCTCGACGCCGTGGTGTGCGAGTCCGGCCCCACCGGCGGCCGCCACGTGTGGACGGCCCTCGCGGAGAGCGTCGACGCCGAGACCGTGGCCACGCTCGCGCGCCTGGCGCGCCACGTGTGCCCCTCCCTTGACCTCTCCCCGCTCAGCAACGCTGCCACCGGCTGTGTACGGCCACCAGGCGCCCCACACCGCGCAGGCGGCCGCTCCACCGTCCTCTCAGGCACGCTCGACGCGCTCACCAGCCCCACCGGCACCGCCGAGCAGGTGCGCAGGCTCGTCGAGGCCCTGGCCCAGCTCGTCGACGACGCCGAGCCCGCCCACAACCTCGACCCGCACCGTCCGCTCCCCCTCGACAAGCACGGACGGCTCTACCTGCCCGGCCCGCGCCGTGAGCTGCCGGCCGTCTCGGCCGCCGCTCTGCGCGAGGACGCCGCCTCCGGCGACGCCTCAGCCGTGCTCTGGCGCGTCCTGATCGGCGCAGCCGCCGCACGGTGGCATCACGCCGACGTCGCCGCGCTCGTCGAGAACTCCCCCGGCCTAGAACATGTGCGCACCTACCGCGACCGCGGCGCCCGCCGGCCGCGCAGCCGCGTCGACGCGGCGCGCGTGCTGCGCCGGCAGTGGGACAAAGCCGTCAAGCACGTAGCCAGCACACCCCGCCAGATCGGGGACGATCCGACCTTCGACGCCCGCGCCGACGCAATCGCCGCGCACGTGCGCGGCGTACAGGCCCGCGCCGACGCCAGCGCCGGCCGCTGGACCACCGGAGGCGGCCCAACCGACCGCCGGGTGCTCGACGTCCTGTGCATCCTCGCGCTACAGGCCCTCAGCGCCGCTGTGGAGGCCGACACCCGCCGCCTGGCACTCCTGGCAGGGGTCGGCCGTGAAACGGCCCGCACAGCCCTCCTACGCCTCTCCGCGGACGGATGGATCGCCCAGGCCCAGGAGGCCGCCGGCCCGCACGGCGCGCACTGGACGATCAGCCCCGACCCGGTTATCCACACTCCTGCCGATACAGGTCGGTCACAAGCGGACCCGCGCCCCGCAGGGGCCGGGGCCGCCGAACGATCCGCCCTCCTCGCCACGCTCACCACGCGCGCGGGCGACGCCACGCACGACCTGTTCACGCTGGGACCGGGGCTCGGCCACCACGCTGGGAACACCTACGCAAGGACCACCACCGAACCCCAGCACCTCGACGAACTGGCACGACTGACCGGAGACTCCCCCGAAAGCACCGCCCGGACCCTCGACCGGCTCGTATCGGCCGGCGTGCTCGTGCGATCGCGCCAGGGCTGGCGTCGACACCGCACCGACCACCGCACCGCGGCCGCGCGCCGTCTCGACGTCGCCGGCCGCCTCGACGACCGAGCCCGGCGCTACCGGATCGAGCGCGAGCTGTGGGCCTGGTGGCAGGCCGAGGAGGCATGGATGCGAGCACCCCGGCGACCGGGCACCAAGCACCGACCCGGCCGCGGGCAGCTCGCCCTCCTGCCCGATGCCGGCACCCACGCCTACGGCCCGCACCCACGTCGAGCCGACGGCCGTCTCGACTGGCACGAGGCCCGACGCATCGTCGAGCAGGAGCGCCAGGGCCAGGCGCACCGTCGCCGCGTCGACGAGCCCGACCCCTGGTCGGCCGAGCGCATCGCATAGCCCGCCCCGGCGTCGAGCTGCACCACAAGGACTCCCCCGCCCCCAATGGGCACAGCCCGGCGATCGCCGGGGCCGGCCTGCACACAGTGGGGACGGCCGAGCCGGACGCAGATCGAGCGCTGACGCTCGACACGGGCGAGAGCTGCACCCTCGCGCTCCGCGAGCGGCCCTGCGGGCCGTGACCGACGGCCGCTGCGCGGCCGACAGCATCGCGCCTACGGCGCTCGTTTTCTCGCCGTGAAGCCTTCGGCAGCATACGGTCGGCCGACCT
>JASBRS010000069.1 GCA_030149325.1 Deinococci bacterium
CCTAGGTGCGTTCCCTGACCACGATCACGCTGCCCTCGTGGGCGCTCAGCACGTCGGACGCGCGGCCGTCGCGCACCGCGATCTCCAGCAGGCCGCTGCTGCCCAGGTAGGCCAGCGGCCGGCCGACGGGGACGTCGGCGAAGGCGCGACGGATGGGGCCGATCTCGAAGCCGTCGATCTCCACCTGCCAGCGCGTCAGGTCGGGCTGGAGGTCCGTCAGCGCCAGGTTGCTGATGAGGTTGCCGAACTGATCGTGATGGATCAGGTCGGCCTCCCAGCCGCCGGCGATGCGGCGCGGTCGGTCCCACGGCAGCCGCACCAGCGTGGCCGGGTCGACGCCCGCGCCCAGCGCTTCGACGGCCACGCCGCGGGCCACGTGCGCCGCGGCGGGAGCGAACACGTCGCGGCCGTGGAAGGTGGTGCTCACCACCGGCAGCCGGTAGGCGGGGTCGTCGAGGCTCGCCGCGGCCTCCACCTCGGCGCCGTCGAGCACCGCCGTGAACAGCCCGTTGTCGGGGCCCACGAAGGTGTAGGGGCCGCTGCCGTCGCGGCGCAGGCGCAGCGCCACGCCCCGCCGGCTCGAGCCCACGCCCGGATCGACCACGCAGCAGAACACCGTGCCGGCCGGGAAGTAGCCGTGGGAGACGAACAGGTCGAAGGCCCCCTCGCGCACGTCTTGGGCGGGGACCAGGTGGCTGAGGTCGAGCACCCGCGCCTCGGGGGCGATGCCGGCGATCACCGCCTTGAGCATGCCCACGTAGGTGTCGCGAAGGCCGAAGTCGGTGAGCAGGGCGATGGTCGCGGTCATGGTCCTCCCGTTCCGAGGCTACGAGACATCGTCGGATGCGTGCCCGGGGGCGTGCGCCTCGGAGCCGGCGGCGCTCGGCTCGCGCGGTGCGGGTGCGGTGCGCTCGGGGGTGCCGGCGTCGTGGCGTGTGCGGCCGGTGTCGTGGTGCGTGCCGCCGTCGTGGCGCGGCACGGCAGCGGCGCCCAGGCGCTCGAAGCGGCGGCGCTCGAACTGGTAGAAGGCGGCGGGCACCACGAAGAAGGTGAGCAGCGCCGAGCTGAGTACGCCACCGAGGATCACCAAGCCGAGCGGGTAGCGGAACTCGGCGCCCTGGCTGGCGCCGATCAGCAGCGGGACGCTGATGACCACGACCGTCAGGGTGGTCATGACGATGGGGCGGAAGCGCACCCGGGCGGCCTCCACCAGGGCGTCGTAGAGGCCGCTGCCCTCGGCCGCTCGCTGCATCGCCTGGTCCAGGAGCAGGATGGCGTTCTTGGTCACCAGCCCCACCAGCATCACCACCCCCAGCACGCTGATGACGTCGAGCGAGCTGCCGGTGAGGTAGAAGAGCCAGACCGCGCCCACCAGCGCCAGCGGCACCGTCAGCAGCAGGTAGAGCGGGTACTTGAAGGAGTTGAACTGGCTGCCGATGGCCAGGTAGTTGAGCAGCAGCGCCAGGGCGAAGGCGATGGGCCCGTACTTCAGGAGGTCGCCCAGCAGGTCGAGGTTGCCGCTGGTGGTGCGGGTGACCTGGGCGTTCAGCACGCCCGCCTGCACGAGGCGCTGGTCGGCCTCGGCCTTGACCTGCGAGAGGTTGGCGCCGGGGATGGGGTCGGCGGTGATGTCGGCCGAGTAGGCCTGGTTGGTGCGCCGGATGGTGGCGGGCGCCAAGCGCGTCTCGAAGTGCCCCAGCGAGCCCAGCGTGAGGCTGCTCTGCAGGGCCGGGGCGTAGATGGGCAGGCTGAGGATGGCCTCCTCGTTGGCCAGGAAGCGCGGATCGCCCATCACCTGGATGGGGATGTCGGTGCCGTTGCGGCGCAGCTTGGCCGCGTCGGTGCCGACGTTGTAGGTGCGCAGCGCCTGGTAGACCTGCGCGCGCGTCAGGCCGGTGCCGTCGAGCTTGGCGGCGTCGGCCACGAACACCCGCTCGGTCGAGCTGGCCGCCACGTCGGACTGCACGTTGCGCAACTGCGGGTCGTTGCGCAGGACCAGCACCGCCTGGCGGGCGTGGTCGCGCAGCGCCTGCAGGTCGGTCGACGCCATGGTCAGGTCGTAGCCCGAGGTGGTCGGAGCGTTGCTGGGGTCGGAGCTGCCCACGCGGATGTCGATCTCGGGGTGATCGGCGAAGACGGTGCGGAGCTGGTCCTGGATGGCCACCGCCAGCTCGTCGGTGCTCAGGTGGCGCTGCCCCTTGGGGACGAGCTGCACCGTGAGCGCCGCGTTCTCCGGGCGGGCGCCGCCGATCTGCGTGCCCGAGCCCACCGTGGTCTGCACCGACTCGACCACCGGGTCGTTCATCAGGTCGCGCTCGATCTGGGTGGCCACCTGGTTGGTGCGTTCGAGGCTGGTGCCCACCGGCAGGTCGGCCGTGACCACCAGTTGACCGGCATCGGAGGGGGGCTGGAAGTTGAAGCCGACGCGGGGGAAGACCCAGGCCAGGCTGGCGAGCAGCAGCGCCGCCACCCCCAGCACCGCCCACGAGCGTGGCAGCAGCCGCGCCAGGCTGGCGACGTAGGCGTCGCGGCCCAGCGTCACCGCCCGGTCGCCGATCTGGTAGAGGTTCAGCGATAGCGCCCCGAGCACGGTCAGCAGCAGCCGCAGCAGCATCCGCAGCAGCGTCAGGGCGACCGGCAGCAGCACCAACAGCGCCAGCGCCGTCGGCCCTCCCAGGCGTACCAGCCCGGCCGCCGAGACCGCGGCGATCAGCCAGAACCAGGGGCTGCGCCAGAAGCGCAGGCCCCAGCGCAGGTCGTTGCGGGTCTCGCGAGCTGCCTGCGGCAGCTCACGCCAGGACGGGGGGAAGGGATCGGGGGACAGGGCGAGGCGGACCGTCAGGAAGAACATCGCCTCGAGATAGCTGAAGGCGATGGTGGCGGCCATGGTGATGCCGAACTGCGCGAAGAACTGGCCGATGATGCCGGGCAGGAACGAGATCGGCAGGAACACCGCCAGCAGCGACAGCGTCGCCGCGAGCACCGCCGTGGAGATCTCGCTCGAGCCCTTGAGCACCGCCTCCCGCCGCGAGTACCCCATCTCCCGGTAGCGGTCGATGTTCTCCGCCACCACGATGGCGTCGTCGACCACCAGCCCGATGGCGACGGTGAGGGCCAGCAGGGTGATGATGTTGAAGCTGTAGCCCAGCAGCCAGAACATCACCAGCGCCCCCGCCAGCGCCACCGGGATCGCCAGCACCACGGCGAACACCGAGCCCAGCCGCCCGACGAACATCAGCACCACCAGCGACACCGCCAGCGCCGCGATGACCATCTCGTGCAGCGTGTCGTAGACGCTCGACGCCACGTAGACGGTGGTGTCGCCCACGACCTGCGTCTGGTACCCGGCGGGCAGGGTCTGCTTGGCCAGGGCGGCGCGGATGGCCTGGGAGGTGGCGACGGCGTTGCTGTCGGAGAGCTTGCGGACCTGCAGCAGGATGACCGGCTCGCCGTTGAGGCGGGCGTAGGAGCTGGGCCGGGCGCTGGCGTCACGGAGCGTGGCGACGTCGCCGACGGTGATGCCGCGGGTCGGGTCGACGAGGATGCGGCTCACCTGCTCCAGCGAGGTGGGGGTCGAGCGTGCCGTGAGCAGAACGCGGTTCTGCGCGAAGTCGAGGCTGCCGGCGGGGACGTCGACGGCCGAGGCGCCGATGGCCTGGCTGACCTGCTGCGGCGACAGGCCGTAGTTGGCGAGCTCGTTGGGGTCGAGCAGCACCTGCGCCTGCTCCTTGGCCGGGCCCACCACGGTCACGTCGGCGACCCCGTCGACGCGCTCGAGCACCGGTTGGAGCGTGTTCTCGGCGTAGCTCTGCACCGCCATGAGGTCGGCGCCCGGCGCCGACAGCGCCACGCTGAGGATGGGCTGGTCGTTGGGGTTGAACTTCTGGACGGTGGGGTTGCCGGCCCCGTCGGGGAGCTGGTCGCTGATCTGAGCGATGCGCTGGCTGACGTCGATGGCCGCCTGGTCGATGTTGACGTTCGAGCCGAACTGGGCGATCACGATGCCGAAGCCCTCGTAGCTGACCGAGCTCACCGAGCTGATGCCGGGCAGGGTGGTCAGGGCGCCCTCCTGCGGCTGCGCGATCTGTCGCGACACCGCCTCGGGCCCGGCGCCGGCGTAGCTGGTGGTGACCGCCACCACCGGCACGCTGATGGGCGGGAACAGCTCGATGCCGCGGCTCAGCGTGCTCACCGCGCCGAACAGCACCAGCGCCCCGAAGACGCTGATGGTCAGCACGTGGTTGGCGACGAAGAACTGGATCAGCCGTCTCATGGCTGGGTCGACGTCCCGACCACCGTCACCTTCGCGCCCGGCAGCAGGTCGCTGGGCAAGGGGTAGACCACCTGGGCCCCGGCCGGCAGCCCCTGCACGGCGGCCTGCCCGCCGACCTCGGCCAGCAGCTGCACCGGCACCTGGCGTGCCACGCCGTCGACCACCTGCAGCACGGTGCTGGTGCCGTTGTCGGTCTGCAGGGCGGCGGCCGGCAGCACCTGCCCGTGGGCGAGCGTCACGCGGTAGTCGATGTGAGCGGCGGCGCCGGTAGGGATGCGCACCTTGGAGGGGTAGACCTGCGCCGTCAGCTCCACCAGCCGCGAGGAGCCGGGGACGGTGGTGCTGCGGACGATCTGGGCGGCGTAGTCCAGGCCGCCGTAGCGGACCTGCACCAGGCCCTGCTGCGTGAGCTGCTGGGCGTCCTGCGGCGGCACCTGGAAGCGCGCCAGTTGGGTCTCGGAGGAGACGAGCCGGAACACGGCGCTGCCGGTCCCCACGAACTCACCCTCGGCCACGCGCATGTCGGCGATCTGGCCGGTGAAGGGCGCGGTGATGCTGGCCTCGCTCAGGGTGGTCTGCGCCTGTTGGAGCTGGGTGCGGGCCTGATCGACCTGGAGCCGCAGGAGCTGGAGGTCCTCGGTGTTGGCGCGCTGGCTGCGATCGACGGCGTCCTGCGCCTGCTGGTAGGCCGAGCGCGCCTGCGCGAGCTGGCTGTTGAGGCCGTCGAGGTCGGTGGCCGAGATACCGCCGGCCGCGTAGAGCTGAGCGCCGCTGTCGGCCTGCTTCTGTGCCAGCGCCAGGGCCGCCTGTGCCGCCTGCAGGGCGACCTGCGCCTGCGTCACGCTCTCCTTCGACGACGCCTCGGCCTTCTCGAGGTTCACCTGGGCCGTCTGGAGCGCGAGCTGCGCGTTCTTCACCTGCAGCGCCAGGTTGGTGGTGTCGAGCTGGACCACCGTCTCGCCGGCCTGCACGGTGCTGCCCTCGCGGTGCAGCACCTGCGCCACGCGGCCGGAGGTGCCGGCCGCCACCAACGAGGAGCGCTCCGGATCGACGGTCACCGCGGCGCTGTGATCGGCGGTCAGGGCGCCGTCTTGGGGCACCACCACCCGCACCCGGCGCACGTCGGCCGGGACCGCTGCCGCCGAGTCCGCGGCGGACGAGGTCGGGGTCGCTTGGTGGCGAGCGCCGCAGGCGGCCAGCGGGACCACCACGGCGGCTACGGCGAGGGGGAGCAGGCGCCTGCGGAGCCCGCTTCGGGTCACGGCGTCCCCCCGTTGCCGGTCGGGGTCGCGGGAGCGCCCGGGAGCGGCCCCACGGTGGCCGCGAAGTCGTAGACGGAGGGACCGCCGAGCTGGACCTGGGTGCCGGCCTGGAGCTGCAGCAGCGCCACCACGTAGCCGTCGCGCGCCTGCTGGGCGGTGAGGGCCGCCTGCAGGCGGGAGAGCTCGGCCTGCTGGACCTGCACCTGGGGGATCAGCCCGGACTTCAGGCGGTCCTGCGCGAAGCTCAGGCGCTGTTCGGCGTTGGCGAGGCTGTCCTGCTCGATGCGCAGCCCCTCGGCGGCGCTCTGCGCCTGCACCACCAGGTTGCGCGCCTGGATCTCGAGGCCGCGCTGCGCCTCGGCGACCAGCTTCTCGGAGGTCTGGAGCTGCGTCTTGGCCGACTCGATCTGCGAGGCCGAGGCGTAGCTGGGATCGAGCAGCGAGACCCCCAGCCGCGCCAGCTCCAGCCCCTGCCGCGCCTGCAGCCACTGCGGGGTTCGGGGCAGGGCGGCGATGGCGTCGTCGGCCGAGGGCACGTGTACCAGGAAGGCGTCGGGGATGGGCTCGAGCTGCGCGGCGTCGAGCTTCTGCCCGACCAGCCCCTCGAGGTTGGCGAGCGCTACCGCCAGGCCCTTCTGCGCCGTCTGCTGGTTCTTCAAGGCGTTGTCGAGCGACACCTGCGCGTCCTGGACGTCGAGGTCGGTACCGCTACCGTTGGCCTTGCGGATCTTGGCGATGTCGAGCGAGGCCTGCGCCACCGTGACGCCCTGGCCGGCGAGCGCCACCTGCGTGCGCGCTTCGAGCACGCCGGTGTAGGCCTGGGCGATCTGCACCAAGGCATCGTCGTAGGCCTTCTCGAGCTGGGCGCGGTCGAGCGCCACCGCCTGTTGCGCCTTGACGAGATCCATCTTCAGCGCCAGCGGGTCGCCCTGCACGCGCACCAGCTCGTTCGAGTCGTTGAGGAGCTCGAGCCGCTTGGTGACGGCGTCGGGGCGGGTCTGCGCGGCTTGCAGGGCGTCCTGGAAACCGTAGGCCTGGGCCGCCGACAGCAGCAGCGGCAGGGCTGCGACGAGGGCGAGGATGGTGCGTCTCACGGCTGGACCTCCGACCCGGGCTGGCTCGCCACGGGGATGGCATAGAAGCGGTAGTAGGCCAGGACCTTCGCGAGGACGTCCTGGCGGGCCTGCTGCAGGTCGAGTCGACGCTGGGTCAGGTCGAGCGCCGCCTGCTGGGTGGCCAGCGGCGACGCCAGTCCCAGCGTCTGCCGTTGGCGGTCCTCGTCGAGGGTGGTGGCGGCGTCGTCGACGCGTCGTTGGGCGAGCGTGAGCGCGCGCCGGGCCTGCGCCAGGTCGTTGGCGAGCGACGCCTTCTGGACGGCCGCACTGCGCTCGGCCGAGGCCACGCCGTCGCGCGCCGCCCGCAACTGGGCGGCAGTGGCGTCGAGGCCGTCGAGGACGGCAGGGGAGAAGCTCGCCGAGACGCCGATCTGGAAGCTCCCCTTGATCTGGTCCTGGGGGAAGGAGGTGCCGGGGCTCTGGAAGGTGTAGCTGACCTTGGGTTGCAGCGTGCGCGACTCGATCGACACCCCCAGGCTGTCCTTGCTGTCGAGGTTCCAGGTGTAGCCCGCCTGCACTACGGGATAGACCGAGCGCGTGGCATTGCGGACCGACACCTCGGCCAGCGCTTCGCTGAGCTTCGCCCGGGCGAGGGTCAACGCCGTTCCGTTGGGAACGGGGAGCTGAAGACTGCTGAGGTCCGGCGCCTCGGCGCTGCCGAGCAGGCTGGTCAGCGTGGTCTGGGCCAGGGTCACGCTCCCCTGGGCGTTGGCGACGTAGAGCTGGGCCTGCTGCACGCCCGTCTCGGCGTCACGCAGGTCGCGGTCGCTGGCGCCACCCTTGGCGTGCCGGAGACGGGTGGCGTCGAGCGCCGCCTGCGCCACCGCCGCGCCCTGTCGGGCCGAGTCGAGCGACTCGCGCGCCAGTTGCAGGCCGTAGGCCGCTTGCAGCGCCTGCACCTGCAGGCCGGTGAGGGCGTCGCGGTAGTCGAGCTCGGCCTGTTGGAGCTGGATGCGGTTGCGGTCGGCCTGATCGGCGGTGTCGCCGAAGAGCCAGGGCCGCAACGTCAGGTCGGCCGAGATCTGGCCCGCGCTGGCGGGCAGCCCCTGGATGCCGGGCGTGGTGGGATCGAGGTCGACGGTGGTGTTGTCGAACGCGGTGTAGCCCCCGCTGGCCTGCAGGGCCGCGGGGTCGTAGGCGGCGCGGAGCTGCGCGCGGGCCGAGGTCACTTGCTCGCGAGCCGCGCTGAGGGCGGGGTAGGCCGTGAGGGGCGCCAGGAACGACGCGAGGTCGGGCGCGCTCTGGGCGGTGACGGGAACCGCCAGCAGCAGCGCGGCGGTCAGGACGAGGCTGCTTCTCACCATGTCACTCCTCGAGCAGCGCCTTCTGGATGCGCACCAGGGCTTGGAGATCGGAGGTGTCCAGGCGCGCCAGGCGCTCGGCGTTGACCTCGAACCAGGCGGCGTGGACGGCGGCCAGGACGCGCTCGCCTTCGGGCGTGAGCTCGAGCCGCACGCGCCTCCGGTCCTGCGGGTCGACGGCGCGGCTGATCAGGGCGCGCTCCTCGAGGTCGGCGAGGAGCACCGACACCACCGACGGGGGGGTGTCGAGCAGGTGGGCGAGCTCCTTGGGGTAGCTGGCCTCCTGCCCCAGCAGCGCCAGCGCGAAGGCCTGCACGGGGCGCAGCCCCAACGGCGCGAAGGCGCGCTCGGCCACCTGCCGTTGCACCCGCATGAGCCGGAAGGTGCTCTCGTGGAGCTCGGTCATGAGGGCCGAACGGGGGTCGGCGGCGCGGGCCGTCATGGCCGTTCCGGCGCCGAGGGTTGGCGCTCGACCGCGGTGTCGTTTGAGGTGGGTGAACTATTCAGCATACGCAACTATTCATTGTAGCAGTCGCCCCGGGCCCGGCCTCTGTGGGCGGGCCGACATTCCCGCCCGACGGGGTCAGCCGGGGCCGTCGTCGAGCAGGCGCTCGACGATGACGACGTCGCGCCAGACGCCGTCGAGCCGGCCGTGGCGGCGGTAGACGCCGACCCGGCGGAAGCCGAGGGTGTCCAGCAGGGCCAGCGAAGCCAGGTTGTCGGTGAACACGCGCGAGACCAGCTTGCGCAGGCCCGCTCCACGGGCGGCCTCCAGCAGGGCTGCCAGCGTGACCCGCCCCAGCCCCCGTCCGCGCTCGGCCCGCTCGACGTACACGGAGAACTCGGCGATGTCGCGGTAGCACTCGCGCGGACGGTACTCCGACGACGAGGCGAACGCCACCACCCGCCCCCCTTCGCGCGCCACCACCACCGGGTAGGGGGTCCGCAGCCAGGCGGCGACGTCGTCGGCGCTGCGGTGGCGGGTCTCGAAGGTCGCGCAGCGATCGTCGATGCCCTGGTTGTAGATGCGCGCGATGGCGGCGGCATCCAAGGGCGTGGCGGCTTCCACGGCGACGCGCATGCGGGGCCCTCCTCCCGGGTCCCTCGTTCGGGGCCCCCTCGAGTCTCCCCCCTGGGCCGGTCCCGTAGCAAGCGGCGGCCGACGCTCGGGCAGGGCGTGCAGGGCCTGCACATCCGCTGCACATCTTGTGAGCGAGTCCTGCACCTCGCCGGGCGAGGCTTGGCAGCATGACGCGATCCCCTACGCGGGCGCTCGTGGCGTCGGTCGTCCTGGCGGTCGTCCTGGCGCTCGTGGCGGGCCCGCCAGCGCGGGCGCAGGCCGCGGGCCTGAGCCTCTCCGATGTGGTGACGGCGCTGCGGCAGGCCCCCGGTTGGTACCAGGCCGACCTCGCCTATCGGAGTGCCGCCGACGGCCTCGCCGCAGCCCGCGCGGCCGCCGGCCTGCAGATCTCGGCCGGCGGCAGCTACAGCTACGCCGACACGCTGGCGGGCCCTTCGGGGCGGGGTGGCTCCAGCGCCAACCTGTCGGTCTCGGCGTCGGCCACGGTTCTGCCGTGGGCCCCCGCCGAGGCGAGCATCGCCAACGCCGAGCTGACGCTGCAGGCGGCCGCCCTCAACCGCGACGCGGCGCGGGCCGCCCTGGTGGTCACGGCCGAGCAGCAGTACTTCGCGGCGCGCCTGGCGGTCACCGCCCGTGCGCTGGCCCAGCAGGCGCTCGACGCAGCCGAGGCGCGGCTCCGCGCTGCCCAGGCGCAGCACGCCCAAGGCGCCCTCAGCGCCGACGGCCTGGCCCAGGCCGAGGCGAACGCGGCCAGCGCGCGGGCGGCCGCCGCCAGCGCCCAGGCCAACGAAGACCTGGCGCGCCGGGCGCTCTTCGCCACCCTCGGGACCCCCCCGACCGACGCTCCCCTGACCACCGCGCCCAGCCCCGGCACGCCGCCGCAGGGCACGCTCGCCGAGCTCATCGCCGGCGCCCTCCAGCACCGTGACGACGTGCAGGTGGCGGCCATCAAGCTGCGTCAGGCCGAGCAGGCCCTCGCCGCCAGCCAGGCGCAGCGCTGGATCCCCAGCGCCAGCCTGTCGGTCGGGGTGACGGGCTCCGACAGCACCGGCACCGCCGCCGGCCTGGGGGTGAACGCGGCCCTCGACCTGCAACGGGGCGTCGTCAGCGGCAGCGCCTCCTACCCCGTGGCGCCGGCCGCCTCGGGCGCCGTCTCGACCCAGTTGCGGATCGGCGCCTCGGTGAGCATCCCGCTCGACGCGCCGAGCGCCGACGCCTCCATCGCCTCCGGGCGCACGGCGGTCGCCAGCGCCCAGGCGGCCCTGGCGTCGGCCCAGCGCGTGGCCGAGCTCGATGTGCGTCAGCGCTACGCCGCCTGGCAGGCAGCGAAGGCCGGCCTCGATGCCGACGTGGCGGCGCAGAAGGCCGCCGAACAGGCGCTCGCGACCGCCCAGGCGCGCCAGGCGGCCGGCCTCGCCACCCAGCTCGACGTGGCCTCCGCCCAGGTGGCGGCGGCCCAGGCCCAACGCACCGTCGAAGCCGACCAGAACGCGCTCACCATCGCCCTGCTCCAACTGCGCAACGCGCTGGGGGAGCCGATCGCATCCCCCGGAGGACAGCCATGAGAACAGCTACGGCCCTCACCCTCGCGCTGCTGCTCGGCTTCGCGTCGGCGCAGACCACCACCGCTCCGCCCCCCGCGGGAGGCTCCTCGAGCGGGCAGCAGACCGCCGGCACGCCACCGGCGGCAGCGCAGCAGGCCGGGCTCGATCTGCCGCAGGCGCTCAAGCGCGCCTACGCGGGGGGAACGGCGTTGGCGACGGCGCAGACGAACCTCCAGAACGCCGAGCTCCAGCTCCAAGCGGCAACGGCCGATCCGTCGACCCTGGTGGTGCAGAAGACCCAGGCGCAGCAGGCGGTCGCGCTCGGCCGGGTCACGGTCGCGTCGACCGAGCTCCAGGTCTTGCAGAGCGTGGTCAGCGCCTACCTGGCGCTCTACGAGGCCCAGCAGGACGTGTCGTTGGCGCAGGCACAGCTCGATCTCGCGAACAAGAACCTTGCGGTTGCCCAGGCCAAGTACCAGGACGGGAACGCCACGGCCCTCCAGGTCTCGCAGGCGCGCACCGCGCAGCAGAGCGCCCAGCAGGCGCTCGCCAACGCCACCGCCAAGGTGCCCACCAACGCTGCGCAGCTCGCCACGTTGCTCGGCGTGACCGACCTCGGCTCGGTGAACGTGGCCGCGCCCCCCGACTTCCCCCGGGTGACGGTGAAGCTGGCCGACCTCCAGAACGGCTTGCTCGAGCGCCTCCCCAACGTGGTGCAGGCCGAGCAAGCCGTGGACCTGTACACCCTGCAGGTGAAGCTCTACGACAACGACTACACGCCGCGGATGACGTACCAGGCCGCCAAGACCTCCCT
The DNA here is from genome assembly GCA_030149325.1 of Deinococci bacterium. Classification (GTDB taxonomy): domain Bacteria; phylum Deinococcota; class Deinococci; order Deinococcales; family Trueperaceae; genus JASBRS01. The sequence continues at coordinate 11,391 of JASBRS010000069.1, forward strand.
CGACAACGCCCAGCGGACGCTGGCCACGGCCCGCCAGAACGCCTCGACCAGCGTCGCCAACGCCTACCAGGCCGCCAAGAACGCCTACGCCAACATCGCCATCGCCCAGGAGAACCTCAAGAACGCCCAACAGGTGCTGGTCCAGGACCAGGCCGCGTTCCAGGCCGGCACGGTGGCGGCGGTGCAGGTCCAGTCCGATCGGGTGAACGTGGCCTCCGCGGAGTACAGCGTGCTCCAAGCGCAGGACACCTACCGCAACGCCGTCGTGACGCTCTCCCTGTCGGCGGGTCGTGACCTGACCGGGCTGGTCGCGCCGGCGACGTCCGGCTCCGGAGGCGCGTCGTGAGAGCCCGGACCGTCGCCGTCCTCGTCCTTCTCCTGGTGGCCGCCGGCTTCGGCGGCTACGCCCTTCACGGGGGGCTCGGCCACGGTGCGGCGTCGGCGGTGCCCGCCACCGGCGCAAGTCCGTTCGCGGGCGGAGCCCGGGGCGGCGGGGGAGGGGGACCCGGCGGCTTCGGCGGAGGCGGCTTCCGTGGCGGCGGTGCCGGGGGTGGCAGCTTCGGAGGCCGGCCGGCGACCATCACGGTCCAGACGGTCAAGGTGACGAGCGGCCCGCTGGTGGCCCAGCGCAGCGCCACCGGTACGGTGGTGCCGGTCCTGCAGAGCAACGTCGCGGCCCAGGCCAGCGGTACCGTCGACAAGCTGTTGGTGGCCGTGGGCGACGACGTGAAGGCCGGGCAGCCCATCGTGCAGCTGAACACCGACACCCTCGAGCTCGCCGTGGCCAACGCGCGGACGCAGCTCTCCACCGCAGAGATCAACCTGCAGACGCAACAGACCAACACCCAGCAGGCGACCGCGCAGCTCCAGAGCCAGCTCGCCTCCGCCCAGGCGGCGCTCTCCGCTGCCCAGGCCAACTACGACTCGGCGCAGAAGGTCTACGCGCTCGGGGGCACCTCCATGGCCAGCGTCGACAGCGCGCGGAGTCAGCTCGCGCAGGCCCAGGCCACCTACCAGTCGGCCCAGAACGGGCTCTCGCAGAACCAGCGTGCCGAGAGCGAGAGCCTGCAGCAGCTCAAGCTCGCCGTCGCGCAGGCGCAGAACGGTGTGAAGCAGGCCGAGCTCGGCCTCGCGAACGCGACCATCCGCGCCCCCTTCGACGGTCAGGTGGCCTCGTTCGCCGTCGCTCCCGGCGAGTACGTCGGTCCCTCGACCTCGGTGGCCACGCTCGTGAGCGAGCGGCGACAGGTGCAGTTCACCGTGCCGCCGTCCGATGCCAGCGCCTTCACGGCGGGCACCCAGCTCGTCTTCTCCACCGGCGTGGCGCAGATCCCCATGACGGTCGATCAGCGGCCGGGAGCGCCCGTCAACCAGGGCGTGACCGTGACCGCGAGCTTCACGCCGGCGGCCGGGGCTGCAGCGGACCTCCCGGCGGTCGGCCTGGTCGGCACCGTGAGCTACAAGGTCACCCTGGCGACGGCGACGCTGGTGCCCATCCGTGCCATCCAGAACGACGGCACCACCACCTTCGTGTTCGTGATCGACGCCGGCAAGGCGGTCCAGACCGACCTCACGATGCTCGCTCAAGCGGGGAACGAGGCGGCGGTGTCCGGGGTCCCGGCGAACGTCACGATCGTCGACCAGCCGCCTCCCGGACTGCTGAACGGGGCACCGGTCCAGGAGGCCGCCGCGTCCGGCTCGCCGGGGAACGGTGCCGCCGGCGGCCCTGCGGCACCGGCCGCGGCCGGCGGGCGCACGGCACCGGGCGGCGCACAGCGGACCGGCTTCCGCGGTGGCGCGGGCGCACGCGGTGG
>JASBRS010000078.1 GCA_030149325.1 Deinococci bacterium
TTCGTGATGCACCAGACCCAGGGGCCCGGCTCGAGCTTCGGCCTGCGCTTCCTGGCCGATACCCCGGCGCTGTCGTTCAACTTCGTGCTGCTGCTGGGCACGCTGCTGGCGATCCTGGTCAGCTACGACTACCTGAGGCGCAGCGGGCTCGACCAGCCGGAGTACTACCCGCTCATCCTCTACTCCGCCACCGGCGCCATGGTCATGACCGGCGCGGGGGACCTGATCACGCTGCTGCTCGGGCTCGAGATCATGTCGCTGCCGGTGTACGTGCTGGCCGCCTGGCGGCAGGGCTCGCGCACCTCGGAGGAGGCCGGCATGAAGTACTTCCTGCTCGGCGCCTTCGGGTCGGCGATCCTGATCTACGGTGCGGCGCTGGTCTACGGCGCCACCGGCAGCTTCGTGTACGCCGACATCGTGGCGGCGCTCAGCGCGGCCGGCTTCGCGGCGCCGCTGCTGGCGACGCTGGGCGGCGCGCTGGTGCTGGCGGGGCTCGGCTTCAAGGCCGCGCTGGCGCCCTTCCACCAGTGGGCGCCCGACGTCTACACGGGGGCGCCGACCTCGGTGACCACCTTCATGAGCGTGGTCGTCAAGACGGCGGCGTTCGCGGCGCTGCTGCGCATCGCCGCTACCGTCTACCCCAACCTCGAGCCCTGGCTGCTCACGGTGCTGGCGGTGCTGGTCGGTCTGACGCTGGTGGTCGGCAACCTGGCGGCGTTGCTGCAGACGGGCGTCAAGCGCATGCTGGCGTACTCGGCCGTGGCGCACGCCGGCTACCTGGGCCTGGCGCTGCTGGCCGGTCCCAACGGGGTGAAGGCCATCGCCTGGTACCTGGCCGCCTACACCCTCATGAACGTCGGCGCCTTCGCGGTGCTGATGCAGATCAGCGACGCCACCGATCGCGGCGACGACCTCGAGCGGTTCGCCGGCCTCGGCCGCAGGCGCCCGGGGCTGGCGTTCGCCATGACCCTGTTCATGCTCAGCCTCGGCGGCATCCCGCCGCTGGCCGGCTTCACCGGCAAGATCCTGGTGTTCCAGGCTGCCATCTCGGCGGGTTACGTGGTGCTGGCGATCGTCGGCATCCTGACCAGCGTGGTGGCCCTGGTCTACTACTTCCGGGTCATCACCTACATGTACTTCCGCGAACCGGAGTACGACCCGCCGCACTACCGCAGTCCGGCGGCCGCCGTCGCCATCGGCGTGGCCGCGCTGGGGACGGTGCTGTTGGGGATCTTCCCGGGCTGGTGGTACGGCCTGGTGGGGGCCGGGCAGCACATCCTGGCGATGATGTAGCGTTCGCGTTCCGGCGGATGCGCGCGCCGCGGTCCCTCCAGGGGGCCGCGGCGCGCTCCGTAAGAAGTCCGTGATGCGGCATCGGCTACGGTGGAGCCGTGCGAGCCTTGCCTCACCCTACCAACGCGCGCCTGCCGTTTCGGACGGCGTGGGGGCGCGCATGACCGATCTCTGGGACCTGCGCGGCGATAGGAAAAACCTCCCTGAACGCCGTCTGCGGCCGGCCTATGATGCCGGCAGCGTGGATCTTTCGGGCCTCAAGATCCTTCTCGTCGACGACGAAGAGACGATCCTGGTGATCCTCAAGGGGATCCTCCAGCGGGCGGGGTACACCCGCGTGCACACCCTGGACGACCCCCGGAAGGTCCTGGAGCGCTTCCTCGAGGAGCGCCCCGACCTGCTGGTGCTCGATCACCACATGCCCGGCAAGGACGGGCTGGCGGTCATCGAGGAGCTCAGGCCCTACCTCCCCGACTACTTCCCGATCCTGATGCTCACCGGCGACGAGCGTTCGGAGCTGAAGGAGACGGCGCTGTCGAGCGGCGCCAAGGACTTCCTGCTCAAGCCCATCAACCCGATCGAGGTGCGGCTGCGCATCCGCAACCTGCTGGAGGCGCGGTACTTCCACCAGCAGCTCGAGCGCACCAACGCCGGCCTCGAGGACATGGTCCGGCGCCGCACGCGCGAGCTGGAGAACGCCCACGTCGAGATGATCATCCGCCTGGCGAAGGCGGCCGAGTACCGCGACGACGACACCGGCGAGCACACCTGGCGGGTGGCGCGCACCTGTGCGCTGCTGGCGCAGGAGCTGGGGCTCGGCGCCGAGCGCGTCGACCTGCTGCTGCGTGCCGCGCGGCTCCACGACGTCGGCAAGATCGCCATCCCCGACGGCATCCTGCTCAAGCCGGGGCGCCTCACCGACGCCGAGTTCGAGGTCGTCAAGCAGCACACGCGCGCGGGAGCCGAGCTCCTCTCGGGCGGCAACTCGCCGCTCATGCGCCTCGCCGAGATCATCGCGCTGACGCACCACGAGCGCTGGGACGGCTCCGGCTACCCACAGGGGCTCGCCGGCGAGGCCATCCCCATCGAGGCGCGTCTGCTGTCGGTGGCCGATACCTTCGACGCCCTCACCCACGACCGCATCCACCGCAAGGCGGTGTCGCCCGAGCGCGCGGTGACCGAGATCCGCGCCAACGTCGGCAAGCAGTTCGACCCCAAGGTGGTCGACGCCTTCCTGATGCTCTACGAGCGCGGCGAGCTCATCACCGACAGCACCGTCACCGCCGCCTGAGCGGCGCGCGATCCGCGGCGCCGCAGGCGCTACAGTGGTCGGCATGGACGTCTACCTGCAACGGATCCTCGAGCAGCTCGGGGAGCACGATCCCATCGAGGTGCTGCAGGCCACCCCGCAACGCCTGGCTGCCCTGCTAGAGGGGATGGCCCCGTCCGACCTGGAGCGCAGCTACGCACCGGGCAAGTGGACGGCGCGCCACGTCTACGCCCACCTCGCCGACGTGGAGCTCGGCATGGGCTTCCGCATCCGCCAGGTGATCGCGCATCCCGGCATCGAGCTGCAGGCCTTCGACCAGGACGTGTGGGCGCAGCGCTACGCGCGCGCCGACGCCGCCCTGGCGGTCGAGGCCTTCCGGGGCCTGCGCGCCTGGAACCTGGCCCTGCTGGCCACGCTGTCGCTGGACGACTGGCTGGCCGAGGGCCGTCACCCCCAGCGCGGCGCCGAGAGCGTCGATCTCATGGTGCGCTTCCTGGCCGGCCACGACATCAACCACCTGGCGCAACTCGAGAGCATCGTGGCGTTCTAGGCGGGCGGTTCGGGAGGGTTCCCCGGGGTGCGGCGGGCGCCGGAGCGCGTGATAGGATTGCGCCGTCATGTCCATCGAACGCACTTTCGCCATGGTCAAGCCCGACGGCGTCCGTCGCGGGCTGGTCGGCGACGTCGTGAAGCGCCTCGAGTCGAAGGGCTTCCGCATCGTCGGCATGAAACTGATGCAGATCTCCCGCGAGCTGGCCGAGCGTCACTACGGCGAGCACGCCGGCAAGCCCTTCTACGAGGGGCTGGTGTCCTTCATCACCAGCGGCCCCGTGGTCGCCATGGTGGTCGAGGGGGAGAACGCCATCGCCGCCTGGCGCACCATGATGGGCGCCACCAACCCCGCCGACGCGGTGCCGGGCACGATCCGTGCCGAGTACGCGTCGACCATCGACGAGAACGTCGTGCACGGATCCGACGCTCCCGCCACGGCGGAGCGCGAGATCGGCATCTTCTTCGACGCCAGCGAGCTGCTGCCCTAAACAGGGCGGTAGGGCGGCGGCCGCACCGGGTGCCCGGCCGCCGCCCGCGTCGGCGGCGCCCGCCGAGGTGAGCCATGGCAGGACTGTCCGAGCGGATCCAGCGCCTCAAGGCCTCGTCCACCATCGCGTTCAACACGCGGGCGACGGAGCTTCGACGCCAGGGCATCGACGTCGTGGCGATGACCGCCGGCGAGCCCGACTTCCAGCCGCCCGAGCACGTGCTCGAGGCCGCGCGTGAGGCCATCCGCCTCGGCCTGACGAAGTACACCCCCTCCGAGGGCAGCCTCGAGCTGCGCCAGGCGGTGTGCGAGAAGCTGGCGCGCGAGAACGGGCTGAGCTACGAACCCGACAGTGTCCTCGTCTCGACCGGCGGCAAGCAGGTGCTCTACAACGGCTTCCAGGCCGTCCTCGATCCCGGCGACGAGGTGCTGATGATGACGCCGGCGTGGGTCAGCTACCCGGCGCAGGTCCAGCTCGCCGGCGGCGTGGTGGTGCCGGTGACCACGCGGCCCGAGGACGGCTTCCTACCGACCGTCGAGGCGGTGGCGGCCGCCATCACCCCGCGCACCAAGGTGCTGCTGCTGAACTCGCCCTCCAACCCCACCGGCGCGGTGTATCCGCCGCAGTTGGTGCGTGAGCTGGTCGAGCTGGCGGCCGAGCACGACCTGTGGGTGTTCACCGACGAGCTCTACGAGCACCTCATCTACGAGGGGACCTTCACGCCGGCAGCGCGCTTCGCGCGCGACCGTACGCTGGTCATCAACGGCGCCAGCAAGGCCTACGCGCTGACCGGCTGGCGCATCGGCTACGGCGCCGGGCCGCGCGACCTCATCAAGGCGATGAACCGGCTCCAGAGCCAGGTCACCAGCAACGCCAACGCCCTCGCCCAGCACGCCGTGGTGGCCGCCCTGAACCAGGTGGACGCGACGCGCGCCTTCATCGACCGCACGCTCCAGGCCTACCGCGAGCGGCGCGACGTGCTGGTCGAGGGGCTGAACCGGTTGGGGCTGGCGACGCCCACGCCTCAGGGGGCGTTCTACGTGATGGCCGACCTGACGTCGATCGACCCCGACGAGGGCAAGGCGGCGCTCCGGCTGCTCGAGGAAGCCCGCGTGGCCGCCGTCCCCGGGACCGACTTCCTGGCCCCCGGGCAGGCGCGCTTCAGCTACGCCACCAGCCTCGACAACGTCCACACCGCGCTGGACCGCATCGAGGCGTTCCTGGGCTAGCGGCTCCAGCGGTTCCGCGCGGCGCCGCCCCGTCCAACAACGAACCTCGTCGCAGCGGGCCGTGGCTAAGCTGGGATCAGGGACCGACGCCGTCCGCGCAGTGGGTCGGCGTCCGACGTGCCGGCGAGGAGGCCGCATGCCCGACAACGAGCTGAGCTTCGAGGACCGGCGCGGCGAGCGGCAGCGCGCGCGGCTGGAGGTGCCCGTCGAGCGTGCGCCGGTGGCCTACGCTCTGTTCGCCCACGCGCCCCTCCCGGAGGCGGCGGGCCGCGAGATCGTGCGGGCGCTGGCACGTGCTGGCGTTGCCACGCTGCGGCTCGAGCTCACCGGAGACGGCGGCGATCGCGACGTCGACGACGTTCTGGACGCTGCCGCCGCTCTCACCCAAGGCTACGGGGCACCGCACCTGCTGGTCGGCTTCGGCGCCGCCGGGAGCGCGGCGCTGCGGGCGGCGGCCCGGCTCCCGGACGTCCGGGCCGTGGCGACGCTGGCGACGCCCTACGACGCCGCCCTGTTGGACGACCCTCTGCGGGCCCTGCGGCGGCCGCTGCTGGTGCTGCACTCGCCCGTCGACAACGTCGTCGGCGTCGATCACGCTCGCAGGATCTTCGAAGCGGCGCTGCACCCCAAGAGCTTCGTGTCGCTCCACCAGGCCGATCACCACCTGGAGCGCGAGGACGACGCCCGCTTCGCCGGCGCCATGATCGCCGGCTGGGCGGCGCCCCATCTGGCACGCGACGAGGCCCCCGCCTGGCAGGCGGACGTCGCCGACGACCGGACGGTGGTCCGGACCGAGGGCGGGCTGCGCACCGAGGTCCTGACCCACGGCTTCGAGCTGCTGCTCGACGAGCCCATCAAGGCCGGCGGCACCAACACCGGCCCCAACCCCTACGACCTGCTGGCTGCCGCGCTCGGGGCGTGCACCTCGATGACGCTGCGCCTCTACGCCGACCGCAAGGGCTGGCCGCTGCAGGCGGCGATGGTCGAGGTCGACCACCGCAAGGTCACGGTCGACGACGACGGCGGCGGCGATGGGAAGCCCAAGCGCGTCGACCTGTTCGAGCGCCGCATCGCCGTGGAGGGCCCGCTCGACGAGACGCAGCGCGCCCGCCTGCTGGAGATCGCCAACCGCTGCCCGGTGCACCGCACGCTGACCGGCGAGGTCCGCGTGGAATCGCGGCTGGTGGAGGCGCTGGAGGGCGTCGGGGCCTAGGCCGGGGCGTGAACGTGCGTGGGGGAGGGCGTTGTGCCCGTAGGCCGGGCGCCGCCGGGGCGGGCGCGCGCAGGGACGATAGACTTCGGCGTTGCCGTACCCCACACCGAACGGGAGGTCCCCATGCCCCTCCGGGATCCGCACTTCACGACCATCATCGAGCCGTTCCGCATCAAGGCGGTCGAGCCGATCCGCTTCACCACCCGCGCCGAGCGCGACGCCGCGCTGAAGGCCGCCGGCTACAACCTCTTCAAGCTGCGCGCCGAGGACGTGCTCATCGACCTCCTCACCGACTCCGGCACCGGCGCCATGTCGAGCGAGCAGTGGGCGGGGATGATGCGCGGCGATGAGAGCTACGCCGGGGCGCGCTCCTTCTACCGCTTCGAGGCCGCCGTCCAGGAGATCACCGGCTTCAGGCACGTGCTCCCGACGCACCAGGGGCGGGCCGCCGAGCGCATCCTCGCCGGGGTGGCCCTGAAGCCGGGCGACATCGTGCCCAACAACACCCACTTCGACAC
>JASBRS010000086.1 GCA_030149325.1 Deinococci bacterium
AGGCAAAGGAGGGCCGGGCGCACCAAGCTCGAGGCAGCCCAAGGCTCCTCACGGCGCCACCCGACCCTCAAGAACCCAGCTTACCGACACCGCCCTCGAACTCGCCCGAAAGGCTTGACACGGCTTAGAGAATCTAGTCGCCCAGCCGCTTGACGCTGCCGGCGCCGGCGATCGCCTGGGTGAGGCGCGGGTCGCCGTGGTAGCGCACCCGGCCGTACCCCGAGATGGTCACGTCGAGGCTGTCGCTCACCCGCAGCTCGGCCTCGCCGTGGCCGCTGATGCGCACGTCGGCGCGCGCCAGCGTGAGCCCCTCGAGCTCCACCTCGCCCGAGCCGGTGATGTCGATGCGCGCGGCCTCGGCGCTGCCGTCGAGCTCCATCTCGCCGCGCCCGCTGATGCGCACACGCACGTCCTTCGCCTGCAGGTCGCGCACGCGCATGTCGCCCTGGCCGCTGACCGCCAGGGTCAGCTCGTCGGCGCGCAGCCGATCGCAGCGCACGCTGCCGCGGCCGGACACCGCCAAGCGATTCAGCGTCTCGACGCCGATGCGGTAGGTGAGCGGCCGCTTGCCGAGGGCGCGGATCCCCTCCATCAGGCGCTCGAGCCAGTCCTGCCCGATCTCCAGCACCAGCGTGCCGCCGTCGACGTGCACGCTGAGCTTCTGCAGCAGCTCGGGATCGCCCTCCACCGAGAGGCTCTCGCCCTCGCCCTGGGTGACGATCATGTCGCCGAACCAGCGCAGCTCCACGGCGTCGAAGCCGTGGACTTCGAACTCCCGTCGTTCGTCCGCCATTCCAGGCCCTCCTCCGGGGCGCCGTAGGGGCGCCCCATCGCGCGGCCATGCTAGCGCGGGCGTGCGGCCCCGGGCGTCCGCCGAAAGGAGGACGCGCCCCGCGCCAGCCGCCGCTACCCTGGGCCTGAGGAGGGCTCGTGATGACACGGGACATGGAGAGACGACCCCGGGGATCGGGTCTGGCGATCGCGCTGATCGTCGTCGGTGTGCTGATCCTGCTCGCGAACTTCGGACTGTTCGACTGGTTCACCATCAGCCGCCTGGCCTCGCTGTGGCCGGTGCTGCTGGTCGCCATCGGCGCCGACATGCTCACCCGCGGCCGCTACCGCTTGGTGGTGTGGGGCGCGGCCCTGGTGCTCGGCGCGCTGCTCTACGCCTACGACGGCGTGGGGTTCCGCGGCGGCGGCGCCGGCGGGGTGGTGGCGGAGACCCACGCCATCGTGCACCCGCTGGCCGGCGCGCGGTCCGCCGAGGTGCACCTCACCACCGGTGTCGGCACGCTGACGCTCGGCGACCTGGCCTCGGGCGCCGACCTGGCGCAGGGGACGGTGTGGACCGGACGCGGCGAGACGCTCGTCGACGAGCTCGCGCGCGACGGCTCCACCGCCGTGCTGACGCTCGCCACCCAGCAGCAGTCCGGCTTCACCCTCCCGCGCAACGAGCGGCGGGGCTGGGACCTCAAGCTCACCCGCGAGGTGCCGATCGCGCTCGATCTCAACAGCGGCGTTGGCCAGGTACGGCTCGAGCTGCAACGCCTGCAGCTCCGCAGCCTCAACGTCCAGGCGGGGGTCGGCGAGGTGGACGTGACGCTGCCCGAACGCGGCGTCTACCGGGCCGACGTCAAGGCCGGGGTGGGCGCGCTGCGCGTCGCCATCCCGGCGGGCATCGCCGCTCGCGTCACGGTCAAGACCGGTCTGGGGCAGGTGCGCGTGAACGGCACCTTCACCCATAGTGGCGACGTCTACGAGACGCCCGACTACGCCACCGCCACCGACCGCGTCGACCTGCGGGTCGAGGGGGGCCTGGGGCAGATCACCGTCACCCACTGACGGGCGTGGCCGCGCCCGGCGTCAGGCCGGATGGGGCTCGACCCTCAGGTCGCGACCGGCGCCGAGGCCGGCCACCCGGTAGCCCTCGACCTCGTCGCGATCCACGTCGAGCACCAGGAAGGTGGCCGGCACCTCGGCGTCGGCCACCGGGTCGTAGCCCAGCAACGTGCCCGGGTTGAGCAGCCAGCCGTGTTCGGTGCGCTCGACCCGGTAGCGGTGGTCGTGACCGTAGACCAGGATCGGGATGTGCTCGGCGTCCATGGCGTAGGCCAGGGCCGGGAAGTGGTTCATCGCCAGCGCGCGACCGCCCACCACCGCCTGGTACACCTCGCCGTGCAGCTCCAGGTGGTCGAACGCCTGGGCCACCACCGCCATGCGGAAGCGGTCGCCGTCGTTGTTGCCGAAGACCACGTGGATGCGCCCCTTGCGGTAGCCGTTGGCCAGCACCGGCAGGACGAAGGGCGAGCACAGGTCGCCGGCCACCAGCAGGCTGTCGACGTCCTGCAGGCCGGTCAGCGCGGCGCGCAGGGTGGGCACGGCGTCGTGGATGTCGGAGATGATGCCGATCCTCATGGCGTCTCCTCTCGCGGCGCGGGGGTCCGCGCCGGGCAGGCTCAGAGCTTGTAGCCGATCTGCCGCAGCAGGCCCTTGCGCCAGGCCACGCCGCTCTCGTCCTCGACGCCCAGAGGCGGCTCGCCGTCGATGACGCCGAGGATGCCGCGGCCCTGCTCGCTCTCGGCCACCACGACCTGGGTCGGGTTGGCGGTGGCGCAGAACAGGCCGACCACCTCCGGCACCGCCCGGAGGGCCGGCAGCACGTGGATGGGGAAGACCCCCTCGCCCAGGAACAGGATGAAGCTGTGGCCGGCGCCGATGGCGCGTGCGTTGCGCGTCGCCAGCTCCACCAGGGCCGCGTCGGTGCCGCTGGTGCGCACCAGGCGCGCCCCCGACGCCTCGCAGAACGCCAGCCCGAAGCGGATGCCCGGCACGGCGTTCACCATCGCCTCGTGGACGTCCTCCACCGTCTTGATGAAGTGGCTCTGCCCGAGCACGAAGTTGAGCGCCTCGGGCTTGTCGATCTCGACGAGCGTGAGCTCGAGCCTGGCGGTCTGGCTGGTCATGAACGCGGTCTCCCTCCGGACCCTCGGGGACCCCACCGCACCCCGTCCAGGGTACTCGACCCCGGCGCGCGCGCCGCCGCCGCTGCACGAACGCCCCGAGACCGCTACAGCCAGCCGCGCTCCCGCGCCAGCCGCGCCGCCTCCACGCGGTTGGCGGCGCCGAGCTTGCCGATCGCCTCGGAGAGGTAGTTGCGCACCGTGCCCTCGGAGAGGCCCAGCTCGGCCGCGATGTCGGCGCCGCTGCGCCCCTGCCCGGCCAGCCGCAGCACCTGGCGCTCGCGGTCGGTGAGGGGGTCGGGCTCGCTCCAGGCCTCGGCGGCGAGATCGGGATCGATGGCGCGGCCGCCGGCGTGCACGCGCCGGAGTGCCTCGGCCAGCTCGCTGGCGGGGGCGTCCTTGAGCAGGTAGCCGCTGGCGCCAGCGTCGAGGGCGCGGCGCAGGTAGCCGGCGCGGGCGAAGGTGGTGAGGATCACCACCCGCGTCGCCAGGCCGCGCTCGCGTACCTTGGCGGCGAGCTCGAGCCCGGTCATGCCGGGCATCTCGATGTCGGTGACCAGCACGTCGGGGGCGTGCTCGAGCACCGCCTCCAGCGCCTGCGCGCCGTCGGGCGCCTGCGCCACCACCGCGATGTCGCCCTCCAGCGCCAGCAGCGCCGCCAGCGCGCCCCGCACCATCGCCTGGTCCTCGGCGACCACCGTGCGGATCACGGCGGGTCCCCCGGCGCCGGGCTCATGCCGTCTCCAATCCGCCGGGTTCGACCGGGCCGCGCTGCTGGCCGCGAGCGCGTCCGTCGGCGAGCGGCAGCGTGACGCGCAGGCGCGTTCCGCGGTCGTCCATGACCTGCAGCGCGCCCCCCAGGGCCCGCAGCCGGGCCTGCATGCCGGCCAGCCCGCCGTCGCCCACGTCGGCGCCGCCCACGCCGTCGTCCTCGACGAGCAGCTCGGCGTGGTCGCCGAGCCGCCGCAGCCGCACCCGGCAGCGGCCCGCCCGCGCGTGGCGCAGCACGTTGGTGACGGCCTCGCGCAGCGCCAGCGCCAGCACGCCCTCGCGCTCGGGCGGCAGCTCCAGGGGCTCGAGGTAGTAGTCGAAGCTCACGCCGCCCGCCTCCAGCGCCAGCTTGGCGTTGGCCAGCTCGCCCTCCAGGCCGCGCGCGCGGAAGCCTGCGACGGCGCTGCGCACCTCGCTCAGGGCCTGGCGCGAGATGCGCTCGACCTCGCGCATCTCGGCCGCTGCGCGCTCGGGATCGGCGGCCGCGAGGCGGTGGGCGAGCTCCGACTTGAGCGTGATGGTGGACAGGGTGTGCCCCAGCAGGTCGTGCAGGTCGCGGGCGATGCGCTCGCGCTCGGCGATGGCCGCCAGGCGCTCGATCTCGTCCTGCGCCATCGCCAGGCGGGCGTTCGCCTGGGCGTGCTCGCGCTGGTAGATGGTGGTGAGGCCGAACATCGGCACCAGCAGCAGCGCCGGGGCGAACGGCGCCAGCACCAGCGGGAAGGGCATGCCCGAGGCGACCGCCGCCACGATGACCGCCGCCATGACGAAGCCCAGCGCGGTGAGGGCGCGGCGCCGCGGCCGCAGCCCGCCGCTGGCGGCGCCGGCGTAGATCAGGAAGGTGGTGGCGCCGCTGTTGATGGGGATGCTCGCCAGCCCCAGCACGCACATGCCGACGATGCCGGCGGCGGCGCCCGGGCGCCTGCGCTCGCGGCTCCACAGGTAGGGCTCGGCGCCGGTGCGCGGGAAGGTCCAGAAGAACAGCGGCAGGAACGCCAGCACCATCGCCGCGGTGAGCACCCAGGTCAGGGCCGTGGTGCCCGGGTCGAAGATCGGCTGGAAGATCAGGAAGACCAGGTAGACGAGGTAGACCAGCGACGACCGCCAGCTGGCGCGCTTGGGTGTCATCGCGACCATCCTACGCGCTGGTGCGGACGGCCGGCCCCACGGCCCGGCCCGCCCGTCGGAGGGCGGGCGGGCTCGGAACGCCAGTGAGACGGGAGCCGGGGAGGCATCTCAGCCGTAGGTGCGGCCCTCGTCGCGACGGTAGGCGACGGTGGCGGCGACCAGGAACGCCGCGGTGAAGCCGGCCAGCACCAGCAGGTGACCGGCCACGCTGCCGATCGGCCGGGCGCCGATGGCGGCCAGCGCCAGTTGCCCGAAGTGGTACGCCGGCAGGAAGGGCGCCAGGTGCTGCACGAACGGCGGCAGCTGCGTGATGGGGATGTAGAGGCCCGACACGAAGGTCATGGGCAGGTTGACGAGGTTCAGCACCGCCGGCGCCGAGTTGGGCCCGAGGGCGTAGCCGAACGCCAGCCCCAGCGCGGCGAAGGGCAGCACGCCCGCCGCCAGCGTCCCGAGCAGCGCGATCCAGGTCTCGAGCGCCAGGTGGACGCCCTGGAGCAGGAAGGCGGTGACGGTGAGCGCCAGCAACACCAGCGCCGAGAACATCACCGCCATCAGCGTCTTGGCGGTGAAGTACGCCGACGGGGGCATGGGGGAGACGCGCTTGAGCATCATCCAGCCCTGCCCGCGCTCGGCGGCGACGCCGGCGCCGAAGGCGAAGACCGCGGCGTTGATCACGCCGACCGCGGCGTAGGTGACCATCAGGTAGGCGGCGACGCTGAGGCCCTGGCTGGTGAAGCGGCCGAAGCTGCTCCCGAAGATCAGGTAGAACATCACCGGGAACACCAGCGTGGAGATGCTGAAGGCGCGCAGGCGCCACAGCTTGAGGAACTCGTACTTCGTCTCGAGGGCGAAGAGGCGGAGCAGGTCGCGGCGGGCGGGCGAGGCGGCCGCGGAGGCGCTGCGAACGGTATCGGTGGTCATCGGGATCCTCCGGTGAGGGCCAGGAAGGCGTCCTCCAGGCCGGCACCGCCGACCTCCAGATCGCTGAGGCTGGGATCGCGCTGCAGGAGCTCCTGCACCACGGGCTCGGCGCGGCGCGCGAGCAGGTCGAGGGCGGCGCCGTTGCGTTCGACCGACACCACGCCGGGCAGCGCGCGCACCAGCTCGGGCTCGAGCCGCGTGACGGCGTGGATGCGGCGGCCGGCGGTGCGCTCCTTGATCTCGGCCGGCGTGCCCTCGGCGATGACGGTGCCGTGGTCGATCACCGCGATGCGGTCGGCCAGCGCGTCGGCCTCCTCCAGGTAGTGGGTGGTGAGCACCACCGTGCGGCCGGAGCCGATGAAGTCGCGCACCTGCTGCCAGAAGGCGCGGCGGGCGGCGACGTCGAGCCCGGTGGTGGGCTCGTCGAGGAACAGCAGGTCGGGGTCGCCGATGAGCGCCAGCGCGAAGTGCAGGCGCTGCTTCTGGCCGCCCGACAGGTGGCCGTACGGGCGCTCGGCCACCTCGGTCAGGTCGGCGAGCTCGAGGGCGCGCGCCACCGGCAGCGGCGCCGGGTAGTAGCTGGCGAACAGCTCCAGGTGCTCGCGCACCCGCAGCGTGGCGGGCACGCCGGAGATCTGCAGCATGGCGCCGACGCGCACCTTGGCCTCGGTGCTGCGCGGGTCGCCGCCGAACAGGCGCACCTCGCCGGCGGTGGGGCGCAGGAGCCCCAGCAGCAGGCCGACCGAGGTGGTCTTGCCGGCGCCGTTGGGGCCGAGCAGGGCGAACACCTCGCCGGCGCGGACCTGCAGGTCGACGCCGCGCAACGCGCGTACGCTGCCGTAGTCCTTGCGGACGCCGCGCAGCTCGGCGACGGGCGTGGGGGTAGGGGGGTAGGTCATGCGGCCAGTGTGCGGCCGGCAGCCGGGGCCGGGGCAGTGCGGTCCGTCAGGGCCGGGAGGTGACGGATGTCAGGTGCCGGGCCGGTGTACGCCCATTGAGACAAATGTCTTGGTGACGCTGCGGAAGGGTCGCTAGGCTCGGAGTGGAGGTCGTGTCATGCGTGTCCCTCGCTCCCTGGCAGCGGTGGTGGCCGTCCTGGCCCTCGCGCTCCTGTCCGCCGCACCGGTCTCGGCCCAGGCCCTGCCGCGCGACGTGCGCCTGCGCATCGTCGGCGCCGTGGTGCAGATCATCCCCTACGACCCCGTCACCGACGACGGCGTCGACTGGTCGGGGTCGGGCACCATCATCAGCCCCGACGGCTACATCCTCACCAACTTCCACGTGGTCGGCGAGCCGGACCAGCGCACCCACTACGAGTGGCACGCCATCTTCACCACCGACCCGTCGTTCACCGACCAGCCGCCCAAGTTCACCTACTGGGCGCGCTACGTCGCCGGCGACCCCACCTACGACCTGGCGGTGCTGAAGATCGTGGAGTACCGCGACGAGACGCCGGTGCCGGCCGGCACCACCTTCCCCTACGTGGAGGTGGGCGACTCCAACAAGCTCATCCCCGGCGACGGCCTGACCATCGTGGGCTACCCCGGCATCTCCGGCTCCACGGTGACGTTCACCTTCGGACTGATGTCCGGCTGGCTGGGCGAAGACTTCGAGTCGGGCGGCAAGCAGTGGATCAAGACCGACGCCAAGATCGCCCACGGCAACTCCGGCGGCGCCGCCCTCGACGCCAACGGCACCCTCATCGGCGTGCCCACCGCCGGACGCACCGTCAGCTACGGCAACCTCGACACCGAGGAGCAGGCCTACGTGCGGCCGATCGGACTGGCGTGGGCGCTGGTGGGCCCCAACGTTCCGACGGTGGCGCGCGCGGGTGCACGGCCGCCGACCACGCCGCCGGACAACGCCGGCGCCGCCAGCGGCACGGGCTCACAGACGTCGACCCTGGGCGCGCTGGCCCTGAGCGCCGACTGCACCAACTGCATCGTCGGCGACCTGCGCCTCGGCGGCATCGCCTCCGGCACCCTCGAGGGCG
>JASBRS010000092.1 GCA_030149325.1 Deinococci bacterium
GCGTCGTGGCCGCGGACACCACCGATCTGGTCCAGGAGGCGGTGACGCGCCACGGCGCGAGCCTCACCGCCGGAGCCGCGCTGGGCCGCACGCTCACCGGCGGTCTGCTGCTGGCGCACGTGCTGCTCAAGAACCCGCAGGACCGCGTCACCCTGCGGCTGCGGGGGAACGGGCCGCTGGGCGGCGTCATCGCCGACGCCGGCCTGGACGGCACCGTCCGGGGCTACGCGTTGCATCCCAAGGTGGAGCTGCCGGCGCGTTCCGACGGCAAGCTCGACGTGGGCGGCGCCATCGGCGCCAAGGGCGACATCGAGGTCATCCGTTCGCACGCACCCTACGGCGACCCCTACGCCAGCAACCTCGAGCTCGCCACCGGCGAGGTCGCGGAGGACATCGCGACCTTCCTGGCGGTGTCCGAGCAGATCGCGTCGGCGGTGCTGCTCGGGGTGGCATTCGAT
This sequence comes from Deinococci bacterium, assembly GCA_030149325.1. Lineage (GTDB taxonomy): Bacteria > Deinococcota > Deinococci > Deinococcales > Trueperaceae > JASBRS01. The sequence goes on from JASBRS010000092.1 coordinate 459, forward strand.
GCCGAGGGTCGCGTCGAGCACGCCGGCGGCGTGCTGCTGCAGGCGCTGCCGGGGGTGCAGGACGCCGCGCTAGACCTGCTCGAGGCCAACGTCAAGGCGTTCGGCGCCCTGACGCCGAAGATGGGGCAGGCTCCGCTGCAGCAGCTCGTCGCCGAGGAGCTGTGCTGGGGCATGGGCTTCGAGCTGTTCACCGATCCGCCGCTGCCGCTGGCGTTCGCGTGCCGCTGCACCGACGCCAAGGCGCTCGACGCCCTGGCCTACTTCACGCCCGAAGAGCGCGAATCGATGATCCGTGAGGACGGGGGCGCCGAGGTGGTGTGCCATTGGTGCGGCGAGCGGCGCTGGATCGATGCTGCAGGCATCCGCGACCTCGCCAAGGACGAGATCCGCTGCCCGGACTGCGGAACGCTCTGGTACCGCGAGGGCCAGGCCCGCATGGTCCGCGAGGACGAGCTGTGCTCGTGCGGCCGGACCGTCGAGATCTCGGTCTGAGCTGCGTGGACGTTCGGCCGGTGGCGGGGTCGGGAGCGGCATGAGCGCCGGCGTGGTGACGGCGCTGTTGGTGCTGGTGGCGCTGTGGGGTTCGGCGTTCCCGATGATCAAGGTGGGGCTGGACGGCCTGTCGCCGGAGCACCTGACGCTGGCCCGCCACCTGGTGGCGTCGGCGTGCTTCGTCCCGTTCCTGATGCTGCGGGGGCTCCGCCGGTTGCCGGCGTGGCGCGACGTGCCGTGGTTCTTCCTGCTCGGCCTGCTGGGGTTCACCATCTACCAGCTCGCGTTGGTGGTGGGGGAGCAGCGCGTGCCGGCGGGGGCGAGCAGCCTCATCATCGCCACCGCTCCCGCCATCACCGCCCTCCTCGCCACGCTCTTCCTGGGCGAGCGCATGCCGACGGCAGGCTGGCTCGGCTCGTTGCTCGCGCTATCGGGGGTGGCGCTCATCGCGCTGGGCGCCAGCGGCGGGCTGTCGTTCAATCCGTACGCCCTGTTCATCCTGCTGTCGGCCGTCTCCACCTCGTTCTTCGCGATCGCGCAGCGTCGCATGCTGCGCCGCTACCGCGCGGTCGAGGTGACCGCCTTCGCGACCTGGGCGGGGACCGTCCCGATGCTGGCGTTCCTGCCCGGGCTGGCCCGCGACCTGGCCTCCGCGGGTGCGGCGCCGCTGGCCGCCACCGCCTACATCGGCATCTTCCCCTCGGCGGTGGCGTACTCGCTGTTCGCCTTCGGTCTCTCCCGGGCGCCGGTGACGGTGGTGACGACCTACCTGTACCTGGTGCCGGTGTCGAGCCTGTTCTTCTCGTGGTGGGTGCTGCGCGAGGTCCCGAGTGCGCTCACGGTGCTCGGCGGAAGCGTCGCCATCGCCGGCATCGTGTTGGTCAACGCCGCCAAGCAGCGCGCTCGGCGGCGCGCGGCCGCCGGCGCGTAGCGCGGGTTCCGGGGATCAGAAGGGCCAGTAGGGAACGGGGCGCGTGGTTGCCAGCGGCTCGCCGTAGCGAGCCCCGATGAACGTGCCCCAGTACGCAGCCCGTCCTCGTCGGCGCCGGAAGATGTCGGGCGTCACCGTCTCGGAGGCGGCGTCGCCGGTGAACTGGCTGCGGTAGCAGCGCACCGCTTCCTCCCACACCTCGATGGTGTCGCTGGTGTCGACCACCAGGCTGGCCTCGAAGGGGCCGTTGCCCATGTAGGCGAACAGGTGCTCCACCTTCCAGGGCTGGCCCGACAGCGGGCTGTTGCGCAGGCCGGCGAGGTGCACGGCCGCCGGCACGATGGCGGCGGCGGCCACGTGGTCGGGGTGGCGATCGTTGGCATGAGGTGCCACCACGACCCGCGGGCGCAGCTCACGCAGCTCCCGTGCCAGGTGCAGGCGCCGGTCCTCGCTGTCGAGGAGACGCGAGTCCGGCCAGGCCAGGTTGCGGCGTACCGACAGGCCGAGCACGCGCCCCGCGGCGTCCGCCTCGAGGGCGCGTTCCTCCGGGGTGCCCTTGGTCGCGGCCTCGCCCCGCGAGAGGTCGATCACCGCGGTGGAGAGCCCCTGCCGATGGGCCCTCGCCAGGGTGCCGCCCATGCCGAGCTCGGCGTCGTCGGGGTGCGGCCCGACGACCAGCAGGTCGATCACCGGTCCTCCTTCGGGCGCACGTGGGCGCGTTCGCCGAGGCGCCTCTCGGTGCCGGCCAGGAGCCGTCGGATGTTCTCGCGGTGCCGCAGGATCGCCAGGGCCGCGAGCGCGAACGCCAGGTAGAGATCGGGCATCGGGTAGGAGAGGCTGGCGAGCAGCAACAGCGGCGCTGCGAACAGCCCCACCAGGGAGCCGAGCGACACGTAGCGGCTCACCAGGATGGTGAACACCCCGAGCACGATGCACAGCACGGCGACCAGCGGGTTGATGACGAAGAACACGCCCAGGGTGGTGGCGATGCCCTTGCCGCCGCGCAGCCGCAGCATGATGTTGAAGTTGTTGCCGAGCACGGTGGCGAGCGCGGTCAGGGCGATCGTCCAGTTGCTGGCCCCCAGCAACGTGGGCAGCAAGACGGCGGCGGCTCCCTTGAGGGGATCGACCAGCATCACGATGATGGCAGGCACGACCCCGAGCGTACGCATGACGTTGGTGGCGCCGATGTTGCCCGAACCGGACGATTGGATGTCGACGCCCCGGGCCTTGGCCACCAGGTACCCGGTCGGGATCGTGCCGACCAGGTACCCGATCAGCATGAAGACGGCCGTGAGCAGGATGTCGATCAAGCCTCGCCTCTCGTTGGGCTGCGCAGGGAGCGCCGACGGACCCGGTTCGGAACCGGCAGCGCCGCGTCCCGGTCACCGGGATGTGACAGGATTCTACCGTCCGCTGCCGTGAGGAGGGCCGCGTGCCGAACGGAGGCGCACGTAGGCGCGGCCGCGGTAGGCTGGTCGGAGTGACCGAGAGCGCCCTCTTCCTGTTGCTCGTCGCCATCGCCGGTGCCTACGCGGTCCGCTGGACGGCCCGGCTGGCCCCCCTCTGGAGCGAGTTCCCCGCCAAGACCCTCATCGCCACGGCGCTGGCGGTGCTCATCACGATCGCCGACGTGACGCGCTTGAGCGTCTCCGACGCGCTGCGCTACGTCGCGCTGGTGGTCGGCCCGGTCTACGTGTTCGGGCCGCTGCTGCTCGTGACGCTGGCGCGCGGGCGGCGCTACCGCCTCGCGGCCGGCATCAGCGACGTCCTGTACTGGACCGCGGAGGGCAGGGCGGCGGTGCGTCGGCTGCTCGCCCAGGTGGCGCTCCAGCAGGGAGACGCGCGGGCCGCGCTCGAGATGGCGCCGCGGCACGACACCCTGCTGCTGGTGCAGGCCTACGAGCTGAACGACGACTGGCAGGCCATCTTGGAGCTCGAGGCCGACCCTGGACAGGACGACAACTCCTTCCTGGCCTCCGCGGCGCGCATCCAGGCCCTGCTGGCCGTGGGTCAGCCCGAGCGTGCCCGACAGGAGCTCGCCGCCCTGCGACGGCGCTGGGAGGCGGGCGCCCGAGGGCCCATCGGCTACCGCAGCTTGGTGCTCAGCGAGGCCCGCTGCGCCGCCGAGGAGGGCGATCTCCAGACGGTGCGGGAGACGCTGCAACAGCCCCTCACCGGGGTCCGTGCGTCGACCGTCTACGGCATCCTGGCGCGTGCTGCGGAGACCTCCCACGATCGCGACACCGCGGTCACGCTCTACGCTCACGCCTACGAGTCCGCGTCGCCCGGGCTCCGCGAGCGCTACGCGAGACGCCTGCGCACGCTCGGGGCCGAGCCGCCGCCGGTGGCGCGGAGGTCCGGTGTGGCCGTCGCGACCCTGACGCTGGCCGGCGTCCTGGTCGCCGCCTTCATCGCCGAGAACCTCGTCGATCGCTTCATCGGATCGGTGCGAGTGGGGGCGCAGACGATGCACCTCAGCTCGTACACCGCCGCCTTCATCCTCAACGTCCCGGGGGTGCCCGGCGAGCACGCCTGGTGGCGCCTGCTCACCTACGCGTTCCTGCACGCCAACCTGGTCCACATCGGCTTCAACGTCTGGGTGCTGGTCGATCTCGGCCGGATCTACGAGCTGCGCCGAGGCTGGGGCGACCTGCTGGCGGCGTTCGTCGCCGGGACGCTGGTCGGCGCCTACCTCACCAGCATCACCCAGGCCCACCAGGCGCTGCTGCTGGTGGGGGCCTCCGGGGGCATCCTGGGGATCGCCGGGGCGCTTCTCGCCGACGTCCTGCGCTCGACGTCGCCGGCCGACCGGGCGCTGCTGCGGGGGCTGGTGCAGTGGATGATCCTCATCGCGCTGTTCTCGGTCGCGGTCCCCAACGTGTCGTTGTGGGGCCACGCCGGCGGGGTGGTGGGGGGCCTGGTGTACGGCTTCGTGCGCCAGGGGCTCCCCCAGGGCCGTCGCGTCGGGACCTTCGCAGGGCTGCTGGGCAGCGCCGCGATGATCGCCGCCCTGGTGACCGCCGTGGTGACCAGCGTCGTCACGCTCCGCTGACGGCGTCCGAGGCCGGCGCGGCCGGTTCGGCCGGCTGCGTAAGTTCTTCGTGACACACGAGTAAGGATTGGGTTGGCGGCCTGGGCGTAGCTTCGGGTATGCCCGCTCCCGTCCTCGCTGCCATGATCCGGGCACGCGCCCCCGTCGACACGGTGGAGGCCGACGACCCCACCGGGTCGCTGGAGGCGATCTACCGCTCCTGGCGCCGCGTCTTCCTCGCCGTCGTTCCCTTCGGGATCCTCGGGCTGCTCCTGGGCGTGCTCTTCGAGGCGCCGGGCGGTGAACCCAACCGCTTCGACGTGACCGCCTACCTGGTGCTGGCGTCCGGGATGACGTTGGCCGAGGTGATCGTGTGGCTCCGGCCGGCCGCCATGCGCGTCGCGCTCGGCGCGACCGCGGTCGGGGCCGGGGTCTTCTTCGTGGTCAAGCTCGCCTACGTGCTCTTCACGCTGCCGGCGGGACTCGACGCGCAACGCGAGCTCGCCGAGTCGTTCTTCTGGCTCCCAGGGGTGTACGCGCTGTCGTTCCTGCAGCCCCGGAGCCGGAGCGCTCGCGCCGTCGCGGTGGCCTTCGCGGCGCTCGTCGGGCTGATCTCCCTGCGCTTCCTCCTCGATCCCCTCCTCCGCGCCCAGCACCCGGCGCTGGCGTACGTGCTGCTGGAGCTCAACCTCGCCAACAGCGTCCCCCTGGCGCTGACGTTCGCCATCATCCGGCTGAAGGAAGCGTACGCCCGGGCGACGGCCGAGCGACACCTTGCGCACCGCTTCGCGCATCAGGACCTGCTCACGGGCCTGCCCAACCGGCGTGCGCTGGAGAGCGATCTGGAGGACCTGATCGGCCGCGATCCGGGAAGCCGGGCGGCCGTGCTGTTCCTCGACCTCGACGGCTTCAAGGTGATCAACGACACGTTGGGGCACGAGTCGGGCGACGCCATGCTTAAGCTGGTGGCCGATCGCCTGCAGGGCGCCATGCGCGACGGTGATCTGGTGGCCCGCATGTCGGGCGACGAGTTCGTGGTGGTGGCCAGCGGCCTGCGCTCCCGGGCGGAAGCGGGCGACATCGCGCGCCGGATCTTCGACGCGGTGTCGCGTCCGTTCGGTCTCAACGGCTCCGAGCTCGGGCTCACGGTCAGCATCGGGGTCGCCTTCCTCCCCGAGGACGGCGACGACGCGCGCACGCTCCTGCGCCATGCCGACAGCGCCATGTACCGCGTCAAGCGCTCCGGCAAGAACGGCCTGAAGTACTACTCGCCCGACATCGATGCCAGCCTGGAGCGACGCGGCGAGCTCGAACGCGACCTGCGGACGGCGCTGCGCGACCAGCAGATTTGGTTGGCCTACCAGCCGGTGTTCGACATGCGTGACGGCACCCTGCGCCAGGTCGAGGCGCTGCTCAGGTGGCAGCACCCGCGCTACGGCGCGGTCTCGCCCAAGGAGTTCATCCCGCTGGCCGAGGAGAGCGGCGGCATCGTCACCATCGGCGGTTGGGCGCTGCAGGAGGCGTGCCGTCAGCTCGGGAGCTGGCGCACCCAGGTGCCGGGCCTGCGCGTCAGCGTGAACGTCTCGGCCCTGCAGCTCGCCCAGCCCTCGTTCTTCGGGTCGGTGGTGAAGGCGCTCCAGGACGCCGACCTGCCGGCGGACGCGCTGGAGCTCGACCTCGGCGAGGCCACCCTGCGGGGCGGGATCGAGGACGTCCGGGGTACCCTGCGCGGCCTGCGTGGCCTGGGCGTGGGCATCGCGCTCGACGACTTCGGTCGCGGCTTCTCCTCGCTCGCCCACCTACGCGACCTCCCCGTGGACGCCGTCAAGATCGCCAGCGAGATCGTCCACGACATCGGCAGCGCCGAGGAGCTCCCGCGCTTCGGGCTCGCCATGATGGAAGCGATCCTGGGGTTGGCGCGGCATCTCGACCTGACCATCGTCGCGGAAGGCGTGGAGACGCGCGCCCAGTTCGACCGCCTGTTCTCGCTGGGATGCCACCGCGCCCAGGGCTACTTCTTCGCGGCGCCCATGCCCGGAGCCGACGTCTCCGGGCTGGTGGCGCGCGGCGGTGCCAGCACCGTCTGGGATCGCGCCGCCAACTGAGCT
>JASBRS010000096.1 GCA_030149325.1 Deinococci bacterium
GGCCGCGCGGGCGGTGATCCGCGGGCCCCCGCCCATGCCAGGAGCGGCGTCTCGCCCCGGGGGCCGCACCGGCGCGGGCGTGCTGCGTGGTGGCGTAGCGCGCGGTGCCGGCGGGCCCGGCGGCACGGCGCTCGACGCCACCACGCTCGACGCCAGCGCCGTTGCGGCCGCGGTGGCGAGCGGCGGCTCGTGGCAGGGGCGGGTGCCGGCGGATCCGCGGCAGGTCGGCCCCGCTCCGGGGCGGAGCTTCGACGTGTACGTGCCTCCCGGGCTCGAGCCCGGCCACCCCCTGCCGGTGGTGCTGCTGCTGCACGGCCGCGGCGACAGCGGCTACGGCATGGCCGCGCTGACACGCATGAACGAGCTGGCCGCCCGCCAAGGGTTCGTGGCCGTCTACCCGGAGGCGCTGGGGGACTCCTGGAACTACTACCTGGGGTTGCCGGGCGTGGTGCCGCGCGGGCAGGTCGACGACCTCGCCTTCCTGCGGTCCCTCGTCGCTCGCCTGGCGCAGGACCTCGACGTCGATCGCAGCCGGCTCTACGTCGCCGGCTTCTCGAACGGCGGGTTCATGGCGGAGCGCGCCGCCTGCGGGATCTCCGACACGTTCGCGGCGTTCGCGGTGGTGGCGGCCGGGATGCTGCCGGAGATGGTGTTCGCCTGCGACACCACGCCCACCGCGCCGATCGTGCTGATGCTCGGCACCGACGACGGCCAGGTGCCGTGGAGCGGCATCGTGGTGCAGCAGCAGGGGCGCCAGCGCTACGCCGTGCTGCCGGCCGCGCAGACCCTGACCTTCTGGACGCTGCGCAACGGTTGCGTGTTCCTGCCCGAGCAGACGGCCTTGCCCGCCGCGGCCGGCGACCCCACCCAGGTGGTGCGCGTCGACTACGCGCCCTGTGCGCTCGGCCGCGACGTGCTGGTGTACGTCGTCCAGGGCGGCGGCCACAACTGGCCGGGCGGCGCGGCGGTGCTCCCGCCCGCCGAGGCGGGCAACGTCAGCACCGCGCTGGACGCCTCGCGCGCGATCTGGAGCTTCTTCGCGGCGCACCCGCTGGACGCGGGACGGTCGCAGCCGGTGATGCCCTAGCCGCGCACAGCTCGGGCCGGGGCGGTCGGAGGATGGGCCCTAGCCCATGCCGCGTCGGCGGCCGTGGTGACGCTGCCCGGCACGGACGTGGACGGTGACGGGGGCGCCGCGCAGGTCGCGGCCGGACCGGCCCGGGCGCGGCGGGGCGGCGACGGGCGTGCGCCCGCGGCCGGCGTTGCCGCGGCGCCGACGGGCCAGCTCGGCCTGCTGGCGTCGCAGCGCCCGCGCTTCGAGACGCGCCTCGCGCAGCTCGTGCACGGCGCGCCGGATCTGCAGGTGTCGTTCCAGGCGGGCCTCGCGCTCGGCGTGCAGGACCTCGGCCAAAGTCTCGTTCAGGAGGAGCATGGGGGTCTCCCTTCGAGGGCGGGGCGCCGAGCCCCGCGCTCTGCTACGTAGCCTAGGCAGCCCTGCATGAAAGCGATGGGGCGGCGGTGAGGGCGCCCCGGCCAGCGGCGAGGACGGGACACGCGCCCCGCCCCTCAGGGCCTAGAATCGGCGTGAGGCACGAGCCCCCTCCGTCGCGGCGCAACCGCTCAGGTAGCTCACCGGCGGTGCGGCCGCGGGCCGGATGCGGCGCCTGCGGACCTCGTGGGACCGCGGGGGCGTCGGGGGCTCGGGGCCGTCGGAGGTCGTCATGCGGACCGAAGCGAGGCGCCTGCGTCCCGTGAGCCTGTTCGTCGTCACCTTCGTCCTGCTCGTGGAGGGTGCGGCCGCCCTGGTGGGCGGCATCCAGATGCTGCGCGATCCGTTCGGGGAGCCGCTCGGCATGCCGGTCGAGGGGCTGGCGGGCTCGCCCTTCGTCAGCTACCTGGTGCCCGGCCTGCTGCTCACCGTGGTGCTCGGCATCTACCCGCTGATGGCGGCGCTGCTGTTGTGGTGGCGGCCGTCGTGGCCGGCGATGGCGTGGCTCGAGCGCCTGACCCATCGCCACTGGACCTGCACCGTGGCGGCCACGGCCGGGGTCGGGATGCTGGTGTGGATCGCGGTGCAGGTGGCGATGCTGGGCGCCAGCCATCCGCTGCAGGCGGTGATCGCCGGCATGGGACTGGTGGCGGTGGCGTTCGCCTTCATGCCCGATACCCGCCGCGCCTACCAGCCGGCGCCGCAGCCCGTGCGCCGGCGGTAGTGTCTTGCGCGGCCCCTTAAGTGGGAAGTCAAATGACTTGACTTCCCACTTAAGGGTGTCGCGACGAGCCACAGCCACCCTCCGTAGCTCCATCTATTGACGAACATCGATACGTCGACTAATGTCGATGTATGAATCCCGGAACCCCCAACCTTGCGGCCCCGGCGGCACCCCCCGCCGACCTGGCCGCGCGCCTCAAGGCGCTCGCCGATCCGGCGCGGCTGGCCATCGTGGCGTTCCTGCGTGAGCCCCAGGCCGACTGCTGCAGCCGCGGCGACGGCGTCTGCGGCTGCGACCTGGAAGGGGTGCTGGAGCTCTCGCAACCCACGGTGAGCCACCACATGAAGGTGCTCGTCGAGGCCGGCCTGGTGCACGCGGAGCGGCGCGGGCGCTGGGTGTACTACGAGCTCGACACGTCCGCTCTCGAGGCCCTGAGCGAGGATCTGCGTCGACTCGGACACGTCGCGCCGGTGCTGAGCCGGCCGACCGATCGCCCCGGGTCCACAGGGAAGGGATGAGGCCATGTTCCAGCTAGCCCAACTCCAGGCCGCACGCTACCGGCTACGCGAGCTGCAGCAGCGCGGTGAGGTCCGCGCCCTCCAGCGGATCGCCCTGCAGGCGGCGTCGGACGACGCGCCCGTGCCCGTCCCGTCGGTCCGTGTCGCCGCACGCCGCGTGCGGGCCGCGTTCCCGACGGGCCCCGCGGCGGCCGCGCCCTCGACCGGCGCCGGGACGTGCGCCGTGAGCGCCCCGGCCGGCTGCTGCGCGAGCCCGGCATGACCGAGCCCGCCACGACCCAGCCCGCCGCGAGCGAACCGGGGCGCCCCGACCCCGCCCTCACCGAGCGCATCCGCGCCCACTACACCGCGCGCGTCGAGGGCGGCGGCGGTTGCTGCGGGCCCGCGGCCGGCGCTGCCGCCACCGAGCCGGACGACCCCCTCGCCACCCTACCCAGCTTCGGGTGCGGGCAACCGACGGTGTTCGCGGAGCTCGCGGCCGGCGAGACCGTGCTCGACCTCGGCAGCGGCGCCGGCCTCGACGCGTTCCGCGCCGCCGAGGCGGTCGGGCCGGAGGGGCGTGTGCTGGGCGTCGACATGACGCCGGCCATGCTGGCGCGGGCGCGCGCGGCCGCCGAGCGCCTGGGCGGCGGGCGGGTGACCTTCCTCGAGGGCGTCATCGAGGCGCTGCCGGTCGGCGACGCCAGCGTCGACGTCGTCATCTCCAACTGCGTGGTGAACCTCTCGCAGGACAAGGCGGCGGTGTTCGCCGAGGCCTTCCGGGTGCTGCGTCCCGGCGGCCGCATCGCCATCAGCGACGTGCTGCGCAACGGCGACCGCCCCGCGGCCCCCGACGCCGAGGCGTGGTGCGCCTGCATCGACGGCGCCGAGCCGGCCGCGCGCTACCGGCGCCTGCTGGCCGACGCCGGCTTCGTCGACATCGCCGTCGATCCGCCCCCGGCCGGGCTGGCGCAGGGCGCCACCTACGACGCCGCGGTGCGGGCGCGGCGGCCGGCCGTGCGCCCGGCCACGGCCGCCGACCTGCCGGCCATCGCCAACTTGCTCGCTGACGCGGGCCTGCCGCGCGAGGGGCTGCGGGACGCCGCCACCCGGCTCTACCTCGTCGACGACGGCGCGCCGCTGGCGGTGGTCGGGTTCGAGAGCTACGGCGCGGACGCGCTGCTGCGCTCGCTGGCGGTGCGCGCCGACGCGCGCGGCCGCGGCTACGGCGGCGCGCTGCTGCGCCACGCCCTGAACGAGGCACGGTCGGAGGGGGCCGCGACCGCCTGGGGGCTCACCACCACCATCCCCGAGCTGTTGACGCGGTGGGGCTTCGACGAGGTCGGCCGCGAGGCCCTGCCGGAGGCGCTTCACGCCTCGGCGGAGCTGCGCGGGGCCTGCCCGGCGAGCGCGCGGGCGTTCCGCAGGTCGCTCGAGCCGTAGGGTGCGCGTCCCGCGGCCCCCTAGGCGCGACGTGACATCGCGCTCGAGGGGTGGCCCCAGGCGCCTCGCCCCGAAGACTCAGGCCCCGCTGCGGACGACCCGGTTCTTGCCGCCCTGCTTGCCCTGGTAGAGCGCCCGGTCGGCCGAGCGGACGGCGTCGTGCACGGTGTCGCCGGGCTGGTAGACGGTGACGCCGAAGGTGGCCGTGGTGCACAGCGGCCGATCCTCCACCATCATCGGCGGGTCCGCCACCAGCTCGCGCAGGCGCTCGGCGACCGCCAGGGCGGTCTCGAGATCGGTCTCGGGAAGCATGAGCAGGAACTCCTCGCCGCCCCAGCGCGCGGCCTGGTCCTGCGCCCGCAGCGAACCCAGCATGCGGTCGGCCACGAACCGCAGGGCGTGATCGCCGACGGCGTGCCCGTGCTCGTCGTTGATGGCCTTGAAGTCGTCGAGGTCGACGACCAGCAGCGCGAACGGGCGGCCGGTGCGGGCCACCCGGCGCATCTCGACCTCGATCTGCTCGCTCATGGCGCGGCGGTTCAGCAGTCCGGTCAGCGGATCGGTGCGCGCCAGCTCGTCGAGGCGGGCCAGCGCGATGCGCAGGTCGCGTTCGGCGCCCTGCGCCGCCTCCTGCGCCACGTACGCCAGGAAGCCGACCGACACCACGAAGGCGGTGGCGTTGAAGATCGCCAGCGAGGCGTCGGTGAGCGGCGGCAGCCGGACCAGGTTGGTGGTCAGCTCGCCGAACACGATGATGCCGGTGAAGGCCACTAGCGTCACCGCGCCCCAGAGCGAGCGGCCGACGCGCGACACGTGCGGTTGCAGGAACGCCAGCACCGTCACGAAGGGGATGTGGATGAAGAAGCCGGTGGACAGGCCGACCACCACGGTGGCGGCGATGGCGTGGCCCATGTTGGCGAGCGCGGTCACCACGAACGGCACGCGCACCGAGCCGCGCCGGAGCTCGCGCAGGGCCACCACGTAGCCCAGCACGCAGACGACGTTGACCGCGACCATCAGCTTCAGCCCCAGCGCGAGGAACAGCACCAGGTACAGCAGGTAGACCATCAGGCCGCCGCGCAGGGTGTTGCGGAGGATCCAGCGGAAGCGCTCCAGGCCGTGGACGTCCTCGACCACCGAGGAGATCGACGTCCGGCTGCCGGAGCGGTGGTGGAAGGCCGGGATGAGGTCGGCGAGGAACCTCGGGAGGCGGGGGAGGAGGGAGGTCGGTCGAGGTTCGGCCATGCGCGTCGTTACCGTCGGTCGCCGGGCTCGCCTGCGAGGTACCTCGGGGCCGGCGCGGCGGCACGACCTGCCCCGGGTTCTTCGGGCCGTGCCTCTGCCGAAGCGGGGGATCGCAGGCTCCCGCCGAGGGCGCCGAGCAGGCAACGACCGGTTTTCCGGGTCTCTCGAGCCCCCATCTTCTCACATCGCGGGAGTTGCGGCGCCAGGTTGGCCACAGTCCGGCTGGACAACACCCTCAGGACCTGCGCGCCGGGGCGCCGGGCACCGGCAGCGTGACCGGCGGCCGATCGAGCGGGCCCGGGACGCCGTAGAGGAAGCCCTGCCCCAGTTCGATGCCGGCGTGCTCGAGCCAGTCGTGCTGGGCCTCGGTCTCGATGCCCTCCGCGACCACGTTCAGCCCCAACCCGCGGGTGTAGGTCATGAGCGCCCGCACCAGGTACTGGTCGCTGCGCTGGCTGGCGACGTGCTCGGTGAACTGGCGGTCGATCTTGATGAGGTCGACCGGCAACCTTCGCAGGTAGGCGAGCGAGGAGTAGCCGGTGCCGAAGTCGTCGAGGGCGATGCGCAGGCCCAGCTCGCGCAGCGCCTCGAGCACGTTGCGAGAGCCCTGGAGGTCGCGGATGGCGGCGGTCTCGGTGACCTCGACCACCAGCCGGTCGGGCGGCGCGCCGTGCCGTTCGAGCGCCAGCCGCGAGGCCTCGGGCAACGAGCGGTCGGTCAGCGATTGCGCCGACAGGTTGACGCTGACGAAGCCCTCGAAGCCCTGCCCGGCCCAGACGGCGACGGCGGCGGCGGCCGCGTCGAAGGCCCAGCGGTCGAGCTCGCGGATGAGCCCCGCCTCCTCGGCCTGGGGGATGAACGCGCCGGGCGCCAGCAGGCCGCGCTCGGGGTGCTGCCAACGTGCCAGCAGCTCGACCCCGGCCACCTCCCCGCTGCCCATCGCCACCACCGGCTGGCCGAAGGCGACGAGCTCGCCCTGCACGATGGCGGCCGCCAGGTCGCTCTCGAGCGCCAGCGCCTCGGCGGTGCTGTGGCCCAGGCCCTTGCGGTAGGCGAAGAAGGGGAAGCCGCCCAGCTTGGCCTCGCGCAGGGCGCTGTCGGCGTGGGCGCGCAGCTCGTCGAGGGTGCTGCCGTGGTCGGGGAAGACGGCGATGCCGGCGGTGGCGCGCAGCCGCACCGGGCCGGGCCCGACGTGCACGCTGCGCTCCAGCGAGGCCAGCACGCGCTTGGCGAAGGCCTCGGCGCCCTCGGCGTCGGCCTCGTCGAGCAGCGTCAGGAACTGCCCGCCGACGCGCGCCAGCACGTCGCCGGGGCGCGTCTCGCTGCGCAGCACCTTGGCGGCGAGCCGCAGCAGGGCGTCGCCGGCGCGGTGCCCGAGGGCGTCGTTGACGTTGCCGAGACGGCTGAGGTCCACGACCACCACGGCGGCGGAGCGGCCGTGGCGCGCCAGGCGCGGCAGCATCCCCGCGGCGGCGGTCTCGAAGTGGCGCAGGTTGGCCACGCCGGTGAGCGGGTCGCGCAACGCGCGCGCGGTCATCAGGTTGGCCAGGTGCAGGATCAGCGCCGTGAGCGCGAGGATGAGCAGCGCCGAGATGGCGCCCAGCTCGATCCACACGCGGCGCACCGCCTCGAGCACAGGACGGCCGTCGGACACGACCTCGATCGCTCCGCGCCGGGAGGGCGCGCCGTCGGCGCCGCGCAGCACCACCGGCAGCACCACGTCCAGGGTGGCGGCGCCGAAGGGCGCCCGGGCACCGGGCCCGGCGGGCCGGCCCAGCGTGACGGTGCGCTCGCCGCTCAGCGCCTTCCGGAGCGCGTCGGGACGGAGGGCGGCCGTCGCGAGACTCCCCCTCAGCGACAGCAGGGCCGTGCCGGAGGCGTCCCAGACGAGGATGTCGTGAACGGCCCTGGAGCGTCCCAGATCCGCGAGCAGCGTGTTCCAGGTGGAGGCGTCGGTGACCGGCGGGGCCTCGAGCTCGCCGGCGGGGTTCTCGCCCAGGACCATGGCCAGGCTATCGGCCGCGTCGCGGCCGGCCGAGCTCAGGAGCTCGCCGCGCACGTCGGTTAGCACGGTCGCGGCGCCCCCCGCGAACGCCGCCACCATCCCGGCCACCAGGAGCGCGCCCAGCCGCAGCCGGAACCGTCGCTCCGGGTCCCCCCGAACCCGGGTGCCGCCGACATCGAGCGATGCCGTGGTACCCATCGGAGCCCACCTATCTCCCCCCGACCGACGGCAACCGCACCTCCCTGGGCGCAGCCGGATGCTCCACCGTCGGTCGCGTTGGCCTCCAGCATAGGGGTTGTGCGGCGGGGAGAGCCAGGTGTACGGCCGGGCGCGACCCGCGTCGGCCGCGGATGTGAACGAAGCTACATGCCGGGGCGTCAGCCGCGACCGGCCTGCCAGGCGCCCTCGTCGAGGAGGCGCCCGACCTCCTCGGGGCCCCAACTGCCCGCCCGGTAGGGGTGGACGGGGGGCGGATCGTCGAGCAGGGGCGTGTAGAGCTCCCACGAGGCCTCCACCTCGTCGGCGCGTACGAACAGGGTGGCGTCCCCCTCGACGACGTCGACCAGCAGCGTCTCGTAGGCGTCGGGAAGCGGGTCGAAGGCCTCGGCGTAGCGGAACTCCAGCGACTGCTTGGTGAGCTCGAAGCTGGGGCCCGGCTGCTTGACGTCGAACGAGAGGTGGAAGCCCTCGTCGGGCTGCAGGGTGATGCGCAGCACATCGCCGTGCGGATCCGATCCGCCGTGCAGCGGGTGGAAGAACTCGGTGGGCGGGCTGCGGAACACCACCGCCACCTCGGTCACCTTGCGCGGCAGGCGCTTGCCGGTGCGCAGGTAGAAGGGCACGCCCTGCCAGCGCCAGTTGGCGACGCCCAGCTCCAGCGCCACGAAGGTGGGGGTGGTCGAGTCGGACCGCACGCCGTCCTCCTCGAGGTAGCCGCGCACGGCGTCGCCCTC
>JASBRS010000003.1 GCA_030149325.1 Deinococci bacterium
CTGGTGGGGTTGTCGGTGGCGCGCTACGTGCTGGCCATCGGCATCTTCATCGGCGTGGTGGTCTTCGGCCTGATCGAGACCAACAACCTCGGGGTGGATCTGCTGCCCACCACCAACATCCCGGTGGTGATGATCGCGACCAGCTATCCCGGGGCGTCGCCCGCCGTGGTCGACCAGCAGGTGACCCAGGTGGTCGAGTCGGCGGTGTCGACGGTCGGGGGCATCACCAGCATCAGCTCGAACAGCGGCACGGGCTCGAGCCGGGTCGTCCTGCAGTTCGGGCCCGACACCAACCAGGCCGCCATCGCCAACGCCGTCGCCGCACAGGTGGCGTCGCTGCGGGGGCTCCCCGGCGACGCCGGCACGCCCATCGTTCGCACCTTCGACCCCAACGCGCAACCCATCCTGGAGATGGGCGTGACGGCGCCGGGCGCCAACATGGACGACGTCTACGCCTACGCCAACAACATCCTGGTGCCGGCCCTGCAACTGGTGCCGGGGGTGGCGAACGTGAGCGTGTCCGGGGGCTCGCAGCTCCAGTACCAGGTCCTGCTCGATCCCGCCAAGCTCGCGTACTACAACCTCTCTCCGCAGCAGGTCAGCTCGGCCATCGGCTCGTCGATCGTCAACCAGCCCATCGGGTCGATCACGCGCCAGAACGACGTGCTGACGTTCGCCACGACCAGCCAGCCGTCGAACGTGGCCGACATCGCCGGCATGGTCGTCGACAGCAGCCGCAACATCCGCGTGCAGGACCTGGGCCGCGTGCAGACCGCCTCGATCGCCAGCAACTACACGCGCGTCAACGGCCAGCCTGCGGTGCTGCTGTCGGTCCAGCAGGCGGCGGGCAGCAACGCCGTCGCGGTGGCCGACGGCGTGCGCAGCTACCTGGCGTCGACCACGCTGCCGACGGGCTACCGCGTCACCATCAGCAACGACACCACCGGTCCCATCGTGGCGTCGGTCCACTCGACCTTCCACGAGCTGTGGATCACCGCCATCGTGGTGGCCGTGATCGTGCTGCTGTTCCTCGGCCGGCTGAACACCGCGTTCACGGTGATCCTGGCCATCCCCATCGCCCTGTCCGCGGCGCCCGTCCTCTACGGGCTCCTGGGCTTCACCTTCAACGAGGTGTCGCTGCTGGCGTTGATCGTGGCGATCGGCATCGTGGTGGACGATTCCATCGTGGTCGCCGAGAACGTCGAGCGCTACCGGGCGCTGGGCATGGACCGGCGCACCGCCGTGTTGCGCGGCGCCAGCCAGGTGTTCGGCGCGGTCACGGCAGCCTCGTTGTCGCTTCTGGCGGTGCTCATCCCGGTGAGCTTCATGGGCGGCTTCGCCGGCAACTACCTGCGGCAGTTCGGGCTCGGGCTCGCCGCCGCCGTGTTCCTCTCCTGGCTCGAGGCCCTGCTGTTCCTCACGGTACGCATGGCGTACATCGGCGACGCGGCGCCGCAGACCTGGCGCGACGCGGGCCGGCATCTGCTCGGCCTCGGGGCGGCGGTGCGTTGGGGCTGGCGGAACTGGCGGCGCGCCTGGGGTCTGATCGTGCTGGTCGGCACGGCCTACGCGATGTGGCGCTTCCTGCCCCACCTCGCCCTGATCGCCCTGGTGGCGTACCCGATCGTCTGGATGGTCCTCGCCTACCTGGTGCGCGCCGGCTTCGCTCTCCTCGAAGCCCTCACCGGCACCCTCCACGGCTGGACCGAGGCGGGACTGACCCGGGTGCGCGATGGCTACGCCGCGCTGCTGTCTCGCATGCTCCCCTTCAGCGGCTGGGTCCTGCTCGGCGCGGCGGCCTTCCTCGCCCTCACCCTGTTCGTGGTCGGCCCGCGCGTCACGCTGAACTTCGTGCCCCAGACCGACTCCGGGTTGATGCAGATCGGCGCCCGCCTGCCTTCGGGCACGACGCTGGCCCAGGCCAACCAGGTGGCGGGCAAGGTCGAGGACTACCTGATGGCGCAGCCCGACGTCCGGACGGTGCAGACCAGCGTCAGCAGCAACGACATCAACGTCCAGGCCCAGCTCGTCCCGGTGACGAAGCGGCCCAGCATCTACGCCCTGGGCGCCGAGTACCAGCGCTCCCTGCAGCAGGCCGTGAGCAGCATCCCCGACGCCCGCGTGTTCGTGCGCACCGGTGGCGGGTTCCGAGGGCAAGGGTCGGGCGTCAGCTTCAACCTGCTCTCGACCGACTACGCGCTGCTGAGCCAGCGCCTCCAGCAGATCCCGACCGCCCTGGCCGACGACCCCAACGTGCTGAGCGCCGATGTCGGCAACCAACAGGCGTCGCCGGAGTTCGATTTCGTGCCGAACCCCAACCTGTTGGCCGGGACCGGCATCACCGCCTCCACCGTGGCGCAGGTCCTGCGCAGCTACACCGGCGGCTCGACGGCCGGCACGGTACAGGTCGGTGGCGTGAGCGACAACATCGTCGTGCAGCTCGACCCCGGCTACCTCCAGGACGCGCAATCGCTGCTGTCGCTGCCGATCTACTCGCCCACCCTCAAGACCAACCTGCAGGTGAGCCAGCTCGGCTCCATCATCGAGAAGCAGGCGCCCATCAGCATCAGCCGCAGCAACCGCCTCTACAGCGGGTCGTTCACGCTCACACCCAGCGCCACGGCACCCAGCCCCATCCAGTTCCAGCGGCAGGTCGCCCAGGAGCTCACGCGGGCAGGCGTGCTCGACGGCAAGGTGACCATGGGCGCAGGCGACACCTTCGGGAGGGCCGGACTGTCCAGGCAGCTGGGGACGCTCGGGCCTCGCGTTTTCGCACTCGCCGTTCTGCTGGCCTACCTGGTGATGGGGGCGCAGTTCAACTCCTTCCGCTACCCCATCTACCTGTTGCTGCCGGTGCCGCTGGCCGTCGCCGGCGCGGTGTGGTTCCTCGTGCTCCAGGGCCAGTCGCTCGACATCTTCAGCCTCATGGGGATGCTGCTGCTGATCGGTCTCTCCGCCAAGAACGCCATCCTCTACCTGGAGTTCGTGGTCGAGAGGATGGGCAAGATGCCCTTCAAGGCGGCGATGGTCGAGTCGGCGCGGCTGCGCTTCCGCCCCATCGTCATGACCACCCTCACGGTCCTGGTGATCAGCTTCCCGCTGCTGTTCGGGCGTGGCGCCGGCTCCGAGTTCAACCATGGCATCGCGCTGGTCATGCTCGGCGGGATCCTGGTCTCCGCGCTGCTCACCTTCTTCGTGGTTCCGGCCGCCTTCTACCAGTTCGAGCGTTCCAGCCGGGCGGCGCGCCCGGCGATGGTACCGGCCACCGTCGGGCAGGGGCCGGCGCAGGTCGTCGCGGGAGGGGAACGGCCGCGCGAGGACGGCGGTCCCGAAGCGTGGCGCGCGTCCGACGACCGCGGTTGAGCCCTCGCGGGCGACGGACGGGACCGCCGGCAGCGCTGGCATCCCGTCCGTCGCCCCGGGCGCTTGCGTGAGCGCCGGCGCCCGCCTATAATGTCCATTCTGGTGGTAGCACCCTCCTGGGTGCCCAGCCACGAACGCGAGCGCAGATGGGCGCCGGGCGGTCCTCCGAGGACGGTTCAGGCGCTCGTTGGTGGCGGATGAAGGCACGGTGGCCAGCCCTGCGAGGCTGACCGCCGCTGGAGGTCAGAGGATGTTCGCAATCGTGAAGACCGGCGGCAAGCAGTACCGCGTAGCGGAGGGTGACGTGCTGCGCGTGGAGAAGCTGGCTGCCGAGGCCGGTGAGACGGTGGAGCTGCCGGTGCTCCTGCTCGGCGGAGACGACGTCAAGGTCGGCACTCCGAACGTCGAGGGCGCCAGCGTCCAGGCCGAGGTCCTCGGTCACGGGCGCGGCGACAAGATCGAGATCTACAAGTTCAAGGCCAAGAGCAACTACCGCCGCCACCGCGGCCACCGCCAGCCCTACACCGACGTGCGCGTCACCAAGATCCAGGGCTGAGGGCGGTTCGAAGGAGTTCGACGAGATGGCTCACAAGAAAGGCGTAGGCAGCTCCAAGAACGGGCGCGACAGCCAGTCCAAGCGCCTCGGCGTCAAGCGCTTCGACGGTCAGGTCGTCAACGCCGGCAGCATCCTGGTCCGGCAGCGCGGCAGCAAGTTCAAGCCGGGCGCCAACGTGGGGCTCGGCAAGGACTGGACGCTCTTCGCTCTCAAGACCGGCGTCGTGCGCTTCGCCGACAAGGGTCGGCGCGGCCGCTTCATCAGCATCGAGGCGCCGTCCGGCGAGGCGATCGGCGCCGACTGACCGCGCCGGGCACCGGCGCCCACAGGGAACGTAGGTTCGTGAGCGCGGCCCCAACGGGCCGCGCTCGTCATGGAGGCACATGGGATTCCGAGACGTCGTGGACATCACGGTGGAGGGCGGCAAGGGCGGCGACGGCGGCCTCTCCTTCCTGCGCCTGAAGTACATCCCCAAGGGCGGCCCGGACGGCGGCCACGGGGGTGACGGCGGCAGCGTGTACCTGCGCGCCGTCGACGACGTCACGGTCCTCGACCGCCTGGCGCCGCGTCGCCGCTACCGGGCGGGCACCGGGCAGCAGGGTGAGGGGCGTAACCGGGCGGGCTCCGGCGGCGCCGACCTGGAGCTCGAGGTCCCGGTGGGCACCGCCGCGCGCGACCTCGACAGCGGCGAGCTCGTCGCCGACCTGATCGAGGAGGGCGAGCGGGTGCTCGTCGCGCGCGGCGGCAAGGGGGGGCGAGGCAACGCTTCGTTCGCCAGCTCGCAGCGGCGCACGCCGCGCTTCGCCGAGTTCGGGACCCGCGGCGAGCGTCGCCACCTGCGCTTGGAGCTCATGACCCTCGCCGACGTCGGCCTGGTGGGCTACCCCAACGCCGGCAAGTCGAGCCTGCTGGCCGCGCTGTCCAACGCCCGGCCGGTCATCGCCGACTACCCCTTCACCACCCTCACGCCCAACCTCGGGGTGGTCGAGCGCGACCTGAAGCGCTTCACCATCGCCGACATCCCGGGCATCATCGAGGACGCCCACCTGGGCCGCGGCCTGGGGCTCGACTTCCTGCGCCACATCTCCCGCACGCGCCTGTTGGTGTACGTGCTGGACATCGCCGAGGATCCCGAGGCCACCCTGGAGGCGCTGCGCACCGAGCTGCGCAACCACGACCCGGGGTTGCTCGAGCGGCCCGCCCTGCTGGTCCTGAACAAGATCGACCTGGCCTCCCCGGACGAGGTGGCGGCGGCCGAGCAGCGGTTGAGCGCCGCCGGCCTGCCGGTGGTGAGCGTGTCGGCGCTCGAGAGGGCGGGCCTTGCGTCGCTCATCGACACGCTCTTCGCGGTGTTGCCGGAGCCGCCCAAGGCGGTGCGACGGGAGGCGGCGGAGCGGCGCCTCGAGGTGCGCCCGCTGGAGGTCGTGCGCGATGCCAGTGGGCTGGGTTGGCTGGTGCACGGCAGTGAGATCGAGGAGCTGGTCGGCCGCTTCGACCCCTCGAACGCCGACGCGGTGGCCTACCTGCAGCGCTTCTTCAAGACCTACGGCATCGACCGCCTGCTCGAACGGGCGGGCGCGCGTGACGGCGACGAGGTCCGCATCGGCGAGGCGGTGTTCGACTACTTCAGCGAGCGCACCGTCGACGAGGAGAGCGAGGACGCGTCCGAGGACGACGGTGACGACGCAGACGAAGGCGAGGACGTCGTCGACGACGTCGAGGTGGGGGATCGGAGCTAGCGCGCTCGGTCGGCCGGCCGACCGGGCCTTCTCACCATGGTGTGGTTCAATGGGCGTCGCCGCCCCGCGGCGGACCGCCGCTGTCGGCGTCCCCCTCCGGGCAGCGACGGCCGGTGCGACGACGGACCGAGGAGCGATGGACCAGAGCGTGACCCTGCCCGACATGGACCCCTGCGACCGCCCGGAGCTGGCCCGCTACTGCGGCCGGGTCCGTGAGCGGGTATCGGCCGAGCGCTTCGACCACATCCGGCGCGTGGTGCGCCTGGCCGAAGCCATCGCCGTCGCCAATGCCTTCGACGCCGCGGAGCGCCGCGCGACCCGCCTGGCGGCACTGCTGCACGACGTCGCGCGCGATCTGCCCTCCGAGGAGCTGCTGCGCCTCGCCCCGCCCGAGAACGTGGTGGAGCAGGGTCACCCGCTCGCGGTCCACGGCCGTGCCGGTCGCGCCATCGCGGTGGGCTGGGGCGTCGACGACGAGCAGGTCCTGGAAGCCATCGAGGGGCATGTCTTCGGGGTGAGCCCCGACAACCGGGTCGGTGTGGCGGTCTACGTCGCCGACGTGTGCGAGCCGGGGCGCGGCGTGAACGACGACATCCGCGAGCTGGCGATGCGCGACCTGAGGGCCGCCTACGAGCTGGCGGTGGCCTCGAAGGTGCGCTACCTGCGGTCCAAGGGCACGTCGATCCACCCGGCCACCCTGAGGGTCTATGAGCAGATTGCTCACGGTACGTAACACCCGCATCCTGATGCTGGCCGGGGTGCTGCTGGCGCTCGTCGGCCTGGCGGGCTACTGGCTCACGCGCGACGTGCACCGTTCGCCGCTGAGCCGGGAGCAGCGCCAGTTGCTGGGCATCAAGGGCAACGCCTTCCACGTCAGCTTCGTGGTGGCGGGACGCGACATCTTCTACTCCGCGGCGGAGTCCGACCCCATCTACGGCAAGGGCGGCGCCATCGTGGGCTGGAACTACAAGGGCACCACCAGCACCGCCGGCGTCAACACCGACACCATCCTCTACGTCGACATCACCGGCGACAACATCACCATGATCGCGCTGCCGCGTGACATCTGGCTCCAGGACGCCGGCTACCGCATCAACGGGGTGTTCGCGCGCGAGGGGCCCGACGCGCTGCGGCGGCGGGTGTCGGCGATCCTCGGGGTCCCCGTCGACTACTACGCCATCATCAAGCTCGACATCTTCAAGCACCTCGTCGACGCCCTGGGCGGCGTGACGGTGAACGTGCCCTACGCCATGAACTACGACGACAACGTCGGCAACCTGCACATCCACTTCCAGCCCGGCCCGCAGCACCTCGACGGTCAGCAGGCGGCCGACTTCGTGCGCTACCGCCACACCCTGCGTGGCGACATCGACCGCCTCGACAACGTCAAGCGCCTCGCCTACGCCCTGATGGCCAAGGTCAAGGAGCTCAACGTGCGGGCGGTCACGAAGGTACCCGGACTGGTCGACACCTTCTTCCAGGACGTGCAGACCAACGCCAGCCCCACGCTGGTGCGGCAGCTCGCCTCGCGCGTGGGCAGCCTCCAGCTCAAGGAGACGGCCACCTTGCCGACGCAGGAGATCCAGGTCCCCGACGTGGGGACGGTGCTGACCGTCGACCCCCAGGAGGTCAACCGCTTCCTGGCCGACACCTTCGGGGGCACGCCCCGCGCCTTCGCCAAGGTCCCGAACGCCACGCTCCTGATCACCAACCGCAGCGGCCAGCACGGCCTGGGGCGTTGGTTCGAGCAGCGCCTGGTGGCCATGGGCGTGCCGGCCAAGGCTATCCTGGTGAGGGACGAGGTCACCGTCGACCCGACGCCGAGCCGGCTGCTGGCGACCCTGCCGGCCTGGCAGGACGCCGAGTTCTACGCTTCGTTGCTGCACACCAGCAAGCAGCAGGTCGATCACCTCGACCCCTACGACGGCCGCTCGATCGACCTCGAGCTCGTGCTCGGCAGCGACGCGACGGCCATGGTGCCGACCGGCGTCGACGTGACGCGGGCGGCGAGCGCTCGATGACGGTGTCGGAACCCGAGGGAGGGACGTTGCAGCCCAGCTCGAGCATGCCGGAAGAGGTCCAGCTCATCGTGGACGCTCTCGACGACAAGCGTGGCAAGGACATCGTGGTCCTCGACCTGACCGAGGTGTCCTCCACGCTCGACTACTTCGTGATCGCCACCGGCGAGTCCCACCTGCAGCTCCGCGCCCTCGAGGACGGCGTCCGTGAACACCTCAAGGAGCACGGGTTCCGGGCGCGCAGCGTCGAGGGCCCGAGCGAGCGCTGGGTGCTGCTCGACTACGGCGGCATCGTGGCGCACATCATGAGCTCCGAAGCGCGCGCCTTCTACGATCTCGAGGGCCTCTGGGCCGACGCGCGGCGCGTTCAGGTCGAACCGGCCTGAGCCCGACATGGCAGGCGCGACGGGACAGCCCCGGCACTGGGCCGAGGTGCTGGCGCGCCGTCACCTCGAGGGCCTGGGCTGGGACGTGGTGGCGACCAACTACGCGGTCCGCGGCGGCGAGATCGACCTGATCGCGCGGGACGGCGACACCTGGGTGTTCGTGGAGGTCCGGCAGCGGCGCAGCCTGCGCTTCGGTCACCCGGCCGAGACGCTCGACCGCCGCAAGCTGGCGCGGCTCCGGCACACCGCCCGCTACTTCCTGGCCGAGCACGGCGGCGACGCCGATGCGCCCGCGCGCTTCGACGTGGTGCTGGTCGTGGGCGACGCCGACCGGGCCGAGCTCACCCACCTGAGCGACGTGCTGTAGCGCCGTGGGGTAGGCAAGCGGGGCCGGCCGCCGGCGTCGCCCGTGGCATACTGCCCTCGTGCGGAGCGTGGGGATCATCGACCTGGGCAGCAACACCGCCCGCCTGGTGGTCCTGCTGTACCGCCCCGACTACCGCTACCAGTTGCTCGACGAGCTGCGCGAGGTGGTGCGGCTGTCGGAGGGCATGGGCGAGGAGCGCATCCTGAGGGCGGCGCCCTTCCGCCGGGGCCTGGAGGCGCTGGCGACGTTCCGGAGCTACTGCGATGCCGCCGGCATCGACGACCTCCGGGCCACGGCCACCAGCGCCGTGCGCGCCGCGGCCAACGGCGCGAGCTTCGTGGCGGCAGCGCGCGAGCGGGCGGGCATCGAGCTGGAGGTCCTGGAAGGCGAGCAGGAGGCGCGCTACGGGGCGCTGGCCGTCGCCAACAGCCTCGAAGTGCGCGACGCGGTGGTGCTCGACCTGGGCGGCGGGAGCATGCAGCTCAGCCTGCTGCGCGAGCGTCGCTTCCAGGGGGGCGGAGCGTTGCCGCTCGGCGCCGTGCGCACGACCGAGGCCTTCCTCGGGAGCGATCCACCTCGGGGCCGCGACCTGAAGGCGCTGCGCAAGCACGTGCGCGCGCTGCTGAGGCCGCGCGTCGCCGAGCTCGGCGCGGGCCTGCCCGTCGTCGGCATGGGCGGGACGGTGCGCAACCTCGCCAACGTGGTGCAGGCGCGGACGGACTACCAGCCGGCGCTGCTGCACAACTACGTGCTGCGGCGCGAGGCGCTCGACGAGCTGCTGGCCGAGCTCGCCGCCCTGCCGCTCGAGAAGCGGCGCGACGTGCGCGGCCTCAACCGCGACCGCGCCGACATCATCGTGGCCGGCGGCGTGGTCATCGCCGAGACGCTGGCGGCGCTCGGTGCCGACGAGGTGCGCATCAGCGGCCAGGGGCTGCGCGAGGGCCTGTTCTACCCCTACCTCTTCCCGGACGATGATCACCTCGCCCCGGACGTCCGCGAGTTCAGCGCCTTGAACCTGATGCGCGAGTACTACGACAACCCAGCGCACAACCTCCACGTCCGCAAGCTGGCGCTGCAGCTCTTCGACCAGCTCGAGGCGCTCCACGGGCTCGGCGCGGCGGAGCGTTCGCTCCTGTCCGCCGCCGCGCTGGTCCACGACATCGGCATGGCGGTGGACTACTACGCCCACCACAAGCACGGCATGTACCTGGTGATGGGACGGGCGCTGCCCGGCTTCAGCCACCGCGAGCAGGTGTTGATCGCGTTGCTGGTGCGCTACCACCGTCGCGGGACCCCGGGCGACCAGGGCTACGCCCAGGCGTTGGAAGCGGGCGATATCGACCGGCTCACGACCCTGGCCGGCCTGCTGCGGCTGGCGGAGTACCTGGAGCGCAGCAAGGCGCAACGCGTCGACGAGGTGCGCTGCCACACCGCCGACGGCTTCCTGCAGGTCGAGGCGATCGCCCGCGGCGACGCCGACATCGAGGTGCGGGAGGCGGGCGCGCGGTCGGGGCTGCTGGCGTCGGCGTTGGGGGTACGCGTCGAGGTGGTGGCCGGGTACCCCGGGCCGTGACCGTGACGGCGGTCGGGCGCGATAATGGCGCCATGGACCCCCGAGCGCGCGTCAAGATCTGCGGCATCACCCGGCCGCAGGACGCCGTCGCGGCGGAGCGCGCCGGGGCCGATGCCATCGGCCTGATCTTCGCGCCGCGCTCGCAGCGGCGGGTCGACCTCGAAGCGGCGTCCCGCGTGGTGGCCGCGGTCGGCCCCTTCGTCACGCGGGTGGGGGTGTTCGTCGACGCTCCGGCCGCCGAGGTGCACGAGGCGATCGACCGCCTCGATCTCGACGCCGTCCAGTTGCACGGCGACGAGAGCGCCGACTACGCCGAGGGGCTGCGGGCGCACGCCCGGGTGATCCGGGCCGTGGCGTTCGCGAGAGCGGTGACCCCGGAGGCCCTCGCCGACTACCCCGCCGACGCGGTGCTGCTCGACGCGCCCACCCCGGGCTCGGGGGTCGCCTTCGATTGGAGCGCCGCCGAGGCCTGGCGGGGACACCCCCGGTTGATCGTGGCCGGCGGGCTCACGGCCGCCACGGTCGGAGCCGCGGTGGCCGCCTTGCGGCCGTACGCCGTCGACACCGCCAGCGGGGTCGAGTCGGCGCCCGGCATCAAGGACGCGGCGCGCGTCCTGGCCTTCGTTCAGGCCGCGAGGGCGGCGTGACGGCAGCAAGTTGTCCACAGTCGCGACCGGTTCTCCACAGGACTGTGGAGAACCCTCGCGAGCGCGCCCTGGAGCGCATGAACGCCGTTTCATGTCCCAGAAAGCGCGTCCAGGACGGAACAAACTCGAAAGGTGCGCGAGGCGCCCCGCCTAACAGAAAGCGCCCGCCCTTGTCAAGGGGCGCGAGTTATCCACAGATTGCATCGGTTATCCACACGTCGCACAATGGGCGTCGGCGAAGGCCCGCACCGCGCGCACCTGGCGCCGGTCGGGACCCGGCCGCAAGGACCTAGGGAGGATCCGTATCGTGAAGATCGTGACCATCTCCGAAGCTCGCCGCTTCTCGCTCGCCGAGGTGCAGCAGTCCGAACTCGTGGCCGAGGGGGACCTGAGCGTCACGCTGCTGTGCTTCGAGGCCGGACAGAAGGACGCCGACCACAGCTTCGACAGCAGCTGCCTCTACCAGGTGCTCGAGGGCGAGGTCTTGCTGCGCTACGACGGGGGCGTCGAACGCGTGGGCACGGGGAGGCTGGTCAGCGTGCCCGCCGGTACCCGTCACCACCTCGAGAACGCCGGTGGCGGCCTGCTGGTGGTGCTCGCCACCCACGCCCGCTGAGGTGGCACGCAAGGGCGGCCCTGCGCGGCTCGACAGCAGCGTGACGTTGGAGCAGCGGCGGCGCGCTCCCTTCTCGACCCAACGCAAGGCCTGGAAGGCGGAGCTCGCGCGGCTCGCCGAGGAGCGCGAGCGCATCGCCGAGGGGGGCGGCGCCCGGGCCCGCAAGCGCCAGCACGAGAAGGGGCGGATGACCGCCCGCGAGCGGATCGATGCCCTCACCGATGCCGGAACGCCGTTCGATGAGGTGATGGCCTTCGCCGGCTGGGAGATGTACCCCGAGGCCGGCGGTGCACCGGCCGGAGGCGTCGTGACCGGCGTCGGCGTCATCGCCGGCCGCCCCTGGATGGTGATCGCGAACGACGCCACCGTCAAGGCCGGCGCGTTCTTCCCGATCACCGCCAAGAAGGTCATCCGGGCCCAGACGATCGCCTACGAGAACCGCCTGCCCACCGTCTACCTGGTCGACTCGGCGGGCGTGTACCTGCCCATGCAGGACGAGATCTTCCCGGATCAGGACGACTTCGGCCGGGTGTTCTACCTCAACGCCCGCATGAGCGCCGAAGGCATCCCGCAGATGGCGGCCATCATGGGCAACTGCGTGGCCGGCGGCGCCTACCTGCCGGTGATGTGCGACACCCTGGTGATGACCGAAGGATCGGGGCTCTACCTGGCGGGTCCGGCGCTGGTGAAGGCCGCCATCGGTCAGACCGTGGACAGCGAGGACCTCGGCGGCGCCGTGATGCACGCCGAGGTGTCCGGCACCGTCGACTACCTCGAGCCCGACGACGCCCACGCCCTGGAGCGCCTGCGGCGTCTGGCCGCCACCTACGCTCCGCGACCGGGTGCCGCCTGGGCGTCCGAGCGGCGCGCCACGGTGCCCCCCGCGCAGCGCGTCGAGGACCTGGAGGGGCTTCTCCCCGTCGACGGCGGCACCCAGCCGTACGAGGTGCGCGAGGTCATCGCCCGCCTGGTCGACGGTTCGGAGTTCGACGAGTACAAGGCCGACTACGGCCGCACCCTGGTGTGCGGCAGCGCCCACCTCGGCGGCTTCCCCGTCGGCATCGTGGCCAACCAGAAGCGCGTGGTGAAGAACCGCGGGCGGCTGGAGGTCGGCGGCGTCATCTACGCCGAGGCCGCCGACAAGGCGGCGCGCTTCGTGCTGAACTGCAACCAGGCCGGCATCCCCATCCTCTTCCTCCACGACGTCAACGGCTTCATGGTGGGGGTCGACAGCGAGCAGGAGGGCATCATCCGCCGTGGCGCCAAGCTCGTCAACGCGGTCAGCAACAGCGTGGTGCCGCGCCTCAGCGTGATCCTCGGAGGCTCGTACGGTGCCGGCCACTACGCCATGAGCGGCAAGGCCTACGCGCCGCGCTTCCTGTTCGCCCTGCCCAGCGCACGCTACGCGGTGATGGGTGGCCAGCAGGCGGCCAAGACCATCCTCGACATCCAGGCGGCGCAACTGCGCCGTTCCGGGGCCGAGGCCGACGAGGAGACCCTGGCCGAGCTCTACCGGCAGGTGCACGCCGACTACGAGCGCGCCCTCGACATCCGCTACGGGGCGGCGCGGCTGTGGGTCGACGCCGTGGTGGCGCCCCTGGAGCTCCGCGACCGCCTCATCCGCGCGCTCGAGGTGTGCGCCCACGACGACGAACGTCGGCCGCTCAAGCTGGGTGTGTTCCAGGTCTGACGCTCACCCCGGCGGCCACGCCCCCAGGGCCCTCCGCACGTCGACGATCTGGCCGACGTGGTAGGCGTCGTGGTCGCCGAGCAGCATGAGCTGCCGCAGCAGGTTGTGCTGCGGCGCATGGGGCAGCGGTGCGGTGAGGTCGCGCTGCCGGTCGCGCACGAGGGCGAGCGCCTCCCGACGGTCGCGACGCAGCGCCTCCAGGCTGGCCTCCCAGGCCGCCGGCGACGGCGGCTCCGGGGTGTCGGGCCAGTATCCCTCGGGCCACGACGGCGAGCGCCAGTCGGGATCCAGGCTGTAGCGCAGCAGGTCCTCCTGGGCCAGGCGCAGGTGCTCGAGCAGCTCCCAGGGGCTGTGCTCGAGCCCCGGCGGACGCTGCCCGCGCAGCTCCTCCGGGAGCCCCTCCAAGGCGCGTTCCAGCGAGACGTGCGCCCCCTCCCCGAGGACGAGCGCGGCGAGTCGTTCGCGGACGATGGCGTCATCCATGGCCGGATCCACCCCTTCCCGGTGCCGCTCCGGCGGCCCTGGCGGCGCCGCGCAGGCCGGTACACTCCAGCATGACCGCGCGCCGCATCTCCATGCTGCCCCACGATCCGATCTGGGCCCGTCGCTTCGCGTCCGAGGCGGCGCGCCTGCTGGCGGTCTTCGCGGGCGGCGCGCTGTCGGTCCACCACGTCGGCAGCACCGCGGTCCCCGAGCTGGAGGCCAAGCCGATCCTCGACGTGCTTCTGGTGGCGCGTGCGCTGGCCGACCTCGACGGCGCGCGGGCGGCGGCCGAGGCCGCCGACTACACCTGGCTGGGGCCGTACGGCATCGACGGCCGTCGCTTCCTCACGGCGCAGCGGCACGAAGAGGATGCCGACGCCTACCGCGTGCACGTGCATGCCTTCGCAGCCGGCGACCCCAACGTCGAGCGGCACGTGGACTTCCGCGACTACCTGCTGGCGCACCCCCGGCGAGCGGCCGCCTACGGCAGGCTCAAGCGCGAGCTGGCCGAGCGCTTCGCCGACGACCGGGCCAGCTACACCGAGGCCAAGACGCCGTTCGTCCAGGAGACGGAGGAGCTGGCGCGGGCCTGGCGACGTGCGACGGCTCGGGCTCGGGACCGGCGCTAGACTGGCCCTACATGACGTACGACCGCACGACCCCCAGCGGGCGTGACCGCGACGGCGGGGGATACCGCTGAGCCTCGCCGCGCCGCAGTTCCTGTGGGCCCTGCTGGCGGTACCGCTGGTGGTCCTCCTGCACTTCGTGCGCTCGCGGAGGCGGCGCCAGCAGGTGTCGGCGCTGTTCCTGTGGCAGCGCGCGCGCCGCGTGACCGAGCGGCGCAAGCGCATCGCGCCGACCTGGCTGCTGGTGGCCAAGGTGCTGTTCGTGACGCTGGCCGCCCTGGCCCTGGCCAGGCCGGTGATCGGCGGCGCGGCGCGGCCCGATCTGATCCTCGTGGTCGACGCCTCGGCGAGCATGACCGCCCGCGACAGCGACGGCGTGCGCCTCGACAAGGCACGTGCCCAGGCCGAGCGTCTGCTGCGCGGCGCCGGCCGCGTGGCGCTGATCCGCGCGGGTCTCGACGCCCGCGTGGTCGTCCCGCTCACCTCCGACCGCGCCCTGGTGCGTCGCGGCCTCCAGCAGCTCCGAGCCGGCGACCGCAGCGGCGATCTCGATCGCGCCATCGCCGTGGCCCAGGCCATCGAGCCGGGAGCTCGGGTGGAGGTGTTCACCGACCAGCCGCACGCCGGCGGCGGCACCGTCCGCGGCCACGACGTGGCGGGGGACGGGGTCAACGTGGGCATCAGCGCCTTCGATCTGGGGCTCCAGCAGGCCTACGTCGGGGTGGTGTCGAACAGCCGACGCCCGATCGAGGTGCGGGTCGACCTGACCCGGGACGGCGCCCCCGTGGCCAGCGGCACCGTGCTGGTGCCCGCCGACGGCACCGGCAGCATCACCTTCCCGCTGGCGGACGTGCGCGGCATCTACCGCGCCGCCATCACCCCGCAGGCGGACGGCGCCGACGCCCTGACGCTCGACGACGTCGCCTACGCCGGCGCGCGCCCCATCTCGGCCGCCGTGGAGGTGCCCGACGACGCCGTCATGAAGGCGCTGGCGGCGGTGCCCGGGGTCACCGTGCGCACCAACCCGCGGGCGGCCGACATCGCGGCGGACCTGCGCGTGCTCACCCGAGCGGACGCCGCCGGGCTCGCCCCCGGCAGCTACCTGCTGTTCGCGCCCGCCAGCTCCGACCCCGTCTACCGCGTCATCGCCGAGTCCGACCGCGGGTCGCCGCTCCTGCGCTTCGTGGACCTGAACGACGTGGTGGTCGGGCTCGATCCGCGGAGGCCGGCGTGGAGCGCCGGTGAAGGCTGGCACCTGCTGGCCTCGACGGCCGAGCTCGAGCCGGTGCTTCGCTACCGCGACCGCGGTGGCGTGCAGGTGCTGCAGGCGGCCTTCAGCCCGCGCCAGACCGACCTGGTGCTGCGCGCCGCCTTCCCGGCCCTCATCGCCAACTACGTACGCGAGGTGCGCGGCGATGCCCGCGTCGCCCTCGGCAGCGCCCTGCCCGGCGGAACGACGCTCGACGGCGCCGCCGTCGACGTCGCCCTGACGCCCGGCATCTACCTCGAGCCCGGCGGCACCACGGTGCTGGCGAGCCTCGACAGCGACGCCGAGTCGCGCCTGGCGGGGCCCGCCGCCCCGGCCTCGGGACCGCCCGGCCCCGCCGCCGCCGAGCGCAGGAACGGCGTCCTGGGGAACGCGCCGCTGCGGCCCCTGGCCTGGCTGCTGCTGGCGTTGGCGGTGCTGGCGTTGACGGTCGAGTGGTGGCTGTGGTCGGGCGCGCCGCGACCGCGGCTGCCGCGGCTCCGAGCGCGGAGCGGAGCGGGCGCGGGCCGTCCGCCACGCGCCCCCTGAACCTGCGGCCGATCGGCTCCGGGAGCGTGACGTCGCCACCCCACGCAGCGACGGGCGGGGTTGGTAGGCTGGGCTGCGCGAGCGGAGGCGAGCTCGCCGAGGAAAGGGAGAGGCCGCGGTGGCGCGCGTCGATCTGAGTCTTCCGGCGGTGGTGGTGCTGATCCTGGCGGCCGGTCTGGCCACCCTGAGCAGTGCCGCGCCCGCCCACGAGCTGATCCGCCAGGGGGTGTTCCTGGTGGCCGGCCTGGCGCTGTCGGGCAGCGTGCTGTGGCTGGGGTGGCGGCGCATCTCGCGCAGCATCCCCTACCTGTACGTGCTCTCGCTGTTGTTGCTGGTGGCGGTGCAGGCCGTCGGCACCACCGTCAACGGGGCGCGCTCCTGGCTCTACCTGGGACCGCTTCCCGGCTTCCAGCCCTCGGAGTTCGCCAAGCTGGCGCTCATCCTCAGCCTGGCCACGGTCATGCACGAGCGGCCGCTGCGCGGGCCGCTGGGCTACGTGCGGCCGGTGGCCCTGCTGTTGCCGCCGTTGGCGCTGGTGGTGCTCGAGCCCGACCTCGGCACCGCCCTGGTGATCGCCGCCATCGGCGCCGGCATGATGCTGGTGCGCGGCGTGCCCTGGCGCCACCTGGCGGTGTTCGCGGTGCTCCTCGGGGTGGCCCTCCCCACCGTGGTGCTGCCGCACCTCGACCCCTACCAGCGGGCGCGGCTGGTGTCGTTCCTCAACCCCTCGGCCGACCCGCAGGGCAGCGGCTACCAGGTGATCCAGTCGACCATCGCGGTGGGCTCGGGCGGTCTCTTCGGCAAGGGCTACAAGCAGGGCACGCAGTCGCAGCTCGGCTTCATCCCCTTCCGCCAGACCGACTTCATCTTCCCGGTGCTGGCCGAGGAGGGCGGCTTCGTGGCGTCGGTGACGCTGCTGGCGCTGTACGGGCTGCTCTTCTGGCGGCTGGTGGCGATGGCCAGCGAGTGTCCGAACGATCGCGACAAGCTCGTCATCATGGGTGTCATGACGCTCATCAGCTTCCAGGTGCTGGTGAACATCGGCGTGACGCTGGGGCTGGCGCCGGTCACGGGCATCACGCTGCCGCTGGTGTCGTACGGCGGCACCAGCCTGATCTCGACGTTGCTGGCGCTGTCGTTGGCCCTGGTGGTGCACCGCGACCGCTACGCCGAGTGGTGATGGCCCTTCACGGCGTGGGAGATTTCCCGGCCGCCGGCGCTCCGGGTTGCTAGAGTCGGGGCCACGATGCGATTCCGTGGGATCCTCCTCACCGTGGTGGTGCTGCTGGCCGGCCTGACGGCCGCGCTGAACTGGGGGGCGCTGACGCAGCCCGTGCCGATCTCGCTGCTGGTCGCGACCTGGAGCGGGCCGCTGGGCCTGGTGCTGCTGCTGGCGATCGTGGCGATCACGTTGCTCTTCTTCCTGGGGGCGCTGATCGACCGTGCGGCGCAGCTCCGGCAGGTCACGCAGCTCGACCGCCAGCTCGCGCAGGTGCGCTCGCAGCTCGGCTCCCGCGACAAGGAGGCGGCCGGCCGCATGGAGGCCCGCCTCGACGCCGCCATCGCCGACCTCAAGGGGCAGCTCAGCGCCCTCAAGGAGACGCTCGACTCGAAGGTCGGGACCTCCGCCCTGACGTTGGAGAGCCGCGTCGCCGAGCGCTTCGAGGCGTTGGAGGGCTCGCTGCGCACGCAGCTGGCGGCGCTGGAGTCGCGCGCCAAGGGCCGCGACGACGCCCTGCTGGAGCGCGTCGCGCGGGTGCGCGACGAGCTCGCCGCCGACGTGGCCCAGGCCGAGGACGCCCTCGCCCGCCGGCTCGGCGGGTCGGGGGCCGACAGCGCCGACGACGCCTGAGCGCTACCTGCCCCGGCGGGCGCGTCTGCTAGCTTGGGGGGCATGGACGACGGCCTCGACAAGGAGAAGTTGAAGGGGGAGATCCTCGAAGCGCTGAAGGTGGTTCGGGATCCCGAGATCCCCGTCAACGTGGTCGACCTCGGGCTGGTCTACAAGCTCGACGTCGACGACGAGGGGCACGTGGCCATCGACATGACCCTGACCAGCATGGGCTGCCCCGTGCAGGACCTGATCCAGTCCGACGCCGAGCTGGCCGTCATGAAGGTGGACGGCGTCAGCCGCGTGACCGTCGACTTCGTGTGGTCGCCGCCCTGGACCCCCCAGAAGATGACCGAGGACGGCAAGAAGCAGATGCGCATGTTCGGCTTCAACATCTGAGAGCCAGAGCCGCGGCCGCCTGTGGTTGAATGGCGCCATGCTGTTCCGGGCGCGCAAGCGCACCCCGACGCGGCTCGAGCAGTGGCGCGACTTCGCCCGACGGCTCGAGCTGGTCGATGCCTCCCAGCAGGAGGCGCGCCTGCGCGACTGGTTCGATCTCGGCGAGCCCCCGCTCACGCCCCTCTACGGGCTCCGCCGCCAGGGGCAACCCACCCTCTTCCTGTTCGATCAGCAACGCGCCCGTAGCGGCCCCGCCGGCACCGTCACCAGCCTGGTGACGGGCGCCATCCTGCGGGCGCCGACGCCGCTGTCCGCGACGTCGCTGCGTGCGCAGGCGCGCGGCAATCCGGTGATGGAGGCGATCGCGGCGGGGCGCACCGGCAGCCAGCGCCTCGACCTCGCCGACCTCGACGCCTTCGACGGGGCCGTGAGCGTGTTCGCGCGCGACGAGGCGGCCGCCCGCGCGTGGTTGACGGGGCCGGTGCAGACGGTGATGGCGCGCATGCTGGCACGGCCGGGCGTGACCCCGGTGCTGGTGGTCGGGCACCGCAACCTGCTGGTGCTGTGCGAGGGCGCCGAAGCGGCGCCCTTCGAGGCGCTCGAGGCCTTGGCCACCGACCTCTTCACGCTCTACGCCATGGTCGAGGGCGCGTCCGCGTCGGGCGCCGACCGCACCGCGCCGCCCGACGGCGACGCGGCCCAGACCGGTACCTGAGGGAGGGGGCCCGACCGCCGCCGGCCGTCACCCGTCGCGGTGGTAGGGGTGGCCGGCGCGTACCGTCTCCACCCGGTAGAGCTGCTCCAGCAGCACCAGCCGCGCCAGCTCGTGGGGCAGCGTCAGCGGCGACAGACTCCACACCTCGTCGGCGCGCTCGCGCAGCCAGGGCGCGTGGCCCTCGGCGCCGCCGACCAACAGGCTGAGCTGACTGGTGCCGCGCAGCTCGAGGTCATCGAGGTGGGCGGCGAGTCCGCGGGTGTCGAAGCTGCGGCCGGCCTCGTCGAGGCACACCGTGCGGCCCTCGGCGGCCGCCAGCAGCGCGGTGCTGTCGGCCTCGCGGACGGCGGCCGCGTCGGGACCCCGCCCCTCCTTGAGCTCCACCACCTCGAGACGGCCGAAGGGGCGCGTGCGTTCCTGGTAGTGGCGGCAGGCGTCGGCGTAGAAGCCGCGCTTGAGGCGGCCGATGGCCACGACGCGGTAGCGCACGGTCGGCGCCTCGTCAGCCTTCGCGGGGCGTCGAGGCCCCGTCGGCGTCGTCCTCGGACGACGGCGCGGGCAGACCCAGCGTGTCGAGCAGCTCGCGGCGGCGGCTCGAGCGCAGGGAGCTGCGCTCGAGGGCCTGGTCCAGCGCAGCGGGATCCAGGGCCTGGCGGAGCACCTCGAGCTCGCTGCCGGAGAGCGTGCGCGCGGTCAGCACGTGCTCCTCGAAGGCCTCGTAGGCCAGCGGGCAGACGGCCCGCACCATCGGCGCGATGGCGTCGCCGTAGGCGCGGATCTCGTACTGGGCGTGCCAGTCCATGCGCAGGCGCAGGAAGTGGAAGAGGTTGTTGAGGTCGATCTGCCAGTACATCTCGGTGTACAGGCTCAGCGGCAGGTTGATGCGTGCCAGCTCACGGGCGATGCCGTCCTCGAGGAGGTCTTCGTAGTGCCGGTAGGTCGCGGCCTGATCGGCCGCCAGCCCTGCGATGACGCGCTCGCGGAGGGCGTCGGGGACCTCGTCGTCGCTGCCGCCCTGACGGTTGCGGCGGCTCTGGAGCCGCACCTCGTGGGGGCGCGGCAGGTAGAACTCGTCGCGCATCACCGAGTAGCGGCCGCTGATCTCGTTGAGCCGGGCCGTGCGGTGCCGGATCCACTGCCGGGCGACGAAGATGGGCATCTTGACGTGGAAGGTGAAGATGACCTGCTCGAAGGGGCTGGTGTGACGGTTGCGCAGGAGGTAGTCGATCAGGGCGCGGTCCTCGCGGACCGACTTGGTGCCCTCGCCGTACGACACGCGGGCGGCCTGCACGATACGGGCGTCACCGCCCAGGTAGTCCACCAGCCGCACGAAGCCGTGGTCGAGGACCTCGAAGGTCTCGTCCAACAGGGCGTCGGCCTCGGGTACGGAGATGCGCGCCATGCCCGGCATCCTACCCCAAGGGGCGCGTTCATCTTCGCGGGCGCCGTCGTGAAGGGCGCCCGCGCATTCTCATGAGAGGACCATGAGTGCGCGACTTCACAAAGTCGATTTCTTCGATGCAGACCGCAGAATCTCGCTCTCATAAACGCTTCATTCGCCTTGACACCCCCTCATGGTTGTGGGATACTTGGACGGATTTGTCCTCGACCTGGGGCCGCACCGGAAGGAGGTGCACACCTTGAACCGGTCTCGAGGTGAGGCGAGTCTCGACGGGGACGAGAAAACGGCCAGCAGGGGCGGCGAGGAAACAAGGACACTCCCGTGACCCTGCGACGGTGCTTCTCCTATCCCGTCGCGAACGGTTCCGACTTCCTACAGTTCAAGGGGTACCCAAGCATGAAAAGACTCATCCTAACGCTCCTGGCGGCAACGCTGGTGGGCGGCGCCTTCGCGCAGAACACGTCGTTCCCGGACATCCCGGCGAACCACTGGGCTGCCGACGCCGTCTCCCGCATCGCCAACCTGGGCATCGTCATCGGCTTCCCCGACGGTACCTTCCGCGGCAACGAAGCCTTCACCCGTTACCAGGCCGCCCTCGTCATCAGCCGCATGCTGGACGTCGTCAACCAGAACGTCAACAGCTCGCTGGCCATGACGAAGTCGGACATCGAGTCGCTGCGTAACGCGGTGCAGGGCCTCGCTTCGGACGTCGCCTCCCAGGGCGTGCGTCTGTCGTCGGCGGAGAGCGCCATCGCCAGCCTCTCGGACGATGTGACGGCCAACAAGTCGTCGATCGCCTCCAACGCTTCGCGCCTCGACGCCCTCGAGCAGAAGCTCAACAACATGCCGAGCGGCAGCGATCCTGCGGTCCTCCGCGACCTGCAGAACCAGATCGCTTCGCAGCGCGTCGCCATCGACACCGCGCAGGCCCAGGCCGACGCCGCGGCCAAGCGCGCCAACGACGCCCACGACCTCGCCACTCAGGCCATGTCGCAGGCCCAGCAGAACGCCTCCGACATCGCTGCGGCGAACAAGGTCCTGCAGGCGTTGGCCGACAAGGTCAACAGCATGCCCTCGACCCCGGCTGCCTCCACGGGCGGCACGGTGGACCTGTCGGGCGTGCAGGGTGACATCCAGCGCAACTCGAGCGACATCGCGAACATCCGCGAGTTCGTCATCCTGCTGCGCCGGGATCAGGTCGCCCTCCGTGATCGCGTGTCCGCCCTCGAAGCCGGCAGCACCAAGCAGGCCGCCGACATCGCGGCGCTCGACAAGCGCGTCACGGCGCTCGAGAGCAACCCGCTGGCGATCTCCGGTTCGATCGACCTGAGCTACTACGTCGGTCGCATCCAGGGCAGCCCGTTCGACGTCGACCGTGCCTACGGCATCGGCCAGAGCCGCGACATGGGCGCCTCGATCTTCAGCACGGGCACCGAGGACTACGACGGCAGCGACGCCATCGATGCCGCCGGTGAGTACGCGCAGGACCGCCAGGACATCACCCAGACCCCTGGGAACGTCACGGCCTCCCTGACGCTCAACATCGGCTACGGCAACAGCTTCGACGGCGCCGGCAGCCCCAACGCGCTGAACAGCTTCAGCGCCGTGGTGGACCTCAGCCTGCAGCAGCTGGCGACGGCCCCGACGTGGAATGACGGCAACACCGGTGCGGGCTACATGTTCCGCCTCGATGGCTTCACCTCCACGTTCGACGGCATCGGCGGCTCCCCGCTGACCTTCTCGTTCGGCACTGCGGTCACCACCCAGTTCACCGACTACGTCGTGAACCTCGAGGATCCGGGCTTCGTGGCCACGCTCACCTCGCCCGACTTCCTGAAGTTCCTCAACCCCAACCTGACGGTGGCCTACGCGGCTCCGCAGCTCGCTCAGGACGGCACGACGGCGCTCTCGAACGTCTACGTGCGCGGCGCCCACCTGACGGTGAACCCCTTCAAGGGCATCACCCTCGGTGGCAGCTTCGCGCAGTCGGCCGCCAACGCCGGCGACAAGAACAACGTCAACGCTGACAACGTCACCGATACCGTCTACGGTGTCGATGCCAACGCCAGCGTCAGCATGTTCACGCTGGGCTTCGAGTGGGCCAACGGCAGCAAGACCGATCAGGTCACGCCGGCCAACGACACCAGCAACTCGCTGCTGTACGCGACGCTGCACGTCGACGGCTCGAGCCTGCCGATCCTCAACAGCCTGGACGCCAACTACCGCGACATCCCGGGCAGCTGGGATAGCAACGGCTTCAACCTGGCGTTCAACGCGGGCAGCAACGACAGCAACTACCCGTTCGCGCTCGACCAGCGCGGCTTCGGCGTCAAGGGTGACCTCGGTCTGTTCATCCTCGACGTCTCGGCGTACTTCGACAACTTCAACGTCGATCTGACCGGTGCCAACAACGCCATCATGGCGTACGGCGCCGACGCCACCGCCAAGCTGTTCGCCGGCTTCAGCCTCACCGGCTTCTTCCACAACGTCACCGTGGACGGCACGCAGGTGGGCGACCTGGCCAGCAACCTCCAGGCCAACGGTGTGGCTCTCGTGGGCAGCGACCTGTCGACGATGTCGCCCGAGAACTACGACACGGGCTTCGGCGTCACGCTGAAGCACGACGGCTCGGCCGACAACGCCCTCATCAAGAACCTCAACCTCGAGGCCACCTACGAGATGACGGGCGCCAGCTACAACACCACGACCATGGACTTCAAGGGTGACTACACCCTGAACGTCTCGATCGTGACCCTGACCCCGTACGCCGAGTACAAGAGCACTACCCATACGTACACGGCGGACGATACGGCCACGATCATGGCGGGCGCCGGTCTCACGACCAAGCCGCTCGACGTGGTGCTGAAGCCCAGCCTGATGGGCGCGGTCAACTACCGCACCACCAGCCACACCAACGCCGATACGTACACCGCCGATGAGCTGCAGTGGAGCGTGGGCCTGGTCCTGAACCAGTTCGTCTTCGACCACAGCACCCTCACGGCCAAGTACGGCTCGTGGAGTGGCAACAACATCACCACCGTCACCAACAGCGGTAGCAGCACCGGTGACAACGCCACCGACATCTCCGCCGGTGACGTGAACAACGGTTCGGCGCAGAGCACGAGCGGCTACGAGGTCATCTGGAACTACTACGACCTCTCCTTCTCGTACGGCGTCTACACGAACCACAACACGGCGAAGACCCCGGCCGACTCGTCGGCCCAGGCCTTCCAGATCAGCTACACCGTCGACTTCTGATCACGGCTGTAGGCTGACGGCGTAGACACGCCAAGCGAGGCCCCGCGCAAGCGGGGCCTCGCTCTTGGTTGGGCCGCGACGCCGCAGGCGTCGGTCGGGGCGCAGGCCGGGGGTGCCCGGCCTCGGCCCCCGCACGAGCGAGCGCTAGCTGAGGACGCGCAGCGACGTCGGGTTCAGGGTGAGGTCGAAGCTGGTGGCGGGGGTCAGCCGCTCGCCGTCGACGTGCCCCGGCTGGGCGCGTTCCCAGCTCAGGCGCACACGCTGGCCGCGGAAGGCGTGGACCTTGGGGTGGCCCAGGTGGGCGCCCCGCATCACCTTGGGCAGGAGCGCCAGCGTGCCGGCGCGACCCAGGTCGCCGGCCACCAGCACGTCGAAGGTGCCGTCGTCCAGCGAGGCCGCCGGCGCGAACAGGAAGCTTCCGCCGGTGCGCGGTCCGAGCTGCGTCGACACCAGCAGCGAGCGTCCACGGTAGACGGTCTGCCCGTCCACCGAGACCTCCACGGGGGCGGGGTCGAGGGCGCCGAGGGCGGCCATCACCCCCCACAGGTAGGCGGCCAGCCCCCGCAGCGGTCTCGGGGCGTCGACCACCCGTCGCGCCACGTCCGCGTCGAAGCCGACGCCGGCGGCGTTGATGAAGGGCTCGCCGTTGACGGTGCCGGTATCGACCCGACGGGTGTCCCCGTGGAGGAGCCGGTCCAGGGCGCCGGCCAGGTCGCCGCGCTGGATCCCGAGGGCGAACGCGAAGTCGTCGCCCGAGCCGACCGGCAACAGGCCCAGGGTGCGGGGAGCGTTGATGCAGGCCTTGGCCACCTCGTGGGTGGTGCCGTCGCCGCCGACGGCGACCACCACCGCTTCCTCGGGCGTGGAGGCGGCCAGCTCGGTGGCGTGGCCGGGCCCCTCGGTCGTCAGCACGCGGTAGGCCACGCCCTGCGCGTCCAGGTAGGTCCGGGCCTGCGCCAGCGCCGCCGCGGCACGACCGCGGCCGGCGATCGGGTTGAAGATCAGGTTCAGCACGACCGCGCCGATTCTATCGTGTGGGTGTACGGAACGTCGCGCCGAGCGCGCGCGGAGGGGCGCTAGACTGGAGCGTATGCAGGCTCCGGAAGAGCTGTTCGACCTCACGAGGGTCCCCGAGGCCCTGCGCTGGCTGCTCCAGGTCGACCTCCCCTGGGAGGTCCTGGCGCGGCTCGACGCCTTCGGAGCCGAGCTGGTCGCCGGTGGGACCGGGAGCGTTCACCCCACCGCCATCGTGGAGGGACCGCTCTACGTGGGCGAGGGCGCCAGCGTCGGGCCCTACGCCTACCTCCAGGGGCCGGTGTACCTGGCCCCCGGCGCGCAGGTCGGCCACACCGCCTACCTGCGCGGGCCGGTGGTCCTCGGGCCCGACGCGCGCGTCATGCACGCCTCCGAGGTCAAGCGCTCCGTGATGCTGGGTGGCGCCCGTGCGCCCCACTTCAACTACGTCGGCGACAGCGTGGTCGGGCACGACGTCAACCTGGGGGCGGGCGTGAAGCTCGCCAACTTCAAGACCACCGGCGACGAGGTCAAGGTAGGTGGCGTCGGCATCGGCCTGCGCAAGTTCGGGGCGGCCCTCGGGGACGGCGTGTCGATCGGCTGCAATGCGGTGCTGGCCCCCGGGACCGTGGTCGGCCGTGAGACGGTGATCTACAACGGTGCCATGGTCCGAGGCGTGGTCCCCGCCCGGCGGGTGATCAAGCTGCGCCAGACCCAGGAGCAGGTCGAAGCGCTGGCCCGCGGCTCCGGCTAGCGGACCCGGCGGCGCGGCCCGGGAGGCGCGATGCTGCCTCTGCGCGACCTCAACCCTCGCAGCTCGCGGCCCTGGGTCACCTACGCCATCGCGGCGCTGTGCGTCGGCGTCTACCTCTACCAGGCGTACCTCGGCACCAGCCTGCAGGGGTTCCTGTTCACCCTGCGCTTCGGCTTCATCCCCGAACGCCTCCTCGCCCTGCCCCTTGCCGGTGCCCCCAGCCTCGTCACCAGCCTCTTCCTGCACGGCGGCCTGCTGCACCTCGCCGGCAACCTGCTGTTCCTGATCGTGTTCGGGGACAACATCGAGGACCGCATGGGGCACCTCGGGTTCGCCGTCTTCTACCTCGTCGGCGGCGCCCTCGCCAACCTCGTCTACGCCTTCGCCACCGACGCCCCGCGGATCCCGCTGGTCGGCGCGTCCGGCGCGGTCAGTGCGGTGTTGGGTGCCTACCTGCTGCTGTTCCCACGGCTCAAGGTACTGACCTTCCTGCCGCCGCTCTTGCTGCCGTGGTTGGTAGCGTCGCTGTTCGCCCGGGTGCCCCGCTTTTTCCTATTGTGGTTCCCGGCGTGGCTGTTCATCGGCTACTGGTTCCTGATCCAGGTGGTCGAGGCCACGGCCGGCGCCGCCCTGGCGCCCGCGGGAGCGACCTCGATCGCCTGGTGGGCGCACGTCGGGGGCTTCGCCTTCGGCGTGGCCGGGGTGCGCGCGTTCGCGCGACGCGGGAGCGCGTCGCCATGGAGGTGACGACCATGGAGGTGACGATCCAGCGGCGAGCCCTCGCCCTGCTCACCGTCCTGACGCTGGCGGCTACGGCGTGGGCCCAGCAGACGCCGAAGACCTACCTGGCCGACGTGGCCACCGACCCCGCCACCACCGGCGGGCACGCGCGGTTGCTCCACTACCTGTCGCAGGACCTGCCGATCGCGGTGTACGTGCCGCCGGCGCCGACACCCGAGGGCCAGGCCCAGCGCGCCGCGGTGGTGCGGGCCATCGATGCCTGGCAACAGGCGGCACCGGACGTCCTGCGCTTCCTGGTGGTGGGGCAGCCCTCCGCCGACGCCATCACGGTGACCTGGCGCGAGCTCTCCGGCAAGGTCGCCAGCTACCGCTACGCCTACACCGTCCTGCCCAACAACCAGGTGCGCTACCGCGCGACCGAGGTGCTGCTCGACCCGCGCTTCGACGCCGAGGCCACCTACCGCTACGCCCTGCTCGCCTTCGGGCAGGCCGTGGGCCTGCTCGGTCGCAGCCCCTACCCGGGCGACGCCCTCAGCGCCACCCCGGCGGGCAAGATCTCGATGCGCGACGTGGCCACCCTGCGGGCCCTCTACGCGCTCCCCAGCGGGACGGTGCTCCAGCGCTAGGGCAGCGGGCTCAGCCGGCCGGCTCGATCAGGCCGTAGTCGCCGTCGCTGCGAAGGTAGATGACGTTGATCTCGTCGGTATCGGCGTTGCGGAACATGAAGAAGCTGTGCCCCAGCGCCTCCATCTGCAGGGCCGCGTCCTCGGGCGCCATGGGCCTGAGCACGTGCCGCTTGACGCGCACGATGGCGGGCTCGGTCTCGGCGGGCTCGGGCGGCGCCGGTTGGGGCTTGTCCTCGCCGCGCTTGGCGATGAAGCGGCCCTTGAACTTCTTGAGCTGCCGCTCGAGCTTGTCGACCACCAGATCGATGGCGGCGTAGGTGTCCTGGCCTCGTTCCTCGGCGCGCACGATGCCGTTGGGGACGTTGACCTGCACCTCGACGCGAGCGGGCGCGGCGCTGGCTGCGCCGCTGCCCTTGACGTCGTAGGACATCACGACGCGGGCGTCGACGATCTGATCGGAGAAACGGTCGAGCTTCTGCAGCTTGTCCTCGGCGTACTGGCGCATGGAGTCGGTGACGTCGATGTTGCGACCGATGAGCTTGTAGATGTTCATGCTGCTCCCTTCGGGCCCTTCGCCTGAGGTCGCGAGGTCGCCTTGTGGAGGCCAGTGTAGCACCGCCGATGGGGCCTTCAGGAGGGCGGTACGTCCCCGACCACGACGGCGTTGCGGGCGGCTCGCAGGATGTCGGCTGGCGAGCGGGGACGCCGACGGGCGCGTGCTAGATTCGAACCACGCCATGAGCGAGCGATGCCAGTCCCACCACGACGTGCGCAACTGTCCGGCCGGCGAGGCCATCGACATCCTGCAGGAGAAGTGGATGCTCCACATCGTGCACTCGCTGTTGGCGGGCCCCAAGGGCTTCAACGAGATCGGGCGCGAGGTCGGGGGCTGCAACCCCACGACGTTGACGCAGCGTCTGGGGCGGCTCGAGCACCTCGGCCTGGTGGAGAAGACGGTGCACTCGGTGACGCCGCCGCGGTGCAGCTACGACCTCACCAACTCCGGCCGGGAGCTCGAGAACGTGATCGCGTCGATCCGTAGCTGGGCCCAGAACCACCTGCCGAACTCGGTGACGGAAGCTGCCGAGCGCTAGCCCCACCTGATCCACGGATGATGCATTTCGGTGCCGCGATCCGCGGCACCGTGGTCGTTGTGACCCCCTCAGCGACGGCGGCGGCCGAACAACCCGCGCGGCGTGCTCTCGAGCTCGGCCTTGGCCTCCTCCAGCGCCGCCAGCAACGCCTTGTTGCGCCGCTCCAGGTCGCGGATGCGGCTCTCCGCGTCGGCCGTGGGGGCGGCCTCCGTGGCGGCCTTCTCGGGGGTGGCCTTCTCGGGGGTGGCCCTCTCGGGGGTGGCCTTCGCGGCGGCCCCGTCGGGGCCCGGCGCACCCGCGGCAGCGGCGACCGGCGCCTGCGGCGAGGCAGGTTCCTTGCCCCGAACGATGCCTTCGGGGCCGCCGTCCCGTCCGCTCGCGCCCGCCTCGGCGCGCGCCAGGCGGCGCTTGAGCGAAGCCACCTCGCGGCGTAGCTCCTCGTTCTCCTGGTAGAGCGTGGCCGTCATGGCATCGGAGGGCGCGCCGTCGGGCGAGCCGGCCTCGAGCTCGACCAGCGCCTCCTCCAGGATGACGGTGTTCTTCATCGAGGTACGGGGCGGGGCCTGCGGCCTGTCCCAGCGCCGCAGCAGGTCGCGCGTGCGCTCGCGCAGGTTCTTGTCGCCGAGCGGCTTGGGCAGGTAGAGATCGGCGTGCACGGCGCGGGCGACGTCCTTGAGGTCGGTGGAGGTGCCGGCGCGGGTGGTGGCCTGGGAGGTGAGGATGACCGGGACGCCCGAGAGCCGGCTGACGCTCTTGAGCTTGCGGCACACCACATCGCCGCCGATGTCGGGCAGCCCGATCTCCATGAGCACCAGGTGCAGGGTGTTCTCCTTGAGGAACTCGAGCGCCTCGCGGCCGGTGCCCGCGTTGACGAT
The DNA here is from genome assembly GCA_030149325.1 of Deinococci bacterium. GTDB lineage: Bacteria > Deinococcota > Deinococci > Deinococcales > Trueperaceae > JASBRS01. The sequence goes on from JASBRS010000003.1 coordinate 28,569, forward strand.
GCGGTAGCCGTCTTCGGCGAGCAACATGTCGACGAGCTGGCGCTGGAGCGGGTCGCGGTCCACCAGGAGGATGGTTCGGTCGGCCATAGGCTCCCCCGACGATAGCACGAGGGTGCGCGGTACCATGACCCGCATGGCGTGGAGAGGGCTCGTCCTGGGGCTGGTTGCGGGCGTCTTCGGGGGGATCGGCGGCCTCGGTGGCGGCGTCGTGATGGTACCGCTCCTGGGCGCGTGGTTGCACCTGCCGCAGCATCGGGCGCACGGCACCAGCCTCGCCGCGGTCGTGCTGACGGGCGTGGTGGGGGTGGTCCCGTACGCGTTGGGCGGCGCGGTGGCGGTGCGCCTGGCGTTGGCGCTGGCCGGCGCCTCGGTCGTGGGATCGTCGCTGGCGGCGGGCTTCAGCCCGCGCGTGCCGGCGCCCGCGCTCAGGCGGGTGTTCGGCGGGCTGGTCATCGTCACCGGCGCCAGCCTGCCGTTCGATGCGTTGGTGCCCGCCCACGCCATCTCCGGGGCCTGGGTGCTGCCCGCGGGGCTGATCGCCGGGCTCGTGGCCGGTGCGGTGGCGGGGCTCCTGGGTGTGGGCGGCGGCTCGGTGATGGTGCCGATGCTGGTCCTGCTGTACGGCTTCGGGCAGCACCTCGCCCAGGGCACGAGCCTGGCGGTGATGATCCCGGCGGCGCTGGCGGGGACCGTGCAGCACGCCCGTCACGGGCACATCGAGACGAGGGTGGCGCCGTGGCTGGCCCTCGGCGTGGCGGTCGGGGCCTACGCCGGGGGGCGGGCAGCGCTGGCGCTGCCCAACGGCACCCTGCGCTGGGTGTTCGCGGTGTTGCTGGTGGGAACGGGACTCCGCTACCTGATCGGCCGCCGCAAGCCGGCCGTGTGAGGTCCCGAGTGGCCCGGGGCCGCTCCGGCCCTCGGGCGTCGGGCGGGGGGGTTAGGCGTCCGCCTGGGACATCGGCAGGTTGGCGACGAACACCATGCGGTCGCCGTGCTGCTCGAGCTTCACGTCGTAGTCGGACTCGGCGGCCGGGAAGTACTTGACGATCACGCCCATCAGCTCCTGCTTGAGCTGCTCCATGCGGCCCGGCGAGAGCTTGGCGCGGTCGTAGGAGAGCACCAGCTTGAGCCGCTCCTTGACGTGGTCCTTGCTGCGCTTGCGACCGAACAGGCCGAACATCAACTGCCTCCAAACAGCCGCCGCAACCCTGTCAGGAACCCGGACGACGCCTGCAGCGAGGCGTAGGGGACGTCCTCGCCGCGCAGCCTCTTGGCGATGTCGCGGAAGGCGCCGCCGGCGCCGTTGCGGCTGCTCTCGTCGAGGGCGGCAGGGCTGCCCACGTTGGTCGAGACCAGGATGCGTTCGTCCTCCGGCACGATGCCGATCAGCTTCACGCCGAGGATGTCGAGCACGTCCTCGACCTCGAGCATGTCGCCGCGCTTGACCATCTCGGGCCGGATGCGGTTGACGACCAGGCGCACCTCCTGGATCTCGCGCGCCTCGAGCAGGCCGATGATGCGGTCGGCGTCGCGGACGCTGGAGACCTCGGGGTTGACCACCACCAGGGCCCCCTCAGCGGCGCTGGCCGCGGTCTGGAAGCCGGACTCGATGCCGGCGGGGCTGTCGATGAGGACGCGGTCGAAGCCCTCCTCGTCGACGAGGAGGCGGACCGTCTCCTTCATGCGCGCCTCGGACAGCGCGCTCTTGTCCTTGGTCTGGGAGGCGGGGAGCAGGTGGAGGGTCTCCACGCGCTTGTCGCGCACCAGCGCCTGCCGGAGCTTGCAGCGCCCCTCGAAGACGTCGATCAGGTCGAACACCACGCGCCCCTCGAGCCCCATCACCACGTCCAGGTTGCGCAGGCCCACGTCGGTGTCGATGACACAGACCTTCTCCCCCTGCCGTGCCAGCGCGGCCCCCACGTTGGCCGTGGTGGTCGTCTTGCCGACCCCGCCCTTGCCGGACGTCACGACGATGGCTCTTGCGTTCACAGTCTCGGTTCCTCCTCGGCACACGCCCCAGCCGGGCGCAGGTACGTCGTGATGGACGACGGGCTTGGAGAACTATACCACCGGCAGGAGGGCCCCTCGCCGCTCGTGAAGGCGCCCGCCGCGGCAACGAGAACGGCCCGCAGGCGCGTTCAGGCGGCGCTCAGGCGGCGCTCAGGTTGGCGTACTTGACGAGCAGTCGCTTGGCGCCCGCGGTATCGAAGACCACCGTGACCTCGGCCCGCGCCCCCTCGCCGCTGATGCCGACCACGGTGCCAAGCCCGAACTTGGGGTGGCGCACCTTCTCGCCGCCACGGTACGCGGCCGCCGGACGCCCTGCCGCACCGCCGGCCGAGGCGGCGGGTGCGGCTCCCGTCGGCGGGCGCCAGCGTGACGCCCGCTGCCTGGCCAGGTGCCGGGGATCCCCGAGGTCCTGCCCGAAGACGTCGACCTCGCGCAGCAGCGCGCTCGGGATGTCCTCGAGGAAGCGGCTGGGCCGCGCCATCTCGGTGCGTCCGAAGGTCATGCGCGCCTCGCAGTGCACCAACGTCAACGCCTCCTGGGCGCGGGTGATGCCGACGTAGAGCAGGCGCCGCTCCTCCTCGATCTCCTGCAGGCTGCCGGTCGACGAGCGGTGCGGCAGCAGGTTCTCCTCCATGCCCACCAGGAACACGGCCGGGAACTCGAGCCCCTTGGCGTTGTGCAGCGTCATCAGCGTGACCGCGTCGTCGTCGACGTCGCCGTTGACGGCCTCCACCGCCAGGTCGTCGACGCTCGCCATCAGGGCAGCCTCGTCGAGGAACTCGGCGATCGAGCCGCCCGCCTCCTCCTGCCACTCGGCGACGGCGTTGAGCAGCTCCTCGAGATTCTCCAGGCGCCCCTGGGCGTCGAAGCTCCCCTCCTCCTTGAGCGAGCGCATGAGCCCCGACTGGTCCATCACCGCTTTCAGGAAGTTGGCGGCGGGCAGCTCCTCGGCCTCGCGCGCGAGGTCGGCCATCAGCTCCAGGAAGTCCTGGACGCGCTTGACGGCGGGCGTGCCGGGGAGCACCTGGTCGACGTGCTTGAGAGCCTCGGAGAAGGGGACGCGCCGGCGCGCCGCCCAGGCCAGCAGCTTCTCCTCGGAGGTCTTGCCGATGCCGCGCTTGGGGCGGTTCAAGATGCGACGCCAGGAGACGTCGTCGGAGGGGTTGAGGGCGGCGCGGGCGTAGCTCAGCACGTCCTTGACCTCCCGGCGCTCGTAGAAGCCCACCCCGCCGACGATGCGCGCTTCGAGGCCGGCGCGCCGCAGCGCCTCCTCCAGCACCCGCGATTGCGCGTTGGTGCGGTAGAGGATGGCGACGTCGCCGAGCCGCAGCCCGTTCTCGGCCTGCAGGCGCTCGATCGAGCGGGCCACGAAGTCGGCCTCGGCGCGATGGTCGGCCGCGCGGTAGAGGGCCACCTTGGGGCCCGCGCCCTTGACCGGTCGCAGGTCCTTCTCCAAGCGGCCCTGGTTGTGCAGGATGACGGCGTTGGCGACGTCGAGCACGCTGCCCACCGAGCGGTAGTTGAGCTCGAGGCGGTAGACGGCGGCGTCGTCGTAGTCCTGCTGGAAATCGAGGATGTTGCGCACGTCGGCGCCGCGGAAGGCGTAGATGCTCTGGTCGGGATCGCCGACCACCATCAGGTTGCGGTAGGTGTCGGCCAGCAGGTGGGTGAGCCGGTACTGCGCCTGGTTGGTGTCCTGGTACTCGTCGACGTGGATGAACACGGCGCGCTGCTGCACGCGCTCGAGCACGTCGGGGTGGTCCTCGAAGAGCTGGACGGTGCGCCCCAGGATGTCGTTGAAGTCGACGGCGTTGGCGCGCTCCAGGCGCTCCTGGTAGCGCCGGTAGACCTCCACCGCCAGCTCCAGGTCGACGCCGGCCACCACCCGCCCGAACGCCTGCTCGCCCTCCTCGGCGAGGCCGGAGGGGGACCACAGGTGCGACTTGGCGCGGTCGATGACGCTGCGCAGCGCACGAGGGTTGGCCTCCTGCAGCCCCTGCACCTGCTGCATCAGCTCCTTGAGCAGGTCGAGCTGGTCGCCGTCGTCGTAGATGGCGAAGCCGGGCTGCAGGCCGATGCGCTCGCCGTAGCTGCGCAGCACCCGCAGGCAGGCGGAGTGGAAGGTCGACACCCACAGGTCCCGAGCCGGGTCGCCGATGAGGCTGTGGACGCGCTCCTTGAGCTCGCCGGCCGCCTTGTTGGTGAAGGTCACCGCCAGGATCTGCTGCGGGTAGACGCCGTGCTCCTGCATGAGGTAGGCGATGCGGTGCACCACCGTGCGCGTCTTGCCGGAGCCGGCCCCCGCCAGGACCAGCGCGGGGCCCTGGAAGTGGCGTACGGCGGCACGTTGTTCGTCGTTCAGGGGAGCGAGGAGTTCATGATCCGGCACAGCGTGTCATCTTACCGCGGAGCTCGCGGCGCCCCCGACGCCGGGGAGCGCAAGGTACGCTGGGGCCGTGGTACGCGCGCTCTGCTTCGATCTCGATGGGACCCTGGGGGGCTACGCCGGCGGCTTCGGATCGTTCCTGGCCTGGCTGCGGCAGGAGGTGGCGCCGGACGGCGAGCCCGGGCGCTTCGTCGAGGTGATGCAGGAGGAGCTGCGTCGCGACGGTCCGGTGACGCTGGAGACGGCTCTGAAGCGCACCCTGCTCCGCCTCGGGCAGCGGCCGCCCCTCGACCTGGGCGCTACCGCCCGCGCCTTCGTGCGCGCCTACGCCGAGGACGTGCGGCCGGCTCCGGGCGCCGCCGAGCTGCTCGCGCGGCTGCGCGGCGCCGGCGTTCCGCTGGCACTGGTGAGCAACGGGCCGGCCGACATGCAGCGCTCGGCGCTGCGCGCCCTCGGCTTCGAGGGACTGTTCGACGCCGTGCTGGTCTCCGGCGATCCCGAGGTGGGCGCGCGCAAGCCCGCGGCACGCATCTTCTCGCTCGCCTGCTCGGGGCTGGCGGCGCTGCCCGGCGAGACGCTGATGGTCGGCGACTCGCCGGCGAGCGACGTGCAGGGCGCGCGCGGTTACGGCATGCAGGCGGTCCTGCTGGGCCCGCAGGCCGAGGGGGAGCGGTTGGGGGTGCCGGCGGTCGCCGACGTTCCGGAGCTCGACGCGCTGTTGCGCCGGCGTTTCGGCCTGTAACGGACCGCGGGCGGCCGTCGGTGCCGTAGACTAGGGGCATGAACGAGAAGGACGCGGCATTCTATCGGGCCTGGGCGAGCCTGCTCCAATGGATGCGGGACTACGCTGCGGAGAAGACGGGCGCGACGTTCGTGAAGGAAGCCGACTTCCCCGACTACATCTACCGCATGGAGCGTCCCTACGACCTCCCCACCACGGTGATGTCGGCCAGCCTCTCCGGCGCCAGCGGTAAGCCGGTGCTGCTCGTGAACGCCAGCCCGCGCAAGGCGGTGTTCAAGGAGGTGGTGCTCCACCCCTTCGAGTCGCACACCTACCGCAAGCTGAAGCTCGCGGACGACGGCGAGAACCTCGCCGAGGGCAAGCGCGTGTTCACCAGGGCGATGCTCTACCACCTGGCCGACGAGCTGTACGGCGTCGGCGAGGCCGCTCCGGCCTGATCCGACCCTCCCGATGGCTCCCTACGAGGGCGGCGCCTAGCTGGCGCCGCCCTCGTTCAGCCTGGCCGCCAGCCGCGACGTGACGTCGGCCGCGCACAGGAAGCCGCGACCGCTCATGGCGCCCACGAAGGTCACGTGCGGCGCGACCTCGCGCACCACCGGCCGGGGCGTAGCCCCCCGGGCGCGCACCCCGCTCCACAGGGCCGTCCCGGGGAGCTCCGCCGCGCCCGGCAACCAGCGTCCGAGATCGTGCAGCAGGCGCGCCGGCGCCTCCGGCTCGGGAACGTCGGGATCGCGGTGGTTGCCGCCGACGTAGCCGTGGGTGCCGTCGAAGGCAGCGTAGACCGAGCCCCCCAGGGGCAGGCGCGGGCGGCCGAGCTCCGCCGTCGAGAAGGTCACGACGTCGCCGGCCACGGCGGTCGTGGCCGGCAGCTCGAGCCCCGGTGACGGGTCGGCCCCGATGCACAGCAGCAACTGCGGCGTCACCAGCGTGCCCGCGCTGGTGACGAGCCGGACGCCGTCGGCCATAGGCTCGGCGGCGAGCAGGCGCACGCCCTCGCGCACCTCCACCCCCGAGGCCTCGGCGGCGCTGCGCAGCGCCGCCAGCAGCCGTCGCGGTCGCAGCCAGCCGGCGTCCTCGGCCAGCAGGGCCCCGAACGGGGCCCGGTAGGGGGCGGGGACGCGCTCGGGCTCGAGCCAGTGCACCCCCTCCAGGCGCCGCCAGGCGCGGGCGCGGCGTTCGCTCGGCGCGATGCGCAGCACGCCGCTGCGCTCGGCCCCGGGGTCCAGGCCCTGGGCGCGCAGCTCCTCGACCACCCGCCAGAACGCCCTCGCCCCGGCCAGGTCGTCGGGGTGGGCGCGGGCGCTGCTGCCGCGCTGCGGGTTGATCAGCGCGGCCGGTCCCGAGGAGGCTCCCTGGCGTCCGATGCGGCCGCGCTCGAGCAGCAGCGCCGGGAGGGCGCGGCGGCCCAGCGCGTAGGCCAGGCTCATCCCGACCACGCCGCCGCCGACGATCACCGGGCGCGGCTCGACGGCTCCGTTCATCGGAGCTCCGGCCGCTGCGCCACCAGCACCTCGCGCTTGCCGCCGGGAGGCCCGGGGACCTTGCGCACCTCGAAGCCGACCGCCTCCAGGCGGCGGCGCACCGCGCCCTTCACGGTGTAGCTGGCGAGCCGCCCGCCGGGCGCCAGCGCGGCGAAGAGCGTTGCCAGGAAGGCCTCGTCCCACAGCTCGGGGTTGACGTCGGGGCTGAAGGCGTCGTGGTAGACGGCGTGCACGCCGGTCGGCAGGACCGCGTCGCGGGCGTCGCCCAGCACCAGCTCGAGGTGGGCTCCCGCCAGCTCGTTGACGTGGCGGGCGGGAGCGGCCGCGCTCACCCCGGCGAGCCACGCCAGCAGCGCGTCGGCGGGCGCGGGGTCGGGGAGCAGGGAGCGGTAGTCGAGGGCGTACAGCGCCTCCGCCGGCAGCAGGTCGCGCTCGAGCGCGACGTACGCGAGCGGCGCGCGGCGGGGGGCGGCGAGCGTGACCAGGGCGTTCAGACCGGCTCCGAAGCCCACCTCCAGGACGGTGGTGGGCAGCCCCTCGGCCAGCCGTCGTGCCACGCCGCTCCCCTCCAGGAAGACGTGGCGAGCCTCGGTCAGCGCGCCGCGCTGGGAGTGGTAGCTCTCGCCGTAGCGGGGGGCCATCAGCGTCCGGCTGCCGTCGTCGGTGACGCGGATCTCCACGATCCCAATGTAGCCCCCGCGGGCGCTCCCCAGGCCGGGAGGGAAGCGCGGTATAACGGGGACCGTGGCTGTCGCCGCCGACCTCGAGGGGACGCTGACCACCGGCCAGACGTGGCGTGCGTTGGGGGCGTACCTGGCGTCGCACGGGCGCGGCGGAGCCTACCGCGGCATGTTCCTGCGCAACCTGCCGGGCGCGCTGCTGGCGCGCTCGGGCGTGATCGCCCTCGAGCCCTTCCGGGAGCGCTGGCTCGAGCGCATCGTGGCGCTGTTCGCCGGCACCCCCGTCGAGGAGTTCGAGGAGGTCGCGGCCTGGGTGGTCGACGAGGTGCTGTGGCCGCTGCGCCGCCCCGAGGTGGTGGCCGCGATGCGCGTCCACCAGGCCGCCGGCGAGCAGGTCGTGCTGGTGTCGGGGGCCTTCCAGCCGGTGGTCGAGGCGTTCGCCCGGCGCCTGCAGCGCGAGACCGGGTCGGACCTGCCGTTGGCGCTGGGAACGCCCTTGCGTTCGCGCGACGGGCGCCTCCAGGGGGGCCTGGCCGCTCCCCTCAACATCGGTGAACACAAGGCGCGGCGTCTGCACGACACCCTCGGCGACGAGCGCCTCTACGCCGCCTACGGCGACTCCGGCGACGACGTGCCGATGCTGCTGCTCAGCGACCGGCCCGTGGCCGTCTACCCCGACGCCGTGCTGCGGCGCACCGCGGGCGACCTGGGGTGGTCGGTGTTCGAACCCTGAACCGCGCCCGGCGGCCGCGACCGGAAACCGCTAAGCTGGGGGAGCCCACGCCGGGAGGCGCGGGTCCGCGCTGCGGGATCGAACGGCGACCATGAGACGTCTGTTCACGATGATGTGGGACCAGGTGCAGGCGACGGGGCCACAGCTCCGCCACTGGTGGAGCACGCTGTCGCTCGATCCCAGCACCTGGCTGCCGTTCACCTGGGTGCTGGTGGGCGCCGCGGGGGTGCTGCTGCTGGTCCTGCTGCTGCGTCCACGTCGCACCACGCGGCGCAGGCGCCCCGAGCTGCTGATCTCCCACGGTGCGCTGTACGTGACCTCGGTCGAGGCGTCGCAGGCCGACCTGCGCGCGCCCGCCGGAGGCATCTACCGGCTGTCGATGACGGTGAGCAACCTCAGCGCCGTTCCGGTGCAGCTCCTGGAGCTGGCGGTCCGGACCAACGGCTCGACCGCCCCGTCGACCGCCGAGGTGCCCGCCCTGCTGCCGCCGCACGGCGCGGTCGAGGTGAGCGCCGAGTTGCGGGGCGCCGGAGGCGACCGGGGCACCATCGAGCTGTTCGTGTACGCCCCCGACCTGCCGCCCAAGACCTTCCGCGTGCGTGCGCGCTTGCAGTGGGAGCCGTGGAACGCCCGCTTCCGGGTGCTGGCGCTGGAACAGGACGTGACGCCGGCGCGCGGCGTTGGCGAGCGGCGGGCGCGTCGGCCGCAGCCGCCCAGCGGCCGGGGCGTGACCTCGTCCCGACGCGGCGGCGGGCGCAGCGGGCCGCGAGCCGTGGACTTCGAGGAGGACGTGCGCTTCGAGCCGCGCCCGGGATCGGCGCGACCGCGGACGTCGGATGCGCCGCGGCCGTCGCCGACCTCCGCGCCCACAGGGGCCCGGCCCCGCGATCGCCTGCCGCCGGACGCCGAGCCCACCCTGATCACCGACGAGGCCGAGCCCCCCGCCCGAGCGCGCGAGCCCCGCTCGGCGGCCGTCTGGCCGCCACGCCGCCCGCGAGCCGACGACGCCGCGGTGGAGCGCGAGGCGCCCGAGGACGCGGCGCCCGGTGCTCCCCCTGCCGGCATCGGACGCGCCTCGCGCGGACCCCGGCCGTTCCTGTCCACGGGCTCGCGCGGCCGCAGCGACGGGCCGGTCCCGGAGGGAAGGCCGGCTGGAGACGAGCCACGACCGTCGGCGCCCGCTGGCTTCCGCGCCGATCGCCAGGACGCCGCACCGGCGCAGGCGGAGCGGCGGCCCGCGGAGCGAGTGCGCCCGCCGGGAGCCCGGGTCGACGCTGCGGGCGCGGACCCCGGCGAGAGCCCGGCCGAGCCCCGCCGTGAGCGCCGACCTGGCCCGGCACCGGCGCCTGCGGGGCAGACCTCGGGCCGGACCGCGCGAACCACGCCCGAGCCGTCCCCGAGCTCGCCGCCCGACGCCGCGCGCCGCCCCGGCAAGGCTGCCGGTACGGACGAGTCGGAGGCCGCGACCGAGGAACCCTCCGGCGGAGCGGCCGACGATACCGACGCCGAGGCCGGCGAGCGCCGCCGACTGACGTTCCCCGACGAGTTCTGAGCCGACGCCGGCATCGCCCTCGCCGCCCGTCGCCGCAGGGCCACCCGGAACCTCGCCCGGAACGACGCCGGCGGGGCGCTGCCGCCGTCGCCACGGCGGCGGTATGCTGGGCAGCCTGGAGGTCCGAATGAAGATCGAGCGCGTCGAGCTCCGGGAGCTGTCGGCCCGGTTGCGGTTCCGCTTCGAGACGAGCTTCGGGTCCGAGCAGGACCTGCGCAAGCTCATCCTCACGGTGCACGCCGAGGGCCTCGAGGGGTACGGCGAGGTCACCGCCGGCAACGAGCCCGGGTACAGCTACGAGACGGCGGACACCGCCTGGGCGGCGCTGGAGCACTACGTGCTGCCGCGGGTGGTGGGGCGCTCGTTCGCCACCGCCGCCGAGCTGCTGGCCGAGCTGGCCGGCATCCGCGGCCACAACATGGCGGTCGCGGCGCTCGAGACGGCCTTCTGGGACCTGCAGGCGAAGGCCGCCGGGGTGCCGCTGTGGACGCTCCTCGGCGGCGTCGGGCGCGACCTGCCGGTGGGGGCCTCGATCGGGATCCAGGCCAGCGTCGATGCCACCGTCGAGCAGGCGCTGCGCCACGCCGAGCAGGGTTACCAGCGCCTGAAGTTCAAGATCAAGCCCGGCTGGGACGTGGCGCCGCTGCGCGCGGTGCGTTCAGCGCTGCCCGACATGGCGCTGAGCGTCGACGCCAACAGCGCCTACCGGCTCACCGACGCGCGCACCTTCCAGCTCCTCGACGAGCTCGGGCTCGACTACATCGAGCAGCCGCTGGCCCACGACGACCTGGCCGACCACGTCAAGCTGCAAGCGATGCTGGCGACCCCTCTGTGCCTCGACGAATCGGTGCACTCCCCCGAGGACGCGCGCAAGGCGCTGGAGGCGGGGGCCGGGCGCGTCATCAACGTCAAGCTCGGCCGCGTGCGCGGCCACCTGCAGGCGCGTCGCGTCGCCGACGTGGCGCTGGCCTTCGGGGCGCCGGTGTGGTGCGGCGGCATGCTCGAGCTGGGCATCGGACGCGCGCACAACCTCCACATGACGGCGCACGAGGCCTTCACGCTGCCGGGGGACACCTCGAGCGCCAGTCGCTACTGGGACGAGGACATCGTCGAGCCGCTGCTCGAGGCGGTGGACGGCTTCCAGCGTCTTCCGCAGGGACCGGGTCTGGGCGTGACCCTGAAGCGCGAGCTCATCGAGCGTGCGACGGTGCGCAGCCTGACGGTGGACGCCGGCGCGGCTTGACCGCGGAGCTGGTGCAGGTGCCCCTGCTGGTGCAGGTGCCCCTGCTGGTGCAGGGGGCGCTGTTGGGGCTGTCGGCGGCGATGCTGCCGGGGCCGTTCCAGGCGTTCGTGCTGTCGGAGGCCGCGCGGCGCGGCTGGCGGCGGACGCTGCCGGTGGCGACCGCGCCGCTGCTCTCCGACGGGCCGGTCCTGCTGGTGGTGTTCCTGGCGGTCAGCCGCCTGCCCGACGCCGCGCTGGAAGGCATGCGCGTCGCCGGGGGCCTGTTCATGGGCTACCTCGCCTACGGCGCGGTCCGCTGGCTGCGGCGCGGGCCCGAGCCTCGAGGGGCTGGCTACGGCGGCGTGCTGAGGGGCGCCGTGATGAACCTCCTCAACCCCAACCCCTGGCTCTTCTGGGGCCTGGTGGGCGCGCCCATCCTGGTGGCGGCCTGGCAGCGCGCGCCCGCGCAGGCCGTCGCCTTCCTGGTCGCCTTCTACCTGGCGCTGATGGCGGTGACCGCGGCCCTGATCGTGGTGTTCGGGGAGGCGGCGGACCGGGGGCCGAGGTTGCGGCGGGCGCTGCTGGGGATCGCCGCGCTGGCCCTGGCGGGCTTCGGCGTGCTGCAGGTCGTGACCGGGCTGCGTCGGCTGCTGGCGTGAGCGTGCCCGCCCCGCGCCGGTCCGATGGCGGCGGACCCTACCGTTCGGAACGGGATCGGGTCGTAGCATGACGCCATGAACGAGGATCTGGTAGGCAAGGTCGCGGTCGTCACGGGCGCCAGTTCGGGCATCGGCCGAGAGCTGGCGCGCGGGCTGGCGGAGCGCGGGGCCACGGTGCTGGCGGTGTCGCGGGGCTCGGGCTCGGGCCAGCGGGTGGTCGACGAGCTGCGCCTGAGCACCGGCAACGAGCGGGTGCGGTTCCTGCCCGCCGACCTGTCGTCGCTCGCGGAGGTGCGCTCGGTGGCCGCGTTGATCACCGCCGAGGAGCCGCGGATCGACCTGCTGGTGAACAACGCCGGTGCCTACTTCGCGCGCCGCACCACCACCGTCGACGGCTACGAGGCGACCTTCGCGCTCAACCACCTGGCGCCGTTCCTGCTCACGCACCTGCTGGCGGAGGGACTCGCCCGCGCTCCACAGGCGCGCGTGGTGGGGACCGCCTCGGCGGCGTCGCGGGCCGGGCGGCTGCGCCTCGACGACCCCATGCTGGAGCGCCGCTACGACGGCTGGGCGGCCTACAGCCAGTCGAAGCTGGCCAACGTGGCCTTCACCGTCGAGCTGGCGCGGCGGTTGGAGGGCACCCCCACGTCCGCGTACGCCTTCCATCCCGGCTTCGTCGACTCCGGCTTCGGTGCGGGCAGCACCGTGATGAACCGGCTCCTGCGCCTGGCCGCGCGGCTGTTCGCGCGCACGCCGGAGCAGGGCGCCGACACCGGCATCTACCTGGCCACCTCGGCCGAGGTCGCCGGCGCGTCCGGCGGCTACTTCGCCGACAGGAAGCGCATCCAGCCCAAGGCGGCCGCGCTCGATCGCGGCCTGGGCGAGCGCTTCTGGCGGCTCAGCGAGGAGCTGGTGGGGCTGACCCCCCAGGAGCGCGCCGCTCTGCAACGGGCGCAGCGCGCCGCCTGAGGGCGCCGCCCTCGCCTGACGGCGCCGCCCTCGCTTGACGGCGCCGCCTCACCTGCGGGCGCGGCCTCAGGCGTCGGCGAGCGGCCGGCGACAGCGCACGCACGACGCCTGGTCGGGGACGCGGGCGCCGCAGTGCGGGCAGCGGAGGCTGCCGCGGACAACGGCACGGGCGCCGAGCGCGGTGAGCTCGCCGGCGATGAGCACGGCGTCCTCCTCGGTGATGTCGCTGATGGTCAGTTCGAGGTCGCCGGCGCAAGCGTCGACCAGGAAGGTGCCGCGCCGGTAGGGGTGCGGGGCGAGGCCGTCGTTGCCGCGCGCCACGGCGCGCCGCAGGTCGCCGAAGAAGCGCCACAGGGCGGCCTCGTTCATCGCCTCCAGGGTAGCAGAGCGATACGACACCGCCCCGGCGCGCACGCACGTAGACTTCGACCATGGCCGCGACCTCCCAGCATCCCGAACTGCCCGCCCCCCGACGGATGGACGCCTTCATCGGCGGCACCCCGGTCGTCAAGCTCGAGCGCGTGGTCGAGCCGGACATGGCCGAAGTGTGGGTCAAGCTCGAGGGCGCCAACCCGGCCGGGAGCATCAAGGACCGTACCGCGCTGGGGATGATCGAGGACGCCGAGGAGCGCGGCATCCTCACGCCGGGCTCCGGGCAGACCCTCGTCGAGCCCACCAGCGGCAACACCGGCATCGGCCTGGCCTTCCTGGCGGCGGTACGCGGCTACCGCTGCGTCATCGTGCTGCCCGACAGCATGAGCGTCGAGCGCGTCAAGACGCTGCGCGCCTACGGAGCCGAGCTGGAGTTCACGCCGGGTGCGTTGCGCATGCAGGGCGCCATCCCGCGCGCCCTGGAGATCATGGAGGCGACGGGCGCCTGGATGCCCAACCAGTTCGAGAACCCCGCCAACCCCCGCGTCCACTACCGCAGGACGGGGCCGGAGCTGTGGCGTCAGATGCAGGGGCGCATCGACGCCTTCGTGTGGGGGAGCGGGACCGGCGGCTCGGTGTCGGGGATCGGGCGCTATTTCAAGGAGCAGAAGCCCGAGCTGCGCGTGGTCGGCGTCGAGCCGGCGCGCAGCGCCGTCATCAACGGCTTCGAACGAGGAGCGCACAGGTTCCAGGGGATGGGCCCCGGCTTCCTGCCGAAGAACCTCGACCTGGACCTGCTCGACGAGTGCAAGATGATCTACGAGGAGGAGGCCTTCCCGCTGGCGCGCCGGCTGGCGCGCGAGGAGGGTGTGTTCGTGGGGATGTCGTCGGGCGCGGCGGTCGCCGCCGCCCTGCAGGTCGCCCGCGAGCTCGGGCCCGGGAAGGTCGTCCTCACGCTGGCCGCCGACTCGGCCGCCCGCTACGTCAGCACCGAACTGTTCGACGACCCGGCGCCCGCCTAGGGGCGGCTGCCGACGGCGGGGTCGACGCGGGCGTCAGCCGAACAGCGGGTCGCTGGAGGGCAGCTCGACGGCGTCCGTCACCAGCTCAAGCCGGAAGCGCAGCACGCCACGCTCCAGATCGGCGCCGGTGACGGTGCCGCGCGCGAACCCCAGGACGTCGACGACGTACGTCGCGCTGCCGTAGTGCAGCCGCACCCGCCCGCGCCGGCGGGCGGCCCGTTCGAACAGGGCGTCCAGCTCCTGCCGGGTCGCGGCCACGGGGTCAGCCGGCCAGCACCGACCCGAGGTCGAGGAGGCGCAGCAGCTTGCCGTGCAGGTGGCCGTTGCTGGCGACCAGCGAGGGCTCGCCCAGGCGGTAGGGGCTGCCGTCGGCCAGCGTCACCGTGCCGCCGGCCTCCTGGATCAGCAGGATGCCGGCGGCCACGTCCCAGGGGTTGAGGCCGAGCTCCCAGAAGCCGTCGAGGCGACCGGCAGCCACCGAGCACAGGTCGAGGGCGGCCGACCCCGGCCGGCGGATCGAGCGCACCTGCGGCAACACCCGCCCGAACACCTCGACGTTGCGGTGGATGGTGTCGTCGACGTAGGCGAAGCCGGTGCCCAACAGCGCGCGCTTGGGCACGGTCTCGTCGCTCACCCGCAAGGGGCGGCCGTTGAGGAGGGCACCGCGGCCCGCCACGGCGCTGAACAGCTCGTCGCGCAATCCGTCGTAGACGACGCCGACCTCGACCCGGCCATCGATCTCGAGGGCGATGGAGACGCAGAAGAAGGGGAAGCCGTGGGCGTAGTTGACCGTCCCGTCGAGGGGGTCGACGATCCAGCGGTAGCGGGCGTCGGCCGTGCCCGCCGAGCCGGTCCCCTGCTCCTCGCCCAGCACCACGTGGTCGGGATAGGCCGCCAGGACGATCTCGCGGATCGCCGTCTCGCACAGCCGGTCGACCTGCGTGACGATGTCGACGTCGCTGGACTTGGTGTCCACCTCGAGCTCGCCGCCGAGGTGGGTGAGCTGGATCCGGGCCGCCTCCCGGGCGGCGCGGATGGCGGTGTGCAGGAAGGGCGTACGGGGGTCGGCGTCGGCCATGGCGTCATCGTACCAGCGGCCGCGACGCTGTCCGTCAGCGCTCCGTGGGATCGTCGTCCGCGTCCGATCCGGGGCCCCGCGCGCCGTGGAGCTTCGGTGTGGCAGCGGCCTCATCGTGGCTGGCGAGCTCGCCGCGACGGTCGGCCAGCTCGGCGGGGGAGGGCGCCGATTCCAGGATGAGCCGGGCGTGACGCTCGTACGTCAGGTAGTTGTACACCCAGCTGAAGAGGGTGCTCACGCGGTTCTTGAAGCCTGGGAGGTAGAGCAGGTGCAGGAACAGCCAGCCCAGCCACCCCACGAAGCCGCGGAGCCTCAGCCCCCCGAGGCGCCGCGAGAGCTCGGCGATGCCGGCGTTGCGGCCGACGATCGCCATCATCCCGCGATCGCGGTAGCGGAAGGCCGTGCGGGTACCGCCCTCCACGGAACGGCGCACCATGCGGGCGGCGTGGCGTCCCTGCTGGATCGCGACCTGCGCGACCTGCGGGTACGGCCGCCCGTCCGCGTCGACGGCACCCGAGAGGTCGCCGGCGACGAAGGCCTCGGGGTGACCGGGAACGCTGAGGTCGGCCTCGGTGCGGACGCGGAAGCCCTTCGTGAGCTCGAGCCCGAGCGCCTCCGCGAGGGGATGGCCGCGAACGCCGGCGACCCAGATCAGCGTCTGGGTCGCGAGCGTCTCGCCGGAGTCGAGCACCACCTCCCGCTCGCGCACCTCGGCGACCTTGGCGTTCAGCCGCACCTCGACCCCGCGCCGGCGCAGCACGCGCTCGGCGTAGCGTTGCGACCGCGGGGCGAAGGGCCCCAGCACCGCGCCCGTCATCTCGAGCAGCACCACGCGGGTTGCGGCCGGGTCGAGCTCCGGGAAGTCGAGCGGGACGGCGCGGTCGATCAGCTCGACCAGCGCGCCGGCCATCTCGACGCCGGTGGGTCCGGCGCCGACCAGCACGAAGGTGAGGGCGCCGTCGTCGACGCTCGACGGGTCGGTGCTGGCGCGTTCGAAGCGGCGCAGGATGTGACTGCGCAGCGTGTTCGCCTCGCTGACGCTCTTGAGCATGTGGCCGTAGCGCTTCACGCCCGGGATCCCGAAGTCGTTGTAGACGGCGCCGGGCGCCAGGATGAGGTGATCGAAGGGGAGGCGCGCGCCGTCCGCAAGCTCCAAGCTGTGCTGCTGCCAGTCGACCCCGGTGACGGTGCCCTGCCGGAAGCGCAGGTTGCGCTGGCGCCGGAAGATGCCGCGGACCTGGTGGGCCACGTCCCCGACGTCCAGACCGGCGGTCGCCACCTGGTAGAGCAGGGGCTGGAAGGTGTGGTAGTTGTGCTGATCGACCAGGAGCACCTCGACCGGGGCGTCCTTCAGCTCCTTGGCCGCGTTCAGACCGGCGAACCCGGTGCCTACGACGATCACGCGTGGGGGATCGGCGATGGTTCCACCTCCTTGCCTGCCGCGGCCCGCGCGGCGGCGATGCGGGTGCCGTTCGGCCCCCGCAGGGGCCGAGGGTAGGGGAGGCCACGCCGCCGGGGCGTTCCGTGGCCGACACGACGACCAGGGGCACCCGGCGGGCGCTCAGGCAGCTCCAACGGTGGTGTCGGGCCGGCGCCGCGCCACGCACGTGACCACCCGTTTGCGGATGCCGAAGTGCTCGATCTCGCGCTCCTCGCAGGTCACCACCTCGAAGGCGTCCTCCAGCATCCTGCGTGCCCGATCGGGCGTGTAGAAGAGGTAGCGACGATCGAGACCGGGGAGGTACCAGGTGTCGGGGGCGACCTCCACGGCCCCGCGGTAGTCGTACTGGAGACCCAGCTCCCGGTGGCTGGCGGCGTTGACGGCGAAGGCCAGCACCCCGCCCGGTTCCAGGACGCGGGCGATCTGGGCGAAGGTGCGGGCGGCCGCGTCGGGGTCCAGGACATGCAGGGCGAGACGCGAGGTCACCAGCCCGAAGTGGGCGTCGGGCCACGGCAGCGCGTCGTGCAGGTCGGCGACGGTCACCGGGATGCCGTAGCGCGAGGTCACGAACTCGGCGGCGGCGGTCTCGCCGTCGAGGCCTTCGGCGCACCAGCCGGCCTCCGTCAGGCGCAGGAGATCGCTGCCGAGCCCGCAGCCGAGGTCGACGGCGCGGCGCCCTTCGGGCGGGTCCGCCAGCTCCAGCGCCGACTCGAGCCAGTCGTCGGGCGTTCGGTGCGCTCGCAGGTCGCGTCCGCTGGCGATCAGGTCCCGGTAGATCTCGCGCCAGCCGCCCCGTACGGGGGGCGGCGCGTCGTCGCCGGCCACCGTGTCAGCGTGCCATCTTCAGGGCGATGCGGCGCCCCGTCTCGGTGGCGGCGATGCCGCCCTCGCCGGTCTCGCGCAGCTCGGGGGGGAGCAGGCGTCCCACCGAGGCCATGGCCTGCACGACCTCGTCGGGGGGGATGACCGACTCCAGCCCGGCCAGCGCCAGCTGCGCGGAGCTGACGGCGTGGACGCTGTAGAAGGCGTTCCGGGACACGCAGGGGACCTCGACGTAGCCGCCCACCGGGTCGCACACCAGGCCGATGGTGTTCATCAGGGCCATGGTGGCGGCGTGCACGCAGGCGTGGGCGCTGCCACCGAGAAGTTCGGTGACGGCCGCGGCCGCCATCGCCGCGGAGGCGCCGATCTCGGCCTGACAGCCGCCGGTCGAGCCGGCGATGAACATCTTGGCCTGGATGGCGTCGCCGACGGCGGCGGCGAGCACCAGCGGCATCACCAGGGCGTCGTCGTCGAGCCCGAGGTGGTCGGCGACGCCCAGCAGGGCTCCCGGCAGGGTGCCGGCGCTGCCGGCGGTGGGCGCGGCGACGATGCGCCCCATGCGGGCGTTCTCCTCGTTGACCGCCATGGCGTACGCCTGCACGCGCCTGAGCAGAGCGGCCCCGAGCACGTCGTCGGCCTTCCACAGGCGCTTGGCGTTCCAACCCACCATGCCGGTGCGGCTGGGGGCGTCGGTGGCGAGGCCGCGTTCGATCGAGGCGCGCATCTCGCGCAGCCGCTCGCGCATGGTGCGCAGCAGGCGTTCGCGTGCCGACCGGTCGTCGCCGACCTCGTCGGCGAGGGCCAGCTCGGAGGCGCGGCCCGGGGCGGCCGCCAGCTCGGCGAGCGTCACGCCGACCCCTCCGTCCCGGACGTCGAGGCCTCGTCGGGGGCTTCGCCGCTGAGGACCTCGGGGAGCATGCGCAGCCAGTGGATGTAGGGCACGTGCGTGAGGTAGTCGAGCGCGTACTGCGCCAGGCGCCGGTCGATCTCGATCGACATCATCGCCAGCCCACCGCGCTTGCGGCGAGCAGAGTGGAGGGTGGCCACGTTGCCTTCGTCGTCGGCGATGACGCGCGCCACGCGCGCGATGACGCCAGGCTTGTCGTCGTGGAGCACCAGCAACGAGTGGTAGGCGCCCGAGAGGTTCACCTCGAAGCCGCGCACGCTGAACACCCGCACCAGGCCGCCGCCGAGGCTGGAGCCGGTCACCTCGAGGGTCTCGTCGTCGTTCTCGAGTTCGATGCGGACGCTGTTGGGGTGGACGTCGCCGAGATCGGCCATGCCGAAGTCGAGCTCGAGCCCGGCGGCGCGAGCCTCGTCGAACGCCACCGGGATGCGCGGATCGTCGGGGGCGAAGCCCAGCAGGCCGGCCGCGAGGGCGACGTCGGTGCCGTGGCCGTGCGCGGTCTTGGCGAAGGAGCCGTGGAGCGTCAGGCGTGCGCGTGTCGGCGGCGCCAGCAGGGTGTGGCGCGCCAGCAGCGCCAGGCGACAGGCACCCGCCGTGTGCGAGCTGGAGGGGCCCACCATGACGGGGCCGACCATATCGAGGAGACCCACGGGGCCAGGATACGCCTCGGAACGGACGGGGGAGGGGCGAAGGGCGACGCGATGTCAACGAAACTTGACACCCCGGCCCTGGCCATGTAAAGTAAATTTGACATGAGCGCCCGCCCTGCCCGGACCCCTGCCGCGCGGACCCTCGGCAACGCCGTCCGCGAACGGCGGATGGCGGCGGCGTGGACGCAGGCCGATCTGGCCGAGGCCACGGGGGTCACGCGGCAGACGATCATCGCCATCGAGCGCGGCGGCTACGCCCCCTCGGTGGCGCTGGCGCTGGCGCTGGCCGAGGTGCTGGCCACGCCGCTCGAGCGACTGTTCTGGCTCGAGCCGTTCCCGGGAGGCGAAGCATGAAGGCATCGATCCCCTATCTGCTGACGCGCTGGACGGCCGCCGCCGTGCTGGGGTTGCTGGCGGGCCTCGCGACCGGGTCCTGGTACCTGGGCGGCCTGTTCGGAGGCGTCGCCTTCGTGGCGCTGCTCGTCCTCCGCCGCAGCGGCCGCTACCTCGGGACGCCGCAGGGCGCCGTCCTGGCCCGCGACGAGCGCGGGCGCACCATCGCCGATCGTGCGGCACGCAACGGTTTCGCGGTGATGATGCTGACCCTGGCTGCCGTCGCCGTGGCGTGGCACGCCCTGGGACGCAGCGCCGTGCCGTTGCCGTGGATCGACGCGCTGCTGGCCCTGGCCGGCGTCACCTGGCTGGCGAGCGACCTCTGGCAGCGCCGCGGCTGAGCAGGGGGCTCGGTGCGCGGCGCCGCCTCCTAGGCGGCCTTCGGTTGCGAGGTCGCGATCAGGCCCGGGCGTTGCGCCACGTGAACGGGGCGGCCCGAAGGCCGCCCCGAGATCGACAGGATGTCGTTCGCCCTACTGGCGCACGCGCTCCTTGAGGCTCTTGCCGGGCTTGAAGGCCGGGTACTTGCTGGCCGGGATCTTGATCTTCTCGGTGGTCCCGGGCTTCACACCGGTGCGGGCCTTGCGACGACGGACCTCGAAGGTACCGAAGCCGGTCAGCTGCACCTTGAAGTTGTTGTCCAGGTGCGTGCTGATCTTGCCCAGCATGGTGTCCATGACTTCCTTGACGTCCTTCTTCTTCATACCGGTCTCGTCCGCAACCATATCGACGAGGTCCGCCTTGGACACGGTCTTTGCCTTGGCCATCCGACTCCTCCTCCTCGAATCCTTGTGCTTGGCTGCACTGTAGCAGACGAGGCCCCCGAGAGCAAGTCTGTCACGGGGTTTATCGGATTTTTCACGTGGCGAGCGCGTCCTCGACGCGACTAATCGGCTACCGTCTCGCGCGCTTCGGTCGGGGACGCGTCTCCGCCCAGATGGGGTGTCCTGGAGGGCAACATCGCGTTCACCCGGAGCATCAGCTCGTGGGTCATGGCGCGGGCCTCGTCGCGCGAGCGCCCGGTGGGCTCGATGGGATCGCCGAAGCGCACGTGGAAGCGCCGGCCCTCCCGCCACACCGCCGCAGGCTGCAGCGGGACGCCCGCCCGTTGGGCCAGGAAGGCGGCGCCGTCGAGCGCCGCCTTGTCGCCCTCGTTGCGGGTGCCCTGCGCGAAGATGCCGATCGCCCGACCCGCCGCCAGGCGGCGCAGGGCGTTCTTGATGGCGCCCACGTCGTTGCCGGCACGGTCGACGGGGAAGGCACGCAGGCCGTGCATCAGCAGCCGGGTCCAGGGCGACTCGAACAGCTCCTTCTTGGCCATGAAGTGGATCTCGCGCGGCACCGAGACCCCGACGACGGGGGGATCCCAGGCGCTGATGTGGTTCGACGCCACCACCAGGCCGCGACCGTCGCGGGGCACCTTGTGGGCGTCCTCCACGCGCAGGCCGTACACCAGGCGAGCGAAGGTACGGAACGTCACCACCGCCGTCCAGTAGAACCAGGCACGCCGGACGAGCGAATCGAGGAAGCGCATCACACGACGATTGTAGTGGCTGGCCGCGGCAGGCGGCGTCGCCGCCCCGGCGGCCTCACCCCGGGCTGTCGCTGAGGTCGGGCGGGGGTCCCCCCGCGCGGTTCCAGGCACTGATCTCGGCGGCGAGCAGCGCCCCCACCAGGAATAGAAGCAGCGCCAGGTAGAGCCACAGGAGCAGCGCCACCAGGCTGGTGATGAAGCCGTACACGAGGTTGAAGCGTTCGGCGTTGAAGGTCAGCAGCAGCGCCCAGCGCACGACCAGGATGCCGACCGCGCTGAGGACCGCGCCGCTCAGGGCGCCGGTCCAGCTGCTCTTGTCGCGAGGCAGGTAGCGGAACGTCAAGGTGAACGCCACGATCGCCAGGCCCCCACGGATCCACGGCAGACCGATCCCCGGTCGGGTGGCCAGGGGCAGCAACGGAACGTGGATGCTGAAGGTGGCGAGCCACCGGGTGAGCGCCGTCGAGAGCTCCCCGAGTGCGGACATCAGGGCGCCACCCACGACCTCGACGCCGATCACCAGCGCGACGCTGATCACCAACAGCACGGCGATCAGGCGCTTGCGCCAGAACCCGCGCACGTGGGGGACGTCGAACACCACCTCCAGCGCCTGCTGCAGCGAGGTGAAGAAGTTGCCGCTGGCCCACACCAGCACGACGAACGACAGCAGGCTGCTCAGCAGCGCGCCGCGGTTCAACTGCTGGATGACGGTGTCGAAGCTGTGCGATACCAGTCCGGCGGTGTTCTGCTGGAGGGGCAGGAGCTCGTTGAGGAGATCGTCGAGGGCGACACGGTACTGCGACGCGAGCTCGGGGTTGGCGTTGAGCAGCACCGCCAGCCAGCCGGCCAGCAGCAGCAGCAACGGACCGAGCGAGAAGGCCGCGTAGTACGCCAGGGCCGCCGCCAGCATCTGCAGGCGGGCCTCCTGGAAGCGACGTACGAGGCGGCGACCGAACAGGAACGAGTGCCGCGTCGCCTCACGCATGGCGCGAAGGTCAGGGGGTCCGCGAGCGTCGGCGGTGGAGGTAGATGGCCACGAGCACGCCGGCGAACGCCACCAGCCCGTGGAGCACGATCCAGGTGCTCTCTTCGCCCGCCCACGGCAGCGTCACCAGGAACAGGGCCTTCTTCGACGCCGCCGCCACGAACAGCATGGGCGCCACGTTCAGGGCCGGCGACAGCACGAGGGCCAGGTAGGGCCACCCGTACTCGAGCGCCAGCATCGCCAGCAGGTTGGTGCTCATGACGATCGGGAGCATCGTCAACCAACCGGGATCGCCGCTCACCAGCCCCGCCAGCGGCGCCAGCAGCGCCGTCAGGTAGGCGGCGGGGAGCCCCGCCTCGGCGAAGGCCAGGTACGAGAACAGCAGCACGCCGAGGCTGCGGAACAGCAGCGGCATCGGCGAGACCGCGCTCACGACCGCCGCCAGGAACAGGAACACCCCGACGATGACGCTACGCGGCGCGCTCTCGGTGCGGATCACAGCGGCGCCCCCGTCACTCCGACGACCTCTCCACACCCGCATCGTACCGGGCGAGCCGATGAGAGCGTCAAGCGCAGGGCCGGCTCAGGCAACGTCGGCCACCTCGCGCAGCCGCTCGCGGATCGTCGATACCTGCCGCAGGAAGGTCCCGGTGCTCGAGGTTTCTTGCGCCGCCACCGCCTCGGGCGTTCCCTCCGCCACGATGTCGCCGCCGCGCGCCCCGCCGTCGGGCCCCAGGTCGACGATCCAGTCGGCGGTCTTGATGACGTCGATGTTGTGCTCGATCACCACCAGGGTGTTGCCCCCGTCGACCAGCCGGTGGAGCACGTCGAGGAGCTTGCGGACGTCCTCGAAGTGGAGGCCGGTGGTCGGCTCGTCGAGGATGTAGAGGGTGCGGCCCGTCGAGCGCTTGCCCAGCTCGGAGGCCAGCTTGACGCGCTGCGCCTCGCCGCCCGACAGCGTGGGCGAGGGCTGCCCGATCTTGATGTAGCCCAGCCCCACGTCCTTCATGAGCTGGAGCTTGCGCGCCACGTTGGGGATGTTCTCGAAGAACTCGAGCCCCTCCTCGACGGTCATCTCCAGCACGTCGGCGATCGACTTGCCGCGGATCTTCACCTCGAGCGTCTCGCGGTTGTAGCGGTGCCCCTTGCACACCTCGCACGGCACGTAGATGTCGGGCAGGAAGTACATCTCGACCTTGACGGTGCCGTCTCCCTTGCAGGCCTCGCAGCGGCCGCCCTTGACGTTGAAGGAGAAGCGGCCGGGCTTGTAGCCGCGCTTGCGCGACTCGGGGGCGCGGGCGTAGAGGTCGCGGATGTCGGTGAAGATGCCGGTGTAGGTCGCGGGGTTCGAACGCGGCGTACGGCCGATGGGGCTTTGGTCGATCTCGATGACCTTGTCGACGTGCTCGGTACCGGTGATGCGGCTGTGGGCGCCCGGCTGCGCCTTGGCGCGGTAGAGCTGCTTGGCCAGCGAGGCGTGCAGGATGCTGTGGACCAAGGTCGACTTGCCGGAGCCCGAGGCGCCGGTGATGCAGGTGAGCGTGCCCAGCGGGATGGCGACGTCGATGTTGCGCAGGTTGTGCTCGCGTGCGCCGACCACCGTGAGCTTCTTGCCGTTGCCCTCGCGGCGCTTCGGCGGCACCTCGATGCGACGGTCGCCGCGCAGGTAGGCGGCGGTGAGCGACGACGGGTGCTCGAGCAGGGCCTCGGGCGTGGCCGCGGCCACCACCTCGCCGCCGTGGACGCCAGCGCCCGGCCCCAGGTCGACGATGTAGTCGGCCCGGCGCATGGTCTCCTCGTCGTGCTCGACCACGATGAGGGTGTTGCCGAGGTCGCGGAGGCTGAGCAGGGTGCGCAGCAGGCGCGCGTTGTCGCGGGGGTGCAGGCCGATCGACGGCTCGTCGAGGACGTAGAGCACGCCCGTCAGGCCGCTGCCGACCTGCGTCGCCAGGCGGATGCGCTGGGCCTCGCCGCCCGACAGGGTGTTGGCGCTGCGATCGAGGCTCAGGTAGTCGAGGCCGACGTCCTCGAGGAACCCCAGGCGGGCGTTGACCTCGCGCAGGATGGGGCGCGCGACCTTGCCGGCCTGACCCGGCAGGTCGACCTCGCCGAAGAAGGCGCGGGCGTCGAGCACGGTCATGCCCGACACGTCGGCGATGTTCCGGTCGGCCACGGTGACCGCCAGGACCTCCTTCTTGTAGCGGCTGCCGCCGCACTCGCTGCAGGGCACCAGCGACATGTACTCCTCGAGGCGTTCGCGAGCGTAGTCGCTGGTGGCCTCCTTGAGGCGCCGTTCGAGGTTGGGGATGACGCCTTCGAACTCCGCCTTGAAGCGCATGGTCTCGCGACCGCCGCGGCTGTAGACCACGTCGATGGGCTCGGTGGTGCCGTGCAGGACGAGGTTGCGTGCATCCTCGGGGAGGTCGCGCCAGGGGACCTGCAGGTCGAAGCCGAAGTGCTCGGCCATGGCCCGCAGGCGATCCCAGTAGAAGACCTTGGAGCCGTCGGAGCGGGCGCCCGACCAGGGCTGGATGGCGCCTCGGGCGATCGACAGCGAGTCGTCGGGGACGATGAGCTCGGGGTCGAACTGCTGCAGGTAGCCGAGGCCCGAGCAGTGCGGGCAGGCGCCGTAGGGGGAGTTGAAGGAGAAGGTGCGGGGCTCGAGCTCCTCCAGGAAGGTGCCGTGCTCCGGGCACGCGAACTTCTCGCTGTAGAGCTCGTCGACGTCGTCGTCGGGCAGGAACAGCCGCATCAGGCCCTCGCCGCGCACCAGCGCCAGCTCGGTCGATTCGGCGAGCCGCGAGCGGTCGTCCTCGTCGATCTTGACGCGGTCGATCACGATGTCGATGTCTTGCTTCTCGTAGCGTTCGAGGTTGGCGTCGATGGCCTGCTCGAGGGTCTGGACCTGACCGTCGACGCGCACCCGCGCGAAGCCCTCCTTCTTGAGGTCCTGGAAGAGCTTCTTGTACTCGCCCTTGCGGCCGCGCACCAGCGGCGCCAGCAGCATGGCTCGGGCGCCGTCGTAGCGCTCCAGCATGCGATCGACGATCTCGCTGGCCGACTGACGTTCGATGGTGCGGCCGCACACCGGGCAGTGGGGGATGCCCGCGCGGGCGAACAGCAGGCGCAGGTAGTCGTGGATCTCGGTGACCGTGCCCACGGTGGAGCGCGGGTTGTGGCTGGTGGTCTTCTGGTCGATGCTGATGGCGGGGGACAGCCCCTCGATGGCATCGACGTCGGGCTTGTCCATGATGCCGAGGAACTGGCGCGCGTAGGCCGACAGGCTCTCGACGTAGCGGCGCTGCCCCTCGGCGTAGATGGTGTCGAACGCCAGCGTCGACTTGCCCGACCCCGACACCCCGGTGAAGACGATGAAAGCGTTGCGTGGCAGCTCGAGGTCGATGCCCCGGAGGTTGTGCTCGCGCGCGCCGCGGATGACGATGTCCTGCAAGGTGCCTCCTGCTTCGCGCCGTCCACAGGCGGAGGGGACGACAGGCATGCCGTGCGGGTCCGGCGGGACGTCTGTTGATCGACCGCGGCGCCGGGCCGGCCGCCGCGGGTGCAATAAAGGATTCTACCAGACCCTCCCACGGCAGCGGGGTGCCGGGGACTGCCGAGGCACGACGATGCCCCTGCCGGCGGCGGAACCGTCGGACGGCATCCGCCCCGACAGGGGCGCAGTTCGAGGCTGGCTTAGGCCCGGTCGACGAGCGACCAGCGGCCGCGCAGGACCAGGGCCAGGACCCCCAGCAGCAGCAACAGCGGCAGCGCCCGCCACAGCAGGAGCAGGCCCAGCAGCGCCACCACGGTCAGGGGCAGGCGCAGGAGCACACCGCCGTGCCCGTCGTGAACGGTGAACTGACGTCGGTTGCCCTCCGCCAGCAGGCGTGCGAGGGTGCGCCCGAGCCCTGCCAGGACGGCGCTGAGGTCGTCCCAGAGGTCGTGGGTGGTGGTGCGAGGTTCGTGGTCGGTCATGGTCGTCCTTCCTGAAGGGTGCGCCGCGGCGAGCTAGCGGTCGGCGCCGCCTTCGGAGCCGGCGGTGCCCGGCGCCGCTGCGTCGGCTTCGTCCGCGGCCGCGCCCTCGGGGACGGCGGGCCCGCGCCGCTCCACGGCGATGGTGAGGTTCGCGACCAGGGCGGCGATGGCGCCGATGGCCGCCCACACCGGCAGCAGCAGCGAGCCGATGACGCCGAGCGTCAGGGGTACCTCGATGAGCGTGCTGCCGTGCTCGTCCTTGATGGTGATGCGACGGACGTTGCCCTCGCGGACCAGCTCCTTGATCTTGGCGACGACGGCCTCGCCGCTGACGCGGAACTCCTCGGTGGTGCTGCGGCCTGTGCCGTGGGTGTCGTGCGTGTCGGTCATGGTCGTGCCCTCCTGAGCGGGGCGCGGCCCCCAGGGCCGGTCCCGACACTCGAGGGTAGGGCGGTGCCGACGCGCGCGCATCGTACGAACGGTGGAGCGCGGCGTGCGCCGAAGGGAGGAGCCCGCGGCCGTACCCCACGCGTCTCGCGGCCGCTGGCGCGCCTGCTATCCTCGCCCCAGACACGTTCATGTGGCGTGCGCTCCGGGCCCGCATCGCCGGGTCCCGCGGCCACGCCGAGGCGCAAGGGGAGGTGCCATGAAGCTCCGTTACCTCGGACATTCCGGTTTCCAGTTGCAGGACGGCGGTCATGAGATCGCCATCGATCCCTTCCTGGCTCAGAACCCGTCGACCCCGGTGGACGTCTCGGAGGTGGCGCCCAGCCACATCGTGTTGAGCCACGCCCACTTCGACCACTACGCCGACACGCCCGCGATCGCCGAGCGAACCGGGGCGACCGTGGTGGCCGCCGTCGAGATCGCCAGCTACGTGTCGCAGCGGGGGATGACCGGTCACGGCATGAACATCGGCGGGGGCTTCGCGTTCCCCTTCGGCCGTCTCCGCTTCACCCCGGCCTGGCACTCGAGCTCGTTCCCCGATGGGACCTACGGCGGCATGCCGACGGGCATCGTGCTGGAGATGGGCGGGAAGCGCATCTACCACGCCGGGGACACGGCGCTCTTCAGCGACATGAGCTTGATCGGGCGAAAGCCCCTCGACCTGGTGATGCTCCCCATCGGCGACTTCTACACCATGGGACCGGACGACGCCCTCGAGGCCGTGAAGCTGCTGGAGCCGAAGGCCGTCATCCCCATCCACTACAACACCTTCGACGCCATCCGCCAGGACGGCCGAGCCTTCAAGGAGCGCGTCGAGGGGGAGACCGGCGCGCGGTGTCTGGTGCTGGAGCCCGGCGACAGCCTCGACGTCTGACGCTCGGCCGGCCGCCCGGCGCCGTGCGGGATGCTTCGCTCCGGCGGGCTCCGCCGGACGGTAGAGTGGTCGCAGACTGGGAGCCGACGGCCGGAGACGAACGCCGCGCGCCGTGGCGGGCGTGTCCGACGGAGGGGATGGGATGAGCGCCGAACAGGAGCAGCCCCCCTTCGTACCTGGGGGGTACGAGATCGTACAGAAGCTGGGGTCGGGCCAGACCTCGCATGTCTACCTGGCCCGGCACAGCGAGTTCGGCCGTGTGGCGCTGAAGTTGCCGCGTTCCGAGCTCCACCAGCGCCCCGTGCTGCGCCGCATGTTCGAGAACGAGGTGCAGATCACGGTCAAGCTCCGTCACCCCAACGTGGTGTCGGCGTTCGACGGCTTCCCCACGGGCGCCCGGGCCTACCTGGCGTTGGAGCTGTGCGGTGGCGGCACGCTCGACCAGTTGCTGCTGGAGAAGGGCAAGCTCACGCTCGATCGCGCCTACGCGCTGGTCGAGGGGGTGGCGCTGGGCCTGGCCTACACCCACGGCCGCAGCGTGCTGCATCGCGACGTCAAGCCGGCCAACGTCTTCCTCACCGAGGTGGGGGTGGCGAAGCTCGGCGACTTCGGGACGGGCATCTTCCAGGCGGAGGAGTCGACCGACCGCGTGGGAACGGCGTTCTACATGGCCCCCGAGGTCTTCGAGGGGAGACAGGCCTCGACGCGCGGCGACATCTACAGCCTCGGGGTGCTCGCCTACGAGGTGCTGGCGGGGGAGCGGCCCTTCGTGGGGGACAGCTACGACAGCCTCATGCTGGCCCACCTCTCCGGCATCCCGCGCGACCTGGCGGTGCTGCGTCCCGACCTGCCACGCGCGGTGGTGCGGGTCGTGACCCGCGCCATGGCGCGCGACCCCGACCGGCGCTTCGCCACCGTCGACGATTTCGTCACCGCCTTCCGCGCCGCCACGGGCCGCTTGGTGAGCGAGCACAAGGCCATGGACGCGGCGCCGGTGCAGCAGCGCACCGGGCGCTCGAGCCGGCTGCCCAGGTCCCGCGAGGACGAGCCCCCGTCCGACGCCGCCGACGACCGCCGCGAGGGCGAGCGCGGCGGCCTGCTGGGGTGGTTCCGCAAGCGCAAGGAGTGACACCACGGTGTCCGTGGCGAGCGTCGCCGCCGACGTCGCAGAGGGCGTCTGCGCGGTAGATTGAATCTTGAGTCCGCGACTCGACATTGACCGTCGACGTGGCTATACTGAAAATCGGAACGAGTCCTAGATAGGACCGACCGTCCCCCGATCGACCCATCCACGGACCTGACGAGGTGCCTGCATGAGCGACACGACCCTGGAAATCCGTAACCTCCACGCCCGTATCGCGGGTGGCGAGACCATCCTGCGCGGCGTCGACCTGGTGGTCCCGCGCGGTGAGGTGCACGCGCTGATGGGCCCCAACGGCTCCGGCAAGTCGACGCTGGCCAAGATCATCGCCGGCGACCCCGCCTACGAGGTCACCGACGGGGAGATCCTGCTGGAAGGCGAGGACGTGCTGGCCCTCGAGCCCGACGAGCGCGCCCGCGCCGGCCTCTACCTGGCCTTCCAGTACCCGGTCGAGGTGCCCGGCGTGTCGATCGCCAACTTCCTGCGCCTGGCGCTCAACGCCCGCCGCGACGAGGACGACGAGATCGGCGTGATGGAGTTCTACCAGAAGCTCCAGCGCGCCGTGGCGGCGCTCGACTGGGACGAGTCGATCCTCGAGCGCAACCTGCACGAGGGCTTCTCCGGCGGGGAGAAGAAGCGCAGCGAGATCCTGCAGTTGCTGGTACTCGAGCCCAAGTACGCCATCCTCGACGAGACCGACTCCGGCCTCGACGTCGACGCCCTCAAGGTGGTCGCCAAGGGCGTCAACGCCGCCCGCGGCCCCGAGTTCGGGGCGCTGCTGATCACCCACTACCAGCGCCTGCTGAACTACATCGTGCCCGACCGCGTCCACGTCATGGTGCAGGGCCGGGTCGTCACCGAGGGCCCCAAGGAGCTCGCGATGGAGCTCGACCAGAAGGGCTACGACTGGGTACGCGAGCAGGTCGGCGCGTGAGCGCCGCCCGCTCCGAAGGGAGGGACGCATGTCGGACCTGACCGAAGGCCATCCCGATGCCGAGAAGCTCGAGGGCATGGAGCACACCAAGCAGTACGACTTCCGCCTCCCCGAGACCTACTTCTACCGCTCCGAGAAGGGGCTGGACCGCCGCGTCGTCGAGAAGATCAGCTACTTCAAGGGCGAGCCGGAGTGGATGCTCCAGTTCCGCCTGCGCGCCCTCGAGATCGCCGAGAAGAAGGGACCTCCCAAGTGGGGGCCCGACCTCAGCGGCCTCGACTTCGACGACATCTACTTCTACATCCGCCCCAACGAGCGTCAGGGGACCGTCGACGACTGGAACGAGATCCCCGAGGAGGTCCGCGAGACCTACCGGCGACTGGGCGTGCCCGAGGCCGAGCAGCGCGTGCTGGCCGGCGTCGGCGCTCAGTACGAGTCGGAGATGGTGTACCACAAGCTCAAGGAGGAGTGGGAGAAGAAGGGCGTCATCTTCCTCGACACCGACACCGGGCTCAAGGAGCACCCCGAGCTGTTCAGGGAGTACTTCTCCACCGTCGTGCCCCCCGAGGACAACTACTACGCCGCCGTCAACAGCGCGGTGTGGTCGGGTGGCTCCTTCGTGTACGTGCCCGAGGGCGTCGACGTGGAGGTGCCGCTGCAGGCCTACTTCCTGCTCAACGCCCAGAGCATCGGGCAGTTCGAGCGCACCCTGATCATCGGAGCGCCCGGCTCGAAGTTCCACTACATCGAGGGCTGCACGGCGCCCGCCTACACCACCAACAGCTTCCACTCCGGCGTGATCGAGATCATCGTCCAGGACAACGCTCAGGTGCGCTACTCGACCATCCAGAACTGGTCGCACAACGTCTACAACCTGGTCACCCAGCGCGCCCTGGTGCACGCCGGCGCCTCGATGGGGTGGCTCGACGGCAACCTCGGCTCCAAGGTCACCATGAAGTACCCGAGCTGCTACCTGGTGGGCGAGCGTGCCCACGGCGAGGTGCTCTCGATCGCCTTCGCGGGCGACGGCCAGCACCAGGACGCCGGCTCGAAGATGATCCACGCCGCGCCGCACACCACCAGCAGCGTCGTCAGCAAGTCGATCTCCAAGGGCAGCGGCCGCAGCAGCTACCGCGGCCTGGTGCAGATCCACGAGGGCGCCGAGTACGCCCGCTCCAACGTCGAGTGCGACGCCCTGCTGCTCGACGAGGTCGCCAAGACCGACACCTACCCCTACATCGAGATCAACGAGAAGACCGCCCACGTCGGCCACGAGGCCACCGTGAGCAAGCTCGACGACGAGCAGATCTTCTACTTGATGTCGCGCGGCCTGGCCGAGGACGAGGCGATGGCCCTCATCGTCCGCGGCTTCCTCGATCCGGTGGCGAAGGAGCTCCCGCTGGAGTACGCGGTCGAGCTCAACCGCCTCATCGAGCTGGAGATGGAAGGGAGCGTGGGCTGAGCAGCCGCGGGCCCTGGGAACGCGACGGCCGTCGCGTTCCCGGCCGAAGGCTGCCGCCGTAGGAGCATGGCAACCCTAGTCGACAACCCCGCACTGTCCGAGCAGGCGGTCGAAGCGATCGTCGCTCGTTACGACGAGCCCGCCTGGCTGGCCGAGGAGCGCCGCGCGGCGCTGCGCAGCTACCAGGCCCAACCCTTCCCCACCCCACGCGACGAGCGCTGGCGCTACACCCAACTGAAGCGCTTCGCCCTCGACGGCCTGCCGCTGGTCGACGCGCCTGCGGGCCCCGAGGTCTCCGAGCGCATCCGCATGCGGATCACCGACTCCGACGCCGAAGGGGTGCTGGTCCACAAGGGCAGCCAGGTGGTCCATCGCGAGGCCAGCATCGCCGAGCAGGGGGTCATCTTCACCGACCTTCGCAGCGCCCTGCGCGACCACGAGGAGCTGGTGCGCGAGCACCTCTACAGCGTGGTCAACGCGGGCCACGGCAAGTATGCCGCCCTCAACGCCGCCCTGTGGCAGAACGGCACCTTCGTGTACGTCCCCCGCGACGTCGAGGTGGCGTTGCCGCTGGGCGCCTTCACCAGCGCCGATCGCGGCGGCGTCGGGCTGGGCCGTACCCTGGTGGTGGTCGGGCCCAACGCCAAGGTCACCTACCTCGACGAGTACACCTGCGAACCGTTCGACGAGCACCTGTTCTACGACGCCGCGACCGAGATCGTGCTCGCTGACGGCGCCAAGCTGCGCTACGTGAGCCTGCAGAACTGGAGCCGCAACGTCGCGCACATGAACACGCTGCGCGCGCACGTGGGCCGCGATGCCCGCCTGGAGTCGCTCACCGTGAGCCTGGGGGCCGACGCCGCCCGCGCCGAGGTGGAGTGCCGCCTCGACGGCCCGGGCGCCGAGAGCGAGATGCTCGGCCTGTACTTCGCCGACGAGGGGCAGCACTTCAACCAGTACACCCTGCAGCACCACGCCGCCGACCACGCCCACTCTGACCTGCTGTTCAAGGGCGCGCTGCGCGACGCCAGCTCGGCCGTCTACTCCGGCGTCATCGTGGTCGATCCCGGCGCCCAGAAGACCGACGCCTACCAGACCAACCGCAACCTGCTGCTCGACGCCGACTCCGAGGCGGTCAGCATCCCCCAGCTCGAGATCGGCGCCAACGATGTGCGCTGCTCGCACGGCTCGACCACCGGCCCGGTGCCCGAGGACCAGCGCTTCTACCTGATGAGCCGCGGCCTCTCGCCCGAGGTCGCCGAGCACGTGCTGGTGACCGGCTTCCTCTACGAGGTCATGAGCCGCGTCACGCTGCCCAAGGTGGCGCAGTACGTCGAACGCGTGGTGCAGGCCAAGCTCGGTGTCCCCGGCGTCAAGGAGAAGCTGTGAGGCGCCGGGCGTGAGCGCGGCGACCACGCGCACCGACGTGGGCGCGGTCGACGACTTCGCCGAAGGGTCCATCACCGCGCTCGAGGTGGGCGGGGTGGAGGTGGTGCTGATCCGCCAGGACGGGATCTTCTACGCGCTTCCCGACCGCTGCACCCACGCGCGCTACCCACTGAACGACGGCGAGCTGCTGCCCGGCAAGATCAAGTGCGCTCACCACGGCGCTACCTACGATCTGGCGACGGGGCGGCCCGGGCTTCCGGCGGTGAAGAAGATCCAGCTCTACCAGGCGTTCGAGGTGGACGGTCGCGTGCTGGTGGAGGTGCAGGAGGCCTGAACCGGGCTCGGCCGCGCGCTACTCGGTCTGCAGCAGCACCGTCACGCGCGACTGGATGAAATCGGGGGCCATGCCCTCGCTGGTCTTGAAGGTCACGCCCACGCGGGAGGCGTCGATACCCAGCTCGCCCGCGAGCTGACGCTGGATGTCGCGACGGGTGGGGCCGAGACGCGGTTGATCGAGCACCACCACCGCCGACAGGTTCACGATGCGGTAGGCGCCGACCTGGTCGGCGACGCGCTGGAGCACCGTCTGAAGGATCACGCGGCTGTCGAGCCCGCGGTAGTTCGGGTTCGAGGGCGGGAAGTACTGCCCGATGTCGCCCATGGCGAAGGCGGCCAGCAACGCGTCGGACAGGGCGTGCAGCAGGACGTCCCCGTCGCTGTGGGCGACCGTGCCCACGGGGCTGCCGTCGATCGTCAGCGCGCCGATGACCAACGGGCGACCCGGCGCCAGGGCGTGCGCGTCCTCGCCGTAGCCGATGCGGTAGCTGTCCATCGCGCCATTCTATGCCGCAGCGCGCGTGGTGACGGGCCGTGCGAGAATGGCGGTCATGCCGCCCGCCGTAGGTGCCGCCGCCCTCGTGGGCATCACCCTGATCTGGGGCACCACCTTCGTCGTGGTCAAGCAGGCGCTCGCCACCATCCCGGTGCCGCTGCTGCTGGCGCTGCGCTTCACCCTGGCCGGGCTGCTACTGAGCTGGGCACGCTTCGACCGGCGCGCGGTGCGGCCGGCCCTGATCCTGGGGCTGCTGGCGTTCGCCGGGTTCGCGACCCAGACGCTGGGGCTGTCGCTGACCTCGGCGTCCAAGGCCGCCTTCATCACCGGGCTCAGCGTCATCCTGACGCCGCTGGTGGCCGCGCTGTGGTTGCGCCGGCGCGTCGTGGGCCGCGCCTACCTGGCAGCGCTGGTGGCCCTGGCCGGGCTGGGCCTCATGACGCTCCGGGGCGGCGTCGGCTCGGTCAACGGCGGCGACCTGTGGGTGGTGGCGACCGCCCTGGCCTACGCGCTGTTCATCGTCTTCCTGGGCGAGGTGGCGGGCAAAGTCTCGGCCACCTCGCTGGCGGCCCTGCAGCACGTGCCGATGGC
Organism: Deinococci bacterium; assembly: GCA_030149325.1. GTDB lineage: Bacteria > Deinococcota > Deinococci > Deinococcales > Trueperaceae > JASBRS01. Next base: position 61,852 of record JASBRS010000003.1, read on the forward strand.
GCTGCTGGCGTGGCTATGGGCGTTGCCGCAGATCGGCGAGCTCCGACACGTGCCTGCCACGACCTTCCTGGCGATCCTCTACCTGGCCGCGGTCGCGACCGCGCTGGTGGCGGTGGTGCAGACCTACGCCCAGCGCGTGGTGCCGGCGCACGTGGCGGCGCTGATCTTCGTGCTCGAGCCGGTGTTCGCGGCGCTCTTCGCCTTCGTGCTGCTGGGCGAGCGCTTAGGGGCCTGGGGTTGGCTGGGCGGGGCGCTGGTGGTGGCCGCCATGTTCGTCAGCGAGCTGCGACCCCGACGCCCGCAGCCGGCCGGCCATCCGATGGCCAGCGCCCGCAGCGCTGCCGTCCCGGACGACGACGAGCCGGACCCGGGGGGCGTCTGAACGGCCGCCGCCGCGCCTCGGGGGCCCCGGTCTAGCTCCCGCCCAGGCGATCGATCACGCTGCGGTCCTCCAGCGTCGAGACGTCGCCGGTCAGCTCCTGCCCCGACGCCACGTTCCGCAGCAGACGCCGCATGATCTTGCCCGAGCGCGTCTTGGGCAGCGCCTCGGCGAAGCGGATCTCGTCGGGACGAGCGATGGCGCCGATCTCGTGCGTGACGTGCTGCCGCAACTCCTCGCGCAGCGCGTCGCCGCCCTCGCGATCGCCCTCCAGGGTCACGAAGGCCACGATGGCCTGCCCCTTGATCTCGTCGGCCCGTCCCACCACCGCCGCCTCGGCCACGGCCGGGTGCGACACCAGGGCCGACTCCACCTCCATGGTGCCCAGACGGTGGCCGGCCACGTTGACCACGTCGTCGACGCGACCCATGATCCAGAAGTAGCCGTCGGCGTCGCGGCGCGCGCCGTCGCCGGCGAAGTAGACGTGGGGGATCTCGTTCCAGTACTGGTTGCGGTAGCGGTCGTCGTCGCCGTGGATGGTGCGCAGCATCGAAGGCCAGGGGCGCCGCACCACCAGGTAGCCGCCCTCGTCGGGACCCATCTCGTTGCCGTCGACGTCCACCACGGCGGCGTCGACGCCGAGCATGGGGACGCCCGCCGAACCCGGCCGGGCGTCGTGCACGCCGGGCAGGGTGGCGATCATGATGCCGCCGGTCTCGGTCTGCCACCAGGTGTCCACCACCGGGCAGCGCTCGCCGCCGATCACCCGCCGGTACCACATCCACGCCTCGGGGTTGATCGGCTCGCCCACCGTGCCCAGCAGCCGCAGGCTGGTCAGGTCGTGGGCGGCCGGGAGCGCCTCGCCCAGCTTCATGAAGGCGCGGATCGCGGTGGGGGCGGTGTAGAAGATGCTCACGCCGTAGCGCTCGATGAGGTCCCAGAAGCGATCGGGCGCCGGATGGGTGGGTGCACCCTCCACGATGAGCTGGGTCACGCCGTTGAGCAGGGGCCCGTAGACGATGTAGCTGTGGCCGGTCACCCAACCGACGTCGGCGCTGCACCAGTAGACGTCGTCGTCCTTCAGGTCGAAGACCAGCCGCGAGGTCAGGTAGGTGTAGGTCTGGTACCCGCCGGTGGTGTGCAGCACACCCTTGGGCTTGCCGGTGGAGCCCGAGGTGTAGAGGATGAACAGCGGGTGCTCGGCGTCGAGCGGCTCGGCGGGGAAGTCGGCGTCGGCCTCCGCCACCAGCTCGTGGTACCAGGCGTCGCGCCCGGCCGCCATCGCGACCTCGTTGCCGGCGCGCCGCACCACGATCACCGAACCGACCGACGGACACGCCTCCACCGCCTCGTCGACGGCCGGCTTCAGCGGCAGCACCTGGCCGCGCCGGTAGCCGCCGTCGGCGGTCACCACCACGCTCGCCTCCGCGTCGCGGATGCGGTCGGCCAGCGCCTGCGAGCTGAAGCCCCCGAACACCAC